>NZ_JACONT010000019.1 GCF_014358075.1 Sphingomonas albertensis | reverse complement strand
CCGCGGGTCGGGGGGGTCGGCCCCGCTTGCCGTGCGCGCTCCCCGCGGCGATCACCTGTGTTGCGTGTCCGCCCCCTCCGTCACCTTCGGTGCCACCTCCCCCTGGCGGGGGAGGATCGAAAACTAGCGATATGCGAATTGGCACGCCCCCGGAATTCCTCTAACCCAACCCCCGAGGCTCGGTTTCACCGAACCTCACAGATCGCGCCGGTGCCCGGAAGGGCTTGAATGGGAATGCGGTGCGGGAGGATGTCCTCCCAATGCCGCGGCTGTCCCTGCAACTGTAAGCGGTGAGCGAGACGCACACGCCCTTCGTTTCGGAGGGCAGCCACTGGGGAAACCTGGGAAGGCGTACGTCGAGCCTCGACCCGCGAGCCAGGAGACCTGCCAGCGCAATGGTCGCTCTTGCTACGATCCAGGGGATGATCGCGGCACGGTACTCCGTCTGAGCGACGAACGCGTGCGGCCGTCCGGTCGTGCGTGCGTATGCTTCAGACGTCGAGGAAATAATCATGTCCGATCTTTCAAAGGTTCCCGTCACCATCGTCACCGGCTTCCTGGGTGCCGGCAAGACGACGCTCATCAGCCACCTGATCCGCAACGCGAACGGCCGCCGCCTCGCGGTCGTCGTCAACGAATTCGGCACGCTCGGCATCGACGGCGATATCCTCAAGGGCTGCGCCATCCCCGATTGCCCGGCCGAAAACGTCGTCGAGCTGGCCAATGGCTGCATCTGCTGCACGGTGGCGGACGACTTCATCCCCACCGTCGAGACGCTGCTCGCGCTCGACCCACGGCCCGACCACATCCTGATCGAGACGTCCGGCCTCGCGCTGCCCAAGCCATTGCTCAAGGCGTTCGACTGGCCCGCGATCCGCTCGCGCATCACCGTCGACGGCGTCATCGCACTGGCCGATGCAGAGGCGGTCGCCGCCGGTCGCTTCGCCCCAGACGTCGCCGCGCTTGACGCCCAGCGCGCCGCCGACCCGAGCGTCGATCACGAAACGCCCTTGTCCGAAGTGTTCGAGGACCAGCTCGCCTGCGCCGATCTCGTGCTCCTGACCAAGGTCGACCTCGCCGGGCCCGAAGGCGTCGCCAAGGCGCGCGCGGTGATCGCCGCCGAGTCCGCACGGCCGCTCCCGGTCATCGACCTGACCGATGGCATCATCGATCCCCGCGTGATCCTCGGCCTCAACGCCGCTGCCGAGGACGACATCGCCAGCCGCCCCTCGCACCACGATGGCGAGGACGATCACGAGCATGACGATTTCGACAGCGTCGTCATCGAGCTGGGCGAGATCGCCGACCCCGCCGACCTCACCGCGAAGATCGAGGCACTCGCCCGCAGCGCCGACATCCTTCGCGTGAAGGGTTACGCGGCGGTCGCCGGCAAGCCGATGCGCCTGCTCGTCCAGGCCGTCGGCGCCCGCGTCCGCACGCAGTACGACCGTCCATGGCGCGCAGGCGAACCGCGCCGCACGCAACTCGTGGTCATCGCCGAGCACGACCGCATCGACGAGGCCCGCATCAAGGCCGCGCTGGACGCCTGACCCACAATGCACGTCGTCTTCCGCGAGACCCACGGGCTGGAAGAAAGCGCGGTCCCACAGGATCTCGCCCAATCCCCCGCGGATCTCGTCGTCCTCTCCTTCTCCGACGGTGACCTCGGCGCATTCGCCGCAGGCTGGAGACGTGCGGACGCCGCCGGAAGCCGATTGCCGTCGCTACGCCTCGCGAACCTGACCGCGCTCCAGCACCCGCTCTCGGTAGACACCTATGTCGAGCAAACGTTGGCCGGCGCGAAGGGCATCCTGATTCGGCTGATCGGGGGCCGCTCCTATTGGAGCTACGGCCTGCAACAGGTCGAAAACCTCGCACGCGAGAAGGGCATAGCGCTCGCCGTCCTTGCCGCAGACGGCCGGATCGACACGCGCCTCGACGCCGCTTCGACGATCCCGCTGTCGACGCTGCGCCGCCTGGCGCATCTCTGCGACACCGGCGGCGCGGTTGCGGCGCAGGCGGCACTCGCGCAGTTCGCGCTGGCCGCCGGTTGCTATGCCGGCCCGGTCACCGGAGTCCGGGCGATCGCCGATGTAGGCGGCTGGCAACCGCACGACGGCGTGACGTGCCCGGCCGCGTTCGCAATCAACGCGCACTGCCCTCGCGTGCTGCTCGTATTCTACCGCTCTTACCTGACCGCCGCAGATCTTCACCCGATCGAAGCGCTCCACGCTGAACTGACGGCGCGAGGCTTCGACGTCATCGGCCTCTTCGCGCCCTCGCTCAAGGCACCGGATGCGGCCGGCTGGATGGGCCACTGGGTCCGAGCTTTGAAGCCCGCCGCGATCGTCAACGCCACCGCCTTCTCCGCACGCGGCGCGAGTGACACGACCCCACTCGACGTCGCCGATGTCCCCGTCTTCCAGATCGCGCTGGCCACCTCCGACCGCGCCGCCTGGGCCGGCGCCACACGCGGCCTGTCGCCCGCCGACCTCGCCATGCACGTGGTCCTCCCCGAAGTGGACGGCCGCCTCTTCGCCGGCGTCGCCAGCTTCAAGGAAGCCGCCGCGAGGGACGGCGACCTCGAATACACCCGCCGCGAACACCGCGCCGACCCCGCGCGCATCACCGCGATCGCTGCGCGGATCGAAGCCTGGACGAACCTTGCCAGCAAACCCGTCGCCGACCACCGCATCGCGATCGTCCTCTCGACCTACCCCGGCAAGACGTACCAGATGGCGCACGCCGTCGGTCTCGACGCACTCGCCTCCACGCAGGCGATCCTCGCCGACCTCACCGAAGCCGGCTACGCGATCACGCCCGACGCAACCGATCTGGCTACCTCGCGCATTCACTGGCCGCTCGCCGAGTACCGCAAAGCCCTCGCGCACCTCCCTGAAGTCCTCCGCAAGGACCTTCAGGAAACCTGGGGCGATCCAACTGAAGACTTCGCTTTCACCGCGATCGACCGGGGCGGGGCGCTCGTCGCCCTCCAGCCCGAACGCGGTCGAACCGAGCACCGCGCGGAAGAGTATCACGACCTCTCGCGCTGCCCTTGCCACGCCTATGTCGCGTTCTACCTCTGGCTCCGCACGCGCGGCACCGACGCGCTGATCCATGTCGGCGCGCACGGCACGCTCGAATGGCTCCCCGGCAAGTCGGTCGCGCTGTCCGACGCCTGCTGGCCCGAAGCGCTCACCGGCGCGATGCCCGTCATCTACCCGTTCATCGTCAACGACCCCGGCGAAGCAGCCCAGGCCAAACGCCGCATCGGCGCGGTCACGCTCGGCCACGTCCCGCCGCCGCTGGAGCGCACGCGCACCGGCGCCGGCCTCGGCCGCCTCGAAGCGCTGCTCGACGAATTTTCCAACGCGGACGGCCTCGATCCGGCGCGCCGCGACCGACTGCAACGCGACATCCGCGACGAAGCCACCGCCACCGGCCTCGCCGCCACACTCGGCCTCGACGATGCGCTGTCACAGGCGGACGCCATCACCCGCATCGACACGTTCGTCTGCGATGTGAAGGAAAGCCAGTATGGCGACGGCCTCCACATCTACGGCCGCGGCGAGCACGGCGCCGCCGAACGCGCCGGGCTCCTGTCCGCACTCCAGGGCAAACGCATCGCACCCGGCCCGTCAGGCTCCCCGTGGCGAGGCCGCGCCGACGTCCTCCCGACCGGCCGCAACCTCTATACGACCGATCCGCGCGCAGTCCCGTCGCGCGCCGCCCACACCCAAGGCATCAAACTCGCTGACGAACTCGTCCGCCGTCACCTCCAGGACCACGGCGACTACCCCTGCAATATCATCGTCGACCTCTGGGCGTCTGCGACGATGCGAACCGCCGGCGAGGAGTTCGCTATGGCACTCCACCTGCTTGGTGCCGAACCGGTGTGGGATATGCAGTCCGACCGCGTGACAGGCGTCGAAATCCTTCCACTTGCCAAGTTCGACCGTCCGCGGATCGACGTGACCCTGCGCGTGTCGGGCCTGTTCCGCGACGCCTTCCCGACGCTCTGCACAATGTTTGGCCAGACCGTCCGCGCGCTCGCCGCACGCGACGAACCGCAGGACTGGAACCCGTTCGTCGGGAAACCCTCCACCGCCCGTGTCTACGGTCCCGAACCCGGCCGCTACGGCCTGAGCATGGGCGACGCCGCCGAAACCTACACGCCGGAAGCGCGCCTCGCCGCGGGCCAGGCGTGGCTGTCGGCGTCGAGCCACGCGCTCGACACAGATGGGGGAGGGCGCCAAGGCAACTTCGACCCCATCGGCATCCGCGACCGTGTCGCCGCCGCCGACGCCTTCGTCCACGTCCAGGATTTGCCCGAAACCGACCTCCTTTTCGCCGCAGACTATGCCGCGCACGAGGCAGGGTTCGCCGCCGCGCAATCGGTCGCCGGGGGTAACGCCACCATCTACCATCTCGACGCGAGAGACCCGACCCAGGCCAAGGCCCGCCCGCTCAAGGAGGAAATCGCCCGCGTGATTCACGCCCGCGCCGCAAACCCACACTGGGTCGACGGCATGATGCGCCACGGCTTCCGCGGCGGTGCGGAGATCGCCGCCACGCTCGATCATCTCGGCGCCTTTGCCCATCTCGCCAGCGCGGTCCGCCCCGAACTGATCGACCTCTATTACGACGCCACGCTAGGCCGCGACGACGTCCAAGCCTTCCTCGCCGAGGCGAATCCCGGCGCGCTCGCGGCGATGCAGGCGCGCTTCGCCGCGCTCCACGCCGCGGACCTGTGGCCGACCCGCCGCAACTCGATCCTCGCAGCGCTGGACCTGCCGGCATGACCGCGTTCGTCGTCAAGGGCTGGTGCCCCGACGCATGGCGCCCGATGATGGCCGGCGACGGCCTGCTCGTTCGCGTCCGCCCCCCGCTCGGTCGCCTGACCCGCGCGCAACTTCTGGGCCTTGCCGAAGCCACGACGCGGCACGGCAACGGCCAGATCGACGCCACCACCCGCGCCAACCTGCAGATTCGCGGCGTCCGCGAGGATAGCTGGCGCGCGCTGATCGACGCGCTTCTCGATCTCGGCCTGATCGACCGGGACCAGACCCGAGAGGCGCGCGCCAACATCCTCGTCGCACCTGACTGGCGCGCCGGCGACGACACCCACCGCATCGCCGAAGAGCTGCGCGCCCGCCTGTCGGAGCTGCCGGATCTTCCCGGCAAGGTCGGTTTCGCGATCGACGCTGGCGTCACGCCGACGCTGCAGGACGCTCCCGCCGACTTCCGCATCGAACGCGCCGCATCCGGTCAATTGATCCTGCGCCCAGACGGTCGCGAGCGCGGCACGCCGCTGTCGCCTGGCACCGAAATCGACCACCTGATCGCGCTAGCCCGCTGGTTCGTGGGCAGCGGCGGCGCCGCGAGCGGTCGCATGGCACGACACGACGCGCCCCTTCCGGACTGGGCTGCCGGCATCACGTCCCCGGCACCATCGGTGTACAGGCTCCAACCTGGCCTGCACCCTCTCGGCGTCGCGCTCGGTCTGCCATTCGGTCGGGTCTCGGCGACGGCACTGAGCCGCTTCCTCGAAACAGAAACCGCCGTCGAGGCGGTCCGCCTGACACCCTGGCACATCGCGATCTGCGAAACGGCTGCCAAGCTCCGGGTGCAGCCGGACCCAGCGGACTTCATCACCGATCCATCCTCGCCGCTTCTCCGCACGGATGCCTGCGTCGGCGCACCGGCCTGTCCGCAAGCTACCGTCGAAACTCGCAGCCTCGCACACCGCCTAGCCCCCCAAGTCACCGGCCGGCTCCACGTCTCCGGATGCGCCAAGGGATGCGCGCGCGCCGCCCCCGCCGACGTCACGCTGACGGGGCGCGACGGTCGCTACGACCTCGCCTTCGACGCGCGTGTCGGCGCGCCACCTTCCCGCGCAGGCCTCGACGCCGCGCAGATCCTCGCCCAGTTCGGAGCCGCCTGAATGCCGTACGCCTATGAAAACGACGGCGCGGCGATCTACCGCCAGTCCTTCGCGATGATCCGCGCCGAAGCCGACCTCGCCCGGTTCTCGCCCGACGAAGAGCCGGTCGCCGTCCGCATGATCCACGCGGCCGGGCTGGTAGGCCTCGCCCAGCACCTCCGCTTCTCGCCCAACTTCGCCGTCGAAGCCCGCCGCGCGCTGCAAGCCGGCGCGCCGATCCTCTGCGACGCCCGCATGGTCACCGAAGGCATCACGCGCGCCCGACTGCCCGCCGAAAACCGCATCGTCTGCACGCTCCACGCGCCCGAAACGCCAGAGCTCGCCCGGACGATGGGCAACACCCGATCCGCCGCCGCACTCGAACTCTGGCGCCCGCATCTCGCCGGCGCCGTCGTCGCGATCGGCAATGCGCCAACCGCGCTGTTCCACCTGCTCAACATGCTCGAAGACCCCGCTTGTCCGCGCCCGGCGGCGATCATCGGCTGCCCCGTAGGCTTCGTCGGCGCGGTCGAATCGAAGGCGGCGCTCTGGACCGACCAGCCCGTTCCCTGCGTCGTCGTCGAA
Source organism: Sphingomonas albertensis (assembly GCF_014358075.1). Classification (GTDB taxonomy): domain Bacteria; phylum Pseudomonadota; class Alphaproteobacteria; order Sphingomonadales; family Sphingomonadaceae; genus Sphingomonas; species Sphingomonas albertensis. The sequence continues at coordinate 70,709 of NZ_JACONT010000019.1, read as the reverse complement.
GGCCGGATGGGCGGCAGCGCGATCACCGTCGCCGCGATCAACGCGCTGGCGAGCGGCACCGAATGACACCCTTGCGAACCGGCGGCACGATCCACGGCGTAGGCTTGGGCCCAGGCGCGCAGGACCTCATGAGCGTACGCTCGGATCGCCTCGTCCGCGGCGCGCGCCACGTCGCCTATTTCCGCAAGGCCGGACGCGCCGGTCAGGCACGGAAGATCGTCGACGGCATGCTCCGCGCCGACGTGATCGAATTTCCGATGGAATACCCCGTCACCACCGAAATCCCCGTCTCGGACCCGCGCTACAACGACTGCCTGTCGGCGTTCTACGAAACCTGCATCGATCACCTCGCGGCGCTAGCCAGCGCCGGCGAAGACGTCGTCGTGCTCTGCGAGGGCGACCCGTTCTTCTACGGCTCGTTCATGCACCTCTACACCCGCCTCCAGACGATCGCACCGGTCCGGGTCGTCCCCGGCATCACCGGCATGTCCGGCGCCTGGACCGCCAGCGGCGCGCCGATCACCTGGGGTGATGACGTGCTGACGGTGCTGATGGGCACGCTCCCCGAGGAGGATCTGGTCCGCCGCATCCGCGACACCGATGCGCTGGTGGTGATGAAGATCGGCCGTCACCTCGCCAAGCTCCGCCGCGCCGTCGCGGCCGCCGGACGCGAGAGCGAGGCATGGCTGGTCGAATACGCCGCGATGGCCGATCAGCGTGTCACGCGGCTCTGCGACGCGGACGCCATCACGCCCTATTTCTCGATCCTGCTGATCCACGGGCAGGGGCGGCGGCCATGACCGGCTGGCTCGCGATCGCAGGGCTCGGCCCGGGCGATCCAAACCTCGTTACCCCCGAAGTCACCGCCGCGCTCGCCGAAGCGACCGACGTCATCGGCTACATCCCCTATGTCGCACGCGTCGCCCCCCGCGACGGCCTCACGCTCCACCCGACCGACAACCGCGTCGAACTCGACCGCGCCACGCACGCTCTCAAGCTCGCGGCCCAAGGCCAGCGGGTGGTCGTCGTGTCCTCGGGCGACCCCGGCGTGTTCGCCATGGCCGCCGCGGTATTCGAAGCGCTCGAAGCCGGCCCGCAGGCATGGCGCGATCTCGACATCCGCGTACTCCCCGGCATCACGGCGATGCTCGCCGCAAGCGCCCGCGCCGGCGCGCCGCTCGGCCATGATTTCTGCGCGATCAACCTGTCCGACAATCTCAAGCCATGGCCGCTGATCGAACGTCGCGTGCGTCTCGCCGCCGAAGCCGACTTCGCGATCGCCTTCTACAACCCCCGATCGAAGGCGCGCCCCGACGCTCTGATCCGCGTCTTCGAGATCCTCCGCGAAACCTGCCGCGACGACCGCCCCGTCCTGTTCGCCCGCGCCGTCTCCACGCCCGAGGAAACCCTCCGCATCTTGCCCCTCACCGAAGCCCGAGCCGAGATGGCCGACATGCGGACGATGATCATCATCGGCTCCAGCCTGACCCGGATCATCGACCGCCCGGCCGGCCCGATCCTCTACACGCCCCGGTCGGCACCATGATCGATCCAGTGCAGCACGTCCTCCGCCGCATGCACCTCCAACCGAGCGGGCAGGGCCGGCCGATCGATAATGATCACGCGGAGTCCGAGCGCACGCGCCGCGCCCAGCTTCGCCTGCGCGCCCATGCCGCCGGCGTTCTTGCAGACCACCAGCTCGATTCCGTGCGCCGCCATCACCCGCCGGTCGCCGTCGACATCGAACGGCCCGCGATCGACCACCAGATGATGCCGCGGCAACCCGGGCGTCTGCTCTGGCGCGTCGACGAACCGCAACAGATAATCGTGCTGAGGCTGCACCGCGAACGCATCGACATGCATCCGCCCCAGCGCGAGCATCACGCGTCGCGCGGGGCCAGCCAACGCCGCGACCGCACCCTCGATATCGCTCACGCGGGTCCAGCGATCACCCGGACCGGGCACCCAGGCGGGGCGCGTCAAGGCGATGTGCGCCACCTCCGCACACTCGGCAGCCATAACGGCATTCGCGCTCATTCGCGCCGCGAACGGATGGGTCGCATCGACCAGATGCGTCACGCCGTGCGCTCGCAGATACGCGACCAGCCCCTCGACACCGCCAAAGCCGCCCACCCGCACCGGGATCGGCTGCACCTTGGGGTTTGCCACGCGCCCGGCGTAGCTCAACACGGCCGCATCGCCTCGCTCGGCCAGCATCGCAGCCAGCGCGCTGGCCTCGGTCGTGCCGCCCAGCACCAGGATGTTCGACATGGCTGACACTCCCTGGCTGACGATCATCGGGTTGGGCGAAGACGGCGCGGCCGGCCTGTCCGTGGCGGCAAAGGCAGCACTCGCCGAGGCCGACCTGGTGACCGGCGCAGCCCGTCACCTCGCCCTCCTTCCGGACCTTAAGAGCGAGGTCATGCCCTGGCCAGTCCCGTTCGACGCGGGCATTCCCCGCCTGCTGGAACACCGCGGCCGGCAAGTGGCGATGCTCGTGTCCGGCGATCCGTTCTGGTTCGGCGCAGGCACGTCCGTCACGCGCCACTTGGCACCGACCGAGTGGGTCGCTTACCCCGCGCCCTCCACGTTCAGCCTTGCCGCCGCGCGTCTCGGCTGGCCGCTCGAGGATACCGCCTGCCTCGGTCTCCACGCCGCGCCCCTGTCACGCCTTCGCAGGCACCTTGCACCAGACCGCCGCGCTCTCGTCCTGCTCCGCGACGGCGAGGCCGTGGCGAAACTCGCTTGCTATCTGGACGATCTCGGCTTCGGCGCATCGCATCTTCACATCCTTGAGGCCCTTGGCGGCCCCCGCGACCGCATCCGCGAAGCGACCGCCGCCACGCTGGCGTTTGACGACATCGCGCATCCCGTCGCGATCGGCATCGCGTTTGCCGGCGACGGCACGGTGCTACCGCGCACCGCCGGCCTGCCCGACGCCTGGTTTGAGCATGATGGCCAGATCACCAAGCGCCCGGTCCGCGCACTGACGCTGTCCGCGCTCGCGCCGAAACCCGGTGAGACACTGTGGGATATCGGTGCAGGCTCGGGCTCGATCGGGATCGAATGGCTGCTTTCCCATCCCTCCACCAACGCCATCGCATTCGAAGCCGACCCCGTCCGCGCCGACCGCATCCGCAACAACGCTGCGGCCCTCGGCATCGACCGGCTGCAAGTCGTCGAAGGCCGCGCACCCGGTGCCCTCGCAGACCAGGCCATACCCGACGCCGTCTTCATCGGCGGGGGGCTTTCGGACGCGATGCTGGACGCACTCTGGAAAGCACTTCCAGCCGGCACCCGCCTCGTCGCCAACGCCGTAACGCTGGAATCCGAAGCGCTCCTGGCCGGCTGGCACGCAGCGAAGGGCGGCACGCTCATGCGGATAGAACTGTCCGACGCCGCTCCGCTCGGCACACGCCGCGGCTGGCGAGCAAGCTATCCCGTCGTCCAGTGGAGTGTCGTGTCGTGATCGTCGCCGGCTTCGGATTTCGCACCGGCGCGAACGTCGCTTCGCTGTGTACCGCGCTCGCCGCGGCGCAGCACGGGTGCGCGCCTGTGAGGGCTCTGGCGGCACCCCACGACAAGCTGGCGCTCGTATCGGAACTGGCGGCAGCGCTGGGTCTACCCGTGATCGCCGTACCGCCCGAGGCGTTGCACCTCCCGAAAACGCAAACGCAGTCGATCGCCAGCCTCGAAGCCCGCCAGACCGGCAGCGTCGCCGAAGCCTCGGCCCTCGCGGCGGCCGGGCCCGGCGCGCAACTTCTCGCCACCCGCCACATCTCGCCCGACCGGATGGCCACCTGCGCCATCGCTCGATCGGGTGTCGAAGGACCCGCTGCATGACCGTCCACTTCATCGGCGCAGGCCCCGGCGCGCCGGACCTGCTGACCTTGCGCGGTCGCGATCGGATCGCCGGATCGCCCGTCTGTCTTTACGCCGGCTCGCTGATCCCGACGGCGATGCTCGATCACTGTCCCCCCGGCGCGCGCATCGTCAACACCGCGCCGCTGTCGCTCGATCAGATCATCGGGGAGATCCAGACCGCACACGACGCCGGGCAGGACGTCGCGCGGCTCCATTCCGGCGACCTGTCGATCTGGTCGGCGATGGGCGAGCAACTGCGCCGCCTCCGCGACCTCGATATCCCGTTCACGATCACCCCCGGCGTCCCCGCCTTCGCCGCCGCCGCCGCCGCGCTGGAGGTCGAACTGACGCTCCCCGAACTCGTGCAGTCGGTGGTGCTGACCCGCACGCCCGGTCGTGCCAGCACGATGCCCGCCGCCGAGACCCTGACCGCGTTCGCGGCAACCGGCGCGACGCTCGCGATCCATCTCTCGGTCCACAACCTGGCGCAGGTCGTCGCTGACCTTACGCCGTCCTACGGCCCGGAATGCCCGGTGGCGATCGTCTGGCGCGCAAGCTGGCCCGACCAGCAGATCGAGCGCGCCACGCTCGCGACGATCGCGCAGGCTATCGAAGGCAAACCCGATCGCACCGCGCTGATCCTGGTCGGCAAAGCCCTCGCCGCGGAGAATTTCGTCGAAAGCAGCCTATACGCAACGGGCTATGACCGCCGCTTCCGTCCCCAGTCCGCAGACTCGAAGTTCGCCGGAGACCTCGCATGACCCCCGGCCTGCTCATCGCCGCGCCCGCCTCGGGCACGGGCAAGACCACCGTCATGCTCGGCCTCCTTCGCGCGCTCCGCGACGACGGCCTCGCGGTCCAGCCGTTCAAGAGCGGCCCCGACTATATCGACCCCGCCTTCCACCGCGCCGCCAGCGGCCGCGCGTCGTTCAATCTCGACAGCTGGTCGATGCCCGCCACGATGCTCGACACGCTCGCCGCCAATGCCGACGACGCGGACTTCGCGCTTGCGGAAGGTTCGATGGGGCTCTTCGACGGGGTCGCGAAGCCGGGCGCAACCGGCAACGGCGCCAGTGCCGACATCGCCCGCAGGATGGGCTGGCCGGTCGTGCTCGTGATCGACGTCTCGGGCCAGGCACAGTCCGCCGCCGCCACCGCGCTGGGCTTCAGCCGCTACGATCCCAGCGTGCCGATCGCTGGCGTCATTCTCAACCGCGTCGCCAGCCCCCGCCACGAACGTCTGGCGCGCAGCGGCATGGACGCGGTCGGAATCCGCGTGTTCGGATCGCTGCCAAGGCGCGGCGACCTGAAGCTGCCGGAGCGCCACCTCGGGTTGGTACAGGCCGCCGAGCACTCCGACCTCGACGCGCGCATCGACGACTATGCGACGTTCCTCCGCGCGCATGTCGACATTCCCGCACTCCGCGACGCGGCTTCAGCCGGCGCCCGGGCGGCAGGCGCGCAAAGCTGGATCCGACCACCCGCCCAGCGCATCGCGCTCGCCCAGGACGCGGCCTTCTCGTTCACTTACGCGCACGTGCTCGAAGGCTGGCGGCGGGCTGGCGCCGAAATCATGCCGTTCTCGCCCCTCGCCGACGAAGCCCCGGCCGCGCACGCCGATCTGGTCTGGCTACCCGGCGGTTATCCCGAACTCCACGCGGGCAAGCTTGCGGAAGCGCGCAACTTCCACGCAGCCCTCGGCGAACACGCACGCACGCGCCCCGTCCACGGCGAGTGCGGCGGCTACATGGCACTCGGCGAAGGGCTGATCGACGCCGACGGCACGCGTCACCGGATGGCGGGACTGCTCGGCCTCGTCACCAGCTATGCCCAGCGGAAAATGCACCTCGGCTACCGCAATGCGACGCTCCATGCGCCGATGGGCGGCTTCGCGGCGGGCGCCGCGCTCACCGGCCACGAGTTCCATTACTCGACGATCATCGACCAGCCGGATGCGCCGCTTGCGCACGTCACCGATGCCGAGGGCAATCCGGTTCCCGAAACCGGCTCGCATCGCGGGCACGTCACCGGTAGCTTCTTCCACATGATCGCGCGCCCATCATGACCGGTTTTGTCTCGTTCGTCGGCTCGGGCCCCGGCGATCCCGAACTGCTGACGCTGAAAGCCGTCGCGCGGTTGCAATCCGCAGATGCCGTGCTGTTCGACGACCTGTCCTCGGCAGTCCTCGGTCACGCCCGCCCGGGCGCCGACCTCGTCGCGGTCGGCAAGCGCGCCGGTCGCCCGTCGCCGACCCAGGCACACGTCTCGCAACTGCTGGTCGAGTACGCCCGGACCGGTATCCGCGTGGTCCGCCTCAAGTCCGGCGACGCAGGCATGTTCGGCCGCCTCGAGGAAGAGATCGTTGCGCTGAGGACCGCCGGTATCCCGTTCGAGATCATCCCCGGCATCAGCGCCGCCAGCGCCGCCGCCGCCGCCGCGCAGATCCCGCTCACCCGCCGGCTCAGCGCCCGCCGCGTCCAGTTCGTCACCGGCCACGACGTCACCGGCGACCTCCCCGAACAGCGCAACATGGCCGCACTGGCCGATGCCGAGGCGACGACGGTGGTCTTCATGCCCAAGCGCACCTTCCCGGCGCTGGCCGCCTCGCTGATCGAGCACGGCCTGTCCCCGGACACGTCCGCGCTGATCGCCGAGAATATCGGCCATCCCGACCAGTCCCTGACCCGCTCGACGATCGCGACGCTGGCCGAGCAGTTGCAGGCAGGCTTTTCCAGCAAGCCCGCGCTGATCCTCTACGGACCGCTCATGGACGCCGAATGATCGACCTCCATCTGATCGGCATCGGCACCGGCAACCCCGATCACCTCACCCGCGCCACGATCAAGGCGATGAACGCCGCGGACCTGATCCTCCTCCCCCGCAAGGGCGACGCCAAGTCCGACCTGATCGACCTGCGCCGCACGATTTGCGCCGACGTCCTGACCTGCTCGACCCGCCTGGTCGAGTTCGATCTCCCCATACGCGACGCCCGCGCACCGTATCTCGAAGCCGTCGAGGATTGGCACGACGCGATCGCTACAGCCTGGGCCACCCAGATCGCCACGCATCTGCCCGACGGCGGGCGCCTGGCGCTACTCGTCTGGGGCGATCCGTCGCTGTACGACAGCACGCTGCGGATCGCGGACCGGCTGCGCGCCGACGGGATCGCGCTGCGGGTTCATGTCGAGCCCGGCATCACCAGCCTGCAAGTGCTGACCGCCGCGCATGCGATACCCCTGAATACGCTGGGCGCGCCGGTCCTGATCACCACCGGGCGCCGCCTGAGGGAAGGGGGGTGGCCAGCCGGCACCGATACCGTCGCAGTGATGCTGGATGGCGGCGGCGCGTTCGAAGCCCTGGTTCCGCAAGGGATCGACATCTGGTGGGGCGCCTATCTCGGCATGCCGCATCAAGCGCTGCTGGCCGGTCCGCTCGACCGCCTCGGGCCGCAGATCATACGGACACGCGCTGCGCTGCGCGAGCGGCATGGCTGGATCATGGACATCTACGTCCTGCGCCGAAGCCCGGCGACAAGAGAGACCTGAGCGCGACGCAACCACGCGGGGGCAACACGGAAACTCAGGTCAACCTGAACCTTGGATTGCTATCCCGTTCAGCCGATATCCGCCTTGGCGGGCGTAAGCGCCCAGCCATCGAAACCCAGTTATCGAAACCCAGATAACGAAACAACGTCGGAGTCCGACCATGGTGAAATTCGTCATTATCGCCATCGTGGCGATATGGGGGGCGTCAATGCTGTTCGGCATGACCTTACTCGTAGGTAGCCGCTACTCGACCCGTATCAGACGGTTCGTGACCGGCGACTGAACTCTGCAGGTCGGTCCACCTGCCGTTCCAACGACCAGTGCGCAGGGGGAGCGACGGATGGCAAAGGCCCTTCCGTCGCTCTCCCGGCCCTGCGTATTCAGACTATTCCAGGTCGTCTTCGTCGACGACGATCGTCGTCGCGTTCGGCTTGCGCTCGATCGCCGCGAGGCAGGCGTCGACGATATCGTCGTTGAAGCGATTGAACAGCTCGATGCCGTCGTCCTCGGGCTCGTCGCCGCTGAGTTCCTTCAGAACCGCGTACTTGACTGCGAACTCATACTCGTCGCCGTCGAACTCGCCGGAAAATTCGATCTGCTTCTGGATGTCGTTGTCGACGACGCTCGCCTGATCGATTTCAAGGGTATTTGCCATGTTCGAACTCCTGGGGTTTGACCGCCTACTGCCTGCGCACGCGCGGCAGCGCAAGCGCTCAACCCGGCGGTTTGCACATGGATTGTAACGAGCGACCGGTGAGGGCATTTATAGGGACATTACTCCTGTCATTGTGAGTCTCCCATGCCGCGTTCCAGCCTGCTTCGTTCCGCCGCGTTGCTCTTCGTCCTTGCAACCTCCAATACCGCGCAGGCGGCGCCGAATGCCGCCCGCGTCAACCCGCTGACCGTCCCCAGTACGCTGCCGTTCCAGGCGCCGCGCTTCGACCAGATCAAGGATACCGATTACCAGCCCGCGCTCGAGCAGGGGATGGCGGAACAGATCGCCGAGATGAAGGCGATCGCGAACAATCCCGCGGCGCCTACCTTCGCCAACACGATCGAGGCGATGGAGCGCTCAGGCCGGACGCTCGACCGCGCGAGCCAGGCGTTCTTCGGCGTGTCGCAGGCGAACACCAACGACGCGCTCGACGCGGTACGGTCCGCCGAGGCGCCCAAGCTCGCGCAGCACAGCGACGCGATCTATCTCGACCCGAAGCTCTTCGCGCGCGTCCAGGCGCTGTACGCGAAGAAGGACTCGCTCGGTCTCGATGCCGAGCAGAAGCAGGTCCTCGAGATTTACCACAGCGACTTCCTCCACGCCGGCGCGCAATTGAACGACGCAGACAAGGCCAAGCTGCGGCTGCTCAACACGCAGATCTCGACCGCGACCACCGACTTCCAGCAGAAGCTGCTCGCCGGGACCAAGGCCGGCGCGCTGGTGGTCGACGACAAGGCCAAGCTCGCCGGCCTCAGCGACGCCGAGATCGCCGCGGCGGCGCAAGGTGCGAAGGAGCGGGGGCTGCCCGGCAAATACGTCCTGTCGCTCCAGAACACGACGCAGCAGCCGGCGCTGGCGTCGCTGACCGATCGCGCAACCCGCGCGGCGCTGTTCGAGAAGAGCTGGAACCGGTCGCAGCGCGGCGACGCCAACGATACGCGCGCCCTGATCCAGAAGATCGCGCAGTTGCGCGCGCAGAAGGCGCAGTTGCTGGGCTATCCGAACTACGCGGCCTATTCGCTGTACGATCAGATGGCGAAGACCCCGGCAGCGGCAAAGGGCTTCATGACGCAGCTCGTTCCCGCGACGGCGGCCGAACAGCGCCGCGAGGCCGCCGAGCTGCAGAAGACGATAAACGCGACCGGCACATCCTTCCCGCTCGCCCCGTCCGACTGGGATTTCTATTCGGACAAGGTGCGGAAAGCCAAGTACGACCTCGACCAGAACGAGCTGAAGCCGTATTTCGAGATTTCCCGCGTGCTGACCGACGGCGTGTTCTTCGCCGCCAACCAGCTCTACGGCGTCACCTTCAAGGAACGCCGCGACATCCCGACCTACCAGCCGGACATCCGCGTTTTCACGGTGTTCGACAAGGACGGCTCCGAACTAGGCCTGATGTATTTCGATTACTGGAAGCGCGACAACAAGGCGGGTGGCGCATGGATGTCGAACTTCGTCGGCCAGTCGAAGATGCTGAAGACCAAGCCGGTCGTCTATAACGTCGCCAACTTCACCAAGCCTGCGCCCGGCCAGCCCGCGCTGATCACGTTCGACGACGTGACGACGATGTTCCACGAATTCGGCCATGCGCTGCATGGGCTGTTCGCGAACCAGACCTATCCTTTGGTCTCGGGCACCAACACCGCGCGCGACTGGGTCGAATTCCCGTCGCAGTTTAACGAGCATTGGGCGCTCGATCCGAAGGTTTTCGCGAACTATGTCAAGGATTACCGCACCGGTGCGGTGATGCCGCAGGCGCTCGTCACCAAGATCAAGAACGCGGCGAAGTTCAACCAGGGCTATGAACTGGGCGAACTGGTCGCGGCGGCGACGCTCGATCAGGACTGGCATTCGCTGCCGGCCTCGGCGGGGCCGCAGGACGTCGACGCGTTCGAGACCAAGGCGCTCAACTCGATGGGGCTCGACACGAAGGACGTGCCGCCACGCTATCGCACCAGCTATTTCGCGCACATCTGGGCGGGTGGCTATGCGGCGGGGTATTACGCGTATTTGTGGACGCAGATGCTCGATAACGATGCCTATGCGTGGTTTATGGCGCATGGCGGCCTGACGCGCGCGAACGGCCAGCGCTTCCGCGACATGATCCTGTCGAAGGGCCATACCGAAGACTATGCGCCGATGTTCAAGGCGTTCTACGGCAAGGACCCCGACATCGGTCCGATGCTCGAAGATCGCGGCCTGACGGCGACCGCGAAGTAGCGCTGGCGGCGGTGCGGCGGCCCTTTCGGTCGCTGCACCGCACCATATTAATTCTGTAGCGCAACGGTCATCCGACTGTCTCGCAGGCGCAATAGGCGCAGCCCCGGGAGTGACGATCGAACGATCTCGCTAGGGGTTTTCAAGAATGACGATGTTTTCTCGTACCGCCGCACGGCTGTTGTGCGGCGCGGTCGGTCTGGTCGCGGTCGGCGCACCTGTCGCTGCGACGGCGCAGTCGCTGCTAGCTAAGGATGCCGAGCCGGGCTCGTCTGCGCCGGTATCCGAACCCGATCCGGCACCGGCACCCGCCGGTCAGGACGATGCGATCGTCGTTACAGGCACCGCCACGCGCTCGGTCGCGCAGATCAGCGGCGTCGACATGCAGAAAATCCTGCCCGGCGTCAGTCCGCTGAAGGCGCTCCAGACGCTGCCGGGCGTTACCTTCCTGACCGCCGATCCCTGGGGCAATAACGAACAGAACATCTCGCTGTTCGTCCATGGCTTCAACGCGCAACAGCTCGGCTACACGCTCGACGGTCTGCCGCTCGGCGACCAGAATTACGGCAACTACAACGGCCTGTCGCCGCAACGGGCGATCATCTCGGAAAACGTCTCGCGGGTCACGCTGGCCAGCGGCGCCGGCGATTTAGGCACCGCGTCGACCAGCAACCTCGGTGGCACGATCGACACCTTCTCGAGTGACCCGCGCAAGGATCTCGGCGTCCAGGTCGACCAGACGCTCGGCAGCAACTCGACCTCGCGCCTGTTCGCGCGGATCGACAGCGGCACATTCGGCAACGGCAACAGCTTCTACATCTCGGGCTCGCGGCAGAAGGCGAAGGCGTGGGATTTCAACGGCATCCAGGGCGGCTATCAGGCCAATGCCAAGTTCGTCCACGATGACTCGAACGGCAAGCTGACGCTCTACGCGGCCTATTCGGACAAGACCGAGCCGAACGAGGATTCGACCGTCATCACCACCGCGACGCAAGCGACCGCGCCGTACGTCCGCCCGTTCGTCTACCCCAATTTCAACGAAATGCTGACCTATCTGAACTCCGGCGCGTACAAGGCGGACGGGTCGAACTACCGCAACTACTACGGCGTCGCGGCGCGCACCGATTATCTCGGCTACGTCAAATACGACTGGAACGTCAGCGACACGGTCACCTTCTCGAACCAGGCCTATTACCACCATAACGACGGCGTCGGCGTCATCGGCGGCCCGATCGACGTCGCCGGCCTGCCCAAGCTGTTCTCGTTCTATTATCCCGGTCAGAACCTGACGCAGGTGTTCGGCGGCTCAGGCCTCGCCACGCGCACCACCGAATACCGGATCGATCGCGGCGGCTTGGTCTCGAGCGTCGGCATCGATCTCGGCGCGCATCACATCGAATTCGGAGCCTGGTACGAGCATCAGAGCTCGTCCGCCTATCGCCGCTGGTATCCGTTCCCGGTCAACGATCCGAGCACGCCGTACCAGCGCCCGCGCGACGAGCTGACGCCGCTGATCACACAGTATCACAGCGAAGTGCGCGTCGACGAATATCAGGCGCATATCCAGGACAGCTGGAAGCTGCTGCCGACGCTGACGATCCAGGGCGGCGTCAAGAGCACGTTCCAGAACGCGTCGCAGCGCGTGCCCGTGCAGCCGATCCCGGGCTCGTTCACCGGCTCGGTCGCGCTGCCGGTCGGCAAGATCGACACGCACAAATACTTCCTGCCCCAGCTCGGTGCGCTGTGGGATGCCACCGACACCGAGCAGCTGTTCGTCAACGTCCAGAAGAACATCCGCCAGTTCCAGACCAGTGCCGCTGCCGGCCTCTCGCCGTTCGCCCTCGGCAGCCAGGCGGCGTTCGACCTGTTCAAGCAGGACGTCGAGCCCGAGACGAGCTGGACTTACGAAGCCGGGCTGCGCTCTCACCACGTGGTGAACCTCGGCCCGATCACCGGGTTCGAGGGACAGATCAGCGTCTATCATGTCGATTTCAGCAACCGCCTGCTCGGCATCAGCCCGACGCCGGTGGTCACCGCGGTCGTCAGCGGCGCGGCGATCCTCCAGAATGTCGGCGCGGTGAAGACCGACGGGTTCGACGTCGCCGGCACGGTCCGGTTCGGCTCGCACTTCTCGTTCTACGACGCGCTGTCGTACAACAACTCGCGCTACGAACAGGACTATGTCAGCGGCACGACGACGGTCGGCACTGCCGGCAAGAAGGTGCCGGGCAGCCCCGACTGGCTCAACAAGTTCACCGCCTCGGCCAATTACGGGATCTTCGACGCGCAGCTCGTGGGCGATTACATCGGCAAGCGGTACGCGACCTACACCAACGACTTGTCGGTGCCGTCCTACTTCACGCTCTCGGGCCGCATCGCTGCGCGGATACCGTTGTCCGAAGGGCAGATCGTCCGTACCGCCACGGTCAGCCTGAACGTCACCAACATCACCAACAAGCGGGCCGCCTCGACGCTCAGCATCGGCGCGGCGAGCGGCACCTTCAACCAGTTCCCGCTTGCACCTCGCCAGGTGTTCGGGACGATCAGCGTAGGGTTCTGAGGAGGGCAGGGGGCCGCGGGTTGACCGTGGTCCCTTACTCCGTGTCGGTCGCCGGAAACAGGATCGGGGGATCGTCCGGCTGCCAGGGCACCGGGCGTATCATGATCCGGGCAAACAGCGCGGATGCCAGATGCATCGCCAGCCAGGCGTGGAGGCGTTCGAACGGCAGCCCGTCGAAATAGGTCCGGTCGGTTTGCGCAAACTGTCGTACGAACGGCATGATCGCGAGATCGGTCATCGACTGCCGACCGGCGCGCGGATGCTCCCCCAGACTGCCGGTATCGCGCAACCGCTCGTCCAGCGCACCCAGCAAGACCGTCGCGGCGTCGCGGTGCTCGACCGGATCGACGCCGTGGCAATCGGCATATTTGTACCGGTCGAGATGGTGTTTGAAGGCGCCGTCATTGGTCGCGATCAGCGCCGCGTCGGCATCGGTCGGCCACCCGTCGTCCGTGTCCGCTCCGGCCCAGCGCATGATATCGAGGCTCTCGTCGATCACCGAGCCGTCCGGCATCACCAGCACCGGCACCGTCCCCTTGGGCGAAACCTGGAGCATCGCCGCCGGCTTGGCGCGCAGGACGATCTCGCGCAATTCGACCGATCGGCCGTTCGCTACGATCGCAAGCCGCGCCCGCATCGCATAAGGGCAGCGACGGAAGCTGTAAAGGATGGGTGCCATGCGCCGGCCTATAGCGAAACGCCGCGTTCGGGTCGCGTCGCTCGGGAATATCGAACTACCGGCCAATATCGGACCAACCGAGCCGCTGGCGTGATGGGTGGTGCTTTTCTCAGGGCGATCACCTGCTAGCTTGTGATCAGCGATGCGCGGCTCGACAGTTGCAGCATCCTCGGCGCCCCGCCCGGATACGAGAGTGTCGCACGGACGGGCGGGGTGCCTCGTTAACACCAAATTTACCTTGGACAGTGCAGACCGGCCGCAGAGGCATCGCCACAGTAACGCGTACCTTTAGCGCCCCGCCGGTTTCAGTCACACGGACAAGCGGGGCGCTTTTCCCTCATCGCGCGCCCACGAATTTACGCGAATCCTTCACATGACCCCGCCCCGCGCATTAGCGCCCTTTCAGTCGTACGCAGCGACGAACTACGTCCATGGTTGTATCATTGGGGCGGCGATGGCGGCTGACACCGCAAAATCGTCATGGGCACGGAAGGTCGCGGCCTTGGGCGGACGATAGAGGGGCTTTCGCAAGCGTATCCGTCGTGGCACGCCCCTCAATCCCCGCCCTGGGCGGCCCCTTTCCCCATGCCGGGGAGGATCAGATGAAGGGACGATATGGCTAAGTTTCTGGCGTTCGGCGAAATCATGCTGCGGCTGTCGCCACCGGGGCGCGAGTTGCTGTTGCAGACGCCGAGGCTCGACGTGTGGGTCGCCGGCGCCGAGGCGAACGTCGTCACGCAGCTTGCCCGGCTCGGTCACGACGTCGGCATGGCAACGATGGTGCCTGACAATGATCTCGGTCGCGCGGCGATCACGACATTGCGGGGACACGGCGTCGACATGGCAGCGACCTCGCTCGGCGGGGAACGGATGGGACTGTACTTCGTCACGTCGGGCGCCGGTTTGCGTGCGACGGAAGTCATCTACGACCGCGCCTGGTCTTCGTTCGCCGAGGCGCCGGTCGACGCGTGGGACTGGGATACGCTGCTCGCCGGCGTCGACCGCTTCCATCTCTCGGGCATCACGCCAGCGCTCGGTCCGGTCCCGGCGGATAGCGCGCTCGCTGCCGTCCGCGCCGCCACGGACCGCGGTATCCCGGTGTCGTTCGACGGCAATTGGCGCGGCAAATTGTGGGAGCGGTGGGATTCGGACCCACAGGCGATTCTCACACAAATCGTCGCGCACGCCGATCTGATGTTCGGCAACCACCGCGACATCGCGCTGCTGCTCGGCCGCGACTTTTCGGGGGATGCGGAGGATCGGCGGCGCGAGGCGGCCGAGGCGGCGTTCGCGGCGTTTCCGCGGTTGCAGACGATCGCCTCGACCGCGCGGCACGTCGAGCATGTCGATCTCCACCGGCTGTCCGCGCGGATCGATACGCGCGCGACGCATGTCCAGACCGACGAGGTCGTGCTCGCCGGGATCGTCGACCGGATCGGCGGCGGTGACGCGTTCGCGGCGGGCGTGCTCCACGGGCTGCGCTCGGGCAAGGACCTCGGCGACGTCGCGCGCATCGGCCTGGCGCTCGCCGCCCTCAAGCACTCGCTGCCCGGCGATGCGAGCCTGTTCCGCCAAGCCGATATCGATGCGTATCTGGCAGGCGGGCTCGACGTCCGCCGCTGACGGCCGGACGCGAAGCGCGCTGCGCATCCGTTCGGGTCAGATCTCGCCCGGACTGAAACCCAGCGCCGCGACCAGCGCCGCGCGCGCTGTGGTGCAACGCTCCCACAGCCGCGGATCGCCGAGATCGTCGGGCGCGATCGCCTCGGGCCATGTGCGCGCGATCACCGCCTCGATCCGCGCGCAGGCTGCCTCGTCGAGCAGGAAGCGGGGATCGATCGCGGCGAGCGCCTCGGGGCCGACTTGCACCCGCAGTCTCAGGCAGGCGGGACCTCCGCCGTTACGCATCGATTCGCGGACGTCGACGACCTCCAGCCGCCGGATCGGACCGCCGCTCGCGACGAGGTCGCCGAGCCACGTCCAGACCGCATCATTATCGCGGGCTTCGGCGGGCAGGATAAGTGCCATGTCACCGTCCGGTAGCGTCACCAGCTGCGAATTGAACAGGTATGTGCGGATCGCGGTGTCCAGGTCGACCCGGTCCGCGGGGACTTCGATCACGACGGCGTCGGGCAGGAGCGTGCGCAACGCCGAGCGGAGTGCGGCGGGATCGGCGAAGGCGTGCTCGTGCGCGAACAGGACATGGCCGTTGGCGACCGCGACCACGTCGTTGTGGAACGCGCCGGCTGCGATCGCCGCGTCGCTCTGGCGTACCGTGAGCGTGCGCGCGGGATCGAGGCCGTGGCGACGCGCGACGGCTTCGCTGGCGGCCCGGCGCTGGCGTGAGGGGAAGCCGCCTGCATTGCCCTCGCCATAGACGAACATCTCGACCGCGCCGTGCCCGGCCGGCGAGGCGAGGCGCATGAAGTTCGCCGCCCCTTCGTCGCCGAAGGCCGCCGGGACGGGGGGATGGACGCGGAAGAAGCGCGGATCGGCGAAGGCGAGGCGCAGCTGGCGTTCGGTCTGCGCGGCTTCGCTCGCGCGGTGCGGCATCGTCGACAGGTTCGCGGTCGAGATGTGGCACAGGCCGTCCGCGGTATCGCTTCCCGGCGACACCGTGCCGGCGTTCGCGGTCCACATCGCCGAGGCGGACATCGCGTTGGCGACGAGCGCGCGGTCCGCGGCCCATGCCGAGGCGAGGACTTCGGCATCTGCACCGACGAACCCCAGCGTCCTGAGCCAGTCGATATTGGGGCGGACATGCGGGAGAAAAACGCCTTGGCGCAGCCCGAGCGCCATCGCCCGGCGCATCTTGGCAATGCCCTGGAGTGCGGCAAGACGCGGTGCGGAAACGTTGCCGGCGTTGTTCGCCGAAGCGAGATTGCCGATCGAAAGGCCCGCATAATTGTGCGTCGGCCCGATAATCCCGTCGAAATTGACCTCGATCACCGAATCGCTCCTATCCCTGATGACCAGCCGCCGTCACGCCGTGTAAAACAGCTTGCATGACGTTCGATATCGGGGATAGGGCGTCCGCCCCAGGAAAATCGGCAATGGTCGGGGCGATAGGATTCGAACCTACGACCCCTGGACCCCGAGACCAGTGCGCTACCAGACTGCGCCACGCCCCGACAACATTGCCGGTGAGCGCCCTAGCCGCGACTGCGAGTCCGGGCAAGACAAATATCTGCTGCGTCCGCGATCTATCGCGGGCGGGGCGGCACTGCTAGGAGCGCGGCATGACTCCGCTCGACCGCATCCGCAATTTCTCCATCATCGCCCATATCGACCATGGCAAGTCGACGCTCGCCGACCGGCTGATCCAGGAAACTGGCGGCCTGACCGCGCGCGAAATGTCCGAGCAGGTGCTCGACAACATGGAAATTGAGAAGGAACGCGGGATCACGATCAAGGCGCAGACCGTGCGCCTCGCCTATCACGCGAAGGACGGCCTCGATTACGTCCTCAACCTGATGGATACGCCGGGTCACGTCGACTTCGCCTATGAAGTCAGCCGCAGCCTCGCCGCATGCGAAGGCGCGCTGCTGGTGGTCGATGCGGCGCAGGGCGTCGAGGCTCAAACCTTGGCGAACGTGTACCAGTCGATCGAGCACGACCACGAGATCGTTCCGGTCATCAACAAGATCGATCTTCCCGCCGCCGAGCCCGAAAAGGTGCGCAAGGAGATCGAGGACGTGATCGGAATCGACGCGTCCGAGGCGGTGCTCGCGTCGGCGAAGTCGGGGATCGGCATCGTCGAGATCCTCGAGGCGATCGTCACCAAGATCCCGCCGCCCAGCGGCGACCCGGAGGCGCCGCTGAAGGCGATGCTGGTCGACAGCTGGTACGACCCGTATCTCGGCGTCGTCATCCTGGTGCGCGTGATCGACGGCGTCCTGAAGAAGGGCCAGCAGATCAAGTTCATGCAGACCGGCACGATGCATCTGGTCGACCGGGTCGGCTGTTTCCGGCCGAAGATCGAGCAGCTGACCGAGCTCGGCACCGGCGAGATGGGCTTCATCACCGCGCAGATCAAAGAGGTCGCGCAGACCCGCGTCGGCGATACCATCACCGACGCGAAGCGCCCTGCATTGGAGGCCCTCGCGGGCTTCAAGGAAGTCCAGCCGGTCGTGTTCTGCGGGATGTTCCCGGTCGACGCCGCCGAGTTCGAGAAGCTGCGCGAGAGCATCTCGAAGTTGCGGTTGAACGATGCGAGCTTCTCGTTCGAGATGGAGACGTCGGCGGCGCTGGGCTTCGGCTTCCGCTGTGGGTTCCTGGGGTTGCTGCATCTGGAGATCATCCAGGAGCGGCTGACGCGCGAATATGATCTGGACCTGATCACCACCGCGCCTTCCGTCGTGTATGAGATCGAGCTGACCCACCCCGATCCGTCCGGCACGACGCATATCGAGCTGCACAACCCCGCCGATATGCCCGAGCCGAACAAGATCGCGACGATCAGCGAACCGTGGATCGAGGCGACGATCTACGTCCCCGACGAGTATCTCGGCAGCGTCCTCAAGCTCTGCCAGGACCGCCGCGGCATCCAGAAGAACCTCACCTATGTGGGCGGTCGCGCCCAGGCGACCTACGAACTCCCGCTCAACGAGGTCGTGTTCGATTTCTACGACCGCCTGAAATCGATGTCGAAGGGCTATGCCAGCTTCGATTATCACCAGATCGGCTACCGCGAGGGCGACCTCGTTAAGATGGGCATCCTGGTCAACGAGGAGGCGGTCGACGCGCTCAGCATGATCGTCCACCGCGGGACCGCCGAAGTCCGCGGTCGCGGCATGGTCGAGCGGCTTAAGGAACTGATCCCGCGTCACCTGTTCAAGATCCCGATCCAGGCGGCGATCGGCGGCAAGGTGATCGCGCGCGAGACGATCAGCGCGATGCGCAAGGACGTGACCGCGAAATGCTATGGCGGCGATGCGAGCCGCAAGAAGAAGCTTCTGGAGAAACAGAAGAAGGGCAAGCTGAAGATGCGCGAATATGGCTCGGTCAGCATCCCGCAGGAGGCGTTTATTGCCGCGCTCAGGATGGGCGACGACGCGTAGGCGCCCGAGGCTAAGCGCGTAGCAGCTTAGCCGAGGCTAGCGCCAAGCCGGACGGCGACCGACCGAGCTTGTACTCGGTCGTGTCGTCCGACGACGCGGCTTTGCCGCGACGCGACTCCGTTGCATTCGGTAGCCATAGGCGTAGGCTCGTCTAATGGCGCAAGTCTCACCAAAACCTCTCGAGTCCGATTCCTCGATCTCAGCGGAAGTCTATGATCGCTGGCTGCGCGAAAAGGTTGCGCGGTCGTTGGCTGATCCTCGTCCGTCGATTGCGCACGCAGATGCCGTTGCCGCGATAAGATTGGTTTTGGGCTCTGCCGGTCGATCAGGCGGAGATCGCTGAAGCTTATCTGGCGCCCTGAAGCGATTGAGGATGCCTCCACGATTCTAGGTTACGTCGCCGATCGAAATATGGGCGCAGCACTGCGCCTTGCTACGTTGATCGAGGCATGCGCGCAGCGTCTCGTCGATCATCCGTTCATGTACCGGCCGGGCAGGGCCGACGGCACGCGCGAGGCTGTCATCCATCCCAACTATCTTCTGATCTATCGCATCGTCTTGGACACGGTCGAGATCGTCAACGTCGTGCATGCGCGTCGGGATTACCCGTAACCTCCGCCACCAACTGTCATCATACCAACACAATCCCCGCCTAACCGCCGGCTCGGGGAGTGAGCGTCGCGAGGCGTCGTCGGGCCGTCCGGGAAGGACGGTCGATGGTGCGTAGCGGCGTTTCGTATTGGGATGTGCGGCCGGTCGTCAGGGACGGCGGCGCACGATTGGGGAATAAAAACTTTGAAGATTTCGGTCGTTAAGTCGGCGCTGATGCTCGGCGTCGCGTTGGGTCCCGTGCTGTGTGGTTCGGCGGCGTTCGCGCAGGACGCTGCGCCCGTCCAGACGCAGGCTGCTCCCGAGGAAGGTCTCGGCGACATCGTCGTCACCGCCGAGCGTCGTTCGGAAAACCTCCAGAAGGTGCCGCTGTCGGTCGGCGTCGCGTCGGGCGATGCGCTGCGCACCTACACCTCGGGCGGCGACGACACGTTGCTCGCGCTGTCGGGTCGTGTCCCCGGTCTCTACGTCGAATCGACGACCGGCCGCATCTTCCCGCGCTTCTACATCCGCGGGCTCGGCAACATCGATTTCTACCTCGGCGCATCGCAGCCGGTCACGATCATCCAGGACGACGTGATCCTCGAGCATGTCGTGCTGAAGTCGAACCCGGTCTATGACGTCCGTCAGGTCGAAGTGCTGCGCGGTCCGCAGGGCTCGCTGTTCGGGCGCAACACCACCGCCGGCATCATCAAGTTCGACACGATCAAGCCGAGCAACGATTTCGAGAGCCGCGCTTCCGCCTCGGTCGGCTCGTATAACAGCGTCAACCTGGACGCCGGCGTCGGCGGCCCGCTGATCAAGGACCTGTTGTCGATCCGCCTCTCGACGCTGATCCAGCACCGCGAGAATTACGTCGACAACCGGTTCGCGGGCGTCAGCGCCGATAACACCGCGACGCCGCGCAAGGACGCGATGGGCGGCTTCGACGATCGCAACGTCCGCGTCCAGCTTGCGCTGACCCCCGGCGAGCGCTTCACGCTGGACCTGTCGGGCCATGCGCGCTGGTATGACGGCACCTCGACGCTGTTCCACCGCGGTGCGCTCAAGAAGGGTTCGAACGACGTGTCGGCCGAGCCGCGCAACGTCGTCTCGTACGACGAAGCGAACGACAACCCGCAGAGCTACAATACCTATGGCGGCTCGGTCCGTGCGACCTACGACTTCGGCCCCGCCGCGCTGACCTCGATCACCGCGTACGAGACGACGTCGGGCTTCAGCCGCGGCGATACCGATGGCGGTGCGGCCGCGAACTTCCCGGTCGGGGGTCAGCCGAACGGCTTCGGCCAGTCGCAGGGCCAAATCCGCGATCTCGATCAATGGTCGCAGGAAGTCCGGCTTGCAGGCACCCCCGGCGGTCGTTTCAACTGGCAGGTCGGCGGCCTGTATTTCGACACGCGCGACATCACCGACTTCTACCAGCGCGGGTTCTTCCTGACGGGCACGGCACGCAACCCCAACAACTGGGTCCGGCTGCACAACGTCAACACGTCTTGGGCCGGCTTCGGGCAGGTCAGCTATGAACTGGTCGACAAGCTGACGCTGACCGTCGGCGGTCGCATCACCGAGGACAAGAAGCGTACGCAGCTTCTCAAGACCGCGGACACGGCGGCAGGCGTCGTCACGTATCGCGGTCGGACCGACGTCACGCTGAAGGCGACCAAGCCGAGCTGGGATGCGAGCCTGTTGTACCAGGCGAGCCCCGATGTCAGCCTCTACACGCGCGTCGCCGAAGGCTTCCGCGGGCCGACGATCCAGGGCCGGTCGGCGGTGTTCAATTC
Source organism: Sphingomonas albertensis (assembly GCF_014358075.1). Lineage (GTDB taxonomy): Bacteria > Pseudomonadota > Alphaproteobacteria > Sphingomonadales > Sphingomonadaceae > Sphingomonas > Sphingomonas albertensis. Next base: position 49,679 of record NZ_JACONT010000019.1, on the reverse strand, counting down.
GGACTTCACGACTGCCAAGTCGGAGACGATCCTGTCGTGGGAAGGTGGCGTGAAGAGCCGCCTGCTGAACAATACGCTGAGCCTGAACGCGACGGTCTTCGCCTACCGCGTTAAGGACATCCAACTCAACGGCAACGACGTGAACGGCAATGGCGTGTTGTTCAACGCCGACAAGGCCGACGCGTACGGCATGGAGGCCGAGGCGAACTGGAAGCCGGTGCCGAACCTGACGCTCGGCGCGGGGCTGAGCCTGTTGCACAGCAAGATCCGCGACAAGAACGTCTACGCGCAGGTCTGCATCCTGAACGGCGTCGTGGTCTGCACGGTCGAGGATCCGACGATCAAGGTGGGCGCCAACACGTTCGCGCAGATCGATGGCAACCCGCTGCCGAACGCGCCGGAGTATAACGTCGACCTCACCGCGCGGTACGACCAGCCGCTCGGCAATGGCGGTCGCGCGTTCATCGCGGGCGACTTCAACATCCAGGGCTATACGCAGTTCGTGCTGTACAAGACCAAGGAGTTCACCGCGAATGGCAACTTCGAGGGTGGCCTGAAGATCGGCTACGCGGCGCCGGACGATGCGTATGAGTTCGCGGTATTCGCGCGCAACATCACGGGTGAGAAGAACCTCAAGGGCGTGATCGAGAACTACATGGCGGCGGTGTTCAACGAACCGCGGATCATCGGCGTATCGCTCAGCGGCAAGTTCCGCTGATTGGGTAGGGTGTCATCGATCCTCCCCCGCAAGGGGGAGGTGGCTGGCACTTGCCAGACGGAGGGGGAGGTAAGCGGCAACCGCTGCTCCGTGTCCTCCCCCTCCGTCACCTTCGGCGACACCTCCCCCTTGCGGGGGAGGATCGCTTCGAGCCAATATTCGACCTGCCCGGTTCGACTAGCTGCCGTACGGTCCAGCCTATTCCTAACGCCAGCGTGACGCATTTGTCAGAAGCGTCCGCGTATCACGCGCTGTAGCGGCCTGAAATAGCAATTTGCCGTTTTCCTTCCGCCGGTTGATACTCTTCCCATGTCGCTCAATCCCGTCTTCTACGATGCAAGCGGCCGCCGGCGTCGGCGGTTCACCTTTGGCGTCGCGGCGTTCATCGCCCTGCTGCTGCTGTCGATCGCGGTGTTCGCGGTGTCGATCGGCGCGGTGCCGACCGCGCCGCTGCTGCCGATCGAGCCCGAGCACCCCGCGCTCCACAAGCTGCCCGCACCGCGTGGCGGGATCCTCCGCGAGACCCGGCGCGACATCAACTACTACGCCCGGCAATTGTTCGGGACGAGCGCGGCCAAGCCCGGGGTCGGTAACGGCGCCAACCCGTCGCTCGCCATCGCCTTCCACGTGCCGTGGGACGAGGCGAGCACGGCCAGCCTCGCGCGGCACGTCGAGCAGCTCGACTGGCTGATCCCCGGATGGGTCTCGATTACCGGCAAGGATCACAAGATCACCGTGTTCCGCGATCAGGCCGGGCGCGATATCCTCAACAAGGCGGTGCATCGCCCGGTGATCCTGCCGATGGTGCAGAACGCGGTCGAAGGAAATTGGGACGGCGCCGGCAGCGCAGCGCTGTTCGCCGATCCGAAGGCACGCGCGGCGTTCCTCGACAAGCTCGTACCGTTCCTCAGCGCGAACCATGCCGGCGGCGTGTTCTATGATTTCGAAGACCTTCCCGCGTCGGCGCAGTCCGACTACCGCGCGTTCCTCGCCGAGACCCGCGCCCGCTTCGCGCCGCGCGGCTGGGTGGTTGCGATCGCAGCGCCGGTCGCCAACCCCGACTGGAGCCTGCCCGCCTACGCCAAGGTGACCGACAAGATCTTCCTAATGGCCTATGACGAGCACGAGACGAGCGGCGCGCCGGGCCCGATCGCCTCGCAACGCTGGTTCGCCCGCATGGTCGCCGATGCGGCGCGCGGCATCCCGCCGTCGAAGCTGGTCGTGGCGATCGGCTCCTACGCTTACGACTGGCATGCCGGGGCCGAGAGCGGCAACGGCGACGCGCTCGACGTCGAGGAAGCTTGGCAGAACGCCGCGGACTCCGGCACGGTGCCGACCTTCGACAAGGCTAGCGGCAACAGCAGCTTCGCCTATTCCGAGGGCGGCGTGCAGCATCAGGTCTGGCTGCTCGATGCGGCGTCGGCCTACAACCAGATCGCTTTCCTGCAAAAGGCAGGACTGGGCAGTGTCGCGCTATGGCGTCTCGGCTCCGAGGATCCGGGACTCTGGTCGATCTGGGGGCGCGATCATCGGAAACTGCCGGTGCCCGATTCGATCGACGCCATGCCGGCGGGCACCAATGTCGATATCGAGGGCAATGGCGAAATCCTGAAGATCGCCGCCGAGCCCATCACCGGCATTCGCGATGCGGTGCCGGCCAAGGACGGGACGATCGCCGACGTCAACTTCACCCGGATGCCGTCGCCTTACGTGGTCGAGCGGACCGGTTATCGCCCGAAACAGCTCGCGCTGACCTTCGACGATGGTCCCGATCCCGAATGGACGCCGCAGATCCTCGACATCCTCAAGCACGAGCATGCGCCGGCGACGTTCTTCGTGATCGGCGAGAATGCGCTGACGCAGCGGTCGCTGCTCGAACGGATGGTCGCCGAGGGGCATGAGATCGGCAGCCACACCTATACGCATCCCAACCTCGCCAACGTGTCGACGCGGCAGGTGAAGTACGAACTCAACGCGACGCAGCGCTTGTTCCAGGCGTTCACCGGACGCTCGCTGCGGCTGTTCCGCGCACCCTATTTCGGCGATGCCGAGCCGAGCACCGCGGACGAAATCCTGCCCGCGCTCGAGGCGCAGCAGCGCGGCTATATCTCGGTCGGCCTCCACGTCGATCCCGACGACTGGAAGCGGCCGGGCGTGCAGGCGATCATCGACCGGACGATCGCCGGCGTCGAAGCGGGCAATCCGGAGCGCAGCGGCAACATCATCCTGCTCCACGACGCCGGCGGCAACCGCGCCGAGACCGTCGCCGCGCTGCCGATCATCATCGGGCGGTTGCGCGCGATGGGCTACAGCTTCGTGCCCGTCTCGACGCTCGCAGGCCTGTCGCGCGATGCGGCGATGCCGGTGATCTCGTCGAGCGACCGCGTCGCCGCCGTCGCCGATCTGGCGCTATTCAGCACGCTCGGCGGGATCGTCGTCGCGCTCCGCTGGATCTTCGGCATCGCGATCACGATCGGCATCTTGCGCGCCTTGGCTCTCTCCGCGCTCGCGCTGATCCAGGCGCGACGCGAGTTGAAGACCGTGTTCCCGGCGATCGATCCGTCGCGGTTCGTCACCGTGATGATCCCGGCGTTCAACGAGGAGCGTGTGATCGTTCGCGCGGTGCAGGGCGTGCTCGCCTCCGCCGACGTCGCGATCGAGGTGATCGTGATCGACGACGGCTCCAGCGACGGCACCAGCCGCGTCGTTTCCGAAGCATTCTCGGGCGACGACCGCGTCCGGTTGCTGACACTGGAGAATGGCGGCAAGGCACGCGCGCTCAACCGCGGGCTCGAACTCGCGCGCGGCGAGATCGTGATCGCGCTCGATGCGGATACGCAGTTCGAGCCGATGACCATCGCGCGCCTCGCCCGGTGGTTCGACGACCCGAAGCTCGGCGCGGTCGCCGGCAATGCCAAGGTTGGCAACCGCGTCAATCTGATCACCAAGTGGCAGGCGCTGGAATACATCACCGCGCAGAATCTCGAACGGCGTGCGCTCGCCCGGTTGAACGCGATGACCGTGGTGCCGGGTGCGGTGGGTGCATGGCGGCTGGAGGCGATCCGCAGCGTCGGCGGCTATCCCGACGATACGCTCGCCGAGGACCAGGACCTGACGATCGCGATCCAGCGACACGGCTGGGCTGTGAAATACGACCAGTTCGCGATCGCCTGGACCGAGGCGCCCGAGACGATGCGCGCGCTCGCCAAACAGCGGTTCCGCTGGGCGTTCGGGACACTGCAATGCCTGTACAAGCATCGCTCGGCGATTGGCAGCTCGCATCCGCGCGGGCTCGGCTGGGTCGGCTTGCCGCAGGCGATCGTGTTCCAGATCGTGCTCGCGTCGATCTCGCCGATCATCGATCTCGCGCTGCTGGTCAGCTTCGCCTCGACCTATCTTTCGGTGCAGGCGCATGGTTGGGAGCAGACCAGCCACGACGTCTATACGATGCTTGCCTATTGGCTGATTTTCACGGCGATCGACCTACTCGCCGCGACTATCGCGTTCGCGCTGGAGCGGAAGGAGCGCTGGCGGCTGCTCTGGCTGCTGATCCCGCAGCGGATCGGCTATCGCCAGGTAATGTATTACGTCGTGTTGAAGGCGATCGCGCAGGCGTTGCGCGGGCCGCTGGTCGGCTGGGGCAAGCTGGCGCGGACGGGACGCGTGACGGCGAACTAGGCCGGATCGACGTTCAACTTGGCTCGCAAGATTTGACCAATTTTCCGTCTCCCCGGACTGGTTCCGGGGTCCACGGTTCCGCAAACCAAATTCTATCGATTTTGCGGCACGGTGAATGCCGGAACCAGTCCGGCATGACGAAGAAACGAACTGATTGGACGGGGCAAACTGAATGTCCACGGGCCCTGTGGGGAAGGGCCATGCTAAGACGCTGTCGGTGGCCTCGGCGTACGCGTAGCGCGCGTCGCCCGTTGCAGCGTCGTTACGTGCACGACGGAACGAGTTCGAGGGCAGGATCGTACGTCCGTTTCGCGGTAGCGCGGGGCGATCGCCACGCCCTATAGCGGTGGTGACGGGTTCGAGGAGTCCACACAGGTGAAATATTCGCTGCGGCTGGTTCTAGCCGCTTCGCTGATCGGTGCGCCGATGACGGCGCAGGCGCAGCGGCGCGCGCCGCTCGTGCTGGCGGCGGCCTCGTTGCAAGGGTCGCTGACCGCTGCGGCCGATGCTTGGGCCAAACAGGGCCATGGGAAGCCGACGATCTCGTTCGCCGCATCGTCGGCACTGGCGCGACAGGTCGAGGCCGGCGCGCCTGCCGACCTGTTCGTGTCGGCCGACGAGGACTGGATGAACGCACTGGCGAAGAAGAACCTGATCGTTGCCTCGACGCGCGTGACGTTCCTCGGCAACCGGCTCGTCGTCGCGGCGCCGGCGGGCAGCACGGTCCGCATCCCGGTCCGCCCGCCCGCCGCGCTCGTCCGCGTGCTGACCGCCGGGCCGCTCGCGATGGCGGATACCGCGGTGCCGGCGGGCAAATACGGGCAGGCGTCGCTGGAGAAGCTCGGCGTCTGGGCACAGGTTTCGCCGAAAGTGGTCCGCGCGGAGAACGTTCGCGCGACGCTGGCGTTGATCGAGCGCGGCGCGGCGCCGCTCGGGATCGTCTACGCAACCGATGCAAAAGCGTCCGCCAAGGTCCGGATCGCAGGCGTTTTTCCCGAAAACACGCACCCGGCGATCACCTATCCGATCGCGCGGCTGAAGACGTCGACCAACCCCGAGGCCGAGGCGTTCCGGCGCTTCCTAGTCTCACGCGCGGGCAAGGCGATCTTCGTGCGCTACGGATTCTCCGCGCGCTAGATGCTCGATGCGGCCGAATGGGAGATCGTCGCGCTGTCGCTGAAGGTCGGCGGGGTGGCGATGCTGGTGACCCTGCCGGTCGCTTTCGCGCTGGCCTGGCTGCTCGCGCGCGTCCGGTTTCCCGGCAAAGTGATCGTCGATGCGGCGATCCATCTGCCGCTGGTGGTGCCGCCGGTGGTGACCGGATGGTTGTTGCTGCTCGCCTTCGGGCCGAACGGCCCGGTCGGCGGCTGGTTGCAGGACTGGTTCGGGATCACCGTCTTGTTCCGCTGGACCGGCGCGGCGATCGCGGCGGGGGTGATGGCGTTGCCGCTGATGGTGCGGGCGATGCGGATCTCGATCGAGGCGGTCGACCGGCGGCTGGAGAACGCCGCGCGGACGTTGGGGGCGGGGCCGTGGCGCGTATTCTGGACGCTGACGCTGCCGCTCAGCATTCCCGGCGTGCTGGCGGGCGCGGTGCTCGGCTTCGCGCGATCGATTGGCGAGTTCGGCGCGACGATCACGTTCGTATCCAACGTGCCGGGTGAGACGCAGACCTTGCCGCTGGCGATCTACTCGGCCTTGCAACAGCCGGGGGCGGACGCGCTGGTCTGGCGATTGTCGTGCGTCTCCGTTGGCTTGTCGCTAATCGCTCTGATCGCGTCGGAACTGCTCACGCGGCGCGCGGGACGGGGGCTGCATGTCCTTTGAGATCGCTATCGAGAAGCAGCTTGGCGATGCACTGGTATCGCTGACGCTCGATGCGGGCGAGGGCGCGACCGTGCTGTTCGGTCCATCGGGGGTGGGCAAGTCGAGCGTGCTGAACATGGTCGCCGGGCTGCTCCGACCGGATCGCGGGCGGATCGCGATCGACGGCGAGACGCTGTTCGGCGACGGGATCGACGTTCCTCCCGAACGCCGTCGCGCGGGCTATGTGTTCCAGGAGGCGCGGCTGTTTCCGCACATGCGCGTCCGCGCGAACCTGCTCTACGCCGTTCGCGGCGAGGCGGAACGGTTCGAGGAGATTATCGGCTTTCTTGGCATCGGCCATCTGCTCGATCGCTGGCCCCGTACGCTGTCGGGCGGCGAAGCGCAGCGGGTAGCGATCGGCCGTGCACTGCTCAGCCGGCCGCGCTTCCTGCTGCTCGACGAGCCATTGTCGTCGCTCGATCGCGCCCGCCGCGAAGAGATCATGCTGGCGATCGAGCATGTCCGCGACGTCATGCGCCTGCCGATCCTGATGGTCACGCACGACCCCGAGGAGGCCGAGCGGATCGGAAACCGGGTCGTGCGGATGTAGCGGTGTTCGCTCGCGAAGACGGGACCCGGACTGGCTTCCCGCCTTCGCGGCAGAACAGGCGTCACACCAGTTCGAAGCTTTGTTTCTCGCCATCGATCGAACTGGTCGCGACCCAGAGATCGAACATCCCCGGCTCTACGACCCAATCGCCGTCGCCCCAAAAGCGGAGGTCTTCGCGCTTCAGGGTCAACGTCACGCGCTTCGATGCGCCGGGCGCCAGCGAGACGCGCGCGAAGCCCTTGAGTTCGCGAACCGGGCGGGTCCGGCTGGCGACGCGGTCGTGAATGTAGAGTTGGACCACTTCGTCGCCGGCTCGCGCACCGGTGTTGGTGACGGTGGCGGTGAGGGAGAGCGTGTCGGTCATCCGCGCCGGCACGACGACGTTGGAAACCGCGAAACTGGTATAGCTCAGGCCGTGACCGAACGGGTAAAGCGCCTCGTTCTTGGTCTCGCGGTAGCGCGACTTGTATTCCTGGCTGCCGGTATCCGGTGCCGGGCGGCCGGTGTTCTTGTGGTTGTAGAAATAGGGTTCCTGGCCGCTTTCGTTGGGGAAACTGGCGGACAGCTTGGCGGACGGATTGACGTCGCCGAACAGGACGTCGGCGATCGCGTTGCCGCTTTCGGACCCGAGGAACCACGTTGCGACGATCGCGGGTGCATTCTTGACGGCGCCGTGGAGCGCCAGCGCACGGCCGTGGCGGAGCAGGACGACGATCGGTTTGCCCGTCGCCGCGACGGCTTCGGCGAGCGCCATCTGCGGGGCGGGGATGGTGATCTCGCTGCGGGACTGCGCCTCGCCCGACATGAGTTGCGATTCACCGACCGCGAGCAGGACGATGTCCGCGCTTTGCGCAGCGGCGACGGCGGCGGCGATCCCGCCGGGCAGGGGGGCTTCGATCTCCGACCCCGGCGCCGTCGTGACGGTCAGCCCACGCGCACGCAGCCCTTGCGCGATCGAGACGTTGAGCTTCTCGTCGGCCATGAACGCCCAGGTGCCGACGACGTTCTTGCGGTCCTCGGCGAACGGACCGATCAGCGCGATCCGGCCGGGGTTCTTCTTCAAAGGCAGCAGGTTGCCGTCGTTCTTCAGCAACACGATCGAACGCGCACCGGCCTCGCGGCTGAGCTTCAGCATCGCGGGTGTCGAGACGCTGGTGCGTTCCGCCTTCTGGCTGATCGAGCGATAGGGGTTGTCGAACAGCCCGATCGCGTCCTTCAGATGCAGCACGCGGCGGACGCCTTCATCCAGTCGCGCGAGCGGGACCTCGCCCTTCTCTACGAGGTCGGGCAGCCACAGATTGAACAAGTTCGACTGCATGGCCATGTCCATGCCCGCCATGAACGCCTTCTTCGCGGCGTCGCGACCGTCCTTGGCATAGCCATGCGCGATCAGTTCCTCGTCCGCGGTATAGTCGCCCACGACCATCCCGCGGAACCGCCATTCGCCGCGCAGGAGATCGGTCATCAGCCAGTGATTTCCGCTGGAAGGAACGCCGTCGATGTCGTTGAACGCGCTCATCAACGTCGCGACCCCTGCGTCGACCGCGGCCTTGAACGGCGCGAGATGGACTTCGTGCAGCGTGGCGGGTGAAATCTCGGTGAAATTGTAATCCTGCCCGCCCAAGACTGCGCCATAGGCCGCGAAATGCTTGGCGCACGCGGCCATGCGCGTCGGATCGCGCAGGTCGTCGCCCTGGAAACCGCGGACGCGCGCTTTCGCCAGCTGAATGCCGAGATACGGATCTTCCCCCGACCCTTCCGCGACGCGGCCCCAGCGCTGGTCGCGCGCGACGTCGACCATCGGCGCGAAGGTCCAGTGGATACCGAGCGCGGTGGTTTCCAACGCCGCGGCGCGCGCGGTGCGCATCGCGAGGTCGGGATCGAACGCGCAGGCTTCGGCGATCGGCAGCGGGTATGCCGTGCGCAGGCCGTGGATGACGTCACCCGCGAAGATCAGCGGGATCTTTAGCCGGGTGGCCATCGCCGCATCCTGCGCGGCCTTGGCGCCTGCGTAGCCGACGCCGTTGAACAGCATGCCGATCTGCCCAGTCTTGATCCGCGCGATCTGCTCGGCCGCACCGCCGGTCGCGAGGCCGGGATTGAACGGCACGCCGATCGGCCGGATCTGATCGGAGAAGCAGCTGAGCTGGCCGGCTTTCTCGGCCGGTGTCATCTTCGCGATCAGGCTTTCGATCCGGTCGTTCTGCGCGAACGCCGCGGTCACGCCGAGCGACAGGCCTGCGATGGCCGCGCCACCGGTCAGCATCTGGCGGCGATCTAGAATGGGCGACATATCCTGCTCCTGAGTCTTTGGAGCGGACTAGTCGCTGGACCACGGTTCCGCAAATCCGCGAAACCGTGGTCCAGGACGCTTACCCCAGCGCGCGGGTGAACAGGCGCGAGAGGCGGGCGGAGAAGGCGCGGGCGTCGAGCGGGCGCTCGCCGTCGGCGATCTGCGCTTCGTCGAACAGCAGGTGCGCGGCGTCCTCGCGCAGTGCCGTCTCGTCCTCGCCGAGCGCGGCGAGCTTGGCGATCAGGGCCGAGCGCGGGTTGATTTCCAGCACCGGCTTGGCGGCGGGCATGGCCTGGCCGCTCATGGCGAGGATGCGTTCGAGCTGGCGGTCCATGCCGCTATCCGCCGCGACCAGGCAGACCGCGCTGTCGGTGAGGCGTTCGGACGCGCGCACGTCGGATACGGCGTTGGCGAGCGTGGTCTTCACGAACGCGATGAAGTCCGCGACTTCGGGGGTGGTGTCGGCCGTCGCCGCTTCGGCACCGTCGACCAGCGGGATCAGGCTCAGATCGGCGGCGCCCTGCGTGACCGATTTGAACGGCTTGCCATCGGAATCGATGCCCGCCGTCACCCAGAACCCGTCGACCGAGTCCGGCAGCAGCAGCACCTCGATCCCGCGAGCGCGGAACCCTTCGAGCTGCGGCGAGGCTTCGAGGCGGTCGAGATCGGTGCCGACCGCATAGTAGATCGCCGTCTGGTTGTCCTTCATAGCCGCGACATAGTCCGCGACCGAGCGCCAGGCGCCGCCCGAGGTCGTGGTCTTGAAGCGCGCGAGCTTGAGCAGCGCGTCGCGCCGTTCGAAATCCTCGTACAATCCTTCCTTCAAGACCGCGCCGAAATTCTCCCAGATCTTGGCGTACGCATCGGCATCGCGCGTCGCGAGCTTGTCGAGTTCGGCCAGCACGCGGCCGGTCACGCCCTTGCGGATCGCGGCGAGCATCGGGCTCTCCTGGATCATCTCGCGCGAGACGTTCAGCGGCAGGTCGGACGAATCGACCAACCCGCGCATGAAGCGGAGATAGCGCGGCAGGACTTCGGCGTCGTCGGTGATGAAGACCCGCTTCACGTACAGCTTCATGCGGCCGTTGCGGTCGGGATCGAACAGGTCGAACGGCTTGGCGCCCGGGACATAGGCGAGCACCGAATATTCGTGCAGTCCCTCCGCGCGGTAGTGGAGCGTCAGTGCTGGCTCGTCGAACTGGCCGGAGACGCTGCGGTAGAAATCGGCATAGTCCTCGGTGCTGATCTCGGACTTGGGCTTGGTCCACAGCGCGGCGCCGTCGGCGATGTCGACCGGCTCGGCATCGGGCTTTTCGCGCAAGGTGATGGGGACGGGGACGTGGCCCGACTGGTCCTTAATCAGCCGCTCGACCGTGAAGCGGTCGGTAAACGACGTCGCGTCCTCGAGGAGGTGAAGCACGACGCGGGTGCCGCGCGGCGGCGCCTCGGCGGTGTCGACGGGCGCGATCGTGTAGGTACCGAGGCCGTCCGACGACCAGACCGACGCTGTGTCTGCCCCGGCACGTCGCGAGATCACATCCACCTTCTCAGCGACCATGAATGCGGAATAGAAACCGACACCGAACTGGCCGATCAACTGCGCACCCTCCGAGCCGGACGAGGCGGCGATGCGGTCCATGAACGCCTTGGTGCCCGACCGCGCGATCGTGCCGAGTGCTTCGCCCATGTCGTCGGCGGTCATGCCGATGCCATTGTCCTCGATCGTCAGCGTTTTGGCGTCGGGATCGAGCGTTATGGCGATCTGCGTGCGGGTTTCGTTCCCGAGCAGTTCGGGGGCGCTCAGCGCCTCGTAGCGCAGCTTTTCGCAGGCATCGGCCGCATTCGAGATCAACTCGCGCAGGAACACGGTCTTATCCGAATAGACCGAGTGCACCATCATGTGCAGCAGCCGCGCGACGTCCGCCTCGAACGCGTGGGTTGCGGGCGCGGACGTTTCGGTGACGGGAGCGGCGTGTTCGGCGGCGGGGGTGGTTTCGGTGGTCATAAGATGCGGCAGGTCTCTTGCTGAAACGACTGCCGCGAGAGTTGGCTGGAGGTCAGTTCAAATTCAAGGGCCGGGCTTTCCTGCAAGCGCGGAGGCGGAACGGCACGACGCGGTTCAGCCACTGTCAACGAAGATTTCATTTGCGTTACAGCGCGAAGCAATGTTCAATCCGAATCAGCCAGTCAAAAGATGCAACGTGTCGAGATGACGCGCGGAAAGGAACTATCCGTTCTTTTCTGCACCTTATCCTGCGTCCATCGTGACTGACTAGGGGATGATGATCCTGCGAGGCCGCTGACCGGTTCGACCCGGCGGTGTTTCTGACGTTCGGCAAACCTTTGGGGAGGTTTGCCGCATTCGGGGGCCTCGATGATTACACGCGATACAGCAATTACGCGCCGGACTATTCTTGGAAGACTTGGCCTGATCGGCGGGCTGGGTGCCACGCTCGGCGCCATGCAGGCGTTGGGACTGACGGGGGGATTGATCGGAACGTCGTATGCCGAAGCGCTTGCGACACTCACGCCGACACTCGGTAAGGGCGTCCATGTCGTCGTGCTGGGCGCGGGGATCGCCGGACTGACCGCCGCCTACGAACTCGAACAGGCAGGGTTTCAGGTAACCGTGCTGGAAGCGCGCGACCGGGTCGGCGGACGTGCCTGGACGGTGCGCGACGGCGACAAGATCGAGATGATAGGCGAGGCGACACAGACCGCCAAATTCTCCGACGGCATCTATTTCAACGCCGGGCCGGCGCGGATCCCGAGTTTCCACCAGGGACTGATCGGCTACGCCAAGAAGTTCGACGTGCCGCTGGAGGTCGAGGTCAATTCGAGCCGCTCGGCCTATGTGATGGGCGAGAACGGCAGCAAGATCCGGATGCGTACCGCGATCAACGACATGCGCGGACATATCGCCGAGCTGTTGGCCAAGGCGCTCAACCAGGGTGCGCTCGACCAGGCGGTGACCGCCGCGGACAAGCAGAAACTGATGCCGTTCCTGAAAGCATATGGCGATCTCGGCACCGACTATAGTTTCGCCGGCACCGAGCGATCGGGGTTCGGGACCGCGCCGGGGGCGGGCGTCACCTTCTCGTCGGCGGGCAGCGCGGTGGCGCTCGACCAGTTGCTCGCCAACGAACGGCTGCCGATGACGCTGTTCGAAGACAATCTCTACATGCAGGCGACGATGTTCGAGCCAGTTGGCGGGATGGACCGGATCCATGCGGGATTCGATCGCAACCTGCGCCGTCCTGCGATCCGCGGTGCCGAGGTGACGAAGATCCGCCACACCCCGCGCGGCGTCGAGGTGGTGTACCGCGACAAGGCGAGCGAGGTCGTCGATACGGTGAAGGCGGATTACATTATCTGCACGATCCCGTTCCCGGTGCTCGCGACGATCGACACCGATTTTTCGCCCGCGCTGAAGAAGACGATCGCCGGCGTGGTGTACGATCACTCGAACAAGGTGGCGTTCGAGAGCCCGCGGTTCTGGGAACGCGAACAGATCTATGGCGGCATCTCGTTCGTGGGCGGCCCTACCACGCTGATCTGGTACCCCTCGGCCGGGTTGCATTCGGAGCGGGGCATGTTGCTCGGCTGCTATTCCTCGGGCCCGACCGCTGCGGAGTTCGCGAAGCGACCGATCGCCGAGCAGATCGCGTTCGCGCGCGGCGTCGTCGACCGGCTGCATCCCGGGCATGGCGCCGATCTGGTCAATGGGCTCGCGGTCAACTGGCATAAGATCCCGTACAGTCTGGGGCCCTGGCCGGACTGGAATGCGGGCAGCGCGAACGGCCGGCAGGAAGGGCATATCGACACGCCCGAGTTCCGCCTGCTGCAAAAGCCCGATGGGCGCGTCTATTTCGCCTCCGCCGCGCTCAGCCAGACGCCGGGCTGGCAGGAGGGCGGTATCCAGTCCGCGCATGGCCAAGTGATGGCGCTAGCCCAACGCGTGGCGGCACAGGCGAGCACCGAACGTCGAAGCCGCGCGGCATGACCGTCGAAACCAAGTCGCAATCGTTGCTTTGAAGTAACGATACCACAAATTGCGACAATATGGTTTCAGATTGAGGTCGAATCGGTTGCATCTGATCCGTTTCCTCGCAATTCTCCGAATATCGAACACCAACAATATCGGAGGCTATAGTTCGCAATCATGGATTGCGGGAATGATCGATCACGCAACGATGACTGAGATCATCGTGCGATTGGGAGAGATGCATGAACGGCGATCATCAATAAGGGGGGAGTCCTTATGAAGACCGTTACCAGCATTTCACGTGGCGCACTTGCCGTAGCACTTGCAAGCCTGTCGACCGTCGCCGCGCATGCCCAAGCCGTCGAAGTTGCCGCTCAGGCCAGCGCGCCGGGCGACGACATCATCGTCACCGGCACCCGCGCCACCGGGATCACCGCCGCCGAAAGCGCCGCACCGATCAAGGTGCTCGACGCGGACCTGATGAGCCATGTCGGCCAGCCGAACCTGAACCAGGTCCTGACACAACTCGTGCCGTCGTTCACCGCGCAGGCCTTTGGGGGCGATACCGCCAACCTCACGCTGTCGGCGCGGTTGCGCGGGCTGAGCCCGAACCACGCGCTGGTGCTGATCAACGGCAAGCGACGGCATGGCACCTCGAACCTCGCCGTCCTCGGCGGACCGTACCAGGGCGCGGCGACCGCCGATCTCGATCTGATCTCGCCCTCCTCGATCAAGCGGATCGAAGTGCTCGAGGACGGCGCGGCGGCACAATATGGCTCGGACGCGATCGCCGGCGTCATCAACATCATCCTCAAAGACGACAAGGAGGGCGGCGACGGTTACGTCACCGCCGGCGAGAATTACGACACCGGCGGGCGCACCTATGCGGGCACGCTGCATCTCGCGACCAGGCTCGGCGATGCCGGCTTCATCAACGTCACCGGCTTCTACCGCTATCACGACTTCACGCAGGTCGGCGGGCTCGATCGCCGCGTCACCGACATCAACGGCAATCTGCTGACCAGCACGTCCTCGCCGTCGATCACCGCGGTCCAGCAAAGCCTGTATCCGGGGATGGCGGGCTTCCCTTACGTCAACAAGATCAGCGGCGATGCGCAGTCTCGGCTGACCAACCTCCAATACAACTCGGCATATGATTTCGGCGGGGTCGAGGCCTATAGTTTCGGCACCTATTCGCGCCGGGTCGCCAGCGCCTACGAGAATGTCCGCGTGCCGACCCGCGTGTCGCGTACCGTCGGCGGCGTGACGACCTATTTCGATCCCGACGGCGACAGCCCGGTCAACGGCTTCTCGCCGCGCGAGAAGATCCGCGAGGAGGACATGGCGTTTACCGGCGGCCTGCGCGGCGATGTCAGCGGCTTCCATTACGACCTGTCGACGACGTTCGGGCAGGACAAGAACGAGATCTACACGATCGATTCCGCCAACGCGTCGCTCTACGCGGATACCGGCTTCACCCCGACGACGTTCTACAACGGGTTCTTCAAATCGAGCGAATTCACCGCCAACGCCGACTTCACGCATGAGGTCGAGGCGGGGATGGCCGCTCCGATCAACCTCGCCTTCGGCGGCGAATATCGCAAGAACGTGTACGAGATCGCCTCAGGCGATGCCGCCTCCATCTACAAGGAGGGCGGGCAATCCTATCCCGGTTTCCGGCCTTCGGATGCGGGCGTCAACGGGCGTGAATCCCAGGCGGCCTATGTCGATGTCGCGCTGATGCCAATCGAGGGGCTGAAGGTCGACGTCGCCGGGCGCTACGAGCATTATTCCGATTTCGGCAGCAAGTTCATCTACAAGGGCACGACGCGCTACGACTTCTCGGATGCGTTCGCGCTGCGTGGCACCTTCTCGACCGGCTTCCGCGCGCCGACGCTGGCGGAGTCGTTCTACTCGGCGACCAACGTCTCGCCGACCGCGGCCTTCGTCCAGCTGCCGGCCAATTCCGCCGCGGCGAAGCTGATCGGTTTCGACAATCTGAAGCCTGAAAAGTCGACCAACTACAGCCTCGGCACGGTCATTCGGCCGGTTCCGCGGCTGACGATCACGATCGATGCCTATCAGGTGAAGATCGAGGATCGCATCCTCGGCACGGGCTCGATCTTCGGGCAGGGCGGGGCGAGCAATTTCCCGATCGTCACGGCGGCGATCCTGGCCAATGGCAACGTCCTCGATCCCACCGTCAGCCAGACCGGCATCAACATCTTCACCAACGGCGCCGATACCCGGACGCGCGGCATCGACCTCGTCGCGAGCTACGCCAGCGATTTCGGCGATTACGGCAAGGCGACCTGGACGCTGTCGGGCAATTACAACAAGACCAAGATCACCAAGCTCGCCACGGCCCCCGCAGCGCTGGGCAACATCTCGCTGTTCGATGCCGGTGCGCGTGCCAATATCGAGACCGCATCGCCGCGGGTGAAGGTGATCGGGTCGACCTTCTACTCGATCGACAAATTCTCGATGACGCTGCGGGGTACGGTCTACGGAAAGAGTTCGTCCAAATACAGCCCGGACGGCGGGACGTTCTATACGCAGAAGATCGGCACCGCATTCATCGGCGACGTTGAATTGAACTTCAAGGCGACCGACGACCTCGAACTGTCGATCGGGGCGAACAACGTCTTCAATAAGCGGCCGCCGACGCTCGGCCTGGTGCCGGGGACGACCAACAACACGCTGGTCGGCGGCGGCAACCAGCTCGACGCGCCGCTGACGTTCAGCCCGTACGGGATCAACGGCGGCTATTATTATGCGCGCATGAACGTCAGTTTCTGATTATCTGCCGGGCGCCGGATCCTTTCGGCGCCCGGTCTTCACGAGAGGATATCCATGTCGAAGACCTTCGTTACATCGCTCGCTCTGTTCACCGCCCTGGCCGGTGCATCGGTCGCGAGCGCGCAGACGCCTGAAACCGCGATCGTCCGCCACGCCAACACGCCCCCGGGGTTGATCCTCCAGGGGGTCACCGTCCCGGCGGGCGCCAAGATGCTGTACCTGAGCGGGCAGCTCGCCGCACCGATCGACCCGACCAGCAAGACGCTGCCGGCGCAGCTGACGATCGCCGATTTCGGCGACACCAAGACGCAGACGATCAGCGTGTTCACCAAGATCAAGACGATCCTGGCGGCGCAGGGCTATGCGATGCGCGACATCATCAAGCTGACCGTGTTCGTCGCAGGCGATCCCAAGCTCGGCGGCAAGATGGACTTTGCCGGCATGAACGATGCCTTCAAGATGTTCTTCGGCACGGCAGAGAACCCGACTACGGTCGCACGCTCGACCGTGCAGGTGGCCGCACTGGCAGCGCCGGCGTTCCTGGTCGAGATCGAGGCGACCGCGGCGAAATAACGCGCCGACGCGGCGCGAGCGCCTGAGACTCGACGAAGAACGGCGTTTCAGACCCATATCGGGCGCGTAACGATTTGACGTTGGTGGCGGCGCGTGGGACGATCGAGGCCTCACCGGATCGGAGACTGCCATGCTCGTTCCACCGCTCGTCCACGGACTCCTCCTCGCACTGGTCATCGGTATTGTCGCGGGGTTGCGCGCGATGATGGCGCCGGCCGCAGTCGCCTGGGCCGCCAGCCGGGGTGCGCTGCCGTTGCAGGGAACGTGGCTGGCGTTCCTCGGGTGGCAGTTCACGCCGTGGATATTCACGCTGCTGGCGGCTGTCGAACTCGTCACCGACCAATTGCCCTCGACGCCGAGCCGCAAGGTACCGTCGCAGGTCGCCGCGCGCATCGTCACCGGCGGACTGTCGGGCGCGGCGATCGGCTACGGGGTCGCCGCACCGTTGCTCGGGCTGGGACTGGGCGTGCTGGGCGCGGTGATCGGTACCTATGGCGGGGCCGCGGTGCGCGCGCGGATGGCGGCGGCGTTCGGTAACGATCGTCCGGCGGCGCTGATCGAGGATGCGGTCGCGATCCTCGGTGCGGTACTGGTGGTGACGTCGCTCTGATGCGTCGGTTCGATGCGATCATCGTCGGCGCGGGGCAGGCCGGGCCACCACTCGCCGGACGACTGACCGCGGCCGGAATGACCGTCGCGTTGATCGAGCGGAAGCTGGTCGGCGGCACCTGCGTCAATACCGGCTGCATGCCGACCAAGACGCTCGTCGCCAGCGCGTACGCCGCGCATCTGGCGGGCCGGGCTGCGGAGTTCGGCGTGCGGACGGGTGAAATTTCGATCGACATGCCCGCGGTAGCGGCGCGGGCGCGAAAAGTCGTGATGGACGCGCGGACCGGGAACGAGACGTGGTTGGAGGGGATGGCGGGGCTTACCCTGCTGCGGGGGCATGCGCGGTTCACCGGCCCGGGAACGATCGCGGTCGACGGCGAGGAACTGTCCGCCCCGCGCATTTTCCTCAACGTCGGCGGCCGGGCGAGCGTGCCCGACATGCCCGGCGTCGGCGACGTGTCGCATCTCGACAATACCGACATGGTCGCGCTGGACACGGTGCCCGAGCATCTCGTCATCGTCGGCGGGAGCTATATCGGGTTGGAATTCGCGCAGATGTATCGCCGGTTCGGCGCGGCGGTGACGGTGGTCGAGCGCAGCGAGCGGCTGATCGCGCACGAGGATGCCGACGTCTCCGACGCGGTCCGCGCGATCCTGGAGGACGAGGGCGTCACGGTGCGCACCGGGGCGAACTGCATCGCGTTCGCGGCGCACGACGGCGGCGTCGCGGTATCGGTCGATTGCTCGGCGGGCGAACCGGTGGTGGTCGGCAGTCACGTGCTGCTCGCGGTCGGTCGGCGACCGAACACCGACGATCTCGGCCTCGACCTCGCCGGGATCGCGACCGACGCGAAGGGGTATGTGATCGTCGACGATCTGCTTCAGACCAACGTGCCGGGAATATGGGCGCTGGGCGACTGCAACGGACGCGGCGCGTTCACGCATACCGCGTATAACGACTTCGAGATCGTCGCTGCGAACCTGCTCGACGGTGACGATCGGACGCTGGGCCAGCGGCTGCTCGGCTACGCGCTCTACATCGATCCCCCACTCGGCCGGGTCGGGATGACCGAGACGCAGGCGGAGGAGAGCGGGCGACCGATCCTCGTCTCGACGCGGCCGATGACGCGGGTCGGACGCGCGATCGAGAAGGGCGAAACCAGGGGGTTCATGAAGATCGTCGCGGATGCGGAGACACAGCGGATCCTGGGCGCGGCAATTCTCGGCACTGGCGGCGATGAAGCGATCCATGGGATACTCGACATGATGAACGCGGATCAGCCGGTGTCGGCGCTCCGCTGGGCGGTGCCGATCCATCCGACCGTGTCCGAACTGATCCCGACGCTGTTGCTCGGCCTCGAACCGGTGGCGCCGCGATGACCCCGAGCGACAGCGTCGCCTCGCGCGAGCATCAGATGTTTCCGGTGCTCGACGCCGAGCAGATCGAGACGGCCAAGCGGTTCGCGAGCGGTCCGGCTCGGACGTTCGCGGCGGACGAACACGTCTATGCGATCGGTGAGCTGGGGGCGCCGGCATGGCTGGTGCTGGCAGGATCGATCGAGGTCATACGCCGCGACGGGCTGACGCACGAAACCCCGATCACCTCACATGGCGTCGGTCAGATCACCGGTGAAGTGAACCAGCTCGCGGGACGCCCGTCGATCGCGGGTGGCCGCGCCGGCAGCAATGGCTGCACCGCGCTGCCGTTCGATCCAGCCCATCTGCGCGCGCTGATGGTCGGCTCTGCCGACGTCGGCGAGGTCGTGATGCGCGCCTTGATCCTGCGCCGTGTCGGGCTGATCGAACAGGGCAGCGGCGGGACGGTGATCGTCGGCGTTCCGGGCAGTGCGGATATCGTCCGGTTGCAAGGGTTCCTCACGCGGTCGGGCTATCCCAACATCGTGCTCGACGCCGCGTCGGACGAGGAAGGGCGCGCGCTGGTCGAGCGGATCGGCGTGTTGCGCGCCGATCTGCCGCTGGTCGTGTGTCCGAACGGAACGGTGCTCAAGCGACCGACCGACGTCGAGGTTGCGGCATGCCTCGGGATCACGCCCGATCTCGATCCGGCAATCGTGTACGACGTCGCGATCGTCGGGGCGGGACCGGCGGGACTGGCGGCGGCGGTGTATGCCGCGTCCGAAGGGCTGTCGGTCGTCGTGCTCGACGAGCGCGCGATCGGGGGACAGGCTGGGGCGTCCGCGCGGATCGAGAATTACCTGGGGTTTCCGACCGGTATATCCGGGCAGGCGCTGGCGGGCCGTGCGTTCAACCAGGCGTTGAAGTTCGGGGCGGAGATCGCGGTGCCGCTGGAGGTCGCACGGCTCGACTGCGATGACGCGCGGCCGGCGGACGATCCGCTGGTTCTCGCGTTGCCGGATGACAAGCGGGTCCGGTCGCGGACCGTGATCGTCGCGTCGGGTGCGCGCTATCGCCGACCCGATATCCCCGATCTCGCAATGTTCGAAGGCGCAGGCGTGTCCTATTGGGCGTCACCGATCGAGGCGCGGTTGTGCGAGGGCGAGGAGGTGGCGCTGGTCGGCGGTGGCAATTCGGCGGGGCAGGCGGTGGTTTTCCTGGCGCCCCGCGTGAAGCATCTGCACCTGATCGTGCGACGGCCGCTGGCGGCGACGATGTCGAAATACCTGATCGACCGGATCGCGGCGCTGCCCAACGTCACCCTGCATGTCGGCACGGAGATCGTCGGGTTGGAAGGCGACCGCGCGACCGGGCTGAGCGGGGCGACGTTCCGCCAACCAGACGGCTCGACCAAACAATGCGCGATGCGGCATCTTTTCCTGTTCATCGGTGCCGATCCCAATGCCGGCTGGCTGCAAGGCTGCGTCGACACCGACGGCAAGGGTTTCATCGTCACCGGCAAAGCCACCCTCGCGCTGCAGACGAGCCGGGCGCGCGTGTTCGCGATCGGTGACGTGCGCGCAGGTTCGACCAAGCGAGTGGCGGCGGCGGTCGGCGAGGGGGCGGCGGTGGTTGCGCAGGTCCATGTCGCTCTGGCGGACATGGCTGAACGGGCGGCGTCATGAGTGACGGCTGTACGCACAGGGACACGATCCGGTCGGTCACACCAAGCGCCAAGGGGTGCGAGGACTGCCTGCGGATCGGCAGCGAATGGGTGCATCTGCGGTTGTGCCGGGCATGCGGGCATGTCGGGTGCTGCGACGATTCCCCGCACCGCCACGCGACCGCGCACTACCGGGCGACGCACCATCCGATCATCGAGGGCTATGATCCGCCCGAGGGATGGGGCTGGTGTTTCGTCGACGAGACGATGGTCGACCTGCCCGACCAGACGCCGCAATGGGGGCCTATCCCGCGGTATGTTTGACGACGGTAGGCTTTGTTTGCGTCGGTTTATACGCGTGTACCACCACCCCGGCGGAGGCCGGGGCCCAATCGGCAAGGCCGCAGTAATGGCGGGCGATACTTTGCCCCAATTGGGCCCCGGCCTGCGCCGGGGTGGTGTTGCTCAGCGCCGCAACGACCGTCGATCCAACCACACCCTTGATCACCCTCGCTTGCTTCGCCCCACCCCGACCGCTAGCCGGCCTCGATCGGTAAAGGCGTGAGTGACCAAAGATGCGGCATTGGATGATTGGGCTGATGGCCGTTGCGGCGCTCGCTACGGCGGGATCTGCACAAAAGCCGAACCGCGCAGGACCGAAGCCCGGCATCGTCCGTGTCCGCTTCGTGACCTCGGAGGGGCCGATATTGCTGGCGCTCGACACCCGCCATGCGCCGAAGACGACCGCGAATTTCCTGGCCTATGTCGATGACGGGCGCTTCGACGGGACCGACTTCTACCGCGCGAGCCGTCAGAAATGGTCGCCGAAGCTTGGCTTTATCCAGGGGGGGATCCGCACCGATGCCCGCCGCATCCTGCCGCCGTTCCCGCTCGAGACGACCGCGATGACCGGGATCAAGCATCTCGACGCGACGATCTCGATGGCCCGCGGGATGACTCCGGCGTCGGCGGGCGGCAATTTCTTCATCACCATCGGCCCGGCGCCGGCGATGGACGCACGCGCGGGCTACCCGGGCTATGCGGCGTTCGGGCACGTCGTCGGGGGGATGAACGTGGTGAAACGCATCCTTGCCAAGCCGACCGGCGGTGGAATGGACGCGTTCAAGGACCAGATGATCCTGAAGCGCGTCACGCTGGTCAGCGCGCGACGTTTGGACGGGGTGGCGAAGCCGACGGGGTTGCCGCGGGCCTGGCTGATCAAGACGAGGCCTGACCGGACGAAGTGATGTATTCGTCTTCCGGGACGGTTCTGCGGCCTTCCCGTTCGAACACGATAATTACCCCGGCGAAGGCCGGGGCCCCAATTGGAGAGGTTGCGGTAACCTAGAGTAGTCTCCCAATTGATGTCCCCCAATTGGGCCCCGGCCTTCGCCGGGGGTGGTACATGGATCACCGGGGCGGTGATGAAATTCGTTGCGGGCGTCAGGCCATCAAGCTCAACGCGACCGCTTCCGCGACCTTGATGCCGTCGACCGCTGCCGAGAGAATTCCGCCCGCATAGCCAGCGCCTTCGCCCGCCGGGAACAGGCCGGCGGTGTTGAGACTGACGAAATCGTCGCCGCGCGTAATCCTCACTGGGGACGAGGTGCGCGTCTCCACCCCGGTCAGCACGGCGTCGGGATGATCGTAACCGGGGATCTCGCGGCCGAACGCGGGCAGCGCCTCGCGCAGTGCGGTGATCGCAAACTCGGGTAGGCATTCGGACAAATCCGTCATGTGCACGCCGGGCTTGTACGACGGGATCACCGAGCCGAGCGCGGTCGAGGCGCGGCCCGCGAGCAGGTCGCCGATACGTTGCGCGGGCGCCTTGTAGTTCGAGCCGCCGGCGACATAGGCGCGCGATTCCCATTGGCGTTGCAACTCGATCCCCGCAAGCGGATGGCCGGGATAGTCGCGCTCGGGGTCGATGCCGATGACGATCCCCGAGTTCGCATTGCGTTCGTTGCGCGAATATTGGCTCATGCCGTTCGTGGCGACACGACCTTCTTCGGAGGTCGCTGCGACGACGGTACCGCCGGGGCACATGCAGAAGCTGTATACCGTCCGCCCGTTTTTGCAGTGATGCGACAGGCTGTACGCCGCGGCTCCGAGATCGGGGTGGCCTGCGCAGGGGCCGAACCGCGCCTCGTCGATCCACGATTGCGGATGCTCGATGCGGACGCCGATCGAGAAGGGCTTGGCCTCGACGTATACGCCCTTCGCATGCAGCATCTCGAACGTGTCGCGCGCGCTGTGGCCGACCGCGAAGACGACGTGGTTGGCTTCGAGATAGTCGCCGGTACTGAGATGGAGACCGCGGAGTTGGCGCGTGCCGGCTTCCTCGACGATGTCGAGACCGTCGACGCGGGTCGAGAAGCGGTATTCGCCACCAAGCGCCTCGATCGTCTCGCGCATGCTCTCGACCATCGTGACGAGGCGGAAGGTGCCGATATGCGGGTGTGCTTCGGTCAGGATTTCGGGCGGCGCACCGGCTTTCACGAACTCGGTCAGGACCTTGCGGCCGAGATGACGCGGGTCCTTGATCTGGCTCCAGAGCTTGCCGTCGGAGAAGGTGCCGGCGCCGCCCTCGCCGAACTGAACGTTGGATTCGGGGTTGAGGACACTTTTGCGCCAGAGGCCCCAGGTGTCCTTGGTGCGCTCGCGGACGACTTTGCCGCGGTCGAGAATGATTGGGCGGAAGCCCATCTGCGCGAGGATCAGGCCGGCGAACAACCCGCACGGCCCTGCGCCGACGACCACGGGGCGCGGGCCGGTGTAGCTCGCGCCGCCCTTGGTGACGAAGCGGTACCCTGTATCAGGCGTGCGCTGGACGTGGCGATCCTTGCGGAAGCGCGTGAGCACCGTGCCCTCGTTCTTCAGCGTGACGTCGACCGAATAGACGAGCTGGATGTCCATCTTGTCGCGCGCATCATGCGCTCGGCGGGCAATCGTGTAGCGGATCAGGTCGCGCGGGGTTACCCGCAGGCGATCGCGGATCGCGGCGGGGAGCGCCTCGTCGGCGTGGTTGAGCGGGAGCTTGAGGTCGGTGATGCGGAGCATGCCGCACGCTCTAGCGCCGCGCGGCGCGATCCGCCATCGCGAGGACGAGAGGACATGATTATGCGGACCGACGACGAGCAGAATGCCAAGAGCGCCAAACGTAAGGAGGTCCACGATAAGATCGTCGCGAGCAAGACGATCGAGAAGGGGCTGGTGATCGTCCACACCGGCAAGGGTAAGGGCAAGTCGACCGCCGCGTTCGGCATGGCGGTGCGGATGATCGGCCATGGGCGGAAAGTCGGTGTCGTGCAGTTCGTCAAGGGCGCGATGGCCACGGGCGAGAAGGCGATTTTCGATGCGTTTCCTGAGCTGTGCGAGTTCAAGCCGATGGGGGAGGGGTTCACCTGGGACACGCAGGATCGCGCGCGCGACATCGCGGTGGCGCGCGAGGCCTGGGACGAGGTGAAGCGGATGATCGCGGATCCGTCCTATGCGATGGTGGTGGCGGACGAGCTGAACATCGTGTTGCGGTATGACTATTTGCCGGTCGACGAGGTGCTGGCGGCGTTGGCGGCCAAGCCCGAGATGACGCACGTCGTGGTGACCGGGCGGAACGCGCCGGACGCGCTGATCGAGGTGGCGGATCTGGTGACGGAGATGACGCAGGTGAAGCATCCGTTCCGGTCGGGCGTGAAGGCGCAGGCGGGGGTGGAGTTCTAAGCGCGTTTCAGACGGCGGTTGGGTCGGTCCCGCTTCTGACCCAAAGCTCCGTCATCCTGAAGAAAGTCAGGACCCAGAGCCACGAAGGCTGCCGCTTGTTACCCTGGGTCCTGACTTTCGTCAGGATGACGGGCGGGCGGTTGAACTTATGGCGAGACCGCCCAGCAGCGCATCGCCGTCTTGCGTCCCCCAAGCCTCCCGCCTATCGCTTCTCCCGCGACAGGTTCCCCCGACGCTCACGCGGAGGGGGATGAAAATGGGAACGGGAAACACCCGGCTGCCCCTGCAACTGTACGCGGCGAGCCATCGTGCCTCATGCCATTGGGATACTCCCGAGAAGGCGGCGCGGACGGCGTTGACCCGCGAGCCAGGAGACCTGCCCGTCGCGGTCGTCTTTCGTCCGGCCAGGGTGCGCCGAACGGACGGGTAACACCCCGAGCGACGACATCGCTTCGCGTCGCGCGGAGGCCGGAGGCGTGCGCCTTTCGCCCTGTGCACGGTGCGGGATCGACTGTCCGAAGGGGTAACTATGCCAAGTTCACATCATGTTGGGATCGTCCGGGAACGGACATGCTGAAGCCCGCCGAGGACGGCGTCGCGGTCGTCGCGTGCAACACGTGTCGCCATTCCGCGGATGCGCGCGATGACGAGCGGGGCAATCGCGGCGGAGCACGGCTCGTTGCTGCGTTAAAGGCGGTGCAGGCGAGCGATCCCGCCTATGCCGACGTCGCGGTGCAGGAGATGCCGTGCCTGTTCGCGTGCCAGGATTTCTGCACGATCCACCTGCGCGCACCCGCCAAGGTCGGCTATGTGCTCGGCCGGTTCGAACCGACCGAGGATTCCGCGCGTGCGATCCTCGAATATGCCCGGCTTTACGGCGAAAGCGCGTTCGGGCAGGTGCCGTTCAAGCAATGGCCGCAGGGCGTTAAGGGGCATTTCATCGCCCGCACGCCGCCCGCGGGCTTCGTCGTCGAATGACCGCGTTCGCGACGCCTGCTGGGTTTCTGGCGGCCTTGCGCGGCTTGCCGCAGGCGGATGCCGCGGCGCGATCCGCGGCGATCGCCCGGCAAGGGGAACTGACCAAGCCGCCGGGCTCGCTCGGGCGGCTGGAGGATATCGCGGTCTTCATGGCCGGCTGGCAGGGTAACCCGCTGCCTCGTCTCGATCGCGGGAGCGCGGTGGTATTCGCGGGCAACCACGGCATCGTCGCGCGCGGTGTGAGTGCGTTTCCGGCCTCGGTCACCGCGCAGATGGTCTCCAATTTCGAGGCTGGCGGCGCGGCGATCAACGCGCTGTCGCGAGCGGCGGGCCTCGAGCTGAAGATCGTGTCGGTCGACCTCGATCGCCCGACCGCGGATTTCACGCAAGCGCCGGCGATGTCGGAGGACGAGTGCCTTGCCGCGTTGAACGCTGGCGCGGCGGCGGTCGCGGATGTGCCGGACTTGGTGGTGCTCGGCGAGATGGGGATCGGCAATTCGACGACCGCCGCGGCGCTGTGTCTGGCGAGCTTCGGCGGGTCGGCGAGCGACTGGGTAGGGCCGGGTACCGGCGTCGATGGCGAGGGCATCGCACGGAAGATCGCCGTCGTCGAGGCTGGGGTCGCGCTGCACCGGGACGCGCTGACCACACCGTTCGAGATCTTGCGGCGGCTCGGCGGACGCGAACTGGCAGCGATTGCAGGTGCGGTGGTTGCCGCGCGACTGGCGGGCCTGCCGGTGATGCTCGATGGGTTTATCTGCTGTGCGGCCATCGCGCCGTTGGCGGCGGCGTGCCCCGACATTCTCGCGCATTGCCTTGCCGGGCATGTCTCGGCAGAGCCGGGGCACCGTCTTCTGCTTGAGCGAATGGGCATCGAACCATTGCTGTCGCTCGGGATGCGGCTGGGCGAGGGCAGCGGCGCTGCGACCGCGACATTGCTGGTTCGAGCCGCGCTGGCCGTGCATGCCGAGATGGCGACGTTCGCCGAGGCGGGCGTTTCGGCGGCGTGAGCGCGTACATGCTGTACCTGATGCGGCATGGTGCGCCTGCGGTGGCGGGTCGGTTGCTGGGGCGAACCGACGACCCGGCGACCGAGGCGGGGATCGCCGCCTGCGTCGCACGCGCGGAGGGCATCGCGGTGGAACGGATCGCAGCGTCCGATCTGATCCGCGCGCATGCCTGCGCGGCGGCGATCGGTGCGCCGCGCGGCGTTTCGGTCGAGGTCGATCCACGCTGGCGGGAACTCGACTTTGGCGCCTGGGACGGTTTGGGCCCAGCCGAGATACACCCCGCCGAGTTGGCGGCGTTCTACGACGATCCCGATGCCTCGCCACCGCCCGATGGCGAACGCTGGTCCGCGTTGCAGGGCCGCGTCGCGCGTGCGCTGGCAGAGATGCCACCGGTCTCGACATTGGTCGTGACGCATGGCGGCGCGATCCGGGCGGCGCTCGCGGAATTGTGCGGGTTCGACAGGCGGCAGACCTGGGCGTTCGACCTCCCCTATGCCGCGCTCGTCTCGCTGCGCATCTGGCCGGGCCCGACGCGGACCGTGCAGATCGTCGGGCTGGCTACGTGAAAGGGCTGATCATCGCGTTCGGCTTTCTGACCCGCCTGCCGATGCCGCGGGTCGAAATGGGGCCAGCGGATTTCGCCGCGGCGATCCGGTTCTACCCTATCGTCGGTCTCGTGATCGGCCTGATCGTCGCTGCGGCCGGATGGCTGGGTGCGCTGGTCGATCCGTGGATGGGGGCCTGTGCTGCCCTGCTGACCTGGATCGCGGTGACGGGGGCGCTGCATCTCGACGGGCTTGCCGACCTCGCCGACGGGCTGGGCGCAGCGCATGGCGATCGGACGCGCCTGCTTGCTGTCATGGCCGATCCGCATATCGGGAGCTTCGGCGTCGTCGCGATCGCCGGTCAGATGCTCGCCAAGCTCGTGCTGCTGCATGCCGTAGGGGTGGATTGGGGGCTGGTCCTTGTGCCGTTCGCGGCGAGGATGGGGCCGCTGGCATGGGCGAGACTGTTGCCGCCACTGCGGCCCAGCGGGCTCGGCGCTGCGGTTGTCGGCGCGGTACGCGCGCGCGATCTGCTGGGATGGGGCCTGCTGCTCGCGCTCACCGCAGTTGGGGAGCCGGCGCTCATCGCCTTCCCGCTGCTCGTGCTCGGCGTCGCGGCATGGTTCCGGCAGACGCTCGGCGGCGTGACCGGCGACGCGCATGGCGCGGGAATCGAAATCGTCGAGATCGGGCTGCTAGTCGCGTTGGCGATGGCCGGCGCGCTCGCTTAGCGCAAGTAGCGCATCGAGATCGACATGCCGCTCGAGCGTTGCGGCGATCGCATCGAGCGCGGCATCGATCGACGCGCTATGATCGGGTCCGCTGGACGCGACGCCGAGCCGCGCAAGCCACGCCGCGCGTTGCTCCGCGAGCGCGAGCAGGCCGTGGACGTAGCTGCCCGACACCAGCCCGTCTGCACTCGTCGCGCCTTCGGGGCTGCCATCGGCGCGGTGGCCGGCCGGGCGTGCGGTCGCGGGGCCGGTGGTAGCACCCATGTGCATCTCATAGCCCTCGAACGCCGCGCCCTGCGCCCGGCCGCGCACCCTTTCCAGCGTCTTGCGGCCGGTGAGGACCGTGTCGATGTCGAGCAACCCGAGCCCGTCGACGCGCCCCGCCGGCCCCTCGATCCCGTCAGGGTCGGCGATGCTGCGACCGAGCATCTGATAGCCGCCGCAGAGCCCGAGCACCGGTTTGCCACGGCGGTGATGCGCGCGGATATCGATGTCCCAGCCTTGCGCGCGAACGAAGGCGAGGTCGGGGATCGTCGCCTTCGATCCCGCGAGCACGATCATGTCGACCTCCGGGATCGGTGTGCCCGGCGGCACCATCACCAACGCGACACCGGGCTCGAGCCGAAGCGGATCGAGGTCGTCGAAATTGGCGATCCGCGGCGTGATCGGGCAGGCGATCGTGACGCGGCGTTGGGCACTGGCGGCGGGGCGTTCGAGGATCACTGCGTCCTCGCTCGGCAACCGTACCGCGTCGGCCAGCCACGGCACGACGCCGTAGCCGCGCCATCCGCTCCGCGCTTCGATCGCGCGATAGCCGTCGTCGAACAGCGCCGGGTCGCCGCGGAACTTGTTGATCAGGAAGCCGTGGATCATCGCCGCATCTGCCGGATCGATCACCGCGCGCGTGCCGACGATCGCCGCGATCACGCCGCCGCGGTCGATGTCGCCGACCAGCACCACGGGGACGTCGGCAGCCCGCGCGAACCCCATGTTGGCGATGTCGCCGGCGCGCAGGTTGATCTCCGCCGGGCTGCCCGCGCCTTCGACGACGACGAGATCGCAGCCTGCCGACAGTCGCTCGAAACTGTCGAGCACATCGACCAGCAATCCCTCGCGCCCCTCGCGCCAGCGCGCCGCGGCGAGCGTCCCGCGCACCTGCCCGCGGACGATCAGTTGCGAGGTTCGGTCGCCCTGAGGCTTGAGCAGCACCGGGTTCATGTCGACGCTGGGTTCGACCCGGCAGGCGATCGCCTGCGTCGCCTGCGCGCGGCCGATCTCGCCGCCATCGGCGGTGACGGCGGCGTTGTTCGACATGTTCTGCGGCTTGAACGGGCGGACCGACAGCCCGCGATTGGCGAACGCGCGGCATAGCCCCGCGACCAGCACCGACTTGCCGACGTCCGAGCCGGTCCCCTGGAGCATCAGAGCGACCATGCGATCCCTCCGGTAATGACGAACAGCAGCACGCACGCCCGCCTATAGATACCAAGCGCGGCGCGGAGATCGGCGGCGGTAGCGTCAGCACGGCCGTTACCGATATACGGCTTGGCGACGCTCACCCCGTCATAGGCGATCGGGCCCGCCAGCCGCAGACCGAGCGCGCCGGCCATCGCGGCTTCGGGCCAGCCGGCGTTAGGCGATGCGTGATTCCCCGCGTCGCGCCACATCGTCCGCCATCCGCCGAGCCCGGCAAGGCACAGCAGCACGCCGCTGAGCCGCGCGGAAATCAGGTTCGCGCCATCGTCGGTCCGTGCCGCCGCCCAGCCGAACGCGCGCCAACGTTCCTCGCGATGCCCGATCAGACTATCGGCGGTGTTGATCGCCTTGTACGCCCACAGTCCCGGCAGCCCCGCGACGAGCAGCCAAAACAGCGGTGCGACGACGCCGTCGCACACGCTTTCGGCAAGGCTCTCGATCGCCGCCCGCGCGACGCCGGCTTCGTCGAGCGAGGCGACGTCACGGCCGACGATCATCGCGACGCGCGCGCGGCCAGTCTCGAGATCGCTCGCGGCCAGCGCATGTGCCACCGGAACGACATGATCGTACAGGCTGCGGATCGCCAGTCCCGGTGCGGCCATGAGGCCGATCGCGATCCACGCCACCGAGCCTAGCGTGTGACGGGCGAGCAGCGTCGCCGCCCACGCCACTCCGATCGCGATGGCAACGATCAAGGCCAATGTCAGAATTCCCGTGGCCCGACGATGGGTGCTCGATGCGGCGGGGGTGTTCCAGCGCGCCTCCGCCCAGCCGATCACACGCGCGAACCCGCCGACCGGATGACCGATCCGGGCATAAAGCGCCGGCGGCCAGCCGATCGCCACGTCCACCAGGATCGCCAGCGCTGCGATCGGCTCAGCCACCGGCAAGAGCCCGGTCGAGGCGGTCGAATGCGGCGTCGTCCCCCGGCACCCCGAAGCGGAGCCAGCGCGGCGCATGATCGAACGGACGCGTGAGGATACCCGATCGCGAAAGGCGTTCGAACATCGCAGGCGCGTCGTCGCTTTCCACCAGCCGGAACAACGGGCACGCGCCGCGGCTCTGCAGACCGTGACGGCCGAGCAGCGTGTCGAGTCGGCCGGCGCGCGCGACGATCGATCGCCGAGCCTCCGCGATCCACGCGGTATCGCGGTAGGCCGCCGTGCCGTAGGCGACCGCGAGCGCGGAGACGGGCCAACTGCCCAAACGACGCCGCATCGCTTCCGCTTGCGCGGGCTGCGCAATCATGAAGCCCAGTCGCACGCCCGCGAGCCCGAAGAACTTGCCGAACGACCGGAATATGATCGCCCGGTCGTTGGGATCGAGGCCCGGAATGAGGCTGAACTCGGGTGCGATGTCGGCAAAGGCTTCGTCGACGACCAGCCACGTGCCGCACCGGGCGATCCGCAACAGTCGATCTGGCATATCGAGGGCGCCGTCGGGATTGTTCGGGTTGGCCAGCAGGAGCGTGCCGTCGCGGATCGTGTCGATCGCGTCGCGCACGATCGGTGTCGCACCCCCGATCGCATCCTGATGCGTCGAGTAGCTGGGCGTGACGAAGCGGACCGGCGACGGCAGCTCGAGACTATCGAGCGCGCGAAGGCCGATCTCGCTGCCCGGCAAGGCGACGACCCGGTCCGCGCTGGCGCCGAACATCGCCGCCGCGGCCGCTTCGAGATCGCGGAGAGCGGCCGGGGAGGGTAGTCGTTGCAGATCGACCGACGGCGCGCGGTCGGCGGGCCAGGGGCATGGATTGATGCCGGTCGACAGATCGAGCCACGGGTGCGGCGCACCTGGATAGCAGGTGGCGGCGATGTCGATCCGTCCACCGTGGATGCGCAGGGCCTTCATTCCGTCGGTCAGTCCCATGGGCTTTTGCTTGATCTTCGCGGCGTCATCGTCATTCCGGGTGGCGGCTGCAAGCACGAAGGACACGACATGGTGCAATCAGTTGGAGCGGCGTTCGGCAAGAGCCTGTTCGTGCTCGGTGGCGCGCGCTCGGGCAAGAGCCGTCATGCGCAGGAAACCGCCGAAGCGCTCGCGACGGCCGAGCAACTCAAGCTCGTCTATGTCGCGACGGCGCAGGCGTTCGACGGCGAGATGACCGATCGGATCGCGCGCCATCGCGCAGATCGCGACGACCGGTGGGAGACCATCGAGGCACCGCTGGCGCTGCCCGACGCCCTGCTCGCCGCCGACGCGGTCGATACCGTGCTGCTCGTCGATTGCCTGACCTTGTGGGTATCCAACCTGCTGCTCGACGATGCGCCGGTCGCGGCGCGAACGGACGCGCTGCTGGATGCGATCGGTCGGCTCGAAGGGCGGATCATCGTGGTGTCGAACGAGGTCGGGCTTGGGATCGTGCCGGACAACGCATTGGCCCGCCGCTTCCGGGATGCCGCGGGGTTTCTCCATCAGCGCATCGCCGCCGAGGTGGATTCGGTCGATATGGTGATGGCAGGCCTCGTCCAGCGCTGGAAAGGACCGCCGCGTCCGTAGCGGCACGCAATCGAAGACGCCGAACCTTCCCCGATTGCAATTGGCTTTTCGCTCTAATCGCGAGCATAGGTAGATTACGCAATATTGGGGGGGGCTATGCATAGCAAAGTGCAAACGATCGCGCGGCTGAAATCGATGGTTTTTCTTATCGAAGAAGCGCTTCGAATCGCCGATGAGGGGGATAATGCGTTGCTCGGTGCAAAACTCAGTGACTGCATCGATAACCTTCAGACTGCGCTCGTCAAAATCGGATCGCAGGTCGAAGCCGGTCGTCGAATCATCAAGGACTCCCTGCCGATGGCGCCGGCATCACTCGCGATCTGACGACGAATGCTTGATTTATACGTTCGTTAGGTGATCCGGATGACCGTGTGCTCGATATCGGGCACGTCGGAACTGACTTTTACACTTTAATCCTGATCCATGTTCGCGGTTCAGTGCTGACATATATCTAAACGCCGTTGTTCGGACTATGTTATTGCCGTTCATCGTTAGCCGTTTTTTGGGCCCTGACGACCGAGAGATGCATGTGCTCCCGCCCCGATATTTGCGGGAATACGCTATGATCTCGACATCCAGTCCCCTGGCCCTGATGGTGCGCAAGCTCGAAACGCATGCGACGCTGAACGCCGACGACCGTGCGGCATTGCTCGCGCTGCCCTACACGCTCCGCACCTTCGAGCCGTCCTCGTATCTGGTTCGCGAGGGCGACGCGCCGGAGCAATGTGCGGTGCTGTTGTCCGGGTTCGCCTATCGCCAGAAGCTGACGGGTTCGGGGATGCGCCAGATCGTCTCGCTGCATATCCCCGGCGACGCGCTCGATTTCCAGCATTTGTTTCTCGACGTCGCCGACCACAACGTCCAGACGCTGACCCGCGCGGAGGTCGCGACGATCCCCAGGACGGCGTTGCGTGACCTAGCCCGTAAGCGCGCCTCGATCGGCAATGCGATCTTCGTCAACACATTGGTCGAGGGGTCAATCTTTCGCGAATGGATCCTGAACATCGGGCGCCGCGATGCGCGGTCGCGACTGGCGCATTTCCTGTGCGAATTCGCCATCCGACTCGATATGCAGGGACTGACCGGAGCGGGCGATTACGAATTACCGATGAGCCAGGAACAGCTTGGCGATGCGCTGGGCCTGACCGCGGTACACGTGAACCGAACGATCAAGTCGCTTGAAGCCGATGGCCTGATCAGCCGGAACCGGCGCAGGATCAGCTTTCCCCAATGGGACGCGCTGCGAGAACTCGCCGATTTCTCCAGCCGGTATCTGCATCTCGCCCAGCAGAAGATCTAGCGCCTGGTCTCAGTCGTTGCGTGCATGCGCGACGGAATCGATGATCCGCCCGCCCGCCATGAAAACGGCGATCGGGCAGGCCGCGAACAAGAGCCAGCCGCCGTATCCGGGATATTGCTGGAGATAGTGCATCCCCCGCTCCACCGCCCCAAGCCCGAGGCCGTAGATGACGAGAAAGGCCTCGAACTTGGTCTTGATGACGAACAGGCGGGTAAAGCGGGTCCACATGGTACGGGACCGAGCAAGATTCGTACCAGTAGCGGTTCTCCGCGATTATCATCGGTGTTGGCGTGGTTAATTGTAAATTAACCCGACGATCGAAGGTCTGAATTCAAATCAGAGACGCGGTACATGGGTGACGCGATCTGTCTCGCCGACGTCCAGGGCCCGTGCGCAAGCATCCGCCAGTATGACGCCGTCCTCGGTCACGCGCATTTTGCCGAACGCCGCGCGGAAGTCGGCGAGCTGACCCGTGGCAACCAAGGCGTCCTCGCCGTCGTCGCCGCCGATCGCCACGACGGTGTTGGTCCGGGCGTCGGCAATCGAGCGGACCTGATCGGTGCGGGCTGTCATGGTCGGGCCGCCATCGAAGATATCGACGTAATTTTCGAACGCGAAGCCTTCGTTTTCCAGCATCCGCATTGCCGCACGACCCGAGGGATGGGGAAGGCCGATCGCGGCACGCGCGGTTTCGGTCAGCATCGCGGTGTAGATCGGGTGTTTGGGCATCAGGTCGGCGATGAACTGGTGGCCGTTGATCGCGTTGAACTGATCCGCGTCCTGGAAATTCATCCCGAAGAAGCGGCCCGCAAGGCCGTCCCAGAACGGCGAGCCGCCGGCTTCGTCGATCACGCCGCGCAGTTCGGCGAGGATGCGGTCGGCGAAACGGGCGCGGTGCATCTTGATGAAGAGGTAGCGGCTTCGCGCGAGCAGCAGCCCGAGGCCACCGGCGCGTTCGCCGGGATGGAGGAACAGCCCCCCGACTTCGCTCGCGCCTTCGAGGTCGGTGGCGAGCGTCAGCATGTCCGCGCGGAAGGTGCGGTTCAGTTCGCGGCTATGCTGGGTGAGCTGGCCGATCCGATAGCTGTAGAACGGGTAGCTCTGGCCGACCTGCGTGAAGATCTGGCAGGTGCCGCGCACCTCCTGCGTCTCGATGTTTTCGAGGATGAGGACGAACAGCTCGTCCTGGACCGGGCCATCGGTGCGCGCGAACGCGGCATGGCTGCGCTCGAGCTTGGCGGTCAGCGCGCGTCGGTCGGGCGGCAGGTTAGTGAAGCCGCCGCCCGTGAGCTTGGCCATTTCGTAGAGATGCTGGAGATCGGCATCGACCGCGGCTCGGATCCTGAAGCTCACAAGCGGCCCTCCGCGATACGCAATATGGTGACGGCCGACAGCGCCGCGCGCTCGGCCAGACTGTCGGGGATCATGAACTCGTCGGTCGAATGGATCGCGCCGCCGCGAACGCCCATCGTGTCAACGACTGGCAAGCCGGCGGCGGCGATGTTGTTGCCGTCGCAAACGCCGCCGGTCGCCTTCCAGGCGATGTCGAGCCCGAGGTCCGCACCCGATGCCTTGACCAGATCGAACAGCCGCGCGGCGCCCGGGTCGATCGGCTTCGGGGGGCGATTGAAGCTGCCATGGACCTCGATGCGGACGTCGTGCTCGGCAGCGACCATCGCGACGGCGGAGT
This sequence comes from Sphingomonas albertensis, assembly GCF_014358075.1. Lineage (GTDB taxonomy): Bacteria > Pseudomonadota > Alphaproteobacteria > Sphingomonadales > Sphingomonadaceae > Sphingomonas > Sphingomonas albertensis. The sequence goes on along the minus strand of NZ_JACONT010000019.1, from coordinate 15,640 downwards.
CGATATGCGACTGTGCGCGCGTGATCTCGTCTAGCGTCGCGGGGCGGAAGTTGATGCGCAGGATGGCGAGGTCGGGCACGACGTTGTTCGGGCCGCCGCCCTCGATCCGTGCCGGATTCACCGCGAGATGCGGACCGCGCACCTTCGACAGGCGCACCGCGATGTCGGCCGCTGCGACCAGCGCGTTGCGGCCGTCCTCCGGGTTGCGACCGGCGTGCGCGCTGCGGCCATGGACGATGATCGAGAAGTTTCCCGTGCCGCCGCGCGCACCGGCGAGTGTCCCGTCGGCAAGCGCCGGTTCGTAGGTCAGGGCGGCGACCTTGCCGTGCGCGGCGCGGGCCAGCAGCGCGGCCGAGGAGAAGGAGCCGGTCTCCTCGTCCGAGTTTATGATGACGTCATAGCCAATCCGGGCGGCGAGGGGGCTGGCTTCGACCGCCCGGAGAGCCGCCAGCATGACGGCAAGGCCACCCTTCATGTCGGCAACGCCGGGGCCGTTCAGCCGGCCGTCGTCGAGCCACTGGAGCGATTGGAACGCGTGATCGACCGGGTAGACCGTATCCATGTGCCCGGTGAACAACATCCGCACCGGCGCGTCCGGCCGCACGACGAGATGCAGGTGCTTGCCGTGCTCGATCGCCGAGACCACGCCGTCTGCACCGACGCTGTCGACCGGGGTCGGCTCGACCAGCGTGATCTTGCCCGGCAGGATCGCAAACGCATCGCCGAGCAATCCAGCCATCGTCGCGAGCCCCGCGAGATTGCGCGTGCCACTGTTGATGGCCGCCCACGTCTCGACCTGGGCCAACATGGGTGCAGCGCCCGCCGTGTCGACGGCATCGCGCTCTATCGTTGAAAGTCCCCTCATCGCCTAACCCTAGCGAGGCCGGGCGCGCGTGGGAACAGCCTCAGAAGCTGTAGACCAGCGATGCGCGGCTGGTGGTGTCGGTCGAAACCGAGCCGACCGGCGGTTCGCTTTCATACTGGACGCTGTACGACAGCGCGGCGGACAGCGGCCCGATCAGCTTTGCGTTGAGCGACGTCGTGCCGCTGAGCGTACTGTTGTAGCGCTGCACATAGGCGGATGCGACCTGGCTGACGGACAGTCCGCTGAGAATGCGGATGCTGAAGTTCGCGGTGCCACGTGCCGCGATGCTGCTCTGCACGGTATTGTCGGTGAACTCGGTATCGCGATACGCAGGCCCCAATTCGAGATCGAGTTTGGTGCCCGCGGTCTTGATTACGCTGTAGCCGGCACCGACCGATGTCGAATAGCGGTTGAAATAGCCCAGGAAGCGGTCGCTTTCATACTGGGCGACGCCGTAGATATACGCGCGATCGTCGACCTTGTAATTGGGTTCGTACGAGGCGAGGTAATGCTCGCGCGTGGTGATGTTGAGGTTCGACTGATAGTCGGCCTGCGCGTGAAACTTGTGCCGCCAGCGAAGACCTTCGCGGTTCAGGTCCAGCACCGCCGTCCCGCCCGCGGTGTCGGAGTTGCCGGTCGTCAGATAGCCGCCGACCTCGGCCTTGCCGCTCCACAAGTCGAGAAAGCTCGCCTGGCGGATGACCTGTGTACGCTGCGCTGCGCGGTCGGCCTTCCATTTTTCGGCGATCGCCAACACCGCGTCGCCGCTGAGCGGATCGGCGGCGCGAGCGTATTTTGCGACCGTGTTGACGTCCGCCTCGTTCCCCGACTCTAGCGCTGCATCGAGCATCGCGCGGATGGTTTCGGGGATCATCACCGATTGCGGATCGGGCGCGTTCGCCAACAGCAGCGGGGCGAGAAGGAGAAGGGATAAGCGACGCACAGCCGTTCCGTAGCGGCAGTGCAGCATATTGGGAACTGCTCAGCGCTGGCCGGTTGCGCCGAGATGTGGCGCGAAGGCGGCGAGTACCTGTTCGTAGAGCGCCTTCTTGAACGGCACGATCAGTCGCGGCAGGTCGGCGGGATCGCTCCAGCGCCACGCACGGAATTCCTCGTGGGCGGTAGCGATGTTCACATCCGCGTCGGTGCCGTGGAAGCGGTACAGGAACCAGCGTTGCGTCTGGCCGCGCCATTTGCCCTTCCACACCTTGCCGAGCAATTCGGGGGGGAGGTCGTAGACGAACTCGCCTGGCGCTTCGGCGATCAGCTCGACCTTGTCCGGCATGACGCCGGTTTCCTCGCCGAGTTCGCGCAGTGCGGCGGCTTCGGCTTCCTCGCCGGGGTCGATCCCGCCCTGCGGCATCTGCCATGCTTCGAGCGGCGAATCATTGCGCTGGCCGACAAAGACCTTCCCCTCGGTATTGATCAGCATGATGCCGGCGCAGGAACGGTAGGGGAGGGTCGAAACGTCGGTCAAAATAGTCTCCGCAACGCAGGGGCTTGAGGCTCGGGCAGCTTGGGTCTCGGGCAGCGCGCTCCTACCTACGGAGCATGATCCATGTCGTCCACCATCCCGACTATGTCACGCCGGCGCCAGCACGCTCGACCTATCGCTGGAACAAGAACGGGCTGATCCGCGACCTGCTGCTCGACAAAGGCGATGCCGTCGCATGGCATCGCGCCGAGACGACGCCGACCGCGTGGCTAGAGGCGGTGCATGACGAGGATTATGTCGCCGAGGTGCTTCGCGCGGACGTGCCGAAGGAGAAGGAGCGGCGGATCGGGTTTCCGGTAACGGCGGCGGTGGCGTCGCGCGCGGCGATCGTGCCGCACGGGACTTGGCTGGCCGCGTGCCTCGCTTTGGAGCACGGGTTTGCTGCGAATACGGCGGGGGGGAGCCATCATGCGCTGGCGAACACGGGGGCGGGGTTCTGTGTTTTCAACGACCTGGCGGTGGCGGCGGCACGGCTGATCGACGAGCGCCGCGTGGCACGCGTGCTTGTGGTCGATTGCGACGTGCATCAGGGCGACGGCACTGCGGCGCTGCTCGCGGGACGGTCGGAGATCGCGACCTATTCGATCCACGCGGAGAAAAATTTCCCGGTGCGGAAAGCGCGATCGACGGTCGACGTGCCGCTGCCCGACAAGGTCGGCGACGAGGTTTATCTGGCGACGCTGGAGTCGACGCTGGTGCCGTTGCTCGACGAGTTTCGGCCGGAGCTGATCCTGTATCAGGCGGGGGTGGATCCGTTCGATGGCGATCGGCTGGGGCGGCTGGCGCTGACCTTGGACGGTCTGGTGCAGCGGGAGCGGCTGGTCGCAGACCTCGCGATCGGGCGGGGCTTGCCGCTCGCGAGTACGGTCGGCGGGGGATACGGCGAGGATGCGCTGGCGATCGCCGAACGGCACGTCGCCGCGATCATGACGCTCGGCGAAACTTTTGCCGCCGCGGGTGACGCCGGACGGCGGGTTGGTGCATTGAACGCGCGATGACGACACCTTCTTTGCTCTGGCTGCGCCAGGACCTCCGCCTTCACGATCAACCCGCGCTGATAGCCGCCGCGCATGCGGGGCCGGTAATTCCGATCTACGTCCTCGACGACGATGCGCCGGGGAAATGGAAGATGGGCGGGGCGCAGCGCTGGTGGCTGCATCACACGCTCGACGCGTTCGGGACGTCGCTGGCCGACAAGGGCTCAAGGCTGATCCTGCGGCGCGGCGATGCGGTCGAGGTGCTGACGGCGCTGATGGAGGAAACCGGCGCCGGGCAGGTGCATGCGATCCGGCATTACGAGCCGTGGTCGCGCAAGGCCGAGGCAGCGCTTGGCGATCGATTGTGCCTGCACGACGGCAATCATCTCGCGCGCGTCGAGGACGTGAAGACGGGCTCGGGCGGGCAGTTCAAGGTATATTCCTCGTTCTGGAAAGCGCTCAACCAGATGATGCCGCCGGGTGAGCCCGAGCCTGTACCGCGGACCATCCCGGCGCCGTCGAAGTGGCCGAAGAGCGAAAAGCTCGCGGACTGGGACCTGCTGCCGACCAAGCCGGACTGGTCGACGGGGTTCAAGGACTGGACGCCGGGCCAGGCGCAGGCGTTGAAGAACGCGAAGGCGATGGCGCCGATCGTCGAGGCCTATGACGTCGACCGCAACTTGCCGTCGATCGAGGGCACGTCGCGCCTTTCGCCGCATCTGCATTTTGGGGAGATATCGCCGCGTACCGTGTGGCATGCGGTCGACGGGCACGGCGATGCGACGACGTTCCGCAAGGAACTCGCGTGGCGGGATTTCACCGATGGCGTTGTGCTGACGATGCCGGACTACGGCGATACGAACGGGCGGCCGAAGTTCGACAAGCTCCCCTGGCGGTCGGGCAAGGCCGCTGATGCGGACCTTAAGGCGTGGCAGGAGGGGAGGACCGGCTATCCGATCGTCGACGCCGGGATGCGCCAGCTCTGGGCGACCGGGTGGATGCACAATCGCGTGCGGATGATCACGGCCAGCTTCCTGGTGAAGCATCTGCTGATCGACTGGCGCGAGGGGGAGCGGTGGTTCTGGGACTGTCTGGTCGATGCGAATTACGGGAATAATTCGGTGAACTGGCAATGGGTGGCCGGGACCGGGGTGGATTCGAACATGTTCGGGCGGATCATGGCGCCGCTGTCGCAGTCGGAGAAGTTCGACGCGGGCGACTATATCCGCGAGTGGGTGCCCGAACTGGCGAAGGTGACCGGCGACGCGGTCCATGATCCGGAAGAGTCGGGCTGTCGTCCGAAGGCGTATCCGGCGAAGATCGTCGGCCACCGCGAAGGCCGCGAGCGCGCAATCGAGGCCGGACGGCACGCACGTTGAGTAGTCTCCTTCCCCCTCCCTGAAAGGGAGGGGCCGGGGGTGGGATGGCCGGTTCGAGCCAATGCCGGTCGATCAAGCGGAACCCAGCCGACTCCAACCCCTCCATTCCGGGGAGGGTGGAGTGTGGCGGCGTTGGCTAGGTGACCGCGCTCGAACCGTTTCCATGCCGTCGGCCCTTTCCTAGCCGCGGCCCCTGTTGCATGGAGCGCCGCGATGACTGCCGTTCCCGCTTTCGATGATGTGCCCACCACGCAGGTTTCCCCGGTCGCGCGCCTCGTCGCGCCGGTGTTTCACCGTCTGCTCGACCGGATCGACGCGGGGCTGGAGAGCGGCGGCATAGACGCGCACCTGCCCGACGGCACGCGGCGGCTGATCGGCGGTCGGGCTCCGGGGCCTTTGCCCATCGTGACCGTGCACCGCTGGCGCGCGCTAGTTCGGCTCGCGACCGCGGGGTCGGTCGGCTGGTACGAAGGCTGGGCGGCAGGCGACTGGTCGAGCCCCGATCCCGTCCCGCTATTCGACCTGTTCATGCGGAACCGCCGCTCGCTCGGGGGCGCAGCACGGTCGGGCGGCGTGGTGCGGCTGGCGGCGCGGGCGTGGCACCGGATGCGGCGCAACGACCCGACTGGCTCGCGCAAGAACATCGCGGCGCATTATGACCTCGGCAACGACTTCTACGAGACGTGGCTCGATCCGAGCCTGACCTATTCGAGTGCGATTTTCGCCGAGTCGTTCGACGATGCCGAACCGCATGAGACGGCGCAGGCGACCAAGCTGCGCGCGATCCTCGACCGGACCGGCGCGCGGGCGGGTGATACGATCCTAGAAATCGGCTGCGGCTGGGGGTCTTTTGCGGAAATGGCGGCGCGCGCGCGTGTCGGTGTGCACGCGCTGACGCTGTCGACCGAGCAGAAGCGGCAGGTCGACGACCGGATCGCGGCGGCGGGGCTCGACGGGGTGCAGGTGGCGCTGACCGATTACCGCGACGTCACCGGCACCTATGATGCGGTCGCGAGCATCGAGATGGTCGAGGCGGTCGGCGAGGAATATTGGCCGGTGTATCTCGACGCGATCGCGCGCGCGTTGAAGCCGGGTGGGCGTGCGGCGTTGCAGTATATCTCGATCGACGATGCGATCTTCGATTCCTATTCGCGGAGCGTCGACTTCATTCAGCGTTACGTGTTTCCGGGCGGGATGCTGTTGTCCGAGCCGCGGTTTCGCGCATTGGCGGAGGCGCGGGGGCTCGTGTGGGAGGATCGGCGCGGGTTCGGGTTGCACTATGCCGAGACGCTGCGGCGGTGGCGGGCGGCGTTCGACGCTGCGGTTGCCGAGGGGCGGCTGCCGGCACGGTTCGATGCGCGGTTTGTGGCGTTGTGGCGGTATTATCTGATGTACTGCGAGGGTGGGTTTCTTGGCGGCGGGATCGATGTGGCGCAGGTTACTTTGGTGAAGCGCTAAATCCTCCCCCGCCAGGGGGAGGTGGCGCCAAAGGCGACGGAGGGGGAGGACACGGAACCTACGTGATCGCTTACCTCCCCCTCCGTCTGGCAAGCGCCAGCCACCTCCCCCTGGCGGGGGAGGATTCCTTTAGTTTACCCGCTCGAAATGACCTGCTTCGAATCCTTCGATTGCCAGCGCTACGATGCGCTCAGCCACCACCGTTGGCTCTTTCACCGAGTTCGGATCCTCGCCCGGATAGGCGCGCGCGCGCATCTTGGTCCGGGTCGCGCCGGGATCGACGATTGCGGTGCGGATCGCGCTGATCTCCGCCATCTCGTCGCCATAGGCACCGAGCAGCGTTTCGAACGCGGCCTTCGATGCGCCATACAAGCCCCAATAGGCGCGGGGTTTGCGGCCGACGCTGGAGGTCACGCCGATCACGCGGGCCGACTTGGCCTTCTTCAGCATCGGATCGAACGCCGCGATCAGCGCCGCCTGTGCGCTGACGTTGAGCGTCAGGACCTGCGCCATTTCCTTCGGATCGATCGCCGGGACCGACGACAGCGAACCGAGCATGCCCGCGTTGAGTACTAGAATATCGAGCGCATCCCAGCGGTCGCCGACTGCCGTCGCGAGCCGCGCAATGGCTTCGCTCTCAGCCAGATCCAGCGGAGCGATCGTCGCCGAGCCGCCGGCCGCGTGGATCGCTGCCTCGACCTCTTCCAGACCACCCGGCGTGCGCGCCGTCAGGACGACGTGTGCGCCCTTTGCCGCCAGCGCGATCGCGGTCGCGGCGCCGATGCCGCGGCTGGCACCGGTGACCAAGGCCAGCCGGCCTTCGAGAGGCTTGTCCGTCATAATCGCTCCGGGAATATCAGATGACGCGTTCGGCGAGCATCGCGAACTGGTCGACTTCCGAGCCTTCGTCATGGTCGGTCAGCGTGGTCGGGTAGTCGCCGGTGAAGCACGCGTCGCAGTATTTCGGGCGGACATCCGCGCGCTTCGCCTCGCCGAGCGCCTTGTAGAGGCCGTCGATCGAGATGAAGTTCAGGCTGTCGGCGTGAATGAAGCCCGTCATGCCACCGAGATCCAGCTTAGCCGCGAGCAGCTTTGCGCGCTCGGGCGTATCGACGCCGTAGAAGCACGAATGCCGCGTCGGCGGGCTGGCGATCCGCATATGCACTTCGGCGGCGCCCGCCTCGCGCATCATCTGGACGATCTTGAGCGAGGTCGTGCCCCGGACGATCGAATCGTCGACGAGGATGACCCGCTTGCCCTTGATCAGCGCGCGATTGGCGTTGTGCTTGAGCTTCACGCCGAGGTGGCGGACCTTGTCGCCCGGCGAGATGAAGGTGCGGCCGACATAATGCGAGCGGATGATGCCGAGCTCGAACGGAATGCCCGACTGCTGCGCATAGCCGATTGCCGCCGGCGTCCCCGAATCGGGCACCGGAATGACGAGATCGGCATCGACCGGCGATTCGATCGCGAGCTGCGCGCCGATCGCCTTCCGCACCGAATAGACCGAGTGATCGTCAACGATCGAATCGGGCCGCGAGAAATACACCCATTCGAAGATGCACGGCCGCGCCGCCATCGGTGCGAACGGGCGGATCGAGCGAATCTCCGAGCCCTGGACGATGACCAGCTCGCCCGGTTCGACCGCACGCACGAAGGTCGCGCCGACCACATCGAGCGCGACCGTCTCGGACGCGAAGATCACCGCGTCGCCGAGTTTGCCCATCACGAGCGGCCGGATGCCGAGCGGATCGCGGCAGGCGATCATCCCCTCCGGCGTCATCACGATCAGCGAATACGCGCCCTCGATCTGCTTCAGCGCGTCGATGAAGCGATCGAGCAGCGTCCGGTAGTTCGACGTCGCGACGAGGTGGATGATCGTCTCGGTATCGCTGGTCGACTGGAAGATCGAGCCGCGGCGGACGAGCTCGCGACGCAACCGCATCGCATTGGAAATATTGCCGTTATGCGCGATCGCGAAGCCGCCGGTCGACAGCTCTGCATAGAGCGGCTGGACGTTGCGCAGGGCGGTCTCGCCGGTCGTCGAATAGCGGACATGACCGCAGGCGACGGTGCCGGGTAGCGCGCGGATCACGTCGTCGCGGTCGAAATTGCCGGCGACATGGCCCATCGCGCGGTGCGTGTGGAAATTGGCCCCATCGAAGGTCGTGATGCCGGCCGCTTCCTGCCCGCGGTGCTGCAGCGCGTGCAGCCCCAGGGCTACGAGCGCGGCCGCGCCATCGGTGGCGGAGACGCCGAACACCCCGCATTCTTCGCGGAGTTTGTCGTCATCGAAAGGATTGGTCGTCTGCATGCCGGATCTCACGTCGTGCGGAAGCTGCCCTATACGAGCGGTTGGCGGGCTTGTCGCCTGTTTGTAATAACATTGCGTGCCGCTGGTCGCATCCCGGCGGGTTTCGGGTATATCCGGGGCATGACACACAGCCGCGACACGGGCCTGACGCTCGATCCGAAATTCGATTCCGCCGGGCTTCTGACCGCTGTCGTCACCGACCGCGTGTCGGGCGCCGTGCTGATGGTCGCGCATATGAATGCGGAAGCGCTGGCGGAGACGCGGGCAACCGGCGAGGCGCATTTCTGGTCGCGGAGTCGCGAGAAGCTGTGGAAGAAGGGCGAGACGTCTGGGAACGTGTTGCGCGTCGCCGAGCTGCGGATCGATTGCGATCAGGATGCGGTGTGGGTGATCGCCGATGCCGCGGGCCCGGCGTGCCATACCGGTGAACGCACCTGTTTCTTCCGGCGGATCGATGGAGATAAGCTGGTGCCAGCTGAATGAGGCGGGCGCTGCTGCTCGCTTTGGTGTTGGGCGGATGTGGGCGAGAGCCGTCCAATGTCGTGGCGGACAGTGCGGGGGCTCGGCTGGAGGCGGCGGCCGAGACGGCGGGGATCGTGCCGAATCCGAACGCGCCGCTGCAAGGATCCTGGGCGCGCGATACCGACCGGGTCTGCGTCGTCGGGACGGACAAGATTGCCCGGATCGGGGTCAGCGTCGATTATGGCGAGGCCCAGGGCTGTACCGCGTCCGGCACGGTCGAGCGCTCGGGCGACGCACTCAAGGTCGCGTTCGGCACCTGCAAATTCGACGCGAAGTTTGACGGAGACCGGATCGTCTTCCCAGCCGAAATGCCCGAGGCCTGCGAATCGCTCTGCACCGGCCGTGCCTCGCTCGCCGCGCTGACCGTCGATCGGATCAGCGAATCGCGATCGGAGGCATCGACGTTGCGCTCAACAGGCGGGCGATCATCTGCCGGGAAGTTGCTCTGCGCTAATTGACGTTGACGTAAACGAGAGTTATTTGTCTCGGGATGGCGACACGAGCATCTCCTTCTCCGGTCTCTCCCGAATCCTACGCGGTGATCGAACCGCGGCATGACCGCGAGAGCTTCACGATCTCGGATCTCTCCGCCGAGTTCGACGTCACCGCGCGCGCTCTCAGGTTCTACGAGGACGAGGGCCTGATCGCGCCCGAGCGTCGTGGTACGCAGCGCATCTATTCGCACCGCGACCGCGCGCGTCTCGCCTGGATCCTGCGCGGCAAGCGCGTCGGGTTCAGCCTCGGCGAGATCCGCGAGATGATCGACCTCTACGATCTCGGCGACGGGCGACGTGCGCAGCGCCAGGTCGTGATCGAGCGCAGCCAGGCGCGGATCGCACTGCTGACCGCGCAGAAGCGCGACATCGATCTCGCCATCGACGAACTCACCAGTTTCGTGGCCCTCCTCGAAGTGAGCCGCGCCCAGGACAACCAAGGATAAACCATGCCCCAGTATACGCCCCCCGTCCGCGACACGCGTTTCGTCCTCGAGCATGTCGTCGGCCTCGATCGCTACAATAACCTCCCCGGCTTCGATGCGGCCTCGCCCGACGTTGTCGACGCGGTGCTCGAAGAAGGCGGCAAGTTCGTCGCCGAAGTGCTCTTCCCGCTCAATCTATCGGGCGACCAGCAGGGCTGCACGCGGCACGAGGACGGCTCGGTGACGACGCCGGACGGCTTCAAGGAAGCGTATAAGCAGTATGTCGAGAGCGGCTGGGCGACGCTCGGCAACCAGCCCGAATATGGCGGGCAGGGGATGCCGCACGTCGTGTCGACCGCGTTCCAGGAATACATGATCTCGTCGAACATGGCGTTCGCGATGTATCCGGGGCTCACGCACGGCGCGATCGCCGCGCTGATCGCCAAGGGCTCGGACGCGCAGAAGGCGATGTACGTGCCGAAGATGGTGTCGGGCGAATGGGGCGGCACGATGAACCTGACCGAGCCGCAGTGCGGCACCGATCTCGGCCTGATCCGCACCAAGGCCGAGCCGCAGGCGGACGGTTCGTACGCGATCACCGGCACGAAGATCTTCATCTCGAGCGGCGAGCATGACCTGACCGAGAACATCATCCACCTCGTTCTGGCCAAGACGCCGGGCGCGCCGGACAGCTCGAAGGGCATCTCGCTGTTCGTCGTGCCGAAGTTTATCGTCGAGGAGGACGGATCGCTGGGCGCGCGCAACGGCGTCACCTGCGGGTCGATCGAGCACAAGATGGGCATTCACGCGAACTCGACCTGCGTGATGAACTATGATTCGGCGACCGGCTGGCTGGTCGGCGAGGAGATGAAGGGCCTCGCGGCGATGTTCATCATGATGAACGCCGCGCGCCTCGGCGTCGGTCTCCAGGGTCTCGGCGTGGCGGAAGTCGCCTACCAGAATGCCGTCCAGTACGCGCAGGACCGTCGTCAGGGCCGCGCGCTGACCGGGCCGAAGGAGCCGCAGGAGAAGGCCGACACGCTGTTCGTCCATCCCGACATCCGCCGCATGCTGATGGAGGGCAAGTCGCTGACCGAGGGCCTGCGCGCGCTGATCCTGTGGACTGCGCTCCAGGCGGATCTCGAGCATCACGCCGAGACCGAGGAAGAGCGGCAGATCGCTGGCGACATGATCAGCCTGCTGACCCCGGTCATCAAGGGTTACGGCACCGACATGGGCTATGCGATCGCGACCAACGCGCAGCAGGTTTACGGCGGTCACGGCTACATCGCCGAATGGGGCATGGAGCAGTATGTCCGCGATGCCCGGATCGCGATGATCTACGAGGGCACCAACGGCGTCCAGGCGATGGATCTGGTCGGGCGCAAGCTCGCGCAGAATGGCGGACGCGGGATCCAGGCGTTCTTCAAGCTGGTGGCGGACGACGTCGCCGCGGCGAAGGGCGATCCGGCGACGGCCGTGTTTGCCGAGGCGCTGGAGAAGGCGAACGGCCAGCTTCAGGCGGCGACGATGTGGTTCATGGCGAACGGCATGAAGAACCCCGAGAACGTCGGCGCGGGTGCGGTCAGCTACATGCACCTGATGGGGATCGTCGCGGTCGGCACGATGTGGCTGCGGATGGCGGTCGCCGCGACCAAGCTGAAGGCAGCGGGCGAGGGCGAGGCAGCGTTCCTCGACGCCAAGCTGGTGACGGCGCGCTTCTATGCCGAGCGGATCCTGCCGGATGCCGGCGCGCTGCGTCGGAAGATCGAGGGTGGCGCGGAGTCGCTGATGGCGCTTCCGCCCGAGATGTTCATGGCCGCCTGATCGGGGAGCGACCCTTCTCTTTCCCCTTCCCTGAGAGGGGCGGGGGATGGGTCGGGTTCCGCGAGTCCGACTGTTGCGGCTCAAGCAGGCCGACCCACCCCCAACCCCTCCCTTTCAGGGAGGGGAGCAGGGGCGTGCTACTTGTTGATCGGCGCGGCCGACGCTGGGGTTGCCGTTACCGGCGGCGGAGCGGGGTTAGGTTTCCGCCGAACACCGTTCAGTTCGACCGCCGCGGCAGGCGCGTTCGGCGCAACGGCGGGTGGCGGTGGTACGGCAGTCATCGCCGCCCTCGCCACCATGCACTGGGTCGGATCCGCGCGCTTGAACTGACGGCAGTTCCACAGCGATCGCTCGTATTTGCTCGCCCGATCGCGCAAATAGCTGAAACTCAATGCGGCCGTCTGCGCGGGCTCCAGCGGGATCGCGGTCGCCATCTTCGTGCCGTCGATCCACGCCATGTAGCGGCAGAAAGGTTTGTCGCCGCACGCCTGGGCCGCAAGCAGGGTCAAGCCGTCGGCACTCTGGTTGCGCGGCAACGTCACGAAGATCGTATCGCCATCGAGCGGCGTCACGGACGCAGACGCCCCCTCGGCAACCGTGCCAAACCCCGCCGTGCCAAACCCCATGGCAATCGACGCTTCCGCCAGTGCGGCGTCCGCCTCGGCCAACGCCGCGCCGGTCTTGTGCGCATCGGACAGGTCGGCAAGCTGCGCGATCACCGGCTCGACGGTTTCGGGATGACGCCCGAACGCCGGGGGCGTGCCCCACCAGCCGGACCAGCGGAAGAACAGATGCGTGTTCACCGCGGTGATCTTGTCGAGGCTCGACTGCCAATAGGGCACGACCCAGTCGGTATGATAGTGCGTCGCATAGCCGACCTGCTTGAACACCGCACCGGACAGCGATGCGGCCGCGACTTCGCGCGCGCGGCGCCAAGCGTCGTCGGTCGGATGCCAGCGGGTTAGCGCGCCGTCGCAGCTGAAGCTGAACTGGCATCCCGTCGAACGGTCCTGCCCTTCGAATACGACTCCGCACACCGTCTTGGGGAAGGCAGGGTGGCGGAGGCGATTGAGCACGACCTGCGCGACCGCACGCTCGCCGAGCGTATCGTCGCCGGCCTCGTAGAGGATGCCCGCCGCCATGCAGTCGGCCGCGCGCGCCAGATCGTCCGGACCGCCGGCGAAGCGGAACGGTCGGGCCGCCGGGTTGGGATCGGTCGAGAGCGGCACCGTCGCGTTGAACGCACGCGCGTCTTCGGGGCTGAGGTCGACGAACTTGACGGGTTCGACCTCGGGGACTTCGGCTTGCGGCACGACCCGGCCGGGCGGGAGTTTCACCCGCTTGGACACGTGGATGATCGTCGGCGCATTGGCGACGACCAGCGCAGGCCCGATGATCGCCAGCGCGGAGACGCCGACGAGGGTGGCGCGCAGCACCCGAGTGCCGCGCGCGGAGAGATCGGTCCTCACTGTTCGGGCAGGAAGTCCGGGACCGACAGATAGCGCTCGCCGGTGTCATAGTTGAAGCCGAGAACCCGAACGTTGTCAGGCAGATCGGGCAGCTTCTGGAGAATCGCCGCGAGCGTTGCGCCCGAGCTGATGCCGACGAGCATGCCCTCTTCGGTCGCCGAGCGGCGCGCCATGTCCTTCGCTACCGCGGCATCGACCTCGATCACGCCGTCGAGCGCCTGGGTGTGGAGGTTCACCGGGATGAAGCCCGCGCCGATGCCCTGGATCGGGTGCGGACCCGGCTGGCCGCCGGCGATCACCGGCGACGCGGCGGGCTCGACTGCGTAGACCTTGAGCGACGGCCATTCCTTCTTCAGCGCCTCGGCGACGCCGGTGATGTGACCGCCGGTGCCGACGCCGGTGATGATCACGTCGATCGGCGCGTCACGGAAGTCGGCAAGGATTTCCTGGGCGGTCGTCGCGACATGCACGGCGATGTTCGCAGGGTTCTCGAACTGCTGCGGCATCCACGAGCCCGGCGTCTGCTCGACGAGTTCCTTCGCACGCTCGATCGCGCCCTTCATGCCCTTCTCGCGCGGGGTCAGGTCGAAGGTCGCACCGTAGGCGAGCATCAGGCGACGGCGTTCGATCGACATGCTCTCGGGCATGACGAGGACGATCTTGTACCCCTTCACCGCGGCGACGAGCGCCAGGCCGATGCCGGTGTTGCCGCTGGTCGGCTCGATGATCGTGCCGCCGGGCTGGAGATGGCCGTCCTTCTCGGCCGCCTCGATCATCGCGAGCGCGATGCGGTCCTTGATCGACCCGCCGGGGTTCGAGCGCTCGGACTTCACCCACACTTCGGATTCGGGGAACAGCTTCGACAGGCGGACGTGCGGCGTGTTGCCGATCGTATCGAGGATCGAGTTGGCCTTCATGGCTTGGCTTCTCCGTGTTCGGGTTCGGTCTCTAGGATCTCTGGGGGATCAAAGGTTTTCGCGCGGCCTAGTTCCGGGAACAATCGCGCCCAGCCGATCGTGATCGCAATAGCACCGACGCCGCCGAACACCACCGCGCCGACCGGGCCGAGCAGCGACGCCATCACCCCGCTCTCGAATTCGCCGAGCTCGTTCGAGGCCGAGATGGTGAGCTGAGACACCGCGCTCACGCGGCCGCGCATCGCATCCGGCGTATGGAGCTGGATCAGCGACTGGCGGACATAGACCGAGATCATGTCCGCGCCGCCAGCGACGATGAGCGCGACCAGGCTGAGGACGAAGGCCGGGTGGATGGGGAAGCCCGCGATCGTGCCGGGCGCGATGCCGAGCAGGTCGACGATCGGCGTGGCGACGCCGAAGGTGAGGATCGCGAGGCCGAACACGACGACGGCGATCAGCATCTTCACGCCGACATTGGTGCTCATCGGCCGGACCGAGAACCACACGGCCGTGATCGCCGCGCCGATGCCCATGCCGGCCGCGAGCACGCCCAGCCCTTGCGAGCCGACGTGGAGGATGTCGCGCGAATAGACCGGCAGCAGCGAGGTTGCGCCGGCGAGCAGTACCGCGAACAGGTCCAGCGTGATGGTCGCGAGGACGAGGCGGTTGCGGCGGACATAGGTGAAGCCCTCGATGATCCGGGCGAGCGGGCGGTGATCGGTCTGCGTCGCGGGCTGCGGTACCGGGCCGATCATGAACATGAAGACGAGCGCGACGAGGAAGAGCAGCGTGGCGACGCCGTACGCGACCTCCGGATGGATCGCATACAGCAGCCCGCCGACGCTAGGCCCGGCGATCGTGCCGACCTGCCACGCGATCGAGCTGATCGCGATCGCGGTCGGGAGCACGGCGCGGGGGACGAGGTTCGGGGCCAATGCGGAATACGCCGGGCCGGAGAAGGCACGGGCGACGCCGAACGCGACCGCGGCGACGAACAGCACGCCGAGCGTCAGGTGGCCGGTCCACGTCAGCAACCACAATGTCGCGGCCGTGAGCACCAGCAACGTCGTCGTGCCCCGGACGATCCAGCGGCGGTCGAAGCTGTCTGCGATGAGGCCGGTGATCGGGGTGAGCAGGAACAACGGCACGAACTGCGCGAACCCGATCATGCCGAGCATGAAGGCGGCCTGGCGGATGTCCATCGTCTCGCGGGCGATGTTGTAGACCTGCCACCCGATCACGATCGACATCGCGCTGACGGCTATGGTGCCGGTGAAGCGGGACAGCCAATAGGCGCGAAAATTGGCGATCCGTAAGGGATGCTGGTGGGGGTCTGTCGTGGGAGCCATTGCGATGGGCTTTAGGCTCGGGCGCGAGGGGAGGGCAACCGGAGCTTTGCTTGGGGTGGGG
Organism: Sphingomonas albertensis; assembly: GCF_014358075.1. Taxonomy (GTDB): domain Bacteria; phylum Pseudomonadota; class Alphaproteobacteria; order Sphingomonadales; family Sphingomonadaceae; genus Sphingomonas; species Sphingomonas albertensis. The sequence goes on along the minus strand of NZ_JACONT010000019.1, from coordinate 88 downwards.
ATAGTGGCGTGGCGGAACCATCGGGATCACCCGCGCCGCCGCCACCCCCACCGTCATCCTGACGAAAGTCAGGACCCAGGGGTTTTAA
>NZ_JACONT010000018.1 GCF_014358075.1 Sphingomonas albertensis | reverse complement strand
GCCGGCCGGGCTCGCGCGAGTCAGCGGGGCGTGGCCCGCTGCCGCGCTTCGCCTAAAACGGCAGCCACCGGCTCTTGTGCGTGATGTTCATGTATCCGACGTTCACGCCTGCCCGCCAGCCGACGCCTAGGCGGATCGGGATCAGGACGACGTTGCCGCGGCGGAGATACGTCGCGGCGAAACCGCCGACCAGGTACAGTCGGCCTTCGACGGCGGGGAAGCGTTTGTAGAGTTCCTCGGTGTCGTAGAGGTTGTAGACCAGCACGAAGACCTTGTTCGCGTCGCCGCCTATGTCGAAACCGACCGAGGGGCCGGTCCAGTAGACCGGCTGCTGGCCCTCGACCTTGTGGCTCATGATCCCGGAGCCATAGCGGACGCCGAGGATGAACGCGCCCGAGGCCTCGCGCCCGGCAATGTACGCGTTGGGCTGGCCCTGGTCCTTGAGGATGTTCTCGAGGATGCCGCCCAGGCCGGCTGCGCCCTTGCCGAACACGCCTTCGCCCGCCGCGAGCAGGTCGTCGCGCTGATAGGTGTCGGCGGCCTGCATGGTGGCCTCGGCGCGCGTTTCCGGGGTCGGGGCGGTGGGCGTCTGGACGGGCGGCGGGGGCGGCACGTCCTGGGGCGGCGTCTCGGGATAGGTCGGATCCGGCGCGGGGCGCGACGGCTGCGTGGTCGCCTGCGGGCGCGACGGCGCCCGATAGGCTTGAGCGGAAAGATCGCCGTCGATCGCCTGGTTGGGATCGATCGTGCGGACCTGCGCCGACGCGGTGCCCCCGCAAACGGCTGCCGCAAGGGCACCCAGGCCAAGCCAGACGCTACGCATGTCGATCGATCCCCAAAATACTAAGGCGTCCCGTGACGGCGGCCCGAGACGGCGGATTGACCACCGGGATACCCGTCGCTGCCTAAGTTAACCAACGTCGGCCTTGCCGCGCAATGAACGAACCGGGCGCCCGTGTCGAATTTGGGCGAATACGGGGTGAATGGCGGGAATGCGGAAGATAGGGATCTGGGCTTGCGGGTTTCGGGGTTATCACGGCGCGGATGCGGTGGTCGGAACCGAGGCCGGCCCGAGGAATACCGGAATTCGCGAACCCGACCCATTACAGGCGTTGCCCCCTGCACCGACCCTCGCTATAGCCCCGCATCTGCTGCAGCCGGAGACGTGGGTGAGTGGCTGAAACCAGCGGTTTGCTAAACCGCCGTACCGGGTTTACTGGTACCGAGGGTTCGAATCCCTCCGTCTCCGCCAGCGGCGCTTGTAACCTGCTCAAATTTAACGATTTTCTTTCGCCGGGCATTCGGTGTCCAACAATCTGACCAACATGCGTTGGCGGATAGGCAGTTACAGGGGGGACTCTACGATGTGGCTCATTCAGCGGCCTGATAGCGGGGCGAACCCGTTGATCGTCTCCCTCACTGAAGCCGCTGACGGCGCGGTTGAAGCATTCGGCGCGTTCGCGTTCGCTAGCGCCAGCGGTATCCAGCTTCTAACCTCGTCCGCGAATATGAAGGCTTTGCTAGCTGGTGGCCCTGTCGAACTTGTGATCGGCATTGACGCCATAACGGACACGTCGGCTATCGATGCGTTCAAGGCTGCGGGAATGCTCTACCCGAACCTAGCGGTAGCGGTCTTCGTTCACAAAAAGGCGGGTTCAATCTTTCATCCGAAAGTGATGTGCTTCGTCTACCCTGATGGTACCGGAAGAGCGCTAACCGGTTCGGGAAACCTTACGCAAGGAGGCCTCAAGTTAAACTGGGAAGCATTCTCGGTTCAAAACCTCGACGTTGCTGCCGTTTCTCAGCTGAAGTCGGAGTGGGGTACATGGAAGGCCGGCTCGGCTAATAGTCTCAAGCCTGTCGACGATCATGAGGTGGCGGCTCTAGCGAACCGTAATAAGCTTACACGGCAAAAGCTGAAGCGCATAGCCGAGATAGCTGTCGAGCAAGAGGATGCGGTTGACGAAATCGTTGCTGAGATCAAGCATCAGCTTGGGCTGAATCGGATGCTGATTGCCGAAGTTCCCAGAAACAAGAATCGGCTCAGTCAAGTAGGATTCGATAAAAGTACCTATCAAGGGTACTTTGGTGTTGATATCGATGACGGCAAGACGATTTATCTCCATCCCGTCGGGAAAGATGGTCAGGTTGGGGCCTTGGAAGTCTCTGAGGCCGTTTCGGTCAAGAGCCAAAACTTTAGGTTTGAGGTTCGGGGCGTCGTCGGCCCGTACCCAAACGATCGCCCCATACTCATATTTGAGTCAGTTGCTGAGGACACGTTCAATTACTTGTTCATTGTGCCGGGTGACGATGGATACAGTGCTATAAAAGATTGGTTGGATGCTGGTCATCCAAAGGAGCGTGTAATGCGTAGGATCGAGACAACAGCGCCGGTTTTAGCGAGTGTTTGGCCGACTTGTCCGATACTATAGCTGGCAGCTTATCAAAACCTCCGATGTACCGCCGGCATCCTTATTCAGCTTGTCACTGTTGAGTTTGCTATGGGTGAGAGCAGAAACAATATTGACATCTACACGCGTGAAGACGGTCCTAGCAATCCCAAGCAAGTCGTTAAGCGCCAAAACGCGAGGACGGCCTTCGACTGTATCATCGAACGACGAGTATGATAGTACCAGCGGGACCTTTAGTGTTTTCACGCCCTCGAACAGCGCTCTGAACGCAGAAGGCGCTTTCGACTTGATACAAAAGTCTGACTGGTGGCGGTCGGCGCGATACATACCACGGCTCACACGGCTTCCCATTCCAAGGTTGCTCATAGACACCTCAGGATCGTCGCCCAATGCGATGGTCTCTAGAACATGATAAAACCGACTGTAATGATCACGCGTATAGGGTGGATCGGCGTACACTACGGATACGGCACCCCCGAGGTCGCGCAGAGCGTCAAGGTAATCAGCTTTGTAAGCAAGGTTGTCAGGTGACGCCGGGCTAGGTAACTTCGCATACTGGCGCTCAACCTCATCAAGAGTTTCGAGCGTGCCTTTCGATCTGTCCGACATCATTTTGCGTAGAAGATGTAGCTTGACGCTTCCGTCCTTAGAGCGTGGCTGCAGAGGCTGGGCGAACTGCTTTCCGACCGTATTGACGATCTGCGAGGCCGTTCCCAACACGACGGCTAGCGCTATATCGTTGCCAGCGTAGCCAACCCTGCAGGTCTTCACAGCAGCGTCCAGGGTCAATGCCTGCTGGTATGAGAAGAATGTTCCTCCATAATGGCGAAGGCAGACAGATTCGACGCCGTCTATTCCAGAATCTTTCAGATTCCTGAGTGTTAGAAGCTTTGCCCGATTAAGGGCATTAGTGTGCGGCGTCCCCCCCATCTGCATTTCTAGTATCGAGCCATGTTCCACGACTTCGCATAGCGAGTCCGGGCGTCCTTTCGCGGCTTCAACAAGCGCCGCCCGTTCAATGGCAAGCAGCGGACGAGCGGCTTCGTTCAATTCTATAAGCCGACGGCTAGTTTCGACGTCATGACGTAGCTCAGATGGAGGGGGGGAGCCGCCGATTACCGCGCTGCAAAGCACGCGCGAGTACGCCTGTATATCAACCGCAATTACCTTACGGCGTCTCGCCGCAGCGAACGACACGGTACCTGATCCTGCGAACAGATCGCACACAGGGCCGCCAGAAGGGTCGACACGGTCGAGCGCGTCCAAAATCGACGGCAGCATCCGCAGCTTGCTGCCGATATAGTGGATGGGTCGAAAGTGGTCGTTGGTAGTTCCGGAAGCGCCCGTACGGGCCGTGTCGTCGATAAGCTCGCTTGCGCTCGAATCCGATATGAGCAATTCCAACCCCGGCAAAAACTAAGACGCGCTTCCTAACGCATTCTAGACCGAGGTCCATATGTCAGTTCGATCCGCCCGGGCAGAAGCGCTCACCCCGCTGCATCCAAGCGCTACGCTGGTGGGTGCGGGAGGCTTCAAGCGCGTCGCGAAGCATTCTGTCGTGCCTAACACTGACGGCAACGCGGTAATTCACGGTGACAATCTTGACGTTCTAAAGGCAATCGCGTCTGATTTTCATCAGCAAGTGCGGTGTATATACATTGATCCGCCGTACAACAACGGCGAGAACTTTCTGCACTACGACGACAAACAGGCTCATTCAAAGTGGATGGAGCATATTCGGCTGCGATTACCGCTCCTGCGTGACCTGCTTACTGCCGATGGTTCGCTTTGGATTTCGATCGATGACCGAGAGGTGCATTACATGCGCCTTATGGCTGAGGAAGTCTTCGGCCGCGATAACTTTGTTACCACGATCGTTTGGAATCACCGTAAGAGCAGAGAGAACCGTAAGGTATTCTCCAATAATCATGAATATATCTTATGCATTGCTAGAGACATAAAAGCGTTCAAGAAAGCTCGTAATCTATTACCAGCCTCGAACGAAATGTTGGCAAGGTACAATAATCATGATGATGACCCTAGGGGGCCTTGGCAGTCAGTTTCTGCAAACGTGCAAGACGGTCATGCGACTGCGAGTCAGTTCTACTCTATCACCGGCCCGACCGGAAAGGTATTCAACCCACCTCGCGGACGCTGTTGGGTTTACAACAAGGCAAAGATGAACGAGCAGATTGCTCTGGGCAACATCTACTTTGGTAAGAAGGGTGACGGATCGCCGCGCATAAAGAAGTTTCTGTCGGTAGCAAAAATGGGAATGGCGCCACAATCACTTTGGACGGCTGATGAAGTCGGGACTACGGAGACGGCAAAGAGGCATGTTTTGTCGGTTACATGCGGTCTCGATGTCTTCGATACTCCGAAGCCGGAGCAACTGGTCGACAGAATAATCCATATCGCAACCGATCCGGGGGATTTAGTCCTTGATGCGTATCTCGGGTCGGGAACCACAGGTGCCGTTGCGATCAAAACCGGCAGGCGGTTCATCGGCATTGAGGCTGGGGACCATGCCGTTACGCACTGCTGTAGTCGGTTGCGGCAAGCGTGCGGCGGGGAGAGGGGAGGCGTGTCCGAAGCTGTCGGTTGGACGGGAGGGGGCGGCTTTGAGTTCTTCCGGGCAGTCTAACCAACGCGAGATCTATAGCTTGCCCCGCGCGCCCTTTAGCTCATGTAACAATCGCCTGCGAGCTCCTCAAAAACGTTGGTTGCGTTGAACTCTGATGTACTTGCTAAAGTGCGTTATTGGCGGCCTATAACCTTGCTGCCTACGGGCGCGGTCCGCTGACTAACGCTCCGGGCAGATGCCGTACTACCCAATCTTTATGACCGAAAGCATCAGTCGGTATCGTGCCGCCGGGGCTGGCGTTATGCGTGAGCGCTACCGGGGGGGCGTTATGCCAACCGACGTTTCTTTGCTAGTTCCGGCATGTAGCGCTATGGTGACGCCATCTTAGGCTCAAGTTTTTGACTGTCCACGATTGGTAGTTGAGCGGGATGCGGTCTTTCGCGTAGGCTTTTCACGCGTTCTAAGCGAGCGTTCGATCTCGTCCATCCTATCGCGAAGGGTTTGGATCGCTTGTAACCACTCACTCTGCGGCTCTGGAGTTGCCTGCTTCGCCGGACGTTCGTGTACGGCAAGATCTAGTGATCGTTGCTTAACTGCGTTGATGTAACCTGATTGGGCTCTGTTATTGTCGCGCGGTAGCGCGAATGGAGCCGCGATGCCAGGCAACACTTCAACTTGTATACTTCGCGATACAAGCCCTCTTACAGGAATTCTGGCGCCAGGTTCGGAGGCCCACCGTATAAGCTCTTCATAGCCAACGTCCGCTCTGGGCTTAGAGAAGAGGTCTGATGGTGCGACCAGCTCCTTACTTATTATGCGGCCCAACCCCTCGAAGTCTGAAAGTACCCGAATTGGTGACCAGCAGCCTGCAAAGGCACCTGCCCATATCGCTGCAGTCGGAAAAGCCTTGCTGTAGCGCTTCAAAAGTTCTGGAAGGATCGCGGCACCTGGATCAATGAAGCTTGCGGCAAGCCCTAACGCGGCGTCAGCTGAGCGATTGCGGAGGTCGCTAACTAATCGGTCAGCAACCCTATCCAAAGCTTCGACGCGCCGCCCCTGGGGGCCTGTGGCACAAGCTGCGAGGTCCTGTAGCCCCAAGTGACCCGCGAAATCTTGTGAGATGTCCACGATCTGATCTGCGTCGATCTGACCTGCCTTGCTCAGTTCGCCAAAGATATGTCTGTAAGGGGCCAGCGTCGCAGCGGAGCTTGGTTCGCGGGCAGTCCATTGGTCTCCCGCGAGGGCGTACCATAGAGGGGTAAGCGCTTCAGCGGCTACTGGGCGTGCTACATCCCTAAGTCGCGTTCCTAGATCGTCATGTCTTCTAGCAAGCTCGGTAAGGTCCATGGATTCACCCCACACCGCGAGCGTCCGCGCGGCTGAGTATCCGCAGCTGGAAAGCGCCGCAGTACCGCTTAGCTCTTTGAGAGGGGTGTTGGACGTATTCTGCGCATTACATTCGGCGAGAATCGCCCCGACCCAAGGGGCAAGCATGCGGCCTAAAGTTGGTTGCTCTCGGACGTTAGTCAGGCGGCCGAACACCTCTCGGGGCCAGATACGGCACCACTGAGTAATGGGCGAAAAGCTGTCCATAAATGCGGATAGCCACGCTAAGGTGTCCGCCACATCGTCACGTCTGACAACCATGAAATCTGGAAACGGATCACCGAGCGGCGCATCCCAGAACCCTAGCATCACGGTTCTCGGTGGGGCGTTTCTTGCCGCCATATGTGCCCAATCCGCTTTAGCGAACTTGGTGCCATCGCCCGACCCGAGTAGCTCAGGAAGCTGCTCGCGACTGCATTCGACGATATAGGCTGTCTGTCTCATGATGCCTCTTCTAGAATATATCGTTGAGGTCAGGTAGGGTCTCGCGGGGGGTTTCTAGATGGCTCGGGAGGGGCTTCGAGTGGTAAAGTTTCACCTCTGTCTTTGCTCGGGTTACTGCCGTGAATGCTAGTGTGCGCAGAGACGCGTCTAAGTCGTTCGCGTCTAGAATGTGCACGGCGCGGGCTTCAGACCCTTTTGCGGAAGCGATGGTCATGACCCGGATTAGCGAGTCTGGCCCGAACGCTTCGTAACCTTCGTCGTGTGACTGGCGGATGGATCTACCAACAAGTTCTCCGTCTTCAACTAAGACGTCCCAAAATGCGTCCCTGACATCCCCCTTTTGTGCCATAACCATAATAGGCTCGTCGGCAATGTACCGAAGTTGTGACTTTATGTTCGTTAGGCAGGTTTCGTACTGTTTTTGAGCGGATGAGCATGACTCTGGTTCTACCGATGAAGGGCGAGACTTTTCGTCATACTTACAACCCTTTATCATTGGAGGATCACCTTCACTTGGCGGTAAAATACGGTCTGCGAATACGCAGATCTTCTCACCGATTCGATAGTGGTACTCTAATTGTACGGTTGTAGTAACGATATCTTCAATTGCCTTCAGACCATCCTTGTTTTTGTAGATGGTCTGCCGTGAGTCGCCAGCCGCATTGATATGCTGGGCTAGCTTTGCCATGACCAGTATCTCATCTTTCTGAAAGTCTTGCGCTTCATCTATGAAGATTACGTCGTACAGCTTTCCGGGTTTGTTTGATGCTATGTATTCGTTCAGCGCTGTGACAAGTGCGGCTCGCGATTTCTTGAAGCCGCCCTTCATGCTAGGGGGCGTCAACCCGGCATCAAACAAGAGCTTTCGTCCCCACGCCATGAAAGTACTGATCTCGTTGGACTTGATCTGGTCTGTTCGACCTATCGATGGTCCTGATTTCAGAAACTCGGCAAGAGTTCGAGTAAAGGTAATGAATACAAGTCGGGGTAGGCTGAATCTAACGTAATTAGCTCGAAGTATCAAGATGTTGGTCTTACCTGATCCGGGTGGGCCAAGTACCAGTAAACCGTCAGACGGGGGTGATCTCAGGATCTTCTTCTGCTCTTCATCAAGCTGACCAGGTTGTACCCACCAAGTTTCGTTCATACTTTGACGCCCTGAACCAATCTATTTTGAGGCAGTTCATACCGTTTAGCCGCGTCGGAGCGGATAGCCATCATGATCACATGACGGTGGACCAAGGTTAGTCGGTGTCGCCTAACCGTATCCGCATGGCGCCCTCTGAGACTTCAAGCCTATCTGCCATGGCGTCAGTATCCAAGACCCCCTCCGCTTTGAGCGTTGCAACGGCTTCCGGCGGCATGAGCAGGTTTGCGGCAAAGCTGTTGGCCTGCCGCTCGTGCTTGGGACGTATTAGCGCGTTAGGTAGAGGCGAGTGTTCAGCACGATATGCGCGTGTGTCCCCCGTACCGGCGCCCAACAAGTCCCGGTGATAGATATAGTGCCCGAGCTCATGCGCTGCGGTAAACCTGCGCCGCGTCAGTGGATGGCGCTGATTGATGACGATCTCGTAAGCGTTCCCTTTCCGTTCAATCCACCCGGATATCTCGTCATCAAGAATCTCGAAGCGCAGTTCGAGACCTATATCCTTGATGATCTGGAAGACAGGCACGGGGATACGATCGGAGTAGCGCTCTATGACCTTCAGTGGCTCAATCATTACCCTGCTTCCTCGCCTATAGCGTCCGCCGCTTCGTCATCGTTGCCACGGCCGAGAGTGGCATTCTGTAGATTCTCGACGTGGGCTCTTACGAGTCCCGGCGCTTCGTCAGTCAGCCATTTTGCTATATAGGCGTTAGCACACTTTTCCGCTTCTGTTCTCGCTTCGTTTTCTGCCCGTTGCGTAATTACCCATCCCCAAGCCAGCCCGGCGACAAGCGCGATAACGGCAAGCAGCAGCGAACCCCACGCGAAAGCCGAAGAGAGAGCGGAGAAGGAATTCGCCATAGCATCCCAATTGGGTTGGGCCGGGGCGGCGGGCACCGGAGCTGAACAGTTCCTCGTAGCTGCTTCGACAATCTTTGTGCATGCCCCCCACGCTGTCGACGGTGTGCTACTAGTTCCAGGCAAATACGGTCCCCCTGTTTTGCAGCGCCAACTATGATCATGTAGCCTGCTCTAGTGCAACGGTCATTTATGCGAAGGTGCGACTGACCCGTCTCATTCGGCAGATCGTCACTTCAAGCAGGAAGCGTTCCCGAAGCGTTAGCGAGCCGGAGAGCTCTATCGAAAACGTTCGATTACGAGCCCCCAACTACAGGTGTATCGTAACTAAGCTCGACTCATATCGATACAGGTGCTAATTGCGATACACCGATTCGTTACAGGGGCTTTCACGATGTCACGTACCTTTGCCTATTGCCGGGTTAGCACTGGCGACCAGACGACAGATAATCAGGTTCGTGAGATTGAAAGCTCGGGCTTCCATGTTGATACAAAGCGCGTGGTCGCGGAAACGGTTTCGGGGTCCGTCGCTGCGATGGAGCGCAAGGGGTTTGCCAAGCTGGTCGATCGGCTGGAAACGGGAGACGTGCTCGTTGTTACCAAGTTGGATCGCTTAGGGCGGAATGCAATCGACGTTCGCGGGACGGTCGACATGCTGGAAGCCGGGGGCATCCGGGTCCACTGCCTTGCGCTTGGAGGCGTTGACCTAACCAGCGCTGCCGGTCGGATGACTATGGGTGTTATCGCCGCCGTAGCGGAATTTGAACGCGATTTGCTAATTGAACGGACACAGGCGGGGCTCAGTAGGGCAAAGGCCGCTGGGAAGGCTCTGGGGCGTCCACAAGCCCTATCGATTGAGCAACAAAGGGACATCCTCGCCGCCCGATCGAAAGGCGTGTCCCTCGCTGAGCTAGCAAAGGCGTATCGCGTTTCGCGCGCGGCAATTCAACGGGTGGAAAAGCGTAACGCTATGGTCAGGGCTTGACCGTAGCCTTGCATGCGGGGGAAACCTTGGGCCTATGCGGTCTGTCCCTCGGCGTTGAGTGTACGGTTACATCCGGCTGCCGAAGACGATCGGCAGATACGCCGGATTCAATATGGTTTTCTATGTAAACATTAGTTCCAATTGGTGCGACTGGCGATAGCGCAGCACGCTCCGTGCATGAACTCTGTAGCTTTGAATCGTCGATCTTCCCACTGTCATTGAAGCTAACAAATGCGGCATATAGTACGATAGCCACTATTAGGATTCCAACCGCTACCAAGGCGATGACATGGATCAATTCGCCTCGGCTAGTTACCTTCCAATTGTCCTTTAGCGGCCTTTGAGACAATCTATCTATATCTCGGAGTCTGGTGCTAACATCATGAGACCTACTAAGATTGACCCATAGCTCATGATGAAGCTTCTCGATCTCTGGTATGACATAAGACCATTCCGGATTATCAGGATTGTCTCGTAGACGTATCCGTGACATCGCTTGTGCGAATGCCTCCAAGTCGCGTGCCTTATCATACACCAAGTTGCTAGAAATTATGGTGGCCTTGGAAGCGATGATTGCCAAGTCGTTGCGCTGGTCGTTGATCCAGCTCTGACGAAAGCCGGAAACGAGGTTTCCTCTGGTGATCAGCGCCCCAATGAGGGTGATTGCTCCGGCCAGCGCTCCTAAGGCGACAGTGACGGTTGTTGTGTCAGCCATAGGTAAAGCCCCGGGTTTCGTGGTGCGCTTCGGCGCGATCCAAGTTTGAAAGATTGTCGGACCACAGGTCGCCAAGCGCTATCGTGTCGCGACTAGTCGTCATCGGACATTGTGCGTTCGGAGTGTGAACTCGTGTTCATAAGCGGAGAGAGGCTACGGACGCCGCGCGCTATGCAGGTTTCATTTCCAAAGCGCTGGGTTGGCGTCGTCAGTCTGGTAGAAATGCTTTGCCCGCTTAGAATACTCCCGAAAATCGGCGTTCTCTGAGGCGAGCCGGTTCATTGCACCCCAATCGATCTCCTCTTTCTGAAGGGCTGGGATTAGGGTCTGGCTTTCTACGGGGTCTTCGTGGTTCAGTTGAATGATGCCAATGCCGTGAAGATTATGCAGAACCCTGAGCTCCGGCATAACCTTTTCGTCGATCTGTGAGGCTACTAGGTAACCAAAGTTTGCCCATGACGAGTTAGATACCGTCTGAAAATAGGATTCACGAACGTTAGATGTATTGAGAATGACCTTCACTTCGAATGACCAGAGCGTCGCCTTTTTGCCGCCTGCGAGCCTGATCAGGTCGAGGACCTCCGAACCGTATCCGGATATCCTGCTTTGTAGGCCGCATACGTCAGGGTACAGCCACTTGTTGGCATTTGGGCCTTTCTTATTTGAAGCAGTCTTTTCGTCGATTCGCATCGTGACAACGTCAAACTCGGCAATCACAAACTCACGAAGTTTGGCATAGAGCAATGCCTCCGGAAGTAGTCCAGGCTGTAGCGATAGCATGCTTTGGTCGAGTGACTCCGCTGCCGTGACGACTTGTTCATCGGTCTCGGTCGTCCAGTAATACCTCCGTGGCTTGTCCGCAGTGGAACGTAAGGAGGAATACCTACTTTCCCAATTCGGCCGGTTAGCGCCGATTTCGGCAACCAACTGATTGCGAAGCTGGTTGATATCAGTGATAAACTTGCTCTTAGCGATCTTCGCAGCAACCTCTTCCGGGTACTCCGCGATAATCCATTCTGCGATCTCCCTAGCTTTCAGTTTTGCACCCGGCTTGATTGAAAGGCATTTGAAGACGGTTTCCCGAAGCTTGAGCGACGCTGCCAATGTGGACTCCTAGGTCGGGTTTTCAGCACCTTGGCTAAATGTGATCGCGAAGCCAATAGCGCGTAGGACGCTTCTGGGGGGGGGGTGGTTGCGGCCCGGTACGGACATGCCGTAAGTCAGAGCTGACGCGCCCCCCTTCGGCTAGGAAGGGCAGCTGCCAAAGCTGCTTGGTACCCCAAGTGCAGCTCTTGGTTCGTACGAGCAGAGATTTGAACCGCGGATTGAGGAAGGCGGGCGGGGCCCGGCGGTGATCGTGGACCGCGAGGATCGTCTTTGACAGTTCGTGTGTGCTTTGAACTCGAGCAGCGGTAACTGAACGTTGTCGAGTTCGCAGACATTGACCTGCTCCCGTTTTGGGCGGCTGAGTTGATCCGGTTCGAGGGCTGTGAGGGGTGAAGTCCTAGAGAATGCTTCGGAGGTTGGTACGGTTGGTTGCGCACTGAACGGGCCGAAAAAGGTGGGGCCTCACACTTGGGCTTCAAGGGGTCAGGAGAAGGCCACAGGGTACTAGCGCTTGTGTCAGTGAACGGTGGCACTATGCTCCAACGCCATATCCTGACCCGAACATCGGCTCGGATGTGCAAAAGGTATTTAGCTATATTTAGGTGAGAGATACTTACATAAACTAAGTAACGTTAAACTTAGTTAAGGTTCTGAACAAAGTTAACATCTGACCTATCGTCCGTATATTGCGTGTTGGACGGTTATTGAGTATACTTGATTGATAGACGACCATTGTCAACGGTTAGCACGTCTCTAAACAGGCCAAGCCATAGCGCCTTCCGATTGGGCCGGATCAATCGAGCAACTTATACCGATAGCAACCTAGCTTCGCGAAGGCCTAACCGCCGATATGCAGCAGGCCTAAGCTATAAGCGCTTTCATCGTACCCCTTGCTGCGATGGCAAGTTGATTTCTTTGGGGAACTATAGGCCTTCGGGCTAACCTCCGACCCCCCGGCTGAGCAGAGATAGTTCGAAGGGAAAACCTAACGTATAATGGGCTGATACTCTCCTAGTGGTTTCACTAGGTATCACACGCGGCGTGGCTTCCGTCTCTTCTCTTTCAAGGGGATGCAGCAAGTAGCAGTTAGGTTATATTAGAAATTGTCAAAAGGATCTCGGGTGTAAGATTCCGCGTGAATTACCATGGAAGAAACATAACCATTCTTATAATTGGATAAGCTTCTAACTGGTATCACCCTAGCGGAGGTGGAGGTGTGTCTACGATAGTAGCATTACATCAAATAGACCGATGTCGATGCCGTCGTAGAATCATGACAGTCAGCTCGGATAGAACATGCAGCGTAACGATTCGTGAAGGTGAGTTGGCTGTCTCGATGTCATAACAACCTTCTATTATCGCTCGAGCCTCCTCGGGGGTTATGTTGCCCGGTCTAGAGAACTCGGCTGTTCCCCTTCGTATGAAGCCAAGGCTAACCAGAAGGCCTCCGATGGATTGCTTTATCGCCCCCTTCGCTGGGCCGCTTGCGCTAACTCGGACTTGGGTTTCCATTGTTACTGTGCCCCCTTGTCAGAATGCGACCCGCTGCCGCCGTGTAGCGCGTAATTGAGAGCCCATTCTGTAGGATTACGAACAAAGCTGCTGATATCGCTTTCGCGCCAGCGGACGGCTCGTATGCCAACCCGAACGGGAGTTGGAAACCGGCGTTGCTTCATCATTGAGTAGATCGTGGTGCGTTTCAGGCCGGTCCGCCGTTCAACGATATGCCGAGGTAGAAGTGTTTCGCTCATCTTTGTGCTCCATGTGATGAGCTAAAGATGATAAGTTTTGCGAGGTTCCGCAAGATACGTTCAAGGCTCGTGCAGCCTTTGTGTCCATCACGTTACTTTGATATCAAAGAATGGATTCCTTGGTATAGTTTCTAATAATAGTGGCTAGCTACACAGGTAGCTGCACCAATCTTTCATTAGCCCGCGCCTCTTGTCGAAAAGATCAGACCGCGCGTAGGCGGCTTCCGCTTTGTCTTTGATGACATGGGCGAGGGCGAACTCGACGACCTCGCGAGGGTGATTCGTCTGCTCACCTGCCCAATCTCTGAACGAGGAGCGAAACCCATGGGGAACGGCGGGTATGCTGAGTTCCTTCATAAGCTTTGATAGAGTCATATCTGATAGGGGCTTCTTGTCCTTAGTGCCGGGGAAGACCAAATCGTCGTCGGCGCGCCTGAGTGTTTGTGCTTCTTCCAAGATGGCGATGCAGCGCGGCGGCAGCGGAACCCGGTGGAGCCTCTTGGCCTTCATGCGCGCTGCCGGGATCGTCCAAACAGCCTTGTCGAGGTCAAACTCGCTCCACACAGCTTCCCGCGTCTCTCCCGACCGGGTTGCCGTCAGAACAAGAAACTCAAAGGCAAGCTTGGTACCTGTACCTGCTTCGCTTCCCCTAACGGTCGCAATAGCTGCTTCCACTGCATCATATGGCAAAGCTTGGCGATGTTTGACGTTCGAACGGTCGTGTTTCGGAAGTGCCTTGCTTATCGTCTCTGCCGGGTTGTCCGCACGCCAACCGTTCGCCATCGCCCACTTGAATACCGTTCCGATCCGTTGCTTTACACGGCGTGCTGTTTCAGGATGTGAACTCCATATCGCCGACAGCGCAGCAAGTACGTCTGCCCCCGTAACCGTATCGATCCGCTTCGACCCGAAGAAAGGAAAGGCATAGGTAGTCAAGGTATTCAGCCACTGATCGCCGTGCTTGTCGTTACGCCATGTAGGCTTTGACAGTTCGTGAACTTTCTCGGTGGCGGCCTTGAACGTTAGAACCTCCATAGAGCGCTTTTTTGCCGCTAGGGGGTCTACACCCGCTCGAGCAAGCTTTCGGTTCTCTAAGGCCTTCTCTCGGGCATCTGCGAGGCTAACAAGGGTTACAGACCCTAAGCCAAGATCTCTACGCTCGTCGCCGATCACTATACGCTGAATCCATTGCTTTGCCCCGTTAGCCCGAACTTTCAGATACAGCCCATTACCGTCCCCATGAAGACCAGGAACGTTCAGGGCTCGAACCGCTTGCGCCGATAGGCGCTTCTCAAGGTGTTTACCCGTAGGTTTGATACCGCTCATGCTGGAACATACCGCCCAACATAAAGATATGGAATAGGGCAGATCACTACGGAAGCTATCGGAACAGACATTAGGTAAGATACTGTAAAACAATGGCTCCTGGGCTCTGAACGGCTCTTGCCGGACGTAGCGATAGCAGACTCCGTCTCCGCCAAATTGGCCTGCCTGCGCTAGCATCTCCGATCCTCACGGAAGAGCGTTTTTACTTCTCGTTCTGTGCCCGATCTTTTGGACTGCCCAACGGGTTGCCCGGGTCGGAGAATCTGAATGAATTCGCGCCGGCGCAATGCGGTCGGTGCGGGGGCTCGTCGATCGCGGGTTGCGCTTGGTACGGCTGCACCCCATCCCGTCAGCTTGCTACAGTAACCAAGCGTATTCGTTCGGCGTTAGACAGGTCGAGTTGTCCTGCCGTCGGAAAGGATAGTAGGCTATCCGGGTTATGGCTTTTGGCAGCAGCATTTCGGGGTATTCGCGGTGACCTCCTTTGCGTTGGCCCGGTCTAAGCTGACGGCCAGGGCTGTCGGGGTTGAAGGGGAGATTTTGCTCGAATCCGACGCTGCTTTTCAACAGCCGCGAGGGCTGATCGATCTGGCGGCTTCGAGTCCGTTCCTGCCGGCCTACAGCGTCACCGGGGGCTATCCGGGGTTGAGGGCGAGCTTGCCGCGCGACTATATCAGGACGATCGTGGAAGTGCTCGCCGGGCCGATTTCGGAGGCGTTTTCGCTTGGTCGGATCAGGCCTTTGAAAGCGGAGGGTGCGTTCTCCATCGTGACGTTGCCCGACGATGCGCTGTCCGCCGTGCAGCGTGCGCCTCACGTCGATTCAACCAATTCCTATCAGTTCGCCATTCTCCACTATCTCTGCGGCGAGGCGTTTGGCGGCACCACGTTCTTTCGGCACCGTGCCACGGGTTTCGAGACGTTGAGCGAGGATCGGTTGCCACGCTACAAGGCGAGTAGAGCGAGCGAGGGCGCCGCGTCGGGATATGTAGACACCGGCGCGCCCTGGTTCGAACAGACTGCGCGCGTATCGGCCGGGTTCAACCGGCTTGTGGCGTATCGAAGCTGCGTGCTTCACTCTGGATATGTGCCGGCATCATCCGTGTTGAGTCCGGATCCCCGCATGGGTCGATTGACCGCGAACGTCTTCGTGACGTTTGCCGCGGACGACTAGCGCGGCCTTCCTGCCTGGATCTGCATGATGTGTTTGGTTTTCTCGGTTTCGGAGATGCCGATCTCCGGCAAGCGGGGAAGCGTATTCGCCATGGCTCCAGTCCCATTGGGGCAATGACGGCCTCCGCCTGCTGGGCCGCGCTCGCGTGTAGTACGCTTGGACCTAGCCGGCATCGATCCGCTATACTGTATACGATCGCGCCAAAGAATATCTCGAGCAATCGTTCCAGGCATTAAGAAACTTAGTTTTTTTAATGATGGACTTGATGGAGTAAATCGGAGGTGTCGAGGCCCACTGAAACCTGAGTTAGTTTTCCACTGAAGGCGGAGTCCTGCGATCGTAGGGCGTGGCATCATGATCAACGTGCCTGCGCCAGTTGATCCGTGTTGTTTAATTGCAAGGATTAATCGGTTTCGGTTCAGATGTGGCGCAATATCATTTGACAACTTATGACGAAGTGATAGCGGTACCACGAGCCGGGAAAACACCGGCCGGAGACTTGGCGACCAGGGCCGCCGTAAAAGGGGAGAGGATTTATGAGGGGACGCACGTTTTTAGTCGCGCTCGGATGCACGACGTCGGTTGGCGCGATGTCGTTGTGCCTGGCGGTGCCTGCGATGGCGCAGTCCGGGGCCGGCATCGACACGAACGCACCGGCCACCAATGCGCAGCCGGGCAGTGAGGATTCGCCCGCGGTCGCGCAGGTCAACGCGCCGAACGACGCGGGATCGACGGTCGATACGTCCACCGATATCATCGTCACCGGCGTCCGCGCCTCGCTGAACCGCGCGATCGACATCAAGCGCAACTCGGCGGGCGTCGTCGACGCGATCTCGGCCGAGGATATCGGCAAGTTCCCGGACACCAACCTCGCCGAGTCGCTGCAGCGCATCACCGGCGTGTCGATCAACCGCGTGAACGGCGAAGGATCGCAGGTCGCCGTCCGCGGCTTCTCGGGCGACTTCAACCTCGTGACCGTCAACGGGCGCCAGATGCCCGCATCCAACGTCGACACCAGCGGCGGCAACGCGTTCGCGCGTGGCACCGGCCGGTCGTTCGACTTCCAGAACCTCGCATCGGAAGGCGTGAGCACGCTCGAGGTCTACAAGACGGGCCGCGCAACCGTCCCGTCGGGCGGGATCGGTGCAACGATCAACATCGTCACCCGCAAGCCGCTCGACTCGCGCGAAAGCGGCTTCTCGGGTTCGATCGGCGGCAAGGCGCTGTACGACAGCTCGATCGAGGACGCCGAAAGCAAGAAGCACCGCGTGACGCCCGAGGCTTCGGGTATTCTCAATTGGAAGAACGAGGCCGGTACGTTCGGTGCGGCCGTATTCGGCAGCTATCAGCTCCGTGAATCCGCGTCGGTGAGCTCAAACCCGAACTATTGGAACGTGGTGCCGACGGAGACCTTCTTCGGCAGCACGACCTATGTCACCGCCACGACGGTCGTCACCAATCGGCCGACGACGCCGTACGTGCTGATCCCCAACGACAGCCGCTATGCCCTGTCCGAGAACCGTCGCGAGCGCATCAACGGCCAGGCGGTGCTGCAGTTCAAGCCGACCGAAACGCTCGAATTCACGCTCGACGGACTCTATGCGCGCAACAAGCTTCGCGAGCAGCGCAGCGAGCAGACCAACTGGTTCAACCGGCCGTTCAACCAGGTGACGTTCGACAACAACACGCAGATGGCGAGCGCCGTCTTCATCCAGGAGAACGAGAATCCCGTTAAGGACGGGGGCTTCGAGCAGCAGCAATACGCGACCCAGACCGAGCTGAAATCCTTCGGCGGCAACGCGAAATGGGGGTTCGCCGACAATCTCACGCTGACTCTCGACGGTCATCACTCGACGTCCAAATCGACGCCCGACAACAGCAACGGCACGTCCGCGACCCTGCTGTCGCTCGGCGCACCGGTCATCGCGTCTCATTCGGTCGATTTCACGACCGGGTTCCCGCAACAGGCGATTACGATCAACGACGTGGTCAAGGGCAACGGCAACGGCGTGCTCGACGTCGGCGATGTCGGTACCCAGGTGGCGCGCACGATCACGTCGCGTCAAAGCCAGCGCATCAACGAAGGCCGTGCGCAGATCAGTTGGGATCTCGGCGAGGGCAGTCGCTTCGACTTCGGCGGCAATTATATCGACACGAAGATGCAGTCGAGCAGCCAGCAGACGCAGCAGACGCTTGGCGACTGGGGTATCGGCGACACGGGCGTTCCCGAACGGATCGCGGGCGATCTTCTCACGACCTATTGTCTGACGTGCAAGTTCGACAAGTATAACCCGAACTCCTCGGGCTCGTCGCTTACGGCGTTTCGTGGGAATGCAGTCGACCTGCTGAACATCTTCCAGCCCTATTATCTGGACATCGATTCCCAGCTTCCGGCCGGCGCTCCCAGGGTGCATCAGGTCAGCGGCAGCGGCAACGTGAACGACACGGTCCGGGAAAAGACCTGGGCGGTCTTCGGCCAGTTGACTTGGGCAGGCGAGATCGCCGGTCGCCGGGCCAATCTGTTGATCGGTGCACGCTATGAACGGACGAAGTCGCGCTCGACCGCACTCCAGGCGGTGCCTACCGCGGTGATCTGGACGGCGGACAACGACTTCTTCGTGCAGGTGCCGAGCGAGACCAATCTCGTTCCCGGACGCGGCGGCTACAGCAATCTTCTGCCATCGGTCGACTTCAACATCGAGGTCGTCCGCAACGTGAAGGCCCGCGTATCGTTCGGCCGGACGCTCGCGCGTGCGCCCTACGGCAATCTGTTCGCGACGGCGACCGTCCAGCAGCCGCCTCGTCCGGTGGCACTCGGGGGCACTGGCGGCGGCACTGCCCAGAATCCGGCGCTGCTGCCTCTGGTATCGGACAATTTCGATGCGTCGATCGAATGGTACTACAAGCCGTCGAGCTTCGTCTCGGTCGGCTTCTTCGACAAGCGCGTTCGCAACTTCATCGGCACGGGTATCACCAACCAGAACCTGTTCGGGTTGCGCGATCCAAGCTCCGGTGCGGCCGGCACGCTTTCCGGAACCGCGCTCTCGCAGTTGAGAAACGGTAATTTCGACCAGTCCGACGTCAATCTGTTCACCTACACCGCGCTGCTCGTGCAGAATGGCGGCAACGTGGCGGCGGCAGACGCGACCTTCCGGGCAAACGCCACGGGGACGACGGTCAATCAGCAGTTCGCCGATGCGATATCGGGCGCCGTGGACATCACGGCGGGTGCGAACGATCCGTTGCTCGTCCTGGCGGTGTCGCAGCCACTCAACAACCGCGAAGGCAAGATCCACGGCTTCGAAGTGGCCTGGACGAACTTCTTCGGCGACACCGGCTTCGGCTTCGCGGCGTCCTACACGAAGGTGGACGGCAATGTGAACGTGGATCCCTATGCGGATCCGACGGTCAACATCTTCGCGCTGACCGGCCTCGGCGACAGCGCGAATGGCACGCTGATCTACGACAAGAACGGGCTTTCGGCACGCATCGCGTACAACTGGCGGGCCAAATACCTGCAGGCGACCAACCAGGGCGAAGGGCGAAACCCGCTGTTCACGGCGGCATTCGGGACGCTCGATGCGAACATCAGCTACGACATCAACGAAAACATCGCCTTGTCGCTCGAGGCGATCAACCTGACGAGCGAGAGCGTTCGGCAATATGGGCGAACGAAGGAGAACCTCGTCTTCGCGCAGGAACTCAAGCCGCGTTACCTGCTGGGTGCGAGGTATCGCTTCTGATCGTCGGCGGATGAAAGGGAAGGGGTCGCTGTCGATAGCGACCCTTTTCTTTTGGAGCGCAGCCGATGCCGTGCTGTAATCCCGTGCCAGGCGGCTGTAATCGCGCCGTTACTCCAGCAAGCGATAGCGAATAGATGACCCCCGTAATGTCGAACCCAACATCGTCCAACTCAACATCGTCGAACCCGGTATTGTTGAACAATGTCGAGCACGCCGATCTGCGGGTCGCGATCCGCCCCGGCGCGGAGTACGGCGATAGCGTAAACCAGCTCCCGATCTACCCGTCGGAATTCGAGGAGGCCCAGCGCTCGTTCCCGATCGTCTTTCGGCGGGAGGAGAGCGGTATTCAGGCCTATGCCCTGCTCGGCCTCGATCGCGACGAGAACCTGTTCCTCGAGGATGGCCGCTGGACAAGCGACTATGTCCCGGCGGTGCAGCGGCGCGGGCCCTTTTCCATCGGCATTGACACCAGCCGGTCCGATGGTGAGAGCCAGGGCGATCCGCTGGTCTATATCGACCTCGCGGATGCGCGGGTCGGCGCAGTCGACGGCCTGCCGGTGTTTCTCGAACATGGCGGCAACGCGCCGCTCCTCGACCACATCGCGAGCGTGCTGCGCGTCCTTCATGAAGGCGTGACCAGCGCACCGGCGATCTATGCCGAGTTCGAGGATGCCGGGCTGCTGCAACCCGTCGATATTCAGATCAGCCTGAGCGAGGAGGACGGCTATGAACTGCCCGATCTCCTCACCATCGATCAATCCGCGCTGGCCGACCTGTCCGGGGAATCGCTGGAGGCTCTTCACCGGAGCGGCCTGCTCCGGGCCGCGACGATGGCGGCATCCTCGCTGGGCAATATCCAGTATTTGATCGACCGCAAGAATCGCAAGCGGCTGCTGACATGACATCGTTTGGTTCCGAACGGCCGATCACGCACCGCAATGTGCGGGAGATCGACGCGCGAGCGGTCGGCGCCGTTGATTTTGCGGCGCTGATCGCCGGCACCGAGCCGGTGGTCGTGCGCGGGCTGGCGCGGGACTGGCCGCTGGTCGAGGCAGGGCGGCGTACACCCGAAGCGGCCGCAGCGTATCTCCTGTCGTTCTACAACGGCCGTCCGGCCGCGGGCTACACCGCGCCTTCGGAAGCCGGGGGGCGCTATTTCTACGACGACACCCTGACGAAGCTCGCCTTCGATCGCGAACGCGTTCAGCTCGACGCATATCTGGGCCGGATGCTCGTCGACCTCGGCCAAGCCGACGCCCCGTCCTATTATGTCGGCTCGACCGATCTGGACGGCTATTTCCCCGGCTTCACGGGCGCCGGCAACGATCTGGCGCTGACCGATCCCTGTTTTGCAGGCGTGGTCAAAAGCATCTGGATCGGAAATCGCACGACCGCGGCTGCGCATTACGACATGTCGAACAACATCGCCTGCGTGGCGGTCGGCGCCCGGCGCTTCACGCTGTTCCCGCCCGAGCAGGTCGCGAACCTCTACCCCGGCCCGCTGGAGCCAACGCCGGGAGGGCAGGTGGTTTCGCTGGTCGATTTCCGCGATCCCGATTTCGCTCGCTTCCCGAACTTCGCGCACGCGGTCGAGGCGGGGCAGGTGGCGGAGCTCGGGCCGGGCGACGCAGTCGTCTACCCCGCGCTGTGGTGGCACCATGTCGAGGCGCTGGCCGACTTCAACGTGATGGTCAATTTCTGGTGGAACGATGCGCCGGCCTATCTGGATTCACCGATGACCACGGTGCTTCACGGCATGCTCAGCCTGCGGGACCGGCCCGATACCGAGAAGCGGGCCTGGTCGGCGCTCTTCGACTATTATCTTTTCGGCCCCGCGGATCGGCCGTCCGCGCACCTGCCGGACGCGGCGAGGGGGCCGCTCGCCCGCCTCGACGAAACCGGCGCGCGGCGGCTTCGGGCGATGCTGCTGTCTCGGCTCAACCGGTGATGGAGACGATGCGCGTGGACAATCGGGACGTGCGAAGAGTGGTGATCGCCGGCGGCGGCACGGCCGGCTGGATCGCGGCGGCGGCGCTGGTCAAGCAACTCGGGCCGCTGCTCGATATCACTCTCGTCGAGTCCGAGGAGATCGGAACGGTCGGCGTCGGCGAGTCGACGATCCCGACCTCGCGAACCTTTCATAATTTCCTCGGCATCGACGAACAGGCGTTCATGCGCGCCACGCAGGCGAGCTTCAAACTGGGGATATCGTTCGAAAACTGGGGCCGTGCGGGCGAGCGCTACATCCACTCCTTCGGCACGATCGGGCGGGCATCGACCTGGATGGGTGATTTCCACCATCTATGGCTGCACGCCCGCGAGCGTGGCCTGGCCGACCCCCTTGGCGACTATTGCTTCGAACTGAGGGCCGCCGACTCCGAGCGTTTCGCAACCGGGAAAGACGCCCGGATCAACTACGCCTATCATCTCGATGCGGGGCGCTATGCCCGTTTCCTCCGCGAACTGTCCGAACCCGCAGGCGTTCGCCGCGTCGAGGGCAAGATCGAACGCGTGGAGCAGAATGGCGAGACCGGCTTCGTCGAGGCGCTGGTGCTGGACTCGGGCGTGCGGATCGAGGGCGACCTGTTCCTCGACTGCACCGGCTTTCGCGGCCTGCTCATCGAACAGGCGCTGCAGACCGGCTATGACGACTGGACGCAGTGGCTGCCGACGGACAGCGCGATCGCGGTGCAGACCGTCTCGGTCGGACCGGCCGTGCCGTACACCCGCGCCATCGCGCACGAGGCGGGGTGGCGCTGGCGCATCCCGCTCCAGCACCGCGTCGGCAACGGCATCGTCTATGCCCGCGACTGTCTGTCCGACGATGAGGCGCGTGCAAAGCTGCTCGCCGACGTCGAGGGCGAGGCCCTGACCGAACCGCGCGTGATCCGCTACCGGACGGGCGCACGGCGCAAGGTTTGGAACAAGAACGTCGTCGCGCTCGGCCTTTCCAGCGGCTTCGTCGAGCCGCTGGAATCGACCAGTATCCACCTGATGAAGATCGCGATCACGCGGCTGATCCAGCTATTTCCGTTCGATGGGATCGACGACGCGCTGGTCGCTCGCTTCAATGCGATGTCGCGCCGCGAATCCGAAGGCGTGCGGGACTTCATCATTCTCCATTATCACCTGAACCAGCGCGACGAGCCTCTCTGGCGTCGGTGCCGCGAGATGCAGCTCCCCGACACGCTCGTCGAGCGGATCGCGCTCTTTCGCCAGGATGCGCAGGCGTATCAGGCGTCGGAGGACCTGTTTCGCGTCGACAGCTGGGTGCAGGTCATGCTGGGCCAGAACCTCGAACCCCGCGCGTTCCACCGCATGGGCCGCATGATTTCCGACGCGAACCTGACCCGCGCACTCAAGGACATCCGCACCGACGTCGCCGGCCGCGTTGCCAAGCTGCCGGTGCACCAGGATTTCCTGAACTGCTACTGCGCTGCGGGTAACACGTGACGCGTACGGTGCAGCTTTGATCTTTGCGACGTCGGAAGACTGCGAGAAATTAGCAAAGTCGCCCGATCGTGAAATCGAACCGGGGTGTGCCCGCCGACCATCCGGCCGGCGGGCATCGCGTCAGGCGTCTTCGGCCTGAAGGTTCACGCTCGTCTCGGCGAGCTTCGTCATATATTCGTCGCCGCCGTAGATGTCCTTGGTAGCCGCGCTCAGCTTCTTATGGTCGTCCTTGAGACCGAGCGCCTTGGCATAGGCCGCTGCCGTGCCGAAGCCGGCGATGCCGTAATGCGTCATGCGCTGATATTGCGCGATGATCATCACGTCGAGCAGCGGACCCTTGTCCGGTCCTTCCTCGAGGACATGCTTGGTCGCCTCGGCGGCCAGACCTTCCATGCCCTTGCAATGCTCCTTCGAGACCTTTTCGTCGTTCGATGCGATCAGGTCCTTCAGGATGTCGGTGTGTTTCTCGATCCCCGCCTGCGACTTGGTCAGCATCGTCTTCAACGCTTCGTCGCTGGCCTTTGCGGTGATCTTCTTGAGGACCTTCTTCATCTGATCGTTCGCCGACCAGAGGTCCTTCAGCTCGTCGGTGTAGATGTCCTTGAGATCTTCGGGTGCCGACATGATGGAATCCTCTTTCTGCGCCGGGCGGCATGCCCGGTCTAAGGTTGGAGATTGGATACGGACCGAGTGTCAGCCGGAGCCGGGATGCTTCTGCTCGTCCTCGTAGCGGGCATCGGTGCCAATCTTGCCACCCGCCTCGGCTTCGGCGATGCCCGAGGTCTCGACGACATCGATCGAGCCGCCATCCCCTGCGAGGCCGCGTGAAGTACGATCGGCATCCGGGTCGGCGGCGATCGTCGATCCTGTATCGCCATCCGATCCAGCGACGCCATTGGGCGCGCTGCCGCCGTTTTCGCCGGCCTGACCCCCACCGTGATAGGCGATGTCGCTCTGGCCGCCATGTGCCATGAACCCGGTGTTCGTTGCGACCTTGCCGGCATGCGGATTGGGATAGGCGCCGCCGCCGCTCTCTCCGCGGGCCGACCTGCCGTGCACGTCGGCGCCGCTCTTGCCTGCGGGTGACGCGCCGACACCGTCGGGGGCGCCCTTGGTATCGGGATTGCCGCTCACCGGCATCGGGACCTTGTCGCTCATGGCGTATTCCTCACCGTATCGAGGGGGGCAGGTAAGGGACGAACCGCGATGCGCGCTTCGTCCCCTGGTTCATCACGGGCGCAGTACGACCTTGATGACGCCGTCCTGCTTGTCGCGGAACTTCTGGTACATCTCGGGCGCATCCTCGAGGCTGGCCGGATGCGTGACCACGAAGCTCGGGTCGATATCGCCCGCCTCGATCCGCGCGAGCAGCGGCTTGGTATAGGCCTGGACATGGGTCTGGCCGGTCTTGATCGTCAGCCCCTTGTTCATCATCGCGCCGATCGGGATCTTGTCACCCATCCCGACATAGACGCCGGGGATCGAGATCGTGCCGCCCATCCGGCAGCTCATGATCGCCTCGCGCAGGACATGCACGCGATCGGTCGCAAGGAAGGTCGCGGCCTTCACCTTGTCGATCACCGCGTCGACGGCGCCGTGGCCTGAAGCCTCTGCGCCCACCGCATCGATGCAGCTGTCGGGACCGCGCCCCTTGGTACGGGACTGAAGTTCGTCATAGACGCTGTCGACCTCGGCGAAGTTGATCGTCTCCGCGCCGCCGGCCTCGGCCATCGCGAGGCGCTCGGGAACTTCATCGATCGCGATCACGCGACCGGCACCAAGCATCAGCGCGGACCGGATCGCGAACTGTCCGACCGGGCCGCAGCCCCAGATCGCGACCGTATCGCCCTCCTCGATGTTCGCGTTCTCGGCGGCCATATAGCCCGTCGGGAAGATGTCCGAGAGGAACAACGCCTGGTCGTCGGTGACGTTGTCGGGAACCTTGATCGGCCCGATATCGGCCATCGGCACGCGCAGATACTCGGCCTGGCCACCGCAATAGCCGCCCAGCATGTGGCTGAACCCGAACAGGCCGGCAGGCGAATGGCCCATCGCCTTGATCGCCATCTCGGAGTTCGGATTGGTCCGCTCGCACGCCGAAAACAGGCCCTTGCGACAGAAGAAGCAGTCGCCGCAGCTGATCGTGAACGGCACGACGACGCGGTCGCCGATCTTCAGATTGGTGACTTCGGAGCCGAGCGCGACCACGACGCCCATATTCTCATGACCGAGAATGTCGCCCGCCTGCATCGTCGGCTGGTACCCATCGAGCAGATGCAAGTCCGAGCCGCAGATCGCGCAGGCCGAGACCTTGATGATCGCATCGCGCGGATGCTTGATTTCGGGGTCGGCAACAGTGTCGACGCGGACGTCGCCTTTGCCATGCCAAACGAGTGCACGCATGAGGGTCTCCTTAAGTAGTGATCTGATAATAGTATCGGTAATACGGCGCTATGTGACTGGCTGGACAAGTGCAGTAAGCAATTATTCGCGAAGATAGGCAGGCGAAAACCTAATAGCCAAACCAATGCCTATGGTAATATTATCGCTCGGCATTTCGTACCGGTTATTTAGTTTGGTATGAGCTTAGTCGTTAGCCGCCGGAGTTTAATCATTACTGAGCGACAAAACCCGTTCGCTCGGATCGTTGAAGTCCATAGCGATCGAACGCCCGACATCGTTCCTTGGCGGTCCATTTAACCGCCGAGTTTTTTACTGATTACGATCAATAGTCTTGGATTGATCGATGATATCAATCGAGGATCTCGCAAATGTTCGATGAGAGACTGATAAGACACTGATGTTGATCATGACGATTTGCGTTTCAATAAGCTGTTTGATTGTAAAGGCTTAGACGCGGCGGGCTAGATGATTGCGGTTGCGAGGAAACTATACGGGACCGAACCGGATCTTTGGCCGTTTCAATTTGTCGCAAGCGCTGCGGTCCAGCAGGCGCCGATCATGGCCGCCTGGACGGGCAGCGCCTTCCGCTCAGGCAAATTTTGGAGTCCACAGATGCCGATCAACGCTATTCTCTTCGATATCGACGGCACGCTGGTCGATACCAACGACATGCACGTCCTCGCCTGGGAGGAGGCGTTTGCGGGCGTGGGGGCGACGTTTGATCGACAGGTCATCCACGACCAGATCGGCAAGGGGACCGACATGCTCGTCCCGACCCTGCTGCCTGACGCCGACGAGGATCAGCAGGAAGCGCTAGGCGAAACGCACGGTGAGATCTTCAAGGCGAAGTACCTCGATAAGGCCAAGCCCTTCGCGCAGGCGCACGCATTGTTGGCGCACGCGCACGAATTGGGACAGCAGGTCGTGCTGGCGTCGTCGGCGTCGGAAGCGGAACTCGAGCATTATATCGACCTGCTCGATGCGCGCGCTTTGATCGCCGCTACCACCAGCAGCGACGATGTCGAGAAGACTAAGCCAGCGCCCGATATCTTCGCAACCGCGCTCAAGAAGTTGCCGGGAATCGACCCGGGCAGCGTTATCGTCGTCGGCGATACGCCTTATGACATCGAGGCGGCGGCGAAGTGCGGGATCGCCGCGGTAGCGGTGCGATCGGGCAAGTTCAAGGACGCGCAACTGCAATCGGCGGGTGCGGTCGCGATCTATGACGACGTGGCGGCGTTGCTCGCCGACTATGCCACGTCACCACTGGGACGCTGAATCGCCGGCGAAGCCTGTGCCGATGGCGGGCCTAGCCGACGTGCGACCATCGAATCCGCGTCAGCCGGGAATGCCCCAATTGGCTTCCTCGTTGGCGGCGGCGGCGGTGCGGACGAGATGCTGGACATAGTTCTGGAACACCGGAACCGTGAACGTGACCAGCGTCGGCTCGCCCTGCGGTTCCTTGAACGTCAGCACGACGAAGCGCTGGCCGTCCTCGTCGAGGATCAGCCCGGCTTCCATCGCTCCGGGGCCGCTGGGCGTGATGACTGTCGCTACCATGATGCATTCTCGCTGTGCCGGGTTCCAGCGTGGCCATAACGGCGCATTTTCCGGTGTCTAGGTGGCGACCGAGCCGTCCTGCCGATCGCTGCCCTCGCGTTGCGAGAAGGGCGCAATGTGCGCCGTGCCACCTATCCACCGATATCTGGATACTTGGCCTGCCTTACGTAGTCGACGCCAATACGCAGTACGCAAGGACCGGAATGCCGACGAGTAGTATCAAGAGCAGGAGATTGAGTCCCATGAGGCGGTCCAGCCAATTCGGGAGATCTTGTTGGTGAAATTCGGTATCGGACCTCGAATGTTGTTCGACGATTTCGATATCGAATTTGTTGGAAAAGAAGTGACCCGGGCTTTTTCTCAGGAACATCTGAGGCGGCGGGTCTTCTGCCTGATTTTGCGCGTTGATCGGGCCGAGGTCTTCGGATTTTGATATGTTGTCTGTCACTGTGCCGTTTCCGCTTACTCGAGATCAGGGGCGCGCAGAGCGCCGCCCAAAGGTCAGATCGAATAAAGCCCGAACTCAAACGGCGAACAGCCGCGAGCTCGGGCTAACCCCGTGCGGCGAGTTGACCGGCGTGGTCGCGGAAACGCTTATGTGTCGCGGGAGCGTACATGGAAGTAACATCGTAGACCGGTCTCGTAATGTCAACATCGGCTCGGTTGGGCGCAACAGTCTTGACCCCGACCTGGGAAACACTAGGTTGATGATGCGGGCCGGGCCCCTCTGGCGTTTGTCTTTGGACGAACGTGATGTCGGGCCGCATCGGGTTAGCTCGATGTTCAGGCCTGGCCACTTGCCTCCTCTCATCTGCGCTGATCCGATCTTTCAATCGTTGGTTGGAGAGCGGCTATGAGCATATTTTCATACAAACTAACCCAGTTGCACAAGCAGTTGGACGATCAGATCCGTGTCGAGATGAAGCGACGCATGCCGGATGCCCTGCGGCTTCTTCGGCTGAAGCGACTGCGGCTGAGCGTGAAGGATCGGCTTCATGCACGCGCCTTGCGGTTGCAGGTGAACTGAACCGATGACCGTGTAGCGTCGTTCTAGAAACATCGTCCGCAAGGATCAGCATCACCGGTCAAGATGGATCGGGATGACCAAAGGAGAGCGAATATGGCCTATCTCGTAACAGCCGGATTGGTGCTTGCCGCCACCGGCGCGGCACTCGGCATGACCGTCGATCACCAGAACCGCGTGGATCACCATAGTGGTCCGGTCGCCGTCAAATATCGTGGCGATGTCGCCATCACACACAAGCAGGTGGGTGCGGTTGCCCCGGGGGGAAGGGCGTCGTCGCTACGCTGCGACTGGGCGGCGACCATGACGGTCGCGCGCCATGCCGTTGCGGCATCGGGTACCAGACTCGTCCGTAGCATCGACAGCGAACCTGTGGTGTCGGGCACCCGACCCGGTTGGTGCGCTACGAGCCACCGGGCGATCACGGAGGAAGTCGCGAGCAGGACGGCGGATATGCAAGCGCACCTCGAAGTTCTGGCGCAGGAGGACGAGACGATGCTGCGCGCCGAGCTGGACCGGATTCATGGCCCGCAGCGCGCTGGATGATAGGGGGGATGATCCGGAGCATGAACCGGCGCCTGCAACTGGCGAGCGCGATTGGCGCCGTAACCTGTGGCCTTGTCACGCCCGCATTCGCCCAGAGTGGTCGATCGGCAACCCTGGAGGTGATGAGCGAGGAGGAGCGGCGAGGGCTGAGCTGGAGTGAAGGACGTGCCGCCCTCGGCGGCGACGTCCGCGTCCCGGTCGGGCGCTTCGACGCCTCGGCGCGCGTAGTGACGACCCGCGACAGCGTGAGACACGACGGGGCCGACGCGGTGGTCGACCTTGTCGTTGGAACGGGCTGGGACCTTGGTGCCATTCAATTACGAACCGACGCCATCGGGCATGTTTTTGCAGGCGCACGGACGAAGGCGGACTATGTCGAGGCCGGGGTATCGGCAAGCTACGGCTATGGCCCGCTCTATGCGACCCTGGGTGTCATCGGTGCACCGTCGCAGCGTGCGATCGGGGGCAGCAATTTGTATCTCTATGCGAATGCCAACGCCGGTATCCCGGGTACGCCGCTTACCGTTCTCGCCGAACTCGGGCATTCATCCGGCAGCGTTCGCGATACCTTTCGCGCCGAGCGGCTCCGACCGGGCGGGAGCTACAGCAACTGGCGGCTCGGGCTCGAACATCGTCGCGATCGACTGACGGTTGGCGTCGATTACATCGGCACCGACATTTCCGGCACGGGCGATGCCAGTCGGTTTGCCGATCGGCGTAATGCGACGGACCGGCTTATCGGCCGCCTCCAAGTTTCGTTCTGACCCGTTTTCGGGTTTGAGCGCCAGCCGGAAGCCCGATGGTCCGCGGCATTTGGGAAACGGCTTTTGCCGCAGCCGTTTCCCAAGCGATCTCGGCTAGCCGCCGGTGGTGATGGCCGCCGCGATCTCTCCCGCTTTCGCAGCCTTGAGCGTCCCGCAGAGCCGGATCGATTCCAGCGCACGCTGATAGGCCAGCAAACCGACATTGGCCTTCCGGACCACGGGGCCGATCTTCGCATCGATGCTGGCGGCCCGATCGGCGCCGCATTGCGAGGCGAATGCAGACGGCAGCCGGCTGGTGATGAAGATGCCGTTGGCGCCCGCGACGAGCCGGTCATAATTTGCCAGCACCCAGTCGGTACCGAGATCGCGCGTCTCGACCGTGCCTACGACACCGAAGATCAACTGCAGGCGATCGAAGCCACGCAGGCGTTTGTCGTCGAGCGACAACAGGTACTGGGCGACATCCGCGCGACCGCTCGACGCCGCTGCTGCCAGGGCGCTCGATCGTAGCGTCGAGTCCTCGCTGGACAGCCCGCGCTCGACGAGCATCCGGGCGACGGGCAAGCCGCCGTCCTGCGCCAACGCCGTCAAGCCGCCAAACAGAAAGCCTGGATCGAGTGCGGCCGCGTCGCCGCCGAGGAAGCGGCTGGCCGCATCCTTCAGCTTTGCGCGAACGGCCGGGTCGTGCGCGTCGTCCGCTACGAGTCCGACCAGCCGATGGCGCAGGTTCTGGCGTCCGGGATCGTCGCTCGCATGCGCGCCGACCGCGGGATCGAAGCCGAGCTTGGTCAATTGCGGCGTATAGATCGACGCCATCAGCGAACGGTAGGCCGGCAGCGAGGCCGGCGCGATCAGGCCGCGCGAGCGCCAGCCGGAAATCCGTTCGCCGGGATCCACGCTGGCGGTAGCATCCGGATTGTCGGCCATCGCGCGCGCCTGCGCGATCAGCCATGTCGCAGGCGCCTTGCCGGCCCGGAACGACGCCCACAGGCTGTCGGTGGTCGCGATGGCTTCGCCCGGTGACAGCGTGGCGGACGAGGCGATCAGCGCCTGCCAATCGGCTGGCGCGAGGTCGAACCGGTAATAGCCGGTGCCTCCGACGTTCGGCATCAGCACGCGCCCGGCTGGGACGGCCAGCGTCGCGGTCTTCGCATCCATCAGGGTGCAGTGTTTGCTGGCGTCGACGCGCACGCAGAAGGGGATCGTCCACTGGAGCGGCGCCGGCTTCGAGCCCAGGAACGTGTAGCGCGCCTGCACTGCGGTCAGCTTGCCGCCGTCGCGGCGTATGTCGATCACCGGCACGCCTTGCTGGTCGACGAAACTGGTCAGCGCCGCGAGCAGCTTGGGATCATGCCCTGCATCGGCGATCGACTGGAAGAACTGCTCCGACGAGGCGTTGCCGTAAGCATAGCGCTTCAGGTGGAGCCGTACGCCGGCCTTGAACTTCTCGTCGCCAAGATAGGCGGCGATCATCGCGACGACGTGACCGCCCTTGCCGTAGGTGATGTTGTCGAACGCGGCGTCGATCTGGTTGTTCTCGGTGATCGCCTGGTGGATCGGGCGCCCGACCTTCAGCGCGTCGGTGTTCATCGCGCCGAACCCCTCGGCGATCGCACCGACCCCGATGCCGAGCTCCGGCCGCCACTCGTTGCCGATGCGATAGCCCATCCAGTTGGCGAAGCTCTCGTTGAGCCAGATATCGCTCCACCATGCGGGCGACACGAGATCGCCGAACCACTGGTGCGCCAATTCGTGACTGACGATCATGCCGAACGACTGCTTGTCGCTGGTGGTGGCGTTGCGATCGAGAAAGATGATCCCGTCGCCATAGGTATCCGCGCCGGCGTTCTCCATCGCGCCGGGCATGATCGGCGAGCCGATCTGGTCGAGCTTGGGGAACGGGAACGGCTCCCCGAAATAGCGCTCGAGCAGGCTCACGATGCGCGGAGTCTCCGCCATCACATAGGCCATCTTGTCTTTCTGGGCCTGCGTGGCGACCGCGCCCAACGCCATGGAATGCGCGCGCTCCGGTGTCGGCGCGATCATTCCCGATTGCCTGACGAAGGGCCCTGTATCGACCGCGACCAGATAGGTGGGCAACGGCTTGGTGGGCGCGAAGCGATGCGTTTCCAGCCCCGCGCCGGTTTTCGTCACCCCGGTTTCGGGGCTGTTGCTCACGACCGTCATGCCCGGATGGGTGGTGACGGTCACCGTGAACGGTTGCTTGAACCCCGGTTCGTCGAAGGACGGAAACGCGGCACGTGCATCGATGCTCTCGAACTGGGTCCAGCTGTACCAGCGGTCGGCGACCTTGACGTGGTACAGGCCAGACGCGTCGTCGCCGAATTTGCCGCGATAGTCGAACACCAACGTGGCGGCACCGGCCGGGACGGGGCCGGCGAAATCGAGCCGTGCGGTACCCGTCGCGTCGACCTGCGTGAAGGTCGCGGGGACGATGGTGCTGCCGATCCGTGCAAAGACCTTGGTAACGACGAGATCACGGCCATGCAGATAGAGCTTGGTCGTGCGGGCTTTGAGCACGACGTCGATTTCGTCGTGGCCGGCAAAGCCGTCGCTTTCGGGAAGGATGGTCAGGTCGAGCCGGTAGGCCTTCGGCACCGCGGCATCGGAAAGCCGCCCCTTGGGTGCGTTCGCATCCGGAACGATGCGCGTTGCGGGCGACTGGGCAGCCGACTGGGCAGCCGACTGGGCAGCCGACTGGGCAGCCGACTGGGCAGCCGACTGGGCAGGCGACGGGGCAGCCGACTGGGCAGCCGACTGGGCAGGCGAAGGGGCAAACGCCGTCGTTGATAACAGCGCCGCGACCGTCAGTATAAATCCGTTGCGCACCGCGTGTCCCCCTTGTCGTTCTGGCGGGCACGCTAGGTGGTCGCGATCATGACGGCAAGCTGGGGACGGGCGCAATTCGAGCTGTCTGATTGGCCGGGTGAAGAGAGGCGAATAGAGGGCGATCTACCGGCCGGGCAGGGGGCTCGAATTATGAGGAATCTAGCCGCGGTCGCCCGTTCCCAGCGATCCAGCGCGCGGCAGGGGTGGCGGATCGGGAGTCCGCCGAGTGCATAAACCCATCCCACTAATTTATAGTAGTAATTTCAGGCTTATAATCACGGATACCCCCTACGATACCCCCTATGCACCGCGTCATGGCCGTACTCCGGCGGGAGAGCGATCAGTAAGCCAAGCCTCAACTTCGGCAGCAACCCACCCAACGCAATTTTTTCTTTTTATATCACTGCCGTTTCGCCTCGACTGACAAAGATTTTCACGCAGGTAGGGCGTCCGCCGCCTTGCCCTGAACACCCGTTCGGAGGAGGCACAGGCAGTGCCGTTGCGAATGGCCAAGACTGGGCGCAAACGAAACGCCCGAGTATGGGGGAAAGCCGCCCGTCTGTTATCGAGCAGCTACCATCGTAAACAGCCGTTCGTTCAGATGGTGGGGCAGAAGCCCGACCAACCGCTTTTGGCTTGAAAAGGCGTCACGCGATGACGCCGCTGAGATAGAGTCCCACCCCGACCAGCGACGTTGCCGCCAGTGTCGCAGTGTGCCGGTCTTGAACCGCAGTACCGCGACGATCGCCGCGGCCGATAGTGTCAGCGCCCACGGATCGAGACTGGCGAATACCGGCGCATCGAAGCGGAATGGCCCGGTTGCGATCGGGGCCACGGTGCGGAAGAGCGTGTGGATCGCGAACCAGAGGGCGAGGTTGAGGATGACGCCGACCACCGCCGCGTGGCTTCGACGGCATACAAGCCAGTTGGGGCGCGCCGCATGATCCGACCCCAACCTTCCCACATCGTTATGCGACCGCATCGACATGCCGCCGGTGGCCGATCTGCTGCTGTTCCTATTGGTGGGAAGCGGCCTAGCCACGTTCGGGCCGTTCGGCGTGGTTAGCCGCCTTTCGTTTTGTGTCGGCCGAGCTCGAATGTCGCCGCTACCGGTTAACCGCTTGTTCGAAAATAAACAATTATTCATACGGAGGGTATTAACTGTACCGTTTTATTCGCGCCGTCTCCCAATGCGGGGCAGCATCGGCGCGTCATCGCCGTCAGTCATTGCGATAGGTGCTATAGATCCGTCGGTGCCATAGCGAACACGGTCGATTGCCACCTGGCGCTCGCCCTTCAACGGTCCGGTACCGGATCGCTGATCCCAACGGTGATATATGATGAGCCAATCGCCTGCCGGCGTTCGGACGAAGCTGTGGTGGCCGGGTCCCTGATGCGATGCGTCGCTTTTGAGAATCTCCCCCCGATAGCGCCACGGACCGATCGGCGAGCGGGCCGTTGCATAATGAACCGAGTAATCCGGCCGGTCCCAATGGCCGTGGCTGTACGAGAGGTAATAGACGCCGTCGCGCTCGTGCATGAACGCGCCCTCGGTGAAGTTGGGAGGCTGGTCGACCGGGACTTCCCGTGCGAGACTGACCATGTCGCGACCGAGTTCCCAGACCCGCAGCCTGGCGCCCGCGCTGCCGCCGGCGTAGAGATAGGCCTTGCCGGAACGCGGATCGACGAAGGCCATCGGATCGATCGCCTCGAACTGGCCGTTCGCCTGTCGCCCGCCGGTCACCAAAGGCCGGCCGCTGTCGCGGTATGGGCCCTGCGGTGCGTCCGCGACGGCGACGCCGATCCGGCTCGGGGTCGGGTTCTGCGGCCCGACCGAATAATAGAGATACCATTTGCCGTCGCGTGTCGCGACGCCCGGCGCCCACAGGAAATGCGCCTTTGCGCCGTCGTCGCCGATCCAACGGATCTGATCGCGGCGCAGGATCACGCCACGGCTGGTCCAGGTCCGGAGATCACGCGACGAGAACGCACCGAACCGGTCCGCGGCCCAGCTTCCACCCGGACCGCCGGTAGGAAAGATCCACATCTCGTCGTCGATCATCATCGCGTGCGGGTCGGCACCTTGGAACACCGGGTTGCGCGCGGTCGCCGCTGCCGCCGTAACCAGTGCGACCCCGATCGCGCTCGCGATCCATGGTTCCCAACGCCACGTCATTGCGCTGGCCGCCCATAATTGAGCGCGAAGACCGCCTTGAAAGCCAAGGTCCTTACGCCCATCCGTCTGACATCCGTACGCTGCATGAGTATATCTCCTGTGATCGCCGTGTCAGGTCAGAACCGAAACCGTACGCCGAGCGAATAGGTGCGTTCGAGGTAGAAGATCTGGCGTGCGAACTGGTCGCCGGCGTCGTTAAACTCACGATAGCGCCGGATCGGATTGCCCAGCACGTTGACGATGTCGAATGCCAGCGTGACGCTCGGCACTGGCGTGACCGTTGCCGACAGATCGAGCTGTCCGCGCGCTTTCTCGATGACCCCGCCTGTGCGTTGCGCGCCGTTGACGTCAACGTCGAGCGGCTCCTGGCTGTAATATTGCACGAAGTCCGAGCGGTAATTATACGCGACCCGCGCCGAGAAGAACGGGCGCTCGTATAGTCCGACCAGATTATAGGTCCATTTCGATACGCCGTTGAACCGCTGCTGTTGGCCGGCGACGTTGGGCGACGTCGCGAGCGTCGAGGCGAGATCGCCCTTGGAGTCGACATAGGTCCCATTGGCCTGGAGGCCGAAGCCCTTTGCCCAATTGGGGAGGCCGTCGATGTCGAGGAAGCTCGTAAAGCCGACTTCGACACCCTGGAACCGCGTCGCGCCGGTGTTTTCGGGCTGCGTGAAACGTACGCGGCCATAAGTGGGGTCGGTGGTGAAGACGGTCGTGTTCGAGATGAAGCCCTGCGCATCGCGACGGAAGATCGCGCCGGTCAGCGAACCGCTCCGCGAAAAATACCATTCGAGGCTCGCGTCGTAATTGTTCGACGTCAGCGGCGACAGGTTCGGGTTGCCGGCCGTGATAGTACGCGCGTTGCTGTTGGGGTCGTTCGAGTTCGGCGGATTGTTCGGATCGATCGTCGGCGGCGATCCGACGGTCAGCGCAGGATTGAGGTCGAAGAAGTTCGGCCGGGTCCGGGTCTGCGTATACGCGAGTCGGAGCTGCAACTCATCGGTAGCGGCGACACGTGCGCTGACGTTGGGCAGGTAGTCGGTGTATTCGTTCTTCGCGGTGACGGGCGTTATGACGAAATTTCCCGGCGTCTGTTCGTCGCGTAGGAAGCCGCTGATGCGGTTCTTCGTGCGGATCGCACGCAAGCCTACGACGCCGTCAACGACGACGCTGCCGATATCGAAGCCGTATTTGACCTGGGCATAGGCGGCCAGCGCCTTCTCGTTCGCGCGGAAATTCTCCGACGGGTTGAATTCCGGTCGTCCTGCCGGCGCCCCGTAGAAGCTGCGCAGGGCGACGAGATTATCGCGGATGCTGCTCGACGGGATCGCGGTGAAGGTGCGGATGGGGAAGGTGTTGTTATAGCCGAACCCGGCTAGCGTGGATTCCGTGCTGACCGGCAGCGCGGTGATCGGCAGTTGCGCGGGCAAGTTGAAGATGTACGGCGCACCGCGATCGCGGTTGGCGTCGCGATCATTGTAGCGGAGGCCGAACTGCAACCGCTTCAACAGCCCGTCGCCGAAATCGTACTGGACGTCGACGCGCGACTGGATGTCTTTACCGCCGACCTTGGTATATTCCTGGAAGAAGCCGCGGCTGAGGTAATTGGCCGGGTCGGTCAGGTTGAAGTCGACCAGGTTCAGCGTCGGGCCGCCATCGGTACCGGGGGCTTCGAACACGACGTTGCGCACCGGCGAACTGCGGAACGTGTAGTCGATGTTGATCAGGTCGAACGTGTAGCTGCTGTCGGTATAGGCGACGTCGCCCGAGATCTGCAGATTGTCACGCTTCCAGATCGCGCCGCCACCCGCCTGATAGGTGTTGGTCGTGCCGTTGGCCGACCCATAATATCCGTCGGGCGCATTGGCGCCCGTCACGGTCGCGCTTTGCGCCACGTTCGCGTTGCCGGGACGCGTGGTCAGGTTCGTCAGCTGGAAGTCGGCACCGCCGAAGATCGGGACGAACATGAACCGGTTAGAGTCGCGTCCGCGATAGCCCTGGTATAGGCCGTCGACATAGATTTCGAGTTCGGGCGTCGGCTTCCATTGGAACGCCGCGTTGGCCGATGGCCGCCAGCGTCGACCGTAACCGAGAAAGAGCGATTGTGCGTCCGGATAGCGGATTCCGCCGGCGGTATCCGGTGTATTCGCGGAATTGGTCGTGCTTACCACCAGCGACTGCTCGCGCGTGGCGTCGAGGAAATTGATGCCGACATAGGAGGCGTTGACGAGCAGGCCCATCTCGCCGATCCCGGTGTCCCACCGATCGCTGACGAGCAGGTTGCCGTTCCACGACATCTTGCCCGATTGCTGCCAGTTCACGCCGTTCAACGACCCCGACAGTTCGAAGCCGTTGAAATCGAATGGCCGACGGCCGCGAACGTTGACCTGGCCGCCGATGCCGCCCTCGATCAGGTTGGCGGTGCCCGATTTGTAGACTTCAAGCGCGGCGACCGTGCCGGCAGGGAAGTCCTGGATCTGGACGAAGCGGCCTTCGGCGGTGAAGATCTCGCGGCCGTTATAGGTCGTGCTGAGATCTGGCAGCCCGCGCACCGTGACACCCGCCGACTCGCCGCCGCCCCGCGTCACCTGCACGCCCGACACCCGCGCGAGCGCGGACGACGCGAACGTGTCCGGCAGCTTGCCGATGTCCTCGGCGACGATCGCATCGACGATGCCGTCCGAATTGCGCTTGATCGCCTGCGCCGACTGGAGGCTGCGACGAAGGCCGGTCACGACGATCTCGTCACCGCCCTCGGTTGGGCTTTCCTGGACCGACGGCTGTGGTGCGGCGGGGTTGGCATTCTGGTCCGACGCCGTCGTCGGCTTGGGCAGATCCTGGCCGCCGGCTTTGACCTGAGTGGTGCTGGAAGTCTGTGCGGTTGCCGGTGCCGCCGTGGCGATCGCCACGGCGGCCACGGATGCGCAAAGGCGTGCTTTCGCGTTCATGTCTCTCTCCCCTTAGTGTCGCTGGTTTTCCATGCGACTTGGCGTCACGCTAAAACGATCAATCCGCG
Organism: Sphingomonas albertensis; assembly: GCF_014358075.1. Lineage (GTDB taxonomy): Bacteria > Pseudomonadota > Alphaproteobacteria > Sphingomonadales > Sphingomonadaceae > Sphingomonas > Sphingomonas albertensis. The sequence goes on along the minus strand of NZ_JACONT010000018.1, from coordinate 39,981 downwards.
CGATCAATCCTTTTGTAGGACAAGAACGGTGGATTCTTTGTGGGGTCTTGTTGATCCGAGGCTTGGCCCGCTATCCGTTGCCGCGGATGCGGAAAAAGCACCGCGGTGAGACAACTGCGTATCGTCGATATGCCGAGCGGCGAAACCGTCGGACGGGAGAGGAACGCCCGTGGGCGATGGCAATTTTGCGCCGAAGATCTGCCTTGGTTCGAACTCGTCGGAAAAGATGCTGGCGAAGTTGCCGAGTATGGCGACGCCCGCCGGGCTAAATGTCTTGGGCGGGTGTCCATCGCGCAGAGCGATGCACGCTATCCAGCAGCTCAGTCGGTATTTCGATAGGCTCTGCCGAACTCGGGGCAGGCTAAAGTTGATCGATACGCACAGGCCCGCCCCCTCGTTGCTGCGACCTGACCCTAGGATTAGACGGTTTACGGTATTCGAACGGCCAGATCGGATTCCGCTTGCCTCATGGCTAGAAACGGTAATCATATCATGCACCTGCTATGGTAAGTCGCGAAGCAGATGGGGGCATTGGTAGGAGTGTGGAATGTCTCTTACGATGGAACAAGTCCAGCTCGTGACCCAAAGCTATGCGCTAATCGCACGATCTCCTCGCTCGTATTCCGAACTTTTCTATCATCGATTGCTCCTGGATCACCCCTTTGCCCGAGCGCTCTTTCCCGACGATATGACACACCAGATCGTTATATTTGCTAAAACGATGGACGTTCTCGTTCAGAATGTTGCAAATCTCGATAGCCTACGCCCAACATTATCGGATTTGGCCAAAAGGCACGTCAAATACGGCGTCCGCGCGTATCAATACGCGGCAGTTGGAAAAGTATTGATCGACACATTCGAGGAAATCCTAGGCATCGGTTTTACCCCTGATATCCGTCAGGCGTGGGAGGCCGTCTACAGAGAAACTGCGGGCGCCATGATTGCGGATGCGTATTGCGACCCGGGACACAAACCTTTGGAATGATACCGTCTCACCGCTCGCAAGAATGATAATTGGATTCATGGAGCGGAACGAGCGTTGCCGATGTTCAGGCAATACGGGCCACTGACAGCGGTACGCTGTAGTATCGACGGACGACTATAATGAACGTCGTCACTTTCAAGCGATATAAGACGAGGCTTGTCGTACAAAGCAATAGGGAACGAAAAGAGAGTAGATCGAACGGCTGCAACTCGAGATAGATTTTTGATGAAGCTGCCGATGACATTCATTTCGCCAGATACGGTCGGCTCGCGGGGTACGAGGCGTTTGGCCTGTATGCGGAAATTTCGCTGTGGTCCTTATATCGCCCCTCGTGGCGATGTGAATTACGGACGAAATGCGTTGGGACCAAACCGATTGTGTAGCGGCCGCGGCGCGGCTTATCGCCCCTTGGTATAGTTTTTGAACTAGACTTTTGCTGGTTCATCAAATGCGAAGGCGTGCATCCGTGATTGGCGTATCCTCGATTATCGTCATGCTCATATGGGCGGGTGTCGCACTGGGCGTATTCTGAGCATAGCTCGTTTTAAGAATTACCGCGCTGGGCACTTCCCATAACCACAACGTAACGCTTTGGCGTCAATCAGGGTTCTGGGAGTAGCCTGTGAGACTATCGATATCAGCACGCGTATCCATAGCCTGCACGTCGGTCATCGTGATGGCACTGGCGCTGTTGGCAATCGGCCTTTCGGTCAGCAATAAAATCCATCAGGCGGATCTGCGGATTACGCGGCTTAGCGAGGCGCTCGGCCACGAGGATCGGCTGGATCAGGCACAACGTCGGTTGCGTCAGGACATTGGCCGCCTGACCCGCGACGCCGAACGCGGCGTGAAGGTATCCAACGCGGGTTGGATAGACCTTCGCGAGCGGATCGCGGACTTCAAACGGCGTTCGTCGCAAACAGCCCAGTCACCTGATGGCAGATCCGAAGTGAGATCCGCTCCGATTAAGGAGGTGCAGCAAGCGGCAGCTGCTTTTGCCAAGGCTTCGGACCAGTTGATTGAAACGAGCCGGTTAAGACCCTCCGGCATCAAGTCCGCCATGCCTCGCTTCCTGGGCTCGCTAACGGCCTTGGAGACGAGCCGTAGTCAGGCGCGCTGGGCACTCACCTCGGCAATATGGAAGGCGGCGGACCAGAATAGGCGGGAGAGCCGTCGGGACATCGTCTCGGTGTTACTCGGGGGCCTCGTAATCGTAGCGATGGTATTCGGCATGGCCATCTGGCTTCGTCGCAGACTAGTATCACCGATAACGGTCATGGCTGCGCGACTGCGCGAATTCAAAGTGGGTGCAAGCGACGGAGAGGTTCCCGGAATGGAGCGGGCCGACGAGCTCGGCGACCTGGCCCGGGGACTGTACGAATACCGCAACGCTGTGGAGAGCCGCCGGGCCGCCGAACGCCGCGCCGAGTTCCTTGCCAACCACGATATGCTGACTGGCTTGGCGAACCGCCTGCTGTTCGAGAACCGCCTCGCCCATGAACTCGCTCGCAGCGGGCGGACAGGTGACATCGTAGCGGTGTTTGCCGTCGATCTGGACGCGTTCAAGGCGATCAACGATCGACTGGGTCATGCGGGTGGAGATCGCGTCCTCAAACGCACGGCACAGCTCCTGTCCTCGTGCGTCCGTGGCGATGACCTGGTCGCGCGCATCGGTGGTGACGAATTCGCCATCATTCAGGTAGCGCGCTCACAGCCCGTGGCGGCGGAAGCACTGATTTCGCGCATCTTCAAGATGGCGTCGGCACCGTCGGACGAGGGCGTCGCCATCAAGATGAGCGTCGGAGTGGCCCTTTCGGAACCGGGTCAGGCAGGAGAGGAGCTTCACGAACGCGCGGACCTCGCGCTCTACCGCGCCAAGGCCGACGGCAGGAATACGGCGCGGATCTACGACAAGCATTTGAAGGACGAGGAGAGCCAGCGCGTGCAGCTCGCTCGGGACTTGGAAAATGCTATCTCGGCGAATGAACTTCGTCTGGTGTTCCAGCCGATTGCGGACACGGTCTCGCTGGAGATTGTCGCGTACGAGGCGCTGCTTCGCTGGCTGCATCCCCGCCGGGGCGAAATACCACCCGACGTCTTCGTACCCATCGCGGAGTCCAGCGGACTCATCGGGACTATCGGTTCATGGATGATCGATCAGGCACTTCGTGCTGCATCGACCTGGGATCCCCGGGTATCACTGGCGATCAACCTGTCGCCGATACAGTTTCGCTCCGTGAGCCTTGCGACCGAAATACGCGATCTCTCAAGGCATTGGGGCGTCGCTTTTGACCGATTGGAGCTCGAAGTGACGGAAAGCGCGACCCTTCTGGGATTTCAGCGCGACAACGTTCTCGCCACGCTCAAGACGTTGCGCGATTACGGTGCCAAGGTCGTGATGGACGACTTCGGAACAGGGCATTCGTCGCTAAGCAATCTTAAGGAGTTCACTTTCGATAAGATCAAAATCGATCGGAGCTTCGTTGCCACGATGGACAGCCATGCTTCGTCATCATCGATCGTCAAGGCGACGATCGGTCTCGGCAAAAGCCTGGGGTTGATCATCGTTGCCGAAGGGGTTGAAACCGACGAACAGTTGTCGATTTTGCGACAATGGGGGTGTGACCAGGTTCAAGGGTTTTTGATCGGAATGCCGGCAGACTGTTTACCTGTTGCTCCTACTGGGCAACACGCGACGTGTGCAAGTGGGGCTGGTAGGAAGCCGTAGCGCAGGCTGCGTTCGCCCACGAGCGGACGTTCAAACCAAAAACCGAATTACTGAAACCGGCCGTTCGTTCAGCGCGACCTTGCCCGATGCAGGCAACCAAGCCTTTACCGTTCACCTGCTATCTTGACGGTCATAGATCGGGAGCGGGTATGAACAAGGCTTATTTAGGGGCGACGCTGCTCGTTTTGGCGGGCTGTGGGTCTGCTAGTGCTTCTGCGATCAATCCCTCCGACGATCTACACTGCGCTGTTGTGATCCGGACGTTGGAGCGGGGCGCCGACCAGCTTGGAGCCAATGCTACCGCCAGAAAGGGACTCTATGTGCTTCAGACCTGGTACTTCTCAAAGATAAAACGAGAGCGTCTTGATGAGGCACAAGGTGTTGTTGAAGCTATGAAAAAGTACCCGGGAGAAGTATCTTCCGCAGGTCAAAAGTGCTCGGATCGGGCGTTCAGTGATCCCGGTTTCTCACGCTGGAAATCGTTCGCTTCGGACGACTACGATCGAAAGGCGACGCGGTAGATCTCTACCCCTCAAACATGCATTCCCAAATTCGGTCCCTTTTTGGGAAAGGGCGGTAGCGTCAGGGACTTCCGCTAACGCCGTCTGCCTTCCCAATAGCGGACGGTCCGCAATCCTTCCCATCACGACTTCGCGAGCGGATAGCCGGGCTTGAAAATCGGTTATTCGCAAAGATGAATCAGCGTCCGAAGTTGGGAAGCCAAGGAAGGGGCGTAAACGTCTGGTTCTGGGTCAGCGCCGGGGGCGGGGCGGGGCGGCGTGGTGTCGTCAGACGCACGGAGTTGTGGATGGGAATGGTAGCCATCTGACTGTTGGCGCCTAAAGCCGCCCTTTGCCTCACCGAGAAGGCCCGGTTAAGATCACGCGCCAGGCGGACTTTCCTTTCTCGCGTTTTAGCCGCAAGTAACGGTTAAATGGCTGTCCCACCCGACTATTATTCAGTTTTAGGTGTTCCCTCGACGGCAAGTCGCGACACTATCCACGCCGCGTGGAAAGCGCTGCTCCGTCAATATCACCCCGATGCCAACCATGGTGTGGATGTCTCTGCTCGTGCGAAAGAGATCAACGAGGCGTATTCCGTTTTGGGAAAGAAGGAAGCACGTGCCGCCTATGATCGGTCGCAGATCAGGCCGTCTGCCCACCGAGCGACCGAGGACCGCCCGTTTCACCCCAGGAAAGCCGGCAGGCGCCCGATGCGACCTAGCCCGTCGATGCAGCCCGGCGGTAGCTTCTCGCAGCCGCTACAGCCCAACGAATGGCTGATGGGCCTTTTCCTGCTGATCCTCACCGCCGCACCGATCGCTACAATCCTGGTTCTGTGGAATGAGGAATCCGGATTGGCACCTGCGGCTCGACGTAGCGTCGCCGCTAATCCCATGCGTGAGCCCTCCGCAAAAGACGTCCGCAGTTCATCGGGCACAAAACTCGGGCTTGGACAGCCTGCTTCTTAAACTAACGCCCAGTCGGGACATTCAAGTTCGCAGGGTCAGGCGCCAAAAGCCGTCGTAACGCGGAGATGAACGAGCGGCCGAAGTTGGGGAACTGGGAAGGGGGCGGGGACGTCTGATTATGGGTCTGGCCGGAAGCTGTAGGGCAGGGTGCATTCGCCCGATTGCAGACGTTCGCGGCTGGCTGATCGAGCGGGATTTACGGTAACAGGTAGGCGTAAGCCACGAAGAACGAAATCGTCATAGTAACAAGCACGATGCCTATCCCAAGCCAACCATTGAGAGGCGGCTTCTTCGATGTACTGGCTTCGCGAGATGATTTTGTCATGCGGCACCTATAGGCTCCAGCGGTTCCGAGCGAAACCCGAGCCGACTGCCACGGCCTAGTCCATCCTATCGGCAATCACAATTATGCAGGCGGCGCAAATCGAGAAAGCCTCAACGAGGCCCGATCGCGAATACGCCGATAGCGTCCCCTTTCCTTCCCATCACGACATTCGCGACCGGATAGCCGCCTTCATAATCGGTCCCTCGCAAAGGTGAACCAGTGTTCGAAGTTGAGAAGTGAGGGAAAGGCCGTAAGAGTCCGATTAGTGGTCTTTGGTTCGATCTCGGACGTGCCACCCGAGTGGGGTCTGCCTTGCCAACGATCGGGTGCAAGACCAACGGTGCGCGCATGACGGAGAAGCTGGCGATGTCCGAAGATTACGCACGCGGGCGGCGAGATGGACTGCGCTTGGCACTGTCGATTCTGGAGGCAGAGGAGGCTAAGTGGGAGGCGCTGCTTGGTGAGAGCCCATCATGGCGGACGAATGCGACGCGTGCGATCCGACACAAGGCATATCAGGTCGCACGCAAGCGAGTGCAGACTGCATTTAACCGGTTCCTGCCAAAGTCAGAGTCCGCATTGCCGGTCGAGGTTGCATCCATGATTGACCAAGCTGGATTGTAGAGTGGTCGCCTTCGCGGGCTCTACCGTTCAATCCAGACTCGAGTTCGATCACAGCATTCAAACGTGATAAACGAACGGCAGGTTTCGGGGAACGGCAAAATGGCCCCGACCGTCCACAAGTGTGTCTGGCCGGAAGCCGTAGGGCAGGGGTGATCGCCCGCACCCAGAAGCTTGGGCTAGTAATTCGGGGCCCCGGGAGTAGCCATTCGTTCATTGCGATCTTGGCGCACTTTCCAGACATAAGTTGCAATCGGGGCGCCCGGGATTGGTAAAGCTGTCCAGTTACGGCCATTGGGCGAGCACGAAAAAGTTGATCGCGAAAGCGATTGTGCTGATATAGTCTGGCATTGGAGGTAAATGCAGCAATGGAAAGTAGCCGTCAGCTGGAGAGTATCGCCCTCGCAATTGCCCCAATGCTAGCGACTTCTGTGTCCGAAGTTTGGATCGTAGCAGAAGTTCATGACGATTGGATACAGAGGCGTTACGATGTCGTGCGCAACGGTAAGCTTGTTGAGGGGGTGGAAGGTGAGAGAACCGTGGACCGATCTGTCAATGATGCTCTATCCGCCCTAAGGCGTGACATGCTTAAAGAGCGTCAGGAAGACTGGCATCATTGCACCTATGTTTTGAGGTCTGTCGGAACCTTCAAAATGGAGTTCGATCGTAGCAGGCCGCCGAGCGTGTGAATGTAACGATAGATCCTCCTGCAAAAGGAGGCGGCGCCACAGAATGTCGGCGATCGCCAGCACGTTCCCGAAAGCTGTCGTTCCGCTTTCCTTCCCGACCCGGTCATTGCCGAAAAATCGATCTCGACGGGTACGCGGGATCCGCGCCGGCTACGCCGTGGGGCTTTTGGTGCTACAAGCTAGTTCGGTGCTCGGTGACGGCATTAATCGATTTATGAATTTCGACTGACCGCGATCTAATTTGATAAGATGATCGTACTGACCAAATTCTGGCCAAACATCGTAGTTCATTGCTACGTCGTGAGACGATCTCGAATTTTGAGTCACTAACGGATTGAAAAACTGTTTTACGATTTCGACTATGCCGTCTTCCTGAAAAAGATAGGTTGTACCATTCTCAACCTTATCAGTAGCTCCGTCATGATCCCGGTAAGTAGTCATACTAAGAAATAACGTCCCAAATCTGACCTCCTTAAAAGCGTAATAAAGATATTCTCGAGACAGGCTGTCAAGAAATCCGACACCCACAAAACCTTTATTTATTTCTAAAAAGCAAAATGGGCGATCTACAGGACCCACTATAACACAATAGAGTTTTTTATTTTGGTGTGCTGACCGCGCATATTCCTCTGGCCAAATTTCCGTAGGCTGCTTTCGGGCCCGAAACCAGGATTTGCAGTATGTCATTTGGCTTTGCATAAGCGCAAATATACTCAACCGGCTGCGAAGTGAAACCACCTGCCGTTAAGCGCAAGCTTTCTCGAAATTCGATCCTTTTCGACAACGACGCAACGCCGCGCAGTGTCGGCTATCGAGGTCTGCATCGCCCAAAGCGGATCGTCTGCAATCCTTCCCCCCATCACGACTTCGCAAGCGGATAGCCGGGCTTGAAAATCGGTTATTCGCAAAGATGAATCAGCGTCCGAAGTTGGGAAGCCAAGGAAGGGGCGTAAACGTCTGGTTCTGGGTCTGCTCAACCGGGATCCGCGTCGACCGGGGAGGGGGGCGCCGCCGCAGCTGAATATCCTTGCTACCCCTCCGATTGAATGTTGCGGCCAGTGGACGGTCGCGCCCGCTCTGCAAGCTAAGCAGGTGCGCACTCTAGGCACCGCACGGCGCCGTCCTTCGGGGATGTCGTCGCCGCAGATTGTACAGAACGGTTCACTCGTTCCGCTTGGTATGCGTGCCGTGCGGCCAGCACTGCGTCTGCTACTGGATCGTCGACCTGATCCTGAACCGCGCCATCGCGCGTCCAACCGGCGGCCATCTGCCGCTCCGTACCTGGGTTAAACAGCCAGTATTAGAACACCGCTCCAATGAGATTATGCCACTCTTTTCGGCACAGGCCGGCTCCCCGTTTCCCAGGAAGCCAGGCCTGTGGATTATCAAGCTGCTGGTTCTTCGGCCTTGCGCTTGCGCGGAGCCGGAGTGGGCTTGGCGTCCGCCCTAGCTGCATTCGTTTGGCCAGGCTTCCGACCCAGGCCAATGCTCTTGGCCATAGTGCGCCGTGCCTCTGAATAGGTAGGAGCGACCATGGGGTAATCAGCCTTCAGGCCATAACGCTCGCGATACTCCGCTGGAGTCATGCCGTTAGTGGCGAGGTGACGACGTAGCGTCTTGTACGGCTTGCCATCGATCATGCTGATGATGTGATTGGGGCTGGCAAGCGACTTACGAGCCGTCACTGCTGGGGTGTATTCTTGAGCAGGTGCGTGGGGCTCGGCAGCCGTCGCGTTACCGTCAACCAGCGCCGAAACAGTTTCGTGCATTTTGTTCAGGAAGGCCGGAACGTCGTCAACATTGGTACGCGTGTTAGGGTTGGCTAACCAAGCGATCGTCAATTCTGTGGCGAGTTCTACGGGGTTTAGGTCAAGGGTGGTGTCGGACATGAAAGGGCTCCATTTCTGAAGGCGCATTTAGGTACTGGATTGGTATCTGGCAATCTAAGACCGCGTCAGGGCATCTACTTGTTGCGATGGGGTTCTTCGAACTGGTCGCAGGGTGCCTCATGGGGCCTAAACGTCGCGGCCGTCTGGCCTCCCGCCCGTACTTGCGCACTAGGTTGTCGATCTCCGCGTCGCAGGAACGCGGAGACACTAAGCCTTTGTCGAAGTCATATCGGCGTCAGCCTTCCCGTAAGCGACCGTCTGCGATCGCTCCCATTCAGCGTGACCGTCAGCGAATTAGCGGCGCCGACCGAGGTCCCTAATCAAGATGAACAAATGGCTGAAGTCGGGAGGCGGGCCAGGGTGTTCGAATGTCCGGGTATGGGTCGTCTTTCGTTGGTCAATTCCAATTATAAGACGGCTTGAATGCTTGATGTTCAACAGACCCGTCAGCCAAGTGGTTTTAGTTCACCTGCAATCGTCAGCAGCGCGCGCAAACCCGCGGGTAACTGTCGTCGTCCGGAATAGTAAAGGTAGAAGCCCGGCCCGGTCGTTATCCACTCGGTTAGCACAAGGCGCAGGGTGCCGTCTGCGACATGCTTGGCGAACAGGGGCTCAAGACCGAACGTCAGCCCCGCGCCGTTCAGTGCCATTGCCAGCGTTGATCGGCTATCGTCGGCAGTCATTGCGCTTTTTATAGGCACATCGAAATCTCCGTCAGGCCCCTCGAATTCCCACCGGTAGATACTGTCGTCCCCAAGACGCACTCCAAGACACCGGTGATGCCTCAGCTCGTTTGGGTGCGCTGGTGTGCCATGTTCTTCGAGGTAACGGGGAGAAGCTGCGACAACCCATCGGAGGTCAGTTGAAAGTCGCTGCGCGATCATGTCCTCGGGGACGGTGCCGCCATACCGAACGCCTGCGTCGAATCCCTCGCCAACGACATCGACGATGCGATTGCTCGATACCAGATCGACCTCAATATCAGGGTGACGGCGAGACAGTTCGGCGAGCACAGGACCAAGCACCAGCGTTACCGCATCGACCACGGCGTTGATGCGGATTTTCCCGCCAGGAGAGGCGCGGAGCTGATCTAGGTTCTCCAACGCGGAGCCGATGTCAGCAAATGACCCGGAGACCGATTCTTCCAGCGCCTTTCCAGCCGACGTCAAGGTTACGGATCGGTTGGTCCGGTTGATCAGTCGGACACCCGCGCGCTCTTCGAAACTTTTAAGAGCATGGCTGACCGCAGAGGCAGACACGCCAAGCTCGAGGCCCGCCCGACGAAGATTGCGGTGCCGCGCGATCGCCAGGAAATAGGCAAGGTCGGTAAGGTTGGTGCGGGTAACGAGCATCTCCTGATGTTGAGCCAGATTCAGTATCGCATCAAGCTGCTGACGGGTAACCTACTTTTGTTGAAAGCGTTTAATAGTCCTGACCGGCGCCCATTGGCGCGCCCACGGAGGATCGCCGATGGCTAGTGAGACTTTTCAATTGTCCCGAAGGGAGATGCTGATGAGCACCGCCACTACTGCGGCAGTATCCGCCATCGTGAGCGAAACGGCCGGCGCTGCGCCGCCCGCGCAATCCCTACCGACATACAGGGTCGCCATGAGCGTGAACGGAACGGCCCAAGCGCTGACGCTCGATCCGCGTACGACCCTGCTCGATGCGCTGCGCGAACATCTGCATCTCACCGGCACCAAAAAGGCTGTGACCACGGGCAGTGCGGAGCGTGCACGGTCATCGTCAACGGTGAGCGTATTAACGCCTGTCTCAGCCTCGCCGTCCAGCATGAGGGCGATGCCGTAACCACTATCGAAGGGCTCGGCACACCCGAGCGCCTGCATCCGATGCAAGCCGCTTTCGTGAAGCAGGACGGATACCAGTGCGGTTACTGCACCCCGGGGCAGATTTGCTCTGCCGTCTCTGTTCTCGAGGAAATTAAGCAAGGCATTCCCAGCCATGCGCAGGCCGATCTTATGGCGGCCCCGCAGCCTACCGGCGCCGAAATGCGGGAGTGGATGAGCGGCAACATCTGCCGCTGCGGTGCCTATTCCAACATCGCTGAGGCGATGGCAGACGTCGCAGGAGCGCGCGCGTGAAAAGCTTTACCTACGAGCGGGCAGGGACGCCTGCGGACGCGGCACGTATTGTCGCTAGCAATCCTGACGCGCGATTTCTGGCCGGCGGTACCAACCTACTCGATCTGATGAAGCTCGAGGTCGAGACGCCCACCCATCTGGTCGATGTGCAGGACCTCAAGCCCGACCGGATCGAACCGACCGACGCTGGCGCGCTGCGGATCGGTGCGTTCGTCAGCAACACCGCGCTGGCGAGCGACGAGCGGGTGCGGCGCGACTATGGCGTGCTCAGCCGCGCGATCGTTGCCGGCGCCTCGGGCCAGCTGCGGAACAAGGCGACGACCGCTGGCAATCTGCTCCAGCGGACGCGGTGCCCGTATTTCTACGACACCAACCAGCCCTGCAACAAGCGCAAGCCCGGTTCGGGTTGCGCTGCGATTGGTGGCTATTCGCGCCAGCTTGCCGTCATCGGATCGAGCGAGTCGTGCATTGCGACCTATCCGGGCGACATGGCGGTCGCGATGCGCGTGCTCGATGCGACAGTCGAGACGGTGAAGGCGGACGGGAAGACACGATCCATACCGATCGGCACCTTCCATACGCTGCCGGGTAGCACGCCTGAGCGTGATAACGTGCTTGATCACGGCGAACTCATCACCGCGGTCACCTTGCCGCGCCCCATCGGTGGTGCGCATGTCTACCGCAAGGTGCGGGACCGCGCGTCCTACGCGTTTGCCCTCGTTTCGGTCGCTGCCATCGTCCAGCGCGACGGGAGCGGTCGCGTAGCATTCGGTGGTGTCGCCCATCGGCCTTGGCGCGTGGAGGCTGCGGAGGCAGCGATGCCCCGCGGCGCGGTCGAGATGGCGAAAGCGGTCTTCGCCGACGCACGACCGACCGACGATAACGCATTCAAGATCCCACTCGCGACGCGCACCCTCGCGGCGGTCATTGCAGAGGTGAAAGCATGATCTTCGACACACCCGCAGGCGCCAACCCGACCGACCGGATGAAGGTACTTGGAAAGCCACTCGATCGCTACGAAGGACATCTGAAGACCACCGGCACCGCGACCTATGCTTACGAATGGCAGAACGTCGCCCCCGGTGTCGCCTATGGCTACATCCTTGGTGCCGCGATCGCCAAGGGTCGAATCACGTCGATCGATACGCGCGATGCAGAACGCGCGCCCGGTGTGGTCGGGGTCGTTACGTATCTGAATGCCGGCAAGCCCGGGGTCGGAAAGTTCTACGTTCAGAAGATGCTCGCCGCGCCTGAGGTGGACCATTACCATCAGCCGGTCGCGGTCGTCGTCGCGGAGACCTTCGAACAGGCTCGGGCGGCAGCGGCGCTGGTGCGGGTCGGCTATCAACGGACGGCGGGGCGTTTCGATCTGGCCGCGCAGAACGGCAGCGCGCCTGTTCCGCCGGAAGGCGAGTTTGGCGGCCCCAACGAGAAGCAGGTCGGCGATTTCGTCAAGGCTTTCGCCGCGGCACCGGTCAAGGTCGACGAGACCTACACCGTACCCGACCAGGCACATGCGATGATGGAGCCACACGCTTCGATCGCAAAGTGGGACGGCGACCGCGTGACGTGCTGGACGTCGATCCAGCAGATGAACTGGGGAACGCGCGACCTCGGGCTGATACTCGGTATCCCCAAACAGAACGTCCACCTGATCTCGCCCTACATCGGCGGCGGCTTCGGCGGAAAGGGGACCGTTCAGATCGATCTGGCGCTGGCGGCGATCGCGGCACGCGTGGTCAAGCGTCCGATGAAGGTCGCGCTGCAACGTCCGATCATGTTCAACACCACGATCCACCGGCCCAGGACGGTTCAGCGTGTGCAGCTGGGGGCGGGCCATGACGGGCGGCTGACTGCGATCGGTCACGACAGCCTGTCGGGCAACCTCGTCGGTGGGCGAACCGAGCCGACCGTCACCTCGACGCGGACGCTGTATGCAAGTGCCAACCGGCTGATCCGGATGCGGCTGGCCACGCTCGACTTCGCCGAGGGTAACGCGATGCGGGCGCCCGGCGAAGCACCTGGCCTGATGGCACTGGAGGTCGCGATGGACGAGCTGGCGGAAAAGCTGAAGATGGATCCGATCGAGCTTCGCGTCGTGAACGACACGCAGGTCGACCCCGAAAATCCCAGCAAGCCTTTCTCGACCCGAGCGTTCGTCCGTTGCCTGCGGGAGGGCGCCGAACGCTTCGGCTGGGACAAGCGCCAGAGCAAGCCCGGCGCGGTCCGCGAAGGGCAATGGCTGATCGGTATCGGGATGGCAGGAGCGATCCGTGGCGGCAAGATCGCCAAGGCCGGCGCGCGGGCGCGGCTCGATCGGCAAGGTGTCGTGACGATCGAGACCGACATGACGGACATTGGCACCGGCAGCTACACGGTCGTTCAGCAGACCGCGGCCGAGATGATGGGCGTCACCCCCGACCGGATCGTGGTCAAGCTCGGCGACTCCACCTTCCCGGAAACGCCGGGATCGGGTGGTCAGCAGGGCGCGCCATCGGTGACCGCCGGGGTCTACGCAGCGTGTATGAAGCTGCGCGAAACCGTGGCCCAGCGCCTCGGCTTCAACACTGCCGAAGTCGACTTCGCAGACGGGCAAGTGCGCAGCGGAAACCGTTCGGTAAAGCTCGCCGACGCGGCCAAGGATGGCGAGATCGTGGTCGAGGATCTGATGGAGTTCGCCAAGCTCGCCGATCAGTTCCAGCAGCAGACTTTCGGAGCGCATTTCGCCGAAGTCGCGGTCGACGCCTATACCGGCGAGGTCAGGGTGCGGCGCATGCTCGCGGTCTGCGCGGCGGGACGAATCCTCAATGCCAAAACTGCGCGTAGCCAAGTGATCGGTGGGATGGTCATGGGCGTCGGCGCCGCGCTGATGGAAGACATGGCGATCGACAAGCGCTTCGGCTTCTTCGTGAACCACGATCTCGCTGGCTACGAGGTGCCGGTGCACGCCGATATCCCGCATCTCGACGCCTTCTTCATTGACGAGGTCGATCCGACGATCTCGCCGGTAAAGGCCAAGGGTGTCGGCGAGCTGGGTCTGACCGGGGTCGCTCCTGCGGTCGCCAACGCGATCTACAACGCGACCGGAGTGCGCGTGCGCGAATATCCGATCACGCTCGAAAAGCACCTCGACGCGCTGCCAGCACTGACGTGATGGGGGCGGTTTTGCTGAGCGCTCGAACGGCGAAGATGAACGAGTGGCTGAAGTTGGGAAGCAAGGGAAAAGGCGTTAGCGACTGATTATGGGTCTTTCCAACCCCGCGCTGCGGGGCAGTTCGCCCAATAGCGGTCATCCAATGCGTTGATCGACGTTCCCGAAATCGGCCCCTCATTCAGGTGCTAAGTTGCGGGGGGACCCTGACACGGTTGGCGTGGGCGGTTCCGCAAGGGCGTTCGTTTGACGGCTTCGATCCCCGCCCATGGTGAAAGGCGCAGGGTCCTTAACGGGCAATGCCTTCCCCTTCGTTCTTTTCTTTCAAGGGTCGCATCTCTTCGGCGTCGCGGGTCATTACGAACATCACGGGGGTAAAGGAGGCGTAGATCGCATAGAGCGGCCAGAACGCGCCCCAATGACGAAGCGGAATACCTTGGGAGGCAAAGTACGCCACGAGGGGAACGATCGGCGTAAGGCAGCTAATAAGGCCCGTGAAGTTGGCACGTGATGACATTCTGCATCTCCCCGCTTCGCGCCGTAGCCAGCGGCGGTTAAGGACGGTTCAAGCGCCGTCGGTCGAGCCGGGACCCCGGCCGCAGTTCGCCTTCACAGTCCCCAACCGCACCCCAGGGCTCCGCGGAAACCCACTGTCCATTTGGGTCCCATGCGACCCCGCCGGCTCCATCCAAGCCGGACCGAAAACCGCTGAGGTCGAAGGGGCGGCGTCTTCCGATCGGTCTCCTGAGGGCACCACGGGTCCCATTCGGTGACATTCAGGAACGGCTGGTTTACTCCGCCCTCGCGGTCATTCCGCTTACGCCCTACCTCGCCCGAAAGCGGCCAAGCCGCTTTTACCACCAGTTCGTCGGTTCCATGTTGCGCACCCAGATACGGTGCAAGAACCCCCGCCTCGCCCGCGAGCTTTTTAGGTGGCTTTGGATGCAGTGGCTGGCCTGCTGCAGACCCGCCGAAATCTAGCCTTAAATAGCGGCATTAAGCACTCCAGCTGGATGCAGTTTGCTGCACCTCCATGCGGATAGCAGCCCCCCGTGATGGCAAGCCAACGATCCACGCGATCAGCCATACCGCCGCCCCTCGATCGCTTCTGACCCCGCTGGAGCGGGAGGCCCAATTCCCCGCCCCCAATCCTGCGCGCCCGAATTACGCGCTATTCCCCCCGCCTCGCCCGCAAGCTTTTCGTGTCGGTTTCAGTGCGTTAACAGGCAACAGCCAGTCCCACGGTATTCCGCCGCTTTTGGCCACATATCACGGCAGCATCGACGGTGCGTCTCGGTGCACCAACGGCCACCTGAGCGAAACCGCATGCAGCAAGTCGATGGAGGACGTTCAAACACGCCAAACGGCTCGCCTCCTATCGCCGCGGGTCGGTGCCGACCGCACCGTCATAGAGTACGACCGAGCACCGCTGGACGCGACCCGCCGCCGATGCCCCAACATCGGGTCATTTGAAGAACCTGTCGCGGTTGTCGATCGGCGATCTTTCCTCTCTATAAATGAATGGTGCTGGTTTCAGGCCGCTAGGCGGACTCGCGCACATTCTCGTCCAGCGCGTCCGCAAGTCGGGCGAGGGCAGCCGCCAGCGCATCGTTCCGGACACGAAAGCCCACCGCTTCGCGTAACGGCAGCTGAGCCACCATCTCCGCCTGCTCGGTGCGGGCTTGCTTAAGATGTTGGACCCTGTCGGCAGGCATTGGCGCGGGACCAACGATACGCTCCACAATCACGCGGGCAAACGCCGGAATGCAGAGTCGGTACGCGTTGCTGATCTGGCGGATTCTGGGCCCGGCACCTTCCGCCTCGGGAATCGGTTCTGTCCTGCGGATCCAATCCGGAAAGCCGTGGTCCTTGAGCGCTTTCAACGCCCGCACGACAGCGTCACGCGACCGCCGCAACTTTCCCATGAGATAGTCGATCGACGGCTCAAGCCGGCCTGACCGGTGACACACGATGCGATACAGCGCGCGGAGGACTTCTAGCCCAACGTGACCTAGTGGTCCGTTACGCTTGCCAGGCTGCTTGTGCTGCCGGTCATACCCTTCTGCCGCGATCATCGCCGGTCCCATCTGACGCTTGCTGAGCGGGCGCCAGAATCGGGCCTCGCAGGAGCCCTTGGGAAAGCTGTCGCGCCGGATGCGGTTACGCGAGCTGCCGTACTGGCTGGCCTTGCCGGCAATGATCTCGTGGAGCGAGCGCGCGATCATGCCATCGCTCCCTCGCAACACCTAGCGGCGCGGTCCTTCGAGTAGCTCCGCTGCTGGCGCAAACCCATCGAGCAGGAGGTCGGCCCACTCCTGCGCGATCTCGATACGACGCGGCAGGTACGCAGCGCGGTTGTAGGTCGCCTCGACGCCATCTGGAATATGCGCGAGCATGAGATCGATGATCGCGCGATCGCCCGGTCTGTCGAGCGCCTGCGTGCGCTCGTTCATCACGGTCGAGAATGTCGACCGCCAGCCGTGCGGCACATGCCGGGCCCGGACCGCCAAGCGATTGTAGAAATACCCGATCGCATTCTCGCTGATCGGCTTGTGAGCGTGGCGCTGGCTCGTAAAAACCAGCGGGCCGCGCGGTGCGAAGGCACGCGCTGCCCGGAGCACATCCATCGCCTGTCTGGACAGTGGTACCAGAAAGTCGAAGCGGTCGTCCTGCTTGCGCGCGACCTTCAGTTTCATGCGGTCCGCCGGTATGCGCCATACCGGCGCATCCTCGTTCAAGGACTCCAGCTCGGCCAGCCGGTCGTCCGAAGCGTCCCCGGTCGCAATGCCGTCAGCGCGAGAAGTCGCGACGCGAGCTTGGTCATGGGATGCGCGGCCGATGCCTCGGCCGCCATCAGTAGCGCTCGGGCTTCCTCCAGCGATCCCAGAGCTGGCTGCCGTTTCTTGATGAGCGGCTTCATCGCTCCCCGAATCGATACAGCTGGATCGCTCGTCGCGTACCCCGACGCTATCGCAAAGCCGTACACCGCCGAGATACGCTGCCGAACGCGACGAGCGGTCTCGACCGATGGCCGCTCCTCGATCCGCCGTACCAGTTGCAGCACCATCGGCGAGGTCACCGCTGCGACTGGCGTCGAGCCGATATACGGAAAGACATCCTTCTCGAGGCTGTTCAAGACATCCGCCGCATGCACCGCGACCCAGCTCGACAGCTGCTGGGCATGCCATTCCCGCGCTACCGCCTCGAACGTCGTTGCATGCTCGATATGCCGAACCGCTGCGGCTTGCTTGCGGTCGACGCTCGGATCGGTCCCGGCCTTCAAAAGGCGTGACGCCGCGTCCCGGTGCTCGCGTGCCAGCGCGAGGCTTACGTCGGGATAGCTGCCCAGCACGAGCAGCTTTTCCTTGCCAGCGATTCGGTATTTCCAGCGCCAGGAGCGAAAACCGGTGGTCGTCACGAACAGATGAAGCCCCCGGCCATCGGACAGCTTGTAGCTCTTCTCTGCCGCCCTGGCCTGCCGGCAGCGTAATTCGGTCAGCACTCGATACCCCCAGAACGTCTTCAGCGTACCCCCAGAATACCCCCAACAAGCGTGCGCTTGGCTGGGAAACTATGGGACCGCGTGAGACTACCGCGCTATGAAAAGCGACGTAAATCCTAGGCTTCTGAGACGAACTCGGCCACTGTAGGAACGTGGGGTGGCGGAGCGGGTGGGATTCGAACCCACGATACGCTTTTGACGTATACTCACTTTCCAGGCGAGCGCCTTCGACCACTCGGCCACCGCTCCGCATTGCTCTGGAAGGGCGTCTGCTAGTGCGCGTTTCACGTACGCGCAAGCGATTGCGTGCTGGGATGCGCTCGGGCAGTCTGCGGGGATGCTGAATCTTCTTCTCGCTGCCGCGCTCGCGCAAGCCGCTCCGGTCGCCGCCACGCTGCCGTCCGATCCGCTGCCGGCGGATTGGGTCGCGGTTCCGGACGACGAGCTGCTGGTGTTTACGCTGGCCGATGGTCACAGGTTTACGGTGCGGCTGGCACCTCGGTATGCGCCCGTGCACGTTGCCAACATCCGCAAGCTCGCCGCGGCGCATTGGTGGGATGTCGGCACCAGCGTGTACCGGTTGCAGGACAATTACGTCGCGCAATGGGGTGATGCGACCGAGAAGAAGCCCTTGGTCGCGGGCGTCGTCGCCAACCCACCGGCGGAATATTCGCATGCCGGGCCGACGACGGTGGCACGGCTGTCGCAGCGCGATCCCTATGCCGAATGGGCGGGATATAGCCGTGACGGCTGGCCATTGGCGGGCAATGGCGCGACCGAGTGGCTGCCGCATTGCTACGGCATGGTTGGCGTCGCGCGCGATCTGGCGCCGAGTACCGGGAGCGGGGCCGAACTCTACACCGTGATAGGTCATTCGCCGCGTGCGCTGGACCGCAACATCGCGGTGGTGGGCCGGGTGATCGACGGAATCGAGTGGCTGTCGTCGCTCCCGCGGGGCACCGGGGATCTGGGGTTCTACAAGATCGAAAGCGAGCGTAGCCCGATCGTGTCCGCACACCTCGTGAGCGAACTACCTGCTGCCGAGCGACCGCGCTTCGAATATCGCGTGGCGGACAATGCGCGGTTCGTGGCCTGGATCGCGTCGCGCGAGAACCGGGCGGGGCCGTTCTTCACGGTACCGGCGGGCGGCGCAGACATCTGCGCCGCGCTGCCGCCGGTGCGGAAAGCGCCCTAGCGGATGACGGGCGGCTTGCCGAACAGGCCTGCGTTATAGTCTTCGATCGCCTGCACGATCTCTTCGCGCGTGTTCATGACGAACGGGCCGTGCGAGACGACGGGCTCGCCGATCGGGTCGGCGTGGCCGTAGAGGATCGTCGCGGGAGTTTCGGTGGTGACGGCGATGGTGTCGCCCTCGTTACCGAACGTGGCGAGATGGTGGGGCTTGATCGGCGTGCCGTTCGCCGAGGGGGTGCCAGCGACGACGTAGAAGAAGACCGCGCGGCCACTGGGGGCTGGCAGGTCGATCTTGGCGCCGGCTTCGAGTTCGACGGTCATCATCGCGACGTCGGTCAACGATTCGAACGGACCCTGTCGTGCGGCGAACGTGCCGGAGATCAGGTTCACTACGCCACCATCGACCGGGATCGCGGGAATGTCCTCGCGCTGGAGGCCGGTATAGGCGGGCTTGGTCATTTTGAGCCGACCGGGGAGGTTGACCCAGAGTTGCAGGATCTCCAGCGGACCGCCGTCGCGCTTGAACGACGCGGGCGAGATTTCCGCGTGAATCAGGCCCGAGCCTGCGGTCATCCACTGGATACCGCCTGCGCGGATCACGCTTTCGTGGCCGCCGCTGTCGAGGTGCGCCATCTCGCCCTTGAGGATGAAGCTGACCGTCTCGAACCCGCGATGCGGATGCGGGCCGAACGGGAGGCCGGTGTTGCCGGCGCGATAGGTCTGCGGGCCGTGATGGTTGAGAAACAGGAACGGATCGACCTGGGGCAGGCCCGGCCCCGGTAGCGGGCGGCGGGTGACGAGATCGGCGATGTCGTCGCGCTGGGCAGGATATTGGCGGAGGACCTGCCGCATCTCAGGACGCCTCGCGGTCGGCAGCGGTAGGGCGGGCGATGTCGGCGAGCAGGTCGTCGACGCCGGCGACGAGGAAGTCGAGCGTGCGCTGGTCGGTCAGGCGACCATCGGCGATCTTCTCGTGCACCGCGCCGACGACCGCTTGGGGACGTAGGACGGTGCGGGCGCCTATCGAGGCCAGCGTCTCGTTGAGTTGCGCGTGCGCACGCGCGCCGCCGACTGCGCCGGGCGACGAGGTTAGCGTGAAGACCGGCTTGCCTGTCAGCGTCGCCTTGCCATGTGGGCGCGAGCCCCAGTCGAGCGCGTTCTTCAGGACGCCGGACATGCCGTGATTGTATTCGGGAGAGGCGATGACGATCCCGTCGGCCGCGCCGATCGCCGCGCGCAGGGCTGCGACGGCTTCGGGGGGCGTATCGGTGTCTGCGTCCTGATCGTAGAGCGGCACGTCGTTCAGCGGGAAGATCGTCAGCGTAGCCTTGTCGGCGACTGCTTCGCCAAGCGTGGCAAGGATCGCGCCATTGTATGAGCCGCGGCGCAGACTGCCTGAAATGGCGAGCAGGACGGGAAGAGTCATGGGAATTCCTTTAGTTGAAGCGGTAGCCGGAGATCGCGGTTTGCAGGACTCGCTCCCCGTAGACGTGTGCGCCGGGTTGATCGGAAGCGCCGGCGGCGACCATCAGCGGGAGGAGATGCTCCTCGCGGGGGTGCGAGAGGCGGCCCGCGGGGGCTTCGGCCCAGCCGGCTAGCGCGTCCGCTCGGGCGGTCGGTTCGGACTCGACCGCGGCAGTAATCCATTGGTCGAAGGCTTCGGATGGCTCAGTGAAGCGGGGATCGCCGTAGCCGCGCATGTTGTGGAAGCTCATGCCCGAGCCGATGATCAGCACGCCATCGTCGCGCAGCGGGGCGAGTGCGCGGCCGGCGGCGGCGTGCAACTTAGGGTCGAGATCGCGGTCGACCGACATTTCGACGACCGGGATGTCGGCGTCGGGGAATGCGACCTTCATCGGGATAAAGACGCCGTGATCGAGGCCGCGCGTGGGGTCGATGGTCGCGGTCATTCCGGCGCCACGGAGCAGGTCGGCGGCGCGGGCTGCCAGCGCGGGATCGCCGGGGGCGTCGTAGCGCAGTTCGTAGGTGTGCTGGGGGAAGCCGCCGTAGTCGTAGATCAACGACGGGGTCGCGGCACCGGTGAACGCGAAGCCGCGCGTTTCCCAGTGGCCGGATACGACGAGGATCGCCTTGGGCTTTTCGGGGAGCGAGGCGGCGATCGACCGGAGGTAGGCGGCCATGCCGGTCCAGTTGCCGGCGGGGTCGTCCATGAAGAAACAGGGCCCGCCACCGTGCGGGATGAAGAGGGTTGGCTGGCGGATACTCGTCATAGTCTAGCGGTAGGCGGCGCTGGCGGCGATCGGAAGGGCGCGAATGGCAACGCTGCGTTGCCGGTTGGCGCGCGCATCAGGTCCAGTAGAGGATACGGGCCTGCGGGAGCTTGGCAGCGATCTCGTCCTGGAAGAAGGTGCGGAGCGCGCGCATCGTGTCGGCGTCGTAGACGTATTTTACGGAGCCGAACTTTGTGCGTTTCTCGGTGCGATTGGCCATGCTGAGGTCGAGCGACGAACCGGGATACCAGGTTTCAAGCACTGCCTTCGAGCCGGGGGTGTAGCGGTGGGTGATCAGCTCGATCGTCACGTCGGGGATGTCGGCGAGCACCCTGCCCGCCTCCGCAAGCAATTCGCCATACGCCTCGCGCCACCCTTCGGCGGCGATGATCGGGGCGACGGTCAGGCCGATCTTGTAGCCTGCGTCCGCCATTTTCCGCAGCGCGAGCAGGCGGGCTGCGACCGGGCTGGTGCCGCCCTCGAAGCGCGCATAGGCGGCGGGGTTGATCGAGGCGCGCATGCGGGTGCGGCCGCGGTGGTCTAGCGTCAGCAATGGCTCGACCGCGTCGAACTTGGTGGTGAAGCGCAACTGCACGTCGGCTTCCCATGCGCCGAAATGCGCGATCAGCGCGGAGAGCGATCCGGTGACGTGTTCGATGCCTAGCGGATCGGTGTAGCAAGAGGCCTCGAACGTCGTGCCCTCGTGCGCGCGGGCGGTCGAGCGCGAGGTGACCGTGCCTTGGCCGAGATGTGCGGGGAGTTCGGCGAGGATCTCGGGCAGGTTCGCGTAGACGCGCGTTATGGGCGGGCCTTTGAGCGAGCCGGCGAGGTAGCAATAGCCGCAATGCGCGGGGCAGCCTTCGGCGAGGTCGATCCGCCAGTCGGCGCTCGGAGCGATCGGCTGAAGCTTGCGTTTCGAAGGCGGCGCGACGACCAGCGCCAGCGTTGCTTTGGCTTCCGCATAGGCGCGGCGGGAATCCGCGGGGAAGTCGAGCTTGAGGCGGTCGCTCGGCAGCGTCGTGACGGGTACGCCGAGTGCGGTAGCCCGCGCGGCGATTTCGGCACCGTGTTCCCAGGTCAACGCGGATGGGGTCGCCAGCAGGCGGCGGGGTTGCCAGAGTTTTTGGGAGCGCATCGGGGGACAACGCTGGCCATCGCGGATGCGTTGCCGTTATTTGACGGGACGCTTCTCGAGTTTCCGCGCGAGCGTGCGGCGGTGCATGCCGAGACGGCGCGCGGTCTCGGAGATGTTGAAGTCGGTTTCGGCGAGCGTGGTGTGAATCCGCTCCCATTCGAGCGTCTTGATCGAGGTCGGACGCTCGGAGAGTTCAGTGTCTACTACGCCGTCGGTGCGGTCGAACGCAGCTTCGATGTCGTCGGTGTTCGAGGGTTTTACGAGATAGTGCGATGCGCCGAGCTTGATCGCCTCGACCGCGGTGGCGATGCTCGCGAAACCGGTGAGGACGACGACGATGATGTCGGGATCATGCGCGTGGAGCGTCTGGACGCAGACGAGGCCCGAGGCGCCGCCGAGCTTCAGGTCGACGACGGCGTAGCGCGGCGTGCGTTCCGCCAGTTGCTCGACGAGTTCCTCGTGGCTGGCGGCCTGCATCACCTCGTAGCCGCGACGTTCGAACGAGCGTCGGAGCGTGCGGGCGAAGGTCTCGTCGTCCTCGACGATCGCGAGCAGGGCGGGTTCGCTCATGCCGTAGTCCTCATGAGAGCGCGATCGCCGAGAGAGGCATGCTGATCGTGACTTCCGCGCCGCCGTCGTCGCAGTTCACGACGGACACGCCGCCGCCGAGCTTGCGCATGACGTTGACCGCGAGGAACAGGCCGAGGCCGTGGCCGGGTTCGCGCTTGCTCGACTGATAGGGTTTGCCGAAGCTGGCGAGCCGCTCGGCGCTGAAGCCCGGGCCGCGATCGCGGACGATCAGCGCGAGGTCGCCGTCGCTGCGTTCGCCGCGGAATGCGACCCAGTGCGGCGAGGCTTCGGCGGCGTTGTCGAGCACGTTGGCGATCACCTGTTTGAGCGCGGGGTCGGACACGACCTGCGGATCGTCGCCGACTCGGGTGGTGTAGTCGAAATCGACCGAGGGGTGAACGGCGCGCCATTCGTCGACGATCGCATCGAGGAACTGGTGGAGCGGCATGATCTCGGGCGCCTCGCCGCGCGCTTCGCCGGCGGACAGGAGGATTCCGGTGACGATCGCCTTGCAGCGCTGCACCTCGGACTGCATCTCGACGATCTCGGCCTGCAGATCGGCGTCCTGTGCGAGCGTCGGCATGCGGCGCCAGTCGGCGAGGATGACCGCGATCGACGCGAGCGGCGTGCCGAGTTCGTGCGCGGCGCCGGATGCCAGGAGCCCCATGCGGACGATGTGGTCCTCCTCGGCGGCCTGCTGGCGAAGATCGGCGAGGCGCGTGTCGCGGGCGCGCAAGTTTCCAGTGATGCGCGCCATGAACAGCATCAACAGCGTCGCGATCAGCATGAAACAGAGCAGCGAGCCGATCGTGTAGAGGATGAAATACTCGCCGCTGTAATCGGGGGGCAGGATCAGCGGGCGGTAATAGAGCGTGAGCAGGCCGAAGCAGGCCGCGGTGACGACGACGATCGCCCAGCTCGACCAGCGATCGAGAAGCACCGCGCCGAGCACGACGTGGAGCAGGTAGAGCGAGATGAACGGGTTGGTCGCGCCACCTGCGAGATAGAGCTGCGTGGTGAGCAGGCCGACGTCGAACAGCAACGCGAGCAGCAGCTGGATGTTCGCGCCCTTGCGCCAGCCGTAGAGTGGCATGCTGGCGAGGTTGAGGCCGACCGCGGCGGCGAGTGCAGCCATCATCGGGACGAGCGGGAGATCGAAGCCGAGCCCGAACCGGGCGAACAATATCGTGACGAACTGGCCAGCGACCGCGATCCAGCGCAGCGTCACGAGCTGCCGCATGTTGGCGTTGCCGGTCGCATCGGTGCGTGCAGTGGCGAGGGCGAGCCAGCGTTGCCAGCCCTGGCGAGCGCCCGCGGAGGTCATGCTTCCTCTCGCCGCTTGCGTGCATCCTGGCGGACGAACACGACGAACGCGACGATGGTCATTGCGGCGAGCGCGAACCAGGTCAGCATGTATACGAAATGGTTGTTCGGGAAGGCGATGATCGTCAGGCCGCCGACCGGGGCGCCCGCGCCGGATTTGTCCGCATCGACGAAATAAGGCGCGACGTTCGAGAGGCCTCGTGCAGCCGCGATCGCGGCGACATCGCGCGAATACCATTTGTCGGCGGCGGGGTCGTTGCTGCGGAGGAAGCCCCCGTTGGGTTCGGTGATGCGGAGATAGCCGGTGATCGTGACCGGGCCGGTGGGCTTGGTATGCGCGCCGCGTTGCTCGGGCGAAACATAGCCGCGGTTGACGAGGACGGTGAAGCCCTGGGCGGTCCGCAAGGGTGTGACGACCCAATAGCCGCTACCGAGCGTGGTAGCGGCGCGCACCAGCGTCTCGCGCGTATTGTCGAGGATGCCGTCGAGGCGGATGCGGCGATAGGCGTCGGTGGTGGCGGTGATCGCGCCCCATGACGCTGGCCCCGGCGGGGCGACCGGCGCGGCATGCGCGCGGGCCGCGACCTGTTCGATCAGGTTGAGCTTCCAGGCTCGGCGCTCGACCTGCCAGATGCCGAGCGCCATGAACCCGGCGAACAGCAGCAGCGCGACCAGGCCTGCGACATAGACGGCAGGGCCCGGTCGCGTCTTCATCACATGTCTGCCGCGGCCTGCATCGGCATCATGTTCGTGTTCATGTGGTACATCACCCAGATCGATCCGCTGAGCGTGATGACGACGAGGATGATCGTGAAGATCAGCGCCATCATCGTCCAGCCGCCCTCCGACTTGCCGCTCATGTGCAGGAAGTAGATCATGTGGACGACGATCTGCGCGACCGCGAAGACCATGACGACGAGCGCTGCGGTCGACGGATCCTTGAATGCGTCGGTCATGACGATCCAGAACGGGATCGCAGTCAGGATGACCGAGAGGAAGAACCCCTTGATATAGCTGCCGCGGGTGCCGTGCGAGGCGTGATCGCCATGGCCGTGATCGCCATGGTCCGCGTGTGCGTCGTGCGCGTGGGTGTCGCTCATCGTAGGGTGCCCATCAGATAGACGAAGGTGAAGACGCCGATCCAGATGACGTCGAGGAAATGCCAGAACATGCTGAGGCACATCAGGCGACGCTTGTTGGCGGCGATAAGGCCGTGCTTCTGAACCTGCACCATCAACGTGACGAGCCAGATCAGGCCCATCGTGACGTGGAGGCCGTGCGTGCCGACGAGCGTGAAGAACGACGACAGGAACGCGCTGCGGGTCGGGCCCGCACCCTCATGGATGAGGGTGGCGAACTCGTACATTTCGATCGACAGGAACGCGAGGCCGAACAGGCCGGTGAAGACCAGCCACATCTGCATGATACGCTGGCGACCTTCCTCCATCGACAGCATCGCGAAGCCGTAGGTGATCGACGAGAACAGCAGCATCGCGGTGTTCACAGCCACCAGCGGCAGCTCGAAGATCTCCTTCGGGCTGGGACCGCCGGCATAGCTGTTGCCGAGCACGGCATAGGCCGCGAACAGCACCGCGAAGATGAGGCAATCGCTCATCAAGTACATCCAGAAGCCCAGCATCGTGCTGCCGCCATCGGGATGCTCGTGCTCGTCTAGGTCGTAGAACGAGACCGGTTTGGTCTCGTTCAGACCGTCCTTCATCGGTATTGCGGACATCGCGTCAGGCTCCCTGGGTCGCGAGCTGGCGAGTGCGCGCGTCCTCGCTGGCGATCACGTCCTCGACCGGGATGTGGAAGTCGCGCTTGTAGTTGAAGGTGTGGAAGATCGCCGTCGCGAAGATGCCGACCAGGGTGAGCCCTGCGAGCCACCAGATGTACCAGATCATCGCGAACCCGAACGCCACGCTGAGGCCGGCGAGCACGACGCCCGTACCGGTACCGCTCGGCATGTGGATCGCCTTGAAGCCGGAGACCGGACGAACCGCCTTGCGCTCCTTCATGTCGTACCAGGCGTCCAGGTCGTGAACGATCGGCGTGAACGCGAAGTTGTAGTCCGGCGGCGGCGACGAAGTCGCCCACTCTAGCGTACGGCCGTTCCACGGATCGCCGGTGAGGTCGGCGAGCTTCTCGCGGTTCCGGATGCTGACGAAGATCTGCATCAGGAAGGCACCGATACCGGCGGCGATCAGCGCTGCACCAAAGGCGGCGATGACGAACCAGATCTGCAGGTTCGGATCGTCGAAATAGCGCATCCGGCGGGTCACGCCCATCAGGCCGAGCACGTAGAGCGGCATGAAGGCGAAGTAGAAGCCCACGACCCAGCACCAGAACGAGATCTTGCCCCACGTCTCGTTCAGCTTGAAGCCGAACGCCTTCGGGAACCAGTAGTTGATGCCGGCGAACATGCCGAACAGCGTGCCGCCGATGATCACGTTATGGAAATGCGCGACCAGGAACAGCGAGTTGTGCAGCACGAAGTCGGCGGGCGGCACCGCGAGCAGGACGCCGGTCATGCCGCCGATCGTGAAGGTCACCATGAAGGCGATCGTCCACATCATCGGCAGTTCGAACCGGATTCGGCCCTTGTACATCGTGAACAGCCAGTTGAAGATCTTGGCCCCTGTCGGGATCGAGATGATCATCGTGGTGATGCCGAAGAACGAGTTCACGCTCGCGCCGGAGCCCATCGTGAAGAAGTGGTGCAGCCAGACGAGATAGGCGAGGATCGTGATGACGAGCGTCGCATAGACCATCGAGCTGTAGCCGAAGAGGCGCTTGCCCGAGAAGGTCGAGGTGACCTCCGAGAATATGCCGAACGCCGGCAGGACCAGGATGTAGACCTCGGGGTGACCCCAGATCCAGATCAGGTTGACGTACATCATCGGGTTACCGCCCGAGTCGTTCGTGAAGAACGCGGTGCCGATGTAACGGTCGAGCGACAGCATCGCGAGAACCGCGGTGAGCACCGGGAAGGCGGCGACGATCAGGATGTTGGTGCAGAGCGACGTCCAGGTGAAGATCGGCATCTTCATCATGGTCATGCCGGGCGCGCGCATCTTGACGATGGTCGCGACCAGATTGACGCCGGACAAGAGTGTCCCGATGCCGGCGATCTGCAACGCCCAGATATAGTAGTCGACACCGACGTCCGGCGAGTACGCCAGTCCCGAGAGGGGGGGCATCGCGAGCCAGCCGGTCCGCGCGAACTCACCGATGAACAGCGACATCATGACGATCACGGCACCCGCCGCGGTCATCCAGAAGCTGAAATTGTTGAGGAATGGGAACGACACGTCGCGCGCACCGATCTGGAGCGGGACGACATAGTTCATCAGGCCCGTGACCAGCGGCATCGCCACGAAGAAGATCATGATCACGCCGTGCGCGGTGAAGACCTGGTCATAGTGATGCGCGGTCAGGTACCCTTCGGACCCGTTGAACGCCATCGCCTGCTGCGCGCGCATCATGATCGCGTCGGAGAACCCGCGCAGCAGCATGACGATCGCCAGGATGATGTACATGATGCCGATCTTCTTGTGATCGACGCTGGTGAACCACTGGTTCCACAGATAGCCCCAGACCTTGAAATAGGTCAGCGCCGCGACGAGGCCTGCGCCACCGATCGCCACCATCGCGAAGGTGGCGACGACGATCGGTTCGTGCAGCGGCAGCGACTCCAGGGTCAGGCGGCCGAAGATTGTCTTCAACAGAGTGTCGTTCATGATGGTTCTCTAGCCGTTCGCGACGGGGCGCGTGCCCGGCTTGGTTGAGGGGGACAACATCGTGTGATTGCGGTTCGATACCGATCCGGGCGCATTGTTGGCGCCGTCCTGTTTTATGTCGGCGGGCGCGGTCCAGTGCTGGCCGCTACCCTTCTCGTCGGCATCCTTCATCAAGGCGCCTTCGACCCGCTCGGACGAATCCTGCGGACCCTTACCGCCATTGACGCCCGGCATCGCCATACCGGCATGCGAGTCCCCCCCGCCTTTGCCGCCGTGCATCATCTGCGACATGCAGACCTTGCCGGGCTGTACGCACTGCTCGACGACCAGCTTGAACATGTTCGGCTCGACCGCATTGTAATAGCGGACCGGCACCTTCTCGCTCGGCTTCTCCAGCTGGAGGTAGCTCGCACGGTTCAAACCACCGCCACGCTGCTTGACCTGGTTGATCCAGGCATCGAAGCCCGCGTCGCTCACGCCGTGGAAGCGGAAGCGCATGCCCGAGAAGCCCGCGCCGCTATAGTTGGACGAGAAGCCCTCGTAGTTGCCGGGCTTGTTGATGACCGCGTTCAGCGTCGTCTGCATGCCGGGCATCGTGTAGATCATGCCGGCGAGCGCAGGGATGTAGAACGCGTTCATTACCGACGACGAGGTCATCTGGAACCGGATCGGGCGATCGACCGGCGCGGCCAGTTCGTTGACCGTGGCGATGCCGTATTCCGGATAGATGAACAGCCACTTCCAATCGAGCGCGACGACCTGCACCTCGAGTGGCTTACCGGCGCCATTGGCACCGTTGCCGACCTGCTGCTTGTCGACCAGATTGCCGACCGGCACGTTGTTCGCGAGCGTCGGCGTGTCCGGCTTGATCCGGCCGAGCGGGCGATACGGATCGAGCAGATGCGTGCTGGTCCAGGTCAACGCGCCGAGCGCGATGATGATCAGCAGCGGGATGCCCCAGATCAGCAGCTCGAGCCCGACCGAGTGATCCCAGTTGGGCTCGTACTTGGCGGCCTTGTTCGACTGGCGATAGCGGAACGCGAAGAACAGGGTCAAAAAGATCACCGGAACGATGATCAGCAGCATCAGCCCGGTCGAGATCAGCACCAGATCGCGCTGCTGCACTGCGATATCGCCGGAGGGCGACATCACAACCCAGTCGCAACCGCTGGTGAGCAATGCCAAGGGCATGGCAACCAACCATTTTCGGGCCGAGATTTTGGTGCGGGAAAGCTGTGTCACGACGGTCATGCGGTCCCCCTACGCCTGCGTTGCGCTGCGCTACAGTGGACAATTTGTCCAATGGGCGCTGCACTGCAACATCGGCATGGCTTTATCATGTCCAAGGGTAGCATAGATTGCCCCTGCCCGCATCCGCCGGAACAGCGTATGATGGGTCCGCGCCCCGAAGAGCGAGTTGAAGAATGAGTGCTGACACGATCCCCGAGACGAGCTTCGAAGCCGATGCTCGCAGTATCCATAGCGACGGCGAGCACGTCACGCCCGGCGTGATCGCGATCGGCGTGGTGATCGGCCGCACCTCGGAATTCTTCGACTTCTTTGTGTACGCGATCGCCTCGGTGCTCGTGTTTCCGACCCTGGTGTTCCCGTATGTCGACCGGTTGCAGGGCACGCTCTATTCGTTCGCGGTGTTCGCGCTGGCGTTCATCGCTCGCCCGATCGGCTCGATCATCTTCATCGCGGTCGATCGCGCGTACGGCCGCAGCGTCAAGCTGACGATGTCGCTGTTCCTGCTCGGCACGTCGACCGTCGCGATGGGGTTCATCCCCAGCTACGACTCGGTCGGCAACTGGTCGGTCGCGATCCTCGCGCTGCTCCGCATCGGCCAGGGCGTCGCGCTCGGCGGCGCCTGGGATGGTCTCGCCTCGCTGCTGTCGCTCAACGCGCCGGAAAAGCATCGCGGCTGGTACGCGATGCTGCCGCAGCTTGGTGCGCCGATCGGCCTGCTGGTCGCCAGCGGCCTGTTCGCGTTCTTCGTCGCCGCACTGCCGACCGAGGACTTCTTCGCCTGGGGCTGGCGCTATCCGTTCTTCGTGGCGTTCGCGATCAACGTCGTCGCGCTGTTCGCCCGCCTCCGTTTGGTGGTGACGCCCGAGTTCGAAGAGATGTACGCCAAGCGCGAGCTGGAGCCCGCGCCGGTGGTCGAGACGGTGCAATCACAGTGGAAGGCGATCTGGCTTGGCTCGTTCGTGCCGCTCGCCAGCTTCGCGCTGTTCCATATGGTCACGGTGTTCCCGCTGTCGTGG
Organism: Sphingomonas albertensis; assembly: GCF_014358075.1. Taxonomy (GTDB): domain Bacteria; phylum Pseudomonadota; class Alphaproteobacteria; order Sphingomonadales; family Sphingomonadaceae; genus Sphingomonas; species Sphingomonas albertensis. The sequence goes on along the minus strand of NZ_JACONT010000018.1, from coordinate 10,058 downwards.
GTCGTGCTGTTCACGCGTGAATCGGCCGGTCGCTTCCTGGTAGTCGAAGTCATCGGCGCGATCATCGGAATCGGCGCAATGCTGGTGTCGGGCCTGCTTGCGGACCGATTCGGGCGTCGCACGATGCTCGGCACGATCGCGGTCCTGATCGCGCTGTTCGCGATCGCCGCACCGTCGCTGCTCGATGGCGGCGAGACCGGCGAGCGCCTGTTCATGGGAATCGGCTTCCTGCTGTTCGGCCTGTCGTTCGGCCAGTCCTCGGGCGCGATCGCATCGAGCCTGTCGCCGCAGCATCGCTACACGGGTTCGGCGCTGACGACCGATCTCGCCTGGTTGTTCGGTGCAGGCTTCGCCCCGCTGGCGGCTCTGCTGCTGACGAGCAAGCTGGGGCTGGCGGCGAGCGGCGCGTACCTGTTCTCGGGCGCGGTGTTCACGCTGATCGCGCTGGGTCTGAACAAGCAGCTGGCGAAGCGCGACATCGCGCGCTGAGCTGACCTCGGTTCTTCGGGTGCGTGATTGGGGATATCGCCTCTCGATCCGCCCGACGACCCCCAGTTTTTCATCCGAACGCGGTCCCGACGGGCGCGTAAGGCGGCCGACTTAATCAAGGGCCGCGCGGATGGCGGCGGCGGCTATGAACGGCGCGCCGGCGACCAATATCAGGCTGACTGCGGTGAGGAGTTTGACCGCGCCTGCACCGCCCGCAGGGTCCAGCGAGCCTGCGCCGAAGATCAGCAAGGGGACGGCTAGGGGGAGCATCACCAGCCCCGTCACCGCACCGCCGCCGCGAACGCCCGCGACCAAGGCGCTGGTGACGACCGCGAGCGCCGCCAGGCCGGGGGTGCCGATGAGCAGGCCGACCTCGACTCGCAGCAAAGTGTCCGCCGGCAGGTTGAGCAGCCCGGCGGCGATCACCGCGGCGAGCATCAGCGGCGGGCCGAAGCCGAGCCAGTGCGCAATCGTCTTGGCCATCGCGACGGACGTCATCGACAGGCCGCGCACCGCGAACTGATCGAAGACGCCGGCGTCCAGATCGGGGCCGATCAGGCGTTCGACCGGGAGCAAGGCTGCGAGCAGCGCCGCGGTCCAGATCACGCCGCCACCGATCCGCGCGAGCAGCGCCGCATCCGGCCCGATCGCGAACGGGAACAACGTGGCGACCAGCAGGAAGAACGCGACGACCAACGTGGCGCCGCCACTCGATACGCTTCGGCGCAGATCACGGCGGACGAGTGCGATCACAGGCCGATCTCCTGCGCGCCCGGCATCGACAGCGGGAGATGGGTGGCGACGAGCGCGATGCCGCCGCCAGTGCGGTGACGGGCGATCAATGCCTCCAGGCGCGCGACCGAGTGGGTGTCGAGCCCGTTGGCGGGTTCGTCGAGCAGCCAGACCGGGGCTTCGCTGGCGGCAATGCGTGCGATGGCGGCGCGGCGGCGCTGGCCGGTGGAGAGGAGGCGGACGGGGATGTCGGCCAGTGCCTCGAGATCGAGCGCCTGCAACGCGTGGGCGACGCGCGCGTCCGGATCGGGCGCGCGGTCGAGGCTGGCCCAGAAGCGGAGTGCGGCGACGAGCGCGCGGTCGGTGTCCAGCGCGCTGGCTTCGGTAAGCAGCGCCTTGTCCGCATCGCACGTCACGGCGCCTTCGAACGCTGGAAGCAGGCCGGCGGCGATGCGGATCAGGCTCGACTTGCCGATGCCGTTGGGGCCGGTGACGACCGCCGCGTCGCCGGGTGCGAGATCGAACGATACGCCCGAGAACAGCATCCGCCCGCCCCGCACGCACGCGACGTCGCGAAATGCGAGGCTCACGTGGCCTGATCTTCCGCGGCGTCTTCCCCGGCATCTTCGAGCGCGTGCATGTCGTCGTCGCTGAGGCCGAAATGATGCCCGATCTCGTGGATCGTGACGTGCGCGACGAGGTCGTCGAGGCGGACCCCGGTCTCGATCCATTCCTCCAGGATCGCGCGACGGTACAGGACGATGCGGTCGGGCATCGCGCCGGAGTCCATCGACGATTTCTCGCCGAGCGGGCGACCGTGATAGAGGCCGGACAGGTCCAGCGGGTGCTCCAGCCCGAGCGCGGCGAGCGTCTCGTCGTCGGCATATTCCTCGACCACGAAGACGATGTCGCCGAGATGCTCGGCGAACTGGGCAGGGAGCCTGGCGATCGTCGCGCGGCAAATCGCCTCGATCGTGTCGGCGTCGGGGGCTTCCCCGAGGTCCCGGCCGTGTATTGCTGCTTGCCCGCTCATGCCACCAGCCATAGTCGGTGGCGAACTATGGCGGCAAGGGAGAGCCCGATGATCGAAGCGCTGAACGAGACCGAGCGGGCCGAGGCGCTCGATGGGCTGGACGAGTGGGATTACGACGATGCGCGCGACGCGATCACGCGGACGATCGTGTTCGCGGATTTCGTCGAGGCGTTCGGATTCATGACTCAGGTCGCACTGATCGCCGAGCGGGCGAACCATCATCCCGAATGGAAGAATGTGTGGAACCGGGTGGAGATCCTGCTGACGACTCACGATGCGGGCGGCCTGAGCCCGCGCGATATCGAGATGGCCGAGGCGATCGATGCGATCGTCGGCGACGTTTGAACTGCTGTCTTCCCCCCTCCCTTCCAGGGAGGGGGGATTATCACCCGCGCGTCATGCTGCGGCGCATACGTTTGCGCAGCGCGCCCGGCATCCATCGGGCCGCGAAGGCCATGCGGTGGGCGGTCTTGCCGACATAGGTGTGGATCCTGTCGCCGTGGACTGCGGCCCAGGCGGCTTCGGCGACCTTGTCGACGCCGGTCAGTTCCAGCCCTGCGCCCGTCACCGTCTCGCGGATCGAGTGGTTGGTTTTCCCCGCGGCGGAATCCAGCAGTGGCGTGTCGATGAAGCTCGGCACGATCGAGCGTACCTTGATGCCGTCCGCCGCCCATTCGCCGTCGAGTGCTTCGGTAATTGCGCGGATGCCGAATTTGGTCGCGGAATAGGGCGCGAGGCCGGACGAGCCGTAGATCGCCGACGCCGATGCGGTGTTGAGCAGGCAGGATCCGGGCGTACGCTTGAGATAGGCATGGCCGATCCGCGCACCGTTCAGCGCGCCGACGAGATTGATCGCAATCACGCGGTCGATCTCGGCGAAGTCGGTATCCGCGAGCGGGCCGCCCGAGCCGACTCCGGCATTGTTGAACAGCACGTCGAGCCGTCCGCCGGTGGTCGCGACGAATGCGTCGAGGCAGGCGACCCACGCCTCGCGATCGCGCACGTCCATCTGGTAGGTGGACGCCATGTCGGCGGGGAGCAGCGCGGCGGTTTCGGCCAGTCCTGCGACGTTGACGTCGGCGAGCCCGACCCGCCAACCTTTCTGCGCAAAGAGTACCGCCGTCGCGCGCCCGATTCCCGATCCGCCGCCGGTGATGAAAATGCCCTGCTGGCTCATACCCTCTCCATTTGATTTTCCGGTATGTTTCCCGCATCCTGCGCGCAGATGCCAGACAATTCCCCAGCGCTCGCTTTCGAACGCGTCACCAAGACCTACGGGTCGACGATCGCGGTCGACGCGGTCTCGCTGGAGATCGCACGCGGCGCGTTCGTCGCGCTGGTCGGGACGTCGGGATCGGGCAAGTCGACGCTGCTCAAGACGATCAATCGCCTCGTCGAGCCGAGCGAGGGCCGCGTGACGATCGACGGTGCCGACGTCGCCGCCGAGCCCGCGCCCGAACTGCGCCGCCGGATCGGTTACGTGTTCCAGAATATCGGCCTGTTCCCGCACATGACGATCGCCGAGAACATCGCGATCGGGTTGCGGATCGCGGGGCGCGGGGAAGAGGCCAAGGTCGGCGACCTGCTCGATCTGGTCGACCTGCCCCGCGACATTGCGAGCCGCATGCCCGACGCGCTCTCGGGCGGCCAGCGCCAGCGCGTCGGCATCGCCCGCGCGCTCGCACCCGGCGCCAAACTGCTGCTGCTCGACGAGGCGTTCGGCGCGCTCGATCCGGTGACGCGCGATGCGCTGGGGACGCGGATTCGGGACTTGCACGACCGGCTCGGCCTGACCACGATCCTGGTGACGCACGACATGGCGGAGGCGCTGCTGCTGGCGGACCGCGTGCTGGTGATGAAGGCCGGGCGGATCGTCGCCGACGCGACCCCGGCCGACCTTGTGGCGGGCAAGGGTGGCGACGAGGCGCAGGCGTTGGTGCAGGTGCCGCGCGCGCAGGCCGAACGCCTCCAGGCGCTGGTCGCATGAGCGCGTTTCTTGATGCACTCGGCCGCGTGCCACCGTTGCTTGCCGCGCATGTGCTGCTGTCGGCGTCGGCCTTGTTGCTGGGGATTGCGATCAGCCTGCCGCTGGGAATCTGGTCCGCCCGCAACGCGACCGTCGCACGCGTCTCGCTCGGGTTTGCCAGCCTGGTGCAGACGATCCCGAGCCTTGCGCTGCTCGCCCTGTTCTATCCGCTGTTGCTCAGTCTCTCCGCGCTGGTCGGGGGGGGGATTCCGGCGCTCGGCTTCCTGCCGTCGCTGATCGCGCTGACGCTGTATGCGTTGCTGCCGATCATCCGGAATGCGGTGGCGGGGCTGCAGGGCATCGATCCGGCGGTGATCCAGGCGGCGGACGCGGTCGGCATGACGCCCGCGCAGAAGCTGCGGCTGGTCGAGGCGCCTCTGGTTGCGCCGGTGTTGATCGCCGGCATCCGGACCGCGGCGGTGTGGACGATCGGGGCGGCGACGTTGTCGACCACCGTGGGTCAGCCGAGTCTCGGCGACATGATCTTCGCGGGATTGCAGACGCAGAACTGGGCGCTGGTGCTGGCCGGCTGCGTGTCGGCGGCGGCGCTGGCGCTGGCGGTCGATGCGCTGATCGGCGGGATCGAATACGGCATCCGCGCGCGGCGGCGGTGGTTGTGGATCGCCAGCGCCGTCGTGCTGCTGGCGGGAACGGCGGTGGCGACCGTGCCGCTCTGGCCGACGAGCGGCGGCGACCGGACGGTGGTGGTCGGCGCTAAGAACTTCTCCGAGCAATATATCCTCGCGCGATTGATCGGCGATCGGCTGGAGCGCGCGGGCTATACCGTCGAGTATCGCGACGGGCTCGGGTCCGCTGTGGTGTTCGGCGCGCTCTCGGGCGGGGATATCGACGTGTATGTCGATTATGCCGGGACGATCTGGGCGAACGAGATGAAGCGCACCGACGTGCCCGAGCATGGCGCGATGGTCGCGGCGATCGGCGACTGGGCGAAGCGCGAGCACGGAGTCGGGCTGATCGGTTCGCTCGGATTCGAGAATGCCTATGCGTTCGCGATGAAGGGCGACGCCGCCAGGGCCAAGGGAATCGCCAGCCTCGACGATCTGGTGAAGGCCGCGCCGGGAATGACGCTCGGCAGCGACCTGGAGTTTCTCGAGCGGCCCGAATGGGCGGCGGTGAAGCGCGCCTATCCGCTGCGGTTCGCCAAGACCACGCCGTACAGCCCGACCTTCATGTACCGCGCGCTGGAGAGCGGGAACGTCGACGTGATCTCGGCCTTCTCGTCGGACGGGCGGATCGCGGCGGATGGGCTGACCGTGCTGACCGATCCGCGGCGGGCGATCCCGGGATACGACGCGATCCTGATGGTGGCGCCGAAGCGGGCAGGGGACGCGAAGTTCGTCGCCGCGGTGAAGCCTCTGGTCGGGCGAATCCCGGTCGAGGCGATGCGCGATGCGAACTACCGCGTGGACCGGGATACGGACAAGCAGACGCCCGAAGCCGCGGCGACGTGGCTCGCCAATCGGATCGGGCGTTAGATACGACCGCGTGATCGGGTGCACCGGGTGGCGATCTGTCCTAGGATGCGGTGCCGGCTCGCCATCAACCTTTGGCTCGTCACCAAGGCGGGTCGGCACATCGCTTCTAGGGTTACGACGCCTCCGCGATCAGCTTGGCCGCGGCGGGCGTGTTCCATTCATAGCCGCCGGTCATCCGCCAGACTTCCTTACCCGCCGAATCGTACAGGATCGTGGTGGGCAGGTTCGCCTGATAGGCGAGGCTGAGGCCGAGTTTCGGATCGAGATACGGCTTGAGCGTCGAGAACTTCTTCTCGGCGAAGAACGGCGTTACCTTCTCCGCGCCCTGCATGTCCTGGCTGACCGCGATCACCTGCACCTTGCCGGCGAGCGACTTGGCCGCGGCGTCGAGCGTCGGCATTTCCGCCACGCACGGCGCGCACCAGGTGGCCCACAGGTTGAGCAGCAACGGCTTGCCCTTGAACGACGCGAGCGTGACGGGTTTGCCGTCGGGTGCGGTAAAGGCGACGGCGGGACCGGTCTCGCCCTTGTGGCTGCGGTCGAGCTTTTCCGCGCTTGCCGTGGGGCCGGTCGCTTCGTCGGGGGCGGGGCCGGGCGCGACCTCGTCGGCGGACGCCGTGTTCGCGGCGACGACGTTTGCTTGCTCCGGCGCGGGCGATTTCCTATCGCAGCCGGCGACCAGCAGGCCCATCCCGGCAAGACAGGCGATCGGCAGCGAATTGAACACAGGACGCGAGAACATGGACGGTTCCAATTCGATGTGGGGTGGGCGGTTCGCCGAGGGGCCGGCAGCGGTCATGCGCGAGATAAACGCCTCCATTCCCTTCGACAAGCGCCTCTGGCAGCAGGATATTGCCGGCTCGAAGGCGCATGTCGCGATGCTCGGCAAGCAGGGCATCGTGTCGGCGGAGGATGCCGCGACGATCTCGGCCGGGCTCGACACGGTGGCGGCGCATTATGCGGCGAACGGCGTCGAGGAGGATCTGGTCCTCGAGGATATCCACATGCAGACCGAGGCGCGGCTCGCCGATGCGATCGGCCCGGTCGCGGGGCGGCTACATACCGCGCGCTCGCGCAACGATCAGGTCGCGACCGATTTCCGGCTCTGGGTGCGCGACGCGATCGACCAGGCGCTGGCGGCGCTGGCGGGGTTCCAGGCGGCGCTTCTCGCGCGGGCGGAAGAGCATGCGGCGAGCGTGATGCCGGGCTTCACGCATTTGCAGTCGGCGCAGCCGGTGACGCTTGGGCATCATCTGATGGCGTATCACGCGATGATCTCGCGTGACGTCGGGCGCTTCGCCGACGCGCGCGCACGGATGAACCGGTCGCCGCTGGGTTCGGCCGCGCTCGCGGGCACGGGCTTCCCGATCGACCGCGAGATGACCGCCGCCGCGCTCGGCTTCGACGGGCCGATGACCAACTCGCTCGACGGCGTCAGCGACCGCGATTTCGCGATCGAGTATCTGACCGCGGCAACGCAGACCTCGCTGCACCTGTCGCGGCTTGCCGAGGAGTTCGTGCTGTGGGCGTCGCAGCCGTTCGGGTTCGTGGCGCTCAGCGATCAATGGTCGACCGGCAGCTCGATCATGCCGCAGAAGCGCAACCCCGATGCGGCCGAGCTGGTGCGCGGGCATGCCGGGCGGATCCTCGGCTGCATGACCGCGCTGATGGTGACGATGAAGGGCCTGCCGCTCGCCTATTCGAAGGATATGCAGGACGACAAGCCGCCGGTGTTCGAGGCGTACGACCTGCTCGCGCTGTCGATTGCGGCGATGACCGGGATGGTCGAGAGCGCGACGTTCCGCACCGACCGGATGCGCGAGCTGGCCGAGAGCGGCTTTGCGACCGCGACCGATCTCGCCGACTGGCTGGTGCGCGAGGCGGGGCTGCCGTTCCGCGAGGCGCATCATGTCACCGGGCGCTGCGTCAAGCTGGCGGAAGAGCGGAAGGTCGCGCTCGATGCGTTGCCGATCGAGGACTTGAAGGCAATCGATGCGCGGATCGACGAACGCGTGTACGGCGTGCTCTCGGTCGATGCGTCGGTCGCCAGCCGGACCAGCTTCGGCGGCACTGCGCCCAACAATGTGCGCGCTGCGATCCGCGCCGCGCGGGGGGAGATAGCATGAAACGGCTTTTGGGATTGGCGGGATTGGTGCTGGCGCTGTCGGGCTGCGGTGCGGCGGACGGGTTGGTGCCGGCAGAGGGCAAGACGCTTCCGGTCGCGCCCTACGGTGCGAAGACGCAGCCGACCGCCGCGCAACTGCTCGAGCCCACCACGCAGCAACGCCCGCAGCGCAGCGACGAGCTGCTGACCAAATCCGACGAGCGACGCAGCGACGAGTTCGACCTGCCGCCGCCAAATTGAAGACCTGATCCATGAACCATTTCGACTATCGTGACGGTGTGATGCATGCCGAGGACGTCGCCCTGCCGGCGATCGCCGAGGCCGTCGGCACGCCCGTCTACGTCTATTCGACCGCCACCTTCCGCCGCCATGCGCAGGTGTTTCGCGATGCGCTGAAGCCTGCGGGGCGCGTCCACCTGGCCTATGCGATCAAGGCGAACCCCAACGTCGCGGTGCTGCGGGTGCTGGCCGACGAGGGTTATGGCGCCGACGTCGTTTCGGCGGGCGAGATGCAGCGGGCGTTGGCGGCGGGGATCCCCGCGTCGGACATCGTGTTCTCGGGCGTCGGCAAGACGCGGCGTGAACTGGCGCAGGCGCTCGACGCCGGGATCGGCCAGTTCAATCTCGAGCTTGAGGAAGAGGGCGAAGTGCTCGCCGCGCTCGCCCATGCCCGCGGCCAACGCGCGCCGGCGGTGCTGCGCGTCAACCCGGACGTGGACGCCGGCACGCATGCGAAGATCTCGACCGGGCGCAAGGAGAACAAGTTCGGCGTCGCGATCGACCAGGCGGTCGCGATGTTCGATCGGCTGTCGAAGCATGACGGGCTCGATCTGCGGGGCGTGGCGATCCACATCGGCAGCCAGCTCGCCGACCTTGCGCCGCTCGAGGCTGCCTATGCGCGGATCGGCGAGCTGGTCGCCGAACTGCGGGCCGCGGGTCATACGATCAGCCGCGTCGATCTCGGTGGTGGCCTCGGCGTGCCGTACAAGCCCGGTGACGTGCTGCCGAGCCCGGCCGAATATGGCGCGATGGTCGCGCGCGCGACTGCCGATTGGGATGTCGAACTGATGTTCGAGCCCGGTCGCGTGATCGCGGGCAATGCCGGCGTGCTGCTGACCGAAGTGATCTGGGTGAAGCCCGGCGTCGTGAACCCGTATGTGATCGTCGACGCGGCGATGAACGACCTCGCGCGCGTCGCGATGTACGACGCGTATCACGATTTCGTCGCGGTCGAGCCGACCGGCGAACGGATGACCGCCAACATCGCCGGGCCGGTGTGCGAGACCGGCGACACCTTCGCAATGGGGCGCGATATCGACGCAGTGAAGTCGGGCGATCTCGGCGTGTTCCGCACCGCGGGCGCTTACGGCGCGACGATGGCGTCGACCTATAACAGCCGCGCGCTGGTGCCCGAGGTGCTGGTCGACGGCGATCGGTTCGCGGTGGTCGCCGATCGGATTCACCCGGAGACGATCCTAGCCGCCGAGCGCGTGCCGGAATGGCTCAAGCGGTGATATCACCCGCTCCGCTGCCCTTCCCGTTACCCCCCCCGCTACAAAGCCTGCCGCTGTTCGTCAGGCTGGCGGGGCGCCCGGTGATCCTGCTGGGCGAGGGCGAGGCGGCGGATGCGAAGCGGCGGTTGCTCGATCGCGCGGGCGCGGATGTGGTCGGCGAGGATGCTGCGGCGTCGCTGGCGATCGTCGCGATCGACGACGAGGACGAGGCGCTGGCCGCGGTCGCGCGGCTGAAGGCGCGGGGGATACTGGTCAACGCAGTCGATCGCTCGGCGCTGTGCGACTTCACGCTGCCGGCGATCGTCGACCGTGCGCCGGTGCTGATCGCGATCGGGACGAGCGGCGTGTCGGCGGGGCTGGCGGCGGCGTTGCGGCAGCGGCTGGAGGCACTGGTGCCGGCCGATCTGGGCAAGCTCGCGCTGGCGTTGCAGGCGGCGCGTGGCGCGTTGCGGAAGCGCTGGCCCGACATGGGGGAGCGCCGCCGCGCGTTGGCGACCGCGATGGCGGCAGGCGGGATGCTCGATCCACTCTCGCCAACGCATGATGTCGACGCATGGCTGTCCACCCCAGACTCCCCTCCCTGGAAGGGAGGGGCAGGGGGTGGGTCGGCCGCTGATGTGTCTGCCGATCCCCAACCAGCCGA
>NZ_JACONT010000017.1 GCF_014358075.1 Sphingomonas albertensis | reverse complement strand
CGTCTTCATATGAAGCGTTTCAGCAACCCCGAGTTCGTCTTCGCCAATTCGACGACCTCGCCGCCGCGGCCGCTGATGATGGCCTTCGCCATGTAGAGCGTGAACCCCTTCATCTGTTCCAGATCGATCCTGGGCGGTACCACGAGTTCCGTACGTGCGGTGACGACGTCGAGCAGGGCAGGGCCCGGATGCGCCAGCACTTCCTTGATTGCGGCTTCCAGTTCACCGGGGTCGGTCACCCGGACCCCGTGCAACCCTATCGTCCGCGCCATCGCAGCGAAGTCCGGGTTGTCGAGAGCGACGCCGGTCTCGATCAGCCCGGCGGCCTTCATCTCCAACTCGACGAAACCCAGCGATCCGTTGTTGAAGACCACCACCTTGACGGGAAGCGCCTGCTGCCGAAGCGTGAGAAGCTCTCCCATCAGCATTGCCAGGCCGCCGTCGCCCGACAGAGTTATGACCTGACGGCCGGGATACGCGGACTGCGCGCCGATCGCCTGCGGCAGGGCATTCGCCATCGATCCGTGGTTGAAGGATCCGATCAGGCGGCGGCGGCCGTTCATCTCGAGATACCGTGCCGCCCAGACCGTCGGCGTTCCGACGTCGCAGGAGAACACGGCGTCGTCGGCGGCCAGTTCGCTCAGGACGCGGGCGACGTGCTGAGGGTGGACCACGCCGCTTCCCGCCTTGCCGTCGGCGAGTTCGTCCAGCGCCTCGCGCGCCTTCGCGTAGTCCTTTCGGGCGGCTCGGAGGAACGATCCGTCGCGCTCGCCGGCGATATGGGGAAGCAGGGCGTCGATCGTCGGACCGACGTCTCCGATGAGACCCAAATCGATCCCCGTCCGGCGTCCGAGGTTCTCGGGCCGGAGATCGATCTGGGCGACCAGCGCGTCTTCTGGGTAGAACTGCCGGTACGGAAAGTCGGTGCCGAGCATGAGCAGCATGTCGCACGCCTTCATAGCGTCGTAGCCGGACGAGAAGCCGATCAGTCCGGTCATTCCGACGTCGAACGGATTGTCGTATTCGACGAACTCCTTTCCGCCAAGCGCATGCACGATCGGGGCCTGCAACGCTTCGGCGATCTTCAGCAGTTGCGCATGCGCCGTACGGCACCCACGACCCGCGAGGATCGTGACGCGGTCGGCGTTGTTCAGCATGGCGGCCAAGGCGTCGATGTCGGCGGCCTGCGGAACCACGGTCGCGGCCGACGGCAGCAGCGCCCGGTCCGAGCGGGCGCGTCGTCCGACAACGGGATGAAGTCCGACGTCGCCCGGGATCGACACCACCGAGACGCCACGATGTCCGACGGCCGCCCGTATCGCCGTATCCAGCGTGCGGGGCATCTGGTCGGCGTTCGAGATGGTCTCGCAGTAGACGCTGCACTCGCGGAAGAGCGCCTCCGGCCGGGTCTCCTGGAAGTAGTTCGAGCCGATCTCGGCACTGGGCACCTGAGCGGCGATCGCCAAAACGGGTACGCGGGTGCGGTTGCAGTCGTACAGACCGTTGATGAGGTGCATGTTGCCCGGGCCACAGGACCCGGCGCAGACCGCGAGCTGGCCGGTCAACTGTGCCTCGGCGCCTGCTGCGAACGCGGCGGCCTCCTCGTTGCGGACATGGACCCATTCGATCTTGCCCTGCCTCCGAAGGCTGTCCGTCAAACCGTTGAGGCTATCGCCGACGACGCCGTATATCCGCTTCACGCCCGCGAGGTGAAGAGTCTCCGCAAACAGGTCTGCGACGGTACAGTACATGGCGATCTCCGGAATGCTGAGATGTCGAGCGTTCGCCCGACGGGGTGGGGCGTGCTGGGCCGCGCGAATGTCGTACCAGCTTGGGGAAGGGGACTTGTCGCGTCGGGCAAGCCGCGTCGTTCGTTCACGATCGTGAGGGCGAGTGAATGCCGACGTCCTTTGGCTCCGTCCGGATGCCCTGAACTCCAGGCATCCGAACGCAGCGCCGTAAGTGATCAGGCGCCGCCGACGCCTTCTCCGACGAGCTTGCCCGGATCGACCACCCGGTCGAATGTCGCCTCGTCGACCTTGCCCGATTTCAGCGCCGCCTCCTTCAGAGTCGAGCCGTCCGCGTTGGCGGCTTCGGCGATGTGGGCGGCGTTGTCGTAACCGATCACCGGCGAGAGAGCCGTCACCAGCATCAGCGACTCGTTCACGGACGCGTCGATCCGCTCACGGTTCAAGGTCGTGCCTTCGATCGAGTAGGTGCGCATCTTCTCGCACATGTCACCGAGGATCCGGGCGGAGTGGAGGACGTTGTTGATGATGATCGGACGCATCGCGTTCAGCTCGAAGTTGCCCTGGCTGCCTGCGAACGCGACCGCGTTGTCCTCCCCGATCACCTGGATGCAGACCATGACCATGGCCTCGCACTGTGTCGGGTTGACCTTGCCCGGCATGATCGAGGACCCGGGCTCGTTCTGGGGCAGCAGCAGTTCGCCCAGGCCGCAGCGGGGGCCGGATGCAAGCCAGCGCATGTCGTTCGCGATCTTCATCAGGGAGACGGCCAGACCGCGCAGCGTCGCCATGGTCGCGACCATCGCGTCGAGAGAGCCCTGCGCGGCGAACTTGTTGGGTGCCGTGATGAACGGCTTGTGGGTGAGGTCGGCGATCGCTTCGGCTATCTCGATCGAGAAGCCCTTAGGCGAGTTCAGACCGGTCCCTACCGCGGTGCCCCCTGCGGCCAGCTTGTAGAGTCCGCCCATCGACGCCCGGACTGCGGCGATCGCATCGCGGACCTGCGTCGCGTAGCCCGACCATTCCTGCCCAACGGTCAGGGGCACGGCGTCCTGAAGATGCGTCCGGCCCGTCTTGACCACGTCCATCCACTCGTCGCTCTTGGCCTCGATGGCGATCGCGAACTTCTCCGCCTGGGGAAGCAGGACCTCGTCGAGTTCGAGCACGGTCGCGATGTGCATGGCCGTCGGGAACGTGTCGTTCGACGACTGTCCCATGTTGACGTGATCGTTGGGATGCACGGGCGTCTGGGTTCCCAGTTCGCCGCCGAGCAACTGGATCGCGCGGTTGGAGAGGACCTCGTTGACGTTCATGTTCGACTGCGTGCCGGACCCGGTCTGCCACACGTACAGCGGGTAGTCGTCGTCCAGAGCACCCGCGATCGTCTCGTCGGCTGCGCGGATTATCGCATCCGCACGCCACTGCTCCAGCCTTCCGGCCTTCGCGTTCACCAGCGCGGCCGCCTTCTTCACGTATCCGTACGCATGGTAGACTTCCTTCGGCATCTTGTCGTTGCCGATGGAGAAGTGCTTCAGGGAGCGCTGGGTCTGTGCACCCCAGTACCGATCCGCAGGAACCATGACCGTCCCCATGGAGTCGAACTCCTTGCGTTCGCCCGTCGCCTTCAGCCCGATCGGGAGTTCCTTCATGGAAGGCGTTTCCGACGTCTGAGGCTTCTTCTCGGCGGTGGAATTGGTCACTGGTCTGCTCCTTTTCATGCTTCGAGATGATCGCGTCCGGACAAGGGGTCGCCCCGCAGGGCATGGCCGGCAGTCACGTTCAATCGTATCGATGAACGTATCGCATCGTTAGTCAGCGATCTCTTGGCAACAACAACGCCTCTAGTAACGAGTAGTTACGGAGCTCCTATGTATCGGATATCCAGAACTTGGATAAACCGAACACTTTAGTCTGAGCGTATGGCGATCCTCCAACAAAAGAACTATTGCCGTTGGCAGCGGTATCAGGGGTTTGTTGTATGTCGGCGTTGCAGGATCATGATGTCGTGGGGCTGATCGGGGATGCCGTGATTAACCTTCACGGCAACGGACAGCAGACCGACGAGACGGTCAGATCGGTCGAGCGCCTCGTTCGGCACTACGACGCCGACATCGCCGTCATGCCGCGATGGGGCGAGGTTTCGCTCCGCGAGGGACCTGGCGCAGCCGGTCGCCCGATCGCGCTGCTGGACGTCACTCCGTCGAACGTCGGGATGAACCGCGTCCTGGCCACCAGCAGGGTCATCGATGCGGCGATCGCTGAACGGCTACCGAGTACGGAGGTGCGGGCTCGCCTGAAGACCGTCGGAGCGATGCCGCCCTCGTCAAATCACCTGTTCGCGTTGGCGTGCGCGACCGGAGCGGTCGCGTTGTCGGTCACGTTCGGCGTCGAACACCTTCCCGCGGTCATGCTCATGTTCGTCAGCGCCGGCGCCGGCGGATATGTCCGGCGCCTGTCATCGCGATACGGGGCAAACGCCTTCGCGCAGGCGTTCCTGGCAGCTCTCCTCGCAGGATTGATCGGTGCCCTGGGGGTGCGCCTCAACATCAGTTCGGACCTCAGGCTGATAGCCGTATGTCCCTGCATGGTGATCGTGCCCGGTCCCCATCTGCTGAACGGAACGCTCGATCTGCTCGCCGGCCGTCTGCCGCTCGGGGCTTCGCGACTGCTCTTCGCTGCGCTCATTCTGCTTTCGATCAGCGCGGGGCTCCTGGTCGGTCTCAGCGTCTGGGACGTGTCGCTGCCGGCGGCACCAGTGGGGCGAACGGTCGCCCTATGGCCGGTCATCATCGCGGCCGGCGTGGCGGCCTCGTGCTACAGCGTCTTCTTCTCGATGCCCCTGCGTCTGCTCGGCTGGCCGATCGCGACCGCAATGGCCGTCGACGGCGTGCGGTGGCTTGCGATGAGCGAGCTGCACGTCGGACCTGCCGGAGGTGCCGGCATCGCCGGTCTGGTCGCGGGAACACTGTTGGTGCCCGTCGCCCGACGGCATCGGATCCCGTTCGCGGGCATCGGATTCGCGTCCATCGTATCGTTGATGCCGGGGGTGTTCGTGTTCCGAATGATGGGCGGGCTGACGTCGCTCCAGTTCGCCGATCACGCGGCAGCCGTCCCGATACTGGAAGGGGTGGTGGCCGACGGGTTGACCGCGCTTCTGATCGTGGCTGCGATGACGGTCTGCATCGTCATCCCCAAGCATCTCTACGACACGTTCTGGCCGAGCGCGCCTCGATGAGCGACACTCTTGTCGCGGCTTCGCAGCCGTCGGATCTTCCGGTGACGCCGCAGAGCCTGCCTGCCTGCCTTGGCTTCGTCGCCGGCATCGTCGACGTCACGAGTTGGTTGACGCTGGGCGGACTCTTCACGGCGCACATAACCGGGAACCTGGTCGTGATGGCAGCGGACGCTCTCAACGGACGTCCCATGCATCCGACACAGGTGCTCGCCGTTCCGATGTTCATAATCGTGGCCGCTGTTCTCGCGATCATCGTCCGGCGCAGGCGAATGGAAGCGGGCAAGATCCAGGATGCCTTCCTGATCCTCCAGTCGGTTCTCCTGACGTTCGCCGCGCTCGTCGCGTTCGCGGCTCGACCTTCGCTCGCGCCTCTCGCTGCGGAGGCCGGGATCGTCGCGATGCTGGCCGTGGCGGCGATGGCCTCCCAGAACGCCCTGCTCCATCTGAGCACCAAGCCCTCGCCGACCACGGCCGTGATGACCGGCAACATCGTCGCGTGCACGCTCTCGCTGGTCTCGATCGTCATGTACCGCCTGTCGGACTACGACGCCGCCAGGAAGCAGTGGCACGACACCTGGCCGGTTCTAGCAGGCTTTCTTCTCGGTTGCATCGCAGGTTCGGTTTTCGTCCACTTCTGGGAGGACGGCGCCTGGATCGCCGCTGCCGTCGCTTCGATCGCGTCCGCCGTGTGGATCCGTACGGTCCGTAGGCCATCCTGATTTT
Source organism: Sphingomonas albertensis (assembly GCF_014358075.1). GTDB lineage: Bacteria > Pseudomonadota > Alphaproteobacteria > Sphingomonadales > Sphingomonadaceae > Sphingomonas > Sphingomonas albertensis. The sequence goes on along the minus strand of NZ_JACONT010000017.1, from coordinate 79,783 downwards.
CCAACACCCTGCATCGCAAAGGAACGAACATGACTGATTTGCCGCCACCGCCGATCACGTCCCAGGAGATACGCATCGTGGACGCGCAGGGAAAACCGCGCATCCTGATCTCCGCCAAGGACGGTACGCCGACGATCGTGCTCCTTCGCGCGGACGGAGAGACGGGCGCGAGCGTCGCTTTGGACGTGGACGGTCGGCCTGCGGTCAAGCTCTCCAATCCGGTAGCCGGAGGCCCGGTCGCGGCGCTGGAGATCGACGACAAGGGCGCGCACGTGAAGTTCGACCGGAAGGGTGGCGCCTCGGCGTACCTGTTTCTCAACAACCTGGGGGGATCGGGCGTCGTGCTGATCGACCCGGCCGGCAAGCGACGTCTGGACGCGATCGTGGCTCCCGACGGAAAGACGACGATCGAGCGGGTGGGCGACGACGGAAAGGCGCTGCCGTAATCGTTGCAGCTCGCAACGTTGAACTCGCCCTGACCTAACGGGTGCGACTTTCCCTATTCTTGATCCCGAGGGGAAGGGCAGGTTGGCAGGAACGCCCAAACCCGGACGCTCAGGTGATAAATCCAACTACCGAAAGCGGTCGCTTGTTCAGCTTGTTTTTCCCATCGACTTTTCCAAGCCGCTATTTCGGAACCGGGTAGTCTGGAACCAGTATTGGGAAAGCAAAAATTTCGCCGACTGTCTTATGGCAAGTCATGCAAATATTCCTGGCGATCGCGCAGTTGACGAATGTAAGAAGGTGGTGAACACGGACTGTTAAAGAAGATTGCCGTTGTTACGTGAGATGGTAGATGTAGTATAAGCTTATCTCAGATGTTTGGATCGCCATGGACCTTGATAAACCAAAAAACCTCCTAAACGCAGATGAGATTGATCAAGTTATCAATCATTTGGCTGGCGCGAAAAAGTACGGGGATCCTAGACAGGTATGGGTCGAAGACGGACATGTCTTTGTCGAGGGACACGACGGAGAGATCGTCTCAATGACGCCAGCGGTGGCGATCAAAATGGGACGGTTGCTAGGCGAGGCTGGAGCCGCCTCGCTGATCAACAATGTGATGGACGAAAGAGCTGACAAGTAGGTGTATGGGCCAATACGGACCTTCAGTACTATTCGAACTAGCGCTTCCACGGAGAAATCGTTGGGTTACTCCATCGAGTATGGATATTCGAGCGGCATTGCCCGTTAATGACACCGTGGGCGGAGCCGCCTCCATAACAGGCGCATGTCCGGCGTTGTTCGAAAAGGCTGTCTTGCGCGTGAGAACGCGTAAACCGCGTTGGCTCTGTTCCGCATCATAAACGTGCGGAAAGGCAGTAACGGGACGGGGAGGTTTTCAGGCCTCCCCCCTTGGCTTGCCGTCGGACCTTTCGGAAAGAGATCTGCCGAACGGCTATCGCCAGCGCGTTGGTCGGTATAGCGTGGCCATTGAACTTTAAGGCGCGTTGATGGCTGAGCTATCGAATTTGAGATACGCAGTGGAGATCGCCGATATCGGCTTGCCGCGCGCGTGGACAACGGTGGCAGTACGCTTGTCGATCCAGGGAGCCCTACTTGAGCTGCGCCTTTGTCGGCGCGAGGTGGGTTCGAGGGCTTTTCGGATACTCGATCGGCAGACCGGCGAACCTTACGCCGAATGACCGTACCCGATCGAACGGCACCTATCGAGGACACGTCGCCCGAAAGCCGCCCGTCCGCTTTCCTTCCCATTCCAGAAACTCGGTCGGTCTATGGGAACGATCATGTTCGAGCGAGAAGCCGATCATGGCGGCGCTCGCGGTATTCATCATCCGTTGCCGAGTAAGCCTTCGCTGCCGATACGTATCGCCAATCAACTTCGTGGCGCCTAGCACGTTACCATGACCCAGAAACCCCTTGTCGGACGCGACACTCGCGTCTGCATGTCCCTCTCGGCCCGTCCGGGTAATTTCGGTTCGCGCTTTCACAACCGCCTCTACGAGGCGTGTGGGCTGGACTTCATCTACAAGGCGTTCAGCACGACCGATCTCGTCGCGGCAATCGGCGGAATTCGAGCGCTGTCCATCCGCGGGTGCGCGATCTCGATGCCGTTCAAGGAAGCGGTTATTCCGTTGATCGACGAACTGGACCCATCAGCAGCGGCCATCGACAGCGTGAACACGATCGTCAACGATGATGGGCGGTTGGTCGGCCACAACACGGACTACGGCGCGGTACGCCTGTTGATCGCAGATATCGATCCGGCGACGGACTTCGTGCTGCGGGGTTCCGGCGGGATGGCCAAGGCGACAGCGGCGGCGTTTCGGGACGCCGGGTTCGGCAAGGGTACCCTCATCGCGCGAAATGAGAAGGCGGGACGCGAACTCGCCGACCTGTACGGTTATGACTGGACGCCCGAGCCGACTAGAAGCGCGAAGATCCTCATCAACGTGACGCCGATCGGTATGGACGGCGGCGATTTGGCGGCCTTGCCCTTCGAGACAAGCGCGATCGAACAAGCGGACATCGTGTTCGACGTCGTTCAGTACCCTGCCGAAACCGCGTTCCTGCGCCTCGCGCGATTGGCCGGCAAACGCGTCATCACCGGCGCGGACGTAGCCGTATTGCAGGCCGTGGAGCAGTTCGTGCTCTACACGGGCGTCCGCCCCAGCGAGACGCAGATAGCGGACGCTGCAACGTTCGCGCGACTATGAAGAACGACGCATTCTCTTTCCGCGATCCCAACCCAGGGCTTTGGACCGTTATCTGACGATCCGTCCCGTCCCTTGGACCTCTCCATTTGGCGGTCCGCGAGCAGATGGGTCAGCTTCGTGTCTTCGTCGGACCGATTGGGATGTGCGCGTCAACAGCCCAGCGCTTCCCGAGCCGTTCCGGCTCACGCATCGTCGAAACGCCTTCCATTGCCGCTCTGGGCAAACGTGGTTCCAGCCCCCGACATCTAACGATCCGCGGTGCGTGGGTAAGAGGTACCGAACTCGCGTACCGCCTGACTGATGGCCGCTCCGACCTCGCTTGCGACGGCATGTCCGTCGAAGGTCCAGTCGGGATCGGTGGGACCGTTCGTCCGAACCTGCCGATCAGGACCCATCTCATGACGGATTTCGTCGACGTCTACGCCAGTCAGTTCGTTGACTCGTTCCGCGATCATTCGCCCGAGATCCTCGAGGCTCGGATCCCCGATCACGCTGCGACCTTGCGGACCGATGCGGGATGCAGTGCGCAGCCGATCGTCGCGAGGAGGATCACGGTGCCGGCGACCGCCAACGGCGCGACGAGACCGAACGTGAAAAGCAGGCAGGCGCCGATCGCCGCGCCCACGAAGATCGCCACGACGGCGGCGATGCGTCTCCGCCAGTTGGTGTTGGCACCACCCGCGACGCTGGAGTCGGCACCGAGACCGGTAAACGTCATCGTCAGCACGGTGGTGGTGAGATCGGCCACCTTCAGCTGCCGGATCGTGCCGTTGCGGTACCCCATGGCGACGCCGGTGAGAGCGATGATCGCGAACAGTCGCGCCTGAGGCGCCTGGGTCGCGACGTCGAAGTCGATCGCGACGATCGCGGCCGCCCAGAGCAGGACCGCCTCGATCGACGCGGATACGACGAGCCAACGCCGTTCGGTCCGACCGACATTCGCCTTGCCCATGCGTCCGGCGATGACCGCCCCGACCAGGAAGCTTGCGATCGCGGCCAGAAACGGGAGAACCTTGAAGCCCGGCGCGCCCGCCGCGGCGAACCCGAGGAACACGACGTTGCCCGTCATGTTCGCGGTGAAGACCTTCCCGAGACCCAGGACGCTCGCCGCGTCGACGAGGCCCGTAGTCGTCGAGAGGAGCAGCAGAAGCGGTATGCGCGGATCGAACGGCGCAGCGGCGGTAACGGTCATGGTCGTCTCCATTCAGAGTCGCGTGAGGTGGCGTCGCTCAGAACCGGAAGTTGCTTTCCAGCCCCAGCATCGTGATCGTCTTTCCGGATCCAGTGTCGCGAATGAACTGGCCGGGCGGGAATGCGGACAGCGAGGTCGACAGTTCGAGTTCCGGCGTCACCTGCCAGGCGAGTGTCGCCTCGACCTCCTTGCCGATGAACCGGGCGCGCGACGTGCCTGGTGCGCGGATCAGGTTGCCGGGGATGTCGTACACGCCGTCGCTGAGCGAATAGCGCCAGTACGCCGCGCCGGCGAGGCTGGCCGAAACCGTCTTCGTCAGCGTCATTCCGACACGCGGATTGACGCTGACGATGTTGGTAGGGCCGACCGGGGACAGCTCGCCGAAATACTTGCCCTTGGGGAACAGCGCGTTGAACGTGCCGAGGCTATCGTCGCCGCGGTGACGGTCGCCGCTCACCACGTTGAACCGCAGGACCGCGTCGGGGGCCAGCGGCGCGTCCGGGAAGCTGCGTCCGACCTCGGTGCCGAGCGTCCACGCCGCGATCGGTCCGCCGGCGAACCGGCCGAACTGGGCGATGCCCTCGATGTTCCAGTGCCAGTCCGAGGCCCTGCCGAACGACCGAGCGCCGATGCTGTGCCGCACCTCGCGTCCTGCACGGAGGCCGAAGACCGCCGCCGTGTTGCGATATCCGATGTAGTAGAGGTCGAGCCCGGTGTCGCCGTCACCGATGGTGGCATAGGCCGCCCATAACGACTTGCTCCGCGAGCGCCGATCATCGAGCGTCCCGCTGCCGGGCTGGACCGGGCGGACGGCCAGCAGGCTGACGGTCGCGCCGTTCAGGGAAATGAGCGACCGGAGCCCGTCGAACGCCAGCGGGACGTTCGGTCCGTAGCGCGTCCCGATCAGGCGCTCGGTGCCGAGCGAGATCATCTGCCGACCCGCGCGCACCGTCACTCCGGTGTCGTTCATCGCGTTGGTCGCAGCGCCGCCGAGACGAACGTCGAAGAAGCCCTGCAGGAGGTCGACGCGCGTCTGGTCGATCGGGCTGGCGGACGGCGATACACCCACTGCATAGGCAGCGATCGGCTGCACGAAGCCGCGAACGCGACCGATATGGAGATCGGCGTACGGCATCGCACGGAGCCACAGGTAGCCGTCGTCGGGTGCGGGACCGCCGCCCCAGAGGTTGTCGCGATACGCTTCGTCACGCGCGCGCAGTTCGATGCCCGTCGTCAGATACGCGTCGGGTGAGATCGGGATGTACTTGAACCGCCCCGTCCAGGTCTTGGCGCGTTCAGCGGCCTCCGCATCCACGCTCCAGTCCTCGTCATACCGGGTGATCGTGAGCGTCGGTGGCTGCCAGGCCTCCGTCGATTGCGCTTCGGCTCGTCCGGCGAGCGCGAGGGCAAGGAATGCGAGCCTACGCACGACGGTTGTCGCGCTCCGCCACGATGGCCGCGAGCACGAACCCGCCGATGAGTCCGAGATGCTCGAAGAACGCGTTGGTCGCCATGAAGCGCTCCTGACCCATCGGCATCGACCAGAAGGCGTTCGCCGTGAATGCGGCGAATAGCGTGAACGCACCCAGCATTCCCGCACCGAGCCAGACGAAGCGCCCCGAGAGGATGAGAAGCGGGCCTATGATCTCGACGACGATCGTCAACGCCGCCCAGAAGGCGGGCGGCACCATTCCGAAATGCGCCTGCTCGGCGACCGCGGCGGACCAGTCGGTCGCCTTGACCACCCCGCCCAGGAGATAGGCGCCGACCAATGCCAGCCGGGCGACGAAGCCCGTCCAGCGCCACTCGAGTATCGCATCGACGAAGCGGGGTTCAGCGGACGGGGTCATGATCTCACTGGCCCGCCGACGCGTGGATCTCGGCGATGTACCCGCCGGGAAAGCGCACCATGGCCGACTGTCGGCCACCGGAGGTCTGGGGAGCTACCAGCGTCTCGACGCCTGCTGCCGTTGCCTTCGCCAGGGTCGCCTGAAGATCGGACACCTCGTAGCCGGTCGTCTCGCGACCATAGGGCCAGCCGATCTGCCCGTCGGACACCGCAACCGTCATCCGGCCATAGCCGGACGTGATCGCGATGCGGCGGTAGGTCTTGCCCTGCTGTCCGATCTCGACCCCAGGCGCGGCCTTCGTGTCGGCGGTGATCCGGCCCTTCGAGAATGCCAGCCAATGCTTGACGAAGGTGTCCGCCACGTCGGCCGTCAGATAGACGCGGTTCTCGGGGACCGTGGTCAGCGCCGGATAGTTCGGTTTCGCGGTGTGCCAGTAGATCTGCATGGCGACGCCGCCCGGCCACTGCACGACCGCGTCGCGGCCGATCGGATCGGGGAAGGTCGTGACCATCCTCACCGCGCCGTGCTTTGTCGCCGCGGCGACTGCCGCGTCCATGTCGTTGACGAGATACCCGTTCCGCTCCGCGCCGAACGGGTAGGGGATCGGCGTCTTGAACCCGAAGACCGACAGCGATCCCGCGGGCGTCAGTACCAGCTGCGACATGGTCTCGCTTGCGGTGGGCGTTACCTTGAACACGCCCTGCTTGGTGGCCGTGCCGCCGAAGGTCGCGATGACGCTGGCGACGAAGCGATCGAAGTCCTCCGGTGCCACGTAGATGTGCGTGGTGTCGTATTGAGGTCCGACCGAATAGTCGGCCGACGGTGCCGCCTCCCTTGCCAGGACTGGCGCCGATGGCACCGATCCCAACAGGGCGATGGCGATGAACAGGTTCAGACGCTTCATTATTCTTCTCCTATTCTCGTGATCAGACCGCCCAGCAGCCGCAGCCGAACGAACCCCAGAAGCTCTGGACGTCGGCGACCGGGACGTCGCGACCGAGTGCCGCTGCATGGTCGTGGCCGTGAACAGAGCATCCGCTCGCGCATCCGCAGGCGGCGGCGAGCTTGGCGGAGGCTTCCGGCGTGCGGTGGTAGCCACCGAACGTCGCGACCGGCGACCAGTCGGGCATCGGCTTGGGCAGCGCCGGCGCTAGCGGTGCGTAGTCGCCTTCGCCGAACACCACCTTGCCGCCGAGCAGCGTCAGGACGGACCGCAGATGAGGGATGTCGGTCTCCGGGACGGTCAGATAGTCGTCCGACAGCACCGCGAGATCGGCGAGTTGCCCGGCCTTGATCCGGCCCTTCTTGCCGACCTCGTTCGAGAACCAGGTGTTCTCGTGCGTCCACATCGCCAGCGCCTTCTCGCGGCTGACGCGGTTGGCACCGGGGTAGAGGCCGAGGCCGCCGACGGTCCTGCCGGTCACCAGCCAGTTGAGCGACACCCATGGATTGTAGCTCGCGACGCGCGTGGCGTCGGTGCCGGCGCCGACATGGATCCCGGCGGCGAGCATCTTGGCGATCGGCGGCGTCCGCTCGGCGGCCTTGGCGCCGTAGCGTTCGACGAAATACTCGCCCTGATACGCCATGCGGTGCTGGACCGCGATGCCGCCGCCGAGCGCTGCGATCCGATCGATGTTGCGGTCGGTGATCGTCTCGGCATGGTCGAAGAACCAGTTGATCCCGTCGAACGGGATGTCCTTCGCCACCTTCTCGTACACGTCGAGCGCGCGGCCGATCGTCTGGTCGTAGGTCGCATGCAGGCGCCACGGCCACTTGTGCTCGGCGAGCAGGCGGATGACGGGTTCAAGATCGTCTTCCATGTTCGCCGGCATGTCGGGGCGCTCGACGCGGAAGTCCTCGAAGTCGGCAGCGGAATAGACGAGCATCTCGCCGGCGCCGTTGTGGCGGTACTTGTCGTCGCCCTGGCCGGGCGTGACCTGCTTCACCCAACCCTGGAAGTCGGAGAGCTCCTCCTTCGGCTTCTGGGTGAAGAGGTTGTAGCTGATGCGCAGCGTCAGCTGGTCGTCCGCATGTAGCTTCTCGATGATCTCATAGTCGTCGGGATAGTTCTGGAAGCCGCCGCCTGCATCGATCACGCCGGTGACGCCGAGCGAGTTCATCTCGCGCATGAAGTGGCGGGTGGAGTTGAGCTGATACTCCGGTGGCAGCTTCGGTCCCTTGGCGAGCGTCGAATAGAGGATCGTCGCATTGGGGTGCGCGAGCAGCAGGCCGGTCGGGTTGCCCGCCGCATCGCGGACGATCTCGCCGCCTGGCGGGTTGGGGGTGTCCTTGCCGTAGCCGACGACGCGCAGCGCCGCGGCGTTCAGCAGCGCGCGGTCGTAGAGGTGGAGGATGAACACCGGCGTATCGGGCGCGACCGCGTTCAGTTCGGCGATCGTCGGCAGGCGCTTCTCGGCGAACTGGTGTTCGGTGAATCCACCGACGACGCGCACCCATTGCGGGGCGGGGGTGTTGTCGACCTGCCGCTTGAGCATCGCCATCGCGTCGGCGAGGCTCGGCACGCCGTCCCAGCGTAGTTCCATGTTGTAGTTGAGCCCGCCGCGGATGACATGCATGTGGCTGTCGATCAGCCCGGGAATGATGCGGCGGCCCTTCGCATCGATGACGTCAGCGCCCGGTGCCGCGGCGCGCACCTCCTGCTCACTGCCCACCGTCAGGAACTTTCCGTCGCGTATGGCGATCGCCTGAGCTTCCGGGTTCTCGCGGTCGAGTGTCGTCACCTTGGCGTTGACGATGATCATGTCGGACATGGATTTTCTCCGTTTAATGGCGGCGGCAGGTGTCGCGAGCAGGGCCATCGCCGCAGCGCCGCCTGCCAGCGTCTCGCGGCGCGTGGGCGTCATGCGACGTCGCGTGGGGGCGGTGCTGCCGGGTCGCCAGGCAACCGTCCGAGCACGGTGCCCGAACAGGTGCCGGCGATAGCCGTCCTGATCGGCTGTCCGTCGATCACCCGCCGGGCGATCGGCATCACCTGCTCACCGAGCAGGATGCCGAGCAGACCGACCAGGGCGATCATCGGCGGTGCCGGCGACTTGACGTCGAGGAGGCTGTAGATGGCGCCGATCAGCAGGCCCGCGGCGAGCGAAATGAGATAGGGCTTCATGAAAGGTCTCCTCGACGTCGTGGAGTCAGCTGCGCACGAAGGCGAGCAGGTCCGGGTTGATCGTATCGGCATCGACGGTCAGCATGCCGTGACTGAACCCCGGATAGATCTTGAGCGTCGCGTTCGGCAGCAGGTCGGCCTGCTTCACCGAGGCGTTCTTGTAGGGAACGACCTGGTCGTCATCGCCCTGCAGCACCAGCGAAGGCACGGTGATCGCCTTGAGGTCTTCAGTCTGGTCCGTCTCGGAAAACGCCTTGATGCCGAGATAGTGAGCCTGAGCGCTGCCCATCATGCCCTGACGCCACCAGTTGTCGATCACCGACTGCTCGACCTTCGCGCCCGGACGGTTGAAGCCGTAGAAGGGCCCTGTCGCGAAATCGAGGAACAGCTTGGTGCGGCTGGCGGCCAGGCCGGCGCGAATGCCGTCGAGCACTTCGATAGGCAGACCATCCGGGTTGCTGTCGGTCTTGACCATGATCGGCGGAACGGAGCTCACCAGCACCATCTTCGCGACGCGGCCCTGGGGCTGGCCATACTTGGCGACGTAGCGCGCGACCTCGCCGCCGCCCGTCGAGTGACCGATGTGCACGACGTTGGTCAGGTCGAGGTGCTCGACCACGGCGGCCGCGTCCGCGGCGTAGTGGTCCATGTCGTGACCCGTGCCGATCTGGCTCGAGCGGCCATGACCGCGGCGGTCGTGAGCGACGACGCGGAAGCCGTTGTCGAGGAAGAACAGCATCTGCGTGTCCCAGTCGTCCGACGACAGCGGCCAGCCGTGATGGAACATGATCGGCTGGGCGTCCTTCGGACCCCAGTCCTTGTAGAAGATCTCGGCGCCGTCCTGGGTGGTTACGTAGGTCATGAAGGGTCTCCGTGCATTTGGGATGAAGGCCGGGAAAGACGTCAGGCGTGGGCGCCTTCGGACGCGCCGAACATCGTCTTCGCGTAGGTGACGCCGAGCCCGTAGGCGCCGCCCCACTTCTTCGCGATGCCGGTGGTCGAGTCGTAGGTCTCCGTCCGAGCCCAGTCGCGCTGCAGTTCGAGCAGATACTGGAGCGAGGTCATCGGCTTGGCGCCGAGCTGGATCATGCGCTGCACCGCGCGGTCATGCGCTTCGACCGAGATGTCGCCGCAGGCATCGGCGATGAAGTAGCAGTCGAAGCCCTGATCGATCGCGGAGGCGATTGGGCCGACGATGCAGACGCTCGTCCAGAGGCCGGCGAACACGATCCGCTCCTTGCCGATGCGGTTGACCTCGTCGATCACGCCTTGGTCCTCCCAGGTGTTCATCGAGGTGCGGTCGAGCATCGCCTGGCCTGGAAACGCCTCCTTGATCTCGTCGAACATCGGCCCGGAGAAGCTGTCGACGGCGACCGTCGTAAGGATCGTCGGCACGTCGAACGACTTCGCTCCGCGGCTGATCAGCGCTGCGTTGTTGCGGAGAAGCTCGGTCGAGATCGACTTGGTCGCGAATGCCATCTGCGACTGGAAGTCGATCAGGACGAGGACGTGATCGGTCGGCGAGATGAGCGACTTGCCCGGTGTTGCCGTTGCGGTGATGGTCATAATTGTCTCCCGATGGATCTGACTGGTGAACCCCGATCTACTTCGCCCACGTCATCGCCGGCATCTGTATAATCTGAGCGTTTTCGTTCGATGGATCTGACAAGCTGCGTCATCGAGATCCGTGAGAGGGGTTTGCCGCGGCAGACCGCGACGGTCTTGGATGATCCTGACGCGATGAGGACGGTTGGACGTCGATCGCTATCCGTTCGATGGGGAAACCGCGCCGACCCCGATGCTGAACCGGGATCCTCGACCGGGGACGGACTCGCAGTCGAGCTGATGGCCGAGCGCAATGCAGTTGGTGTGTACCAGGTAGAGACCCAGCCCGATGCCGTCCGCCCGCGCATCGACTTGGCGGTATGCGTCGAAGATGTGGCGGCAGTCGTCCGACGAGATGCCCATCCCGCTGTCGACGACGTCGATGAACAGAAGTCCGCGTCGGCGCCTGCACCCGATGACCACACCTCCGTGGCGGGTATACTTCAAGCCGTTCGACACGAGATTCCGGAGGGCGCAGACGAGCAGTTCAGGGTCGGTCGTGATGATCGCCGCACAGTCGACGAACCGCAGCCTGAGGCCTCGTTCGGCAGCGGCCGGAGCGAACTCGGCCGCGACCTTGGAAAGAAGACCACCCACCCTGACGGCCTGCAGTTCAGGGCTCGGACGATCGTCCCGCGGCCGGCGGGCAGCGTCGGTGAGATCCTCCAGTCCGTCGGACAGTCGAGAGACCTGATCGCGGGCGGCATTCAGCCACATCATGTCGGTGTCATCGCTCGCCAACTTGCCGAGCCTCTCGACGGCCCCCAGGATGATCTGGAGCGGCTGTCTGAGATCGTGGCCGGCCGTCGCCATCGTCAGTCTAAGGTTCTCCGTCAGCACGGTGCTGTCCTCTCGAGTGCGCGATCTTGGCGGCCCCGAATGGCTGGAGGCCGCAGTCGGTTGGAAAGCGAGGATGGTGCGCATGTTCGTCACTCGCGGTAGTGATGCAGTCCGACGCAGGTTGCTCGATGATGATCGTGACATCTTGTAGGAAACATGCGCTGTTCGAACGATCGCATCGAAATGACTAGCCGCTGTTCATCATTCATCTGGCGAAACGATACCGGACATCTTCGCTTCAAGGATTGCGCAGACCAGATCGAGAGGGCTCGGCACATCCCGCGCTCGAACGGCACAGTTTGCGCGCACCGGTCCGGCCTTCGTCGCATTCATCGTCGGTCGTGCTACGAAGGCGTCAAAGATAGCGGCCAGTCGTCATGACCGACGGGCGAGGCGCTGCCCACCCGAGACCGCGGCCTCCGCGTCAGTGCGAAAGCAGCGCGAGAGCGTCGATCTGTGCAAGGCTGAAGCCCAGGTCCGAAAGAGCGGGCATGAACTGCGCTGCCTCCGGACTGCGGAGACGGCTCGCCCATACGAAACGCCTGACTGCGTCGCTGCGCGGATCGGAGATCGCAGGACGTTCCCCCCATCCAAACAGCATCGATGCGATCCGACCTAGCAGCCCGGCCCTCTCGCTCGAGAGCGCTCGTGGCAGACCAATGCCGTAGGCGTCGTCCAGGGCGTACGCGACCGCTGACCATTCGTGGTCGTCGAGTTGTGGAACGGCCTGAAATCCTCGCATCTCAATCTCCTTCGCGGCAGTGCGTGCGCGCCGTCGAACCGGGGCCTCGATCTCGGGCCGGGCAGGGATTGGCGCTGACCGTCTGATAGCTCCGGGTTCGTTGCGCCGCTTGCACCCGGCGAACCAATTTGGTCGAACGTGCGGTAAGGCGGTTCTCGAAGTCTCTTTGCGTGACCGGAACCGCAGGAAGCACGTGCGCTTCCACTTTGGATCTTCGTCCGGTGCAGGCTGGGCACCGCGCCCGCCTTCGGCCATTCCGTGCAAACCACGCGCGGAGGATGCAATACCGGTCTGGAGAGACGGAACATGGTGATACCGAAAGGAAATCTCCATGAACCCCTGCGAACCCGAAGCGAACGCACCCCCGTCCGACATCGATCCCGTGGAGGACGCAATCGAAGAGGCGGAACTCGAAAGCTTTCCGGCAAGCGATCCGCCGGCCAGTTTCAGGTTCGACTGATGCCGACCCGCCACCGCTTCGAACCCGACATCTCAGACCGCGTCGACTTGTGCGCCTCGACATCGGCACCGCACGGATGGCGACCGTCGTGACGCTCCGGCTACTCGTCCTCTATGGCTCCTATCGAGCCGATCGCATGGGCATAAGGCTGGCAGACTACAGCATCCGGCAGTTCCGCAAGCGGGGTGTCGACGCCGAACTCGTGGACGCCCGCGAAGTTGGGCTTCCGATGCTCGACAGGATGTATGACGAGTTCGCTCCAGGCGCCGCCCCTCCGGTGATGGAGGCGCTGTCGAAGAAGCTCGCAGCGGCCGATGCGTTTCTCTTCGTGGCGGGCGAATACAACTAGGGAATGCAGGCGGGACTGAAGAACCTGGTCGACCACTTCCAGGACGAGTGGCTCCGGAAACCGGCTGCGCTCGCGACATACTCGACCGGACGCTTCGGCGGGGTGCGGGCCGGATGCGCCTGGCATCCGACGCTGGCGGAACTGGGGATGGTCGTGGTGCCACGCAGCGTAGCCGTGGGACCGATCGCCTCGACGCTCGATCCGGAGGCCAATCCGGTGGGCCAGGCCGGAGACGCCCTGGATCACAACTTCGCGGGCTTCGCCGACGATGTCCTCTGGTGGGCTACGGCCGCCAAGGAACAGCGCTCGCGCACTTCCGCTGCAAACCATATGTGGAATTCAGCCCTCGCGCCATGAGCGACGCCACACGAGTGGCGTCTCCCCGACGATCCGTCGAAACAACCTGGTGAGGTGAGCCTGATCCGTCAGGCCGCACGCACAGGCGATCTGGCTGAGGTTGTCGGTCGTCCGTAGCATCAGCGTCTGGGCACGGCGGATGCGCTGGCGGATCAGGAACGCGTGCGGCGTCTCGCCTATGCTGACCTTGAACGCACGACAGAAGTGTCCCGAACTCAGGCGAGCCACCGAAGCCAGCGCTTCGACGAGAACGGTCTGTTCCAGCTTCTCGTCGATGTGCTCACGGACTCGGGCGATCTGCCAAGGAGTGAGACCGCCCTTGGCCGCCTCGACGCCGGCGACGACCGGCAGCGCGGGTATCAGCACGGCCTCGAAGGGGTCGATGGTCTTCGAGAACAGGGCCGCGATGCGGTCCAGGTACTCGCGAGCCAGGATCGGATCGGCCTCGAGGGACCGTCGGGCCCCGGCGATCAGATCCGTCAGCATGGGCGGCGAAACCCGAGGGGGCAGCGAGGAATGGTTGAGCATCGATTGTTGCAGCATGATCGGTGGTCCCCGATTGTTGATGCTGCATCGTACGGGGAGGGGGCGTGCCGACGGTATCGGACGTGAGGTTCGGTCCTCCACCACTAAGGTCGGTGAAGACTAGACCAAGATATAGGTGGTCCAGCCGGAAACCCCCGTCAGAGGTCGATTATTCCCCGGCGGGCTGCGATGGCGACGGCATGCGTGCGATCCGCTGCCGAAAGCTTTATGAAGATTGCCTTCATGTGCCCCTTCACGGTTTCCTCCGCGAGGTTGAGCCGGTTGCCTATGGCCCGGTTCGAGTTACCCGCGGCAGCCAGTTCCAGTACGCTGATCTCCCGATCGGTCAGCGCGTCCTCGATGACGTGCATGGCGATGTCCGTCGCCACGGCCGTGTCGAGGTGCTTACCGCCGGCGGATACCGAGCGGATGGTATCCAGCAGCTCCTTTCGCAGGCTGCTCTTGAGGATGTACCCGGAGGCGCCGGCCCTCAATGCACGCAACGCCTGCGCGTCGCCCGAGTAGGTGGTGAGGACAACGATCCGCGCGTCAGGCCACTCGGACCTGATCGCTACGATAGCTTCGAGCCCGCTCATACCGGGCATCTGCAGGTCCATGAGCACGACGTCGGGAAGGTGCGCGCGGTATTGCTCGACCGCCCCGGTCCCGTTGCAGGCCTCGGCCACCACGCACAGGTCCGCCTGCGTCGCGATGACCGCGCGCACGCCCTCACGAAGAAAGGGATGGTCGTCGACGACCAGGACGCGGATTATCTTGGATGTCGTCACGGTCGTCAGCATGGCGCCGACAGGTCGTTGAAGGCCAGCGCGAAATCGCGCGTTGTGACTTCGAAGTGCGCAGGATGGGCGCAGAAGACCCATTGTTCGGGTGGCTTGCCTGCTGCGACTTCGATTTCACCGCACAACCCGGTCAGCATGGCCATTTCAGCGCCCAGCACCTTGCGGCCCCGCAGGCCGCTGTCATGCAGACCCGGCGCAAAGGCGACGCTGGACACGGCAAGCTGCATGGCCCTCCGTGCCGCCACGGCGACGACGGATCGCATTACCTCAGGCGACCATTCGGTCGGGTCGCCCAGCCCGATCATCAGTATCGCGTCCGCCCTGACGGGGAGGGGCGGGGCGGACAGCACCATGGTCTCTCCAAGCCGACCTTCGAAGATGCCGTCGGATCGCATCCGGCGCACGGCGCCGCCCAACGCGTCGTCCAAATGAGACAGCCCACCCACGATCGTCATACCGTCCGCCTCGCGAGCGAACATCCCCGCTATGGACAGCATCGCCGGGATGTTGGCTATGTGATCCCCGACGATGTCGATCCGCGTTCCCCGCCAGGATCCGATGTGTTGGTTGATCGGCGCGACATGTTCGTTTTTCGATTTCGCCATTCTTCGACAACTCCGGGTGAACGCTTCGACTTCAGAAGGCCTCGACAGGATCGGCCATTCCGCCTCCGCGCACTTGGATCATGAAATCGGACGCTGCTTCTTGGCGATTCCCGCGCAATACCTTCAGCAAGACCCGGTTTTCCGAGAGCATGCCGAACAGGCTCGCGCGCAGGACAAGCCCGTACAAAGCGCGGCCATGGGCAGAGCTGGTACCTCTGCCTCATCGACGGCAGGATATCCGAGGCCAGGAGCGAAGCGGACCAGCCGCGCCCCGATCACGCAGGTTGCGCGCGGAGGTGGGAGGGTATCGGCTGTGTCCGGATCGGGGTCTTGAGGAACGCGTTCGACAGATCGGCCAGACTACGTTTCGGCTTGCCGGCGTCCGAAGCGGCGGGCGCCCGAGGCGCCCACCGCACGGTCAGCTCGTCACGAAGGTCAGCTCTTCAGAAAGGCCAGCAGATCGGCATTGTACTGGTCCCGGTGGGTCATGGTGAGAGCGTGGGGTGCGCCGGCGTAACGCTTGAACTCCGAATGCGGGATCAGCCTGTGCGCCGCCTCCCCCGACATCCCGATGGGAACGGTCTGGTCCTCCTCGCCGTGTATGATCAGGGTCGGCATGGTGAACGCCCCCATGTCGGCACGGAAGTCGGTTTCGGAAAACGCCGTCACGCAGTCGTACGTCGCCTTGATCGATGCGGTGAGCGCGATCTGGAGCGTCTGCTTGAGAATGCCTTCCGACACGGCATCCGGATGCTTGTTGGTCCCGTAGAACAACGTCGAGAAGTCGTCGATGAACTGCGGACGGTCCTTGATCAGGCCTTCGCGGATGCCGTCGAAGATGGCCTTGGGCGCCCCGTCCGGGTTGTCGTCGGCCTTGATGAAGTAGGGGGTGACCGACGAGGTCAGGCATGCCTTCGCGACGCGGGCACCTCGGTACTTCGAGATGTAGCGCGCCACGTCGCCGCCACCCATGGAGAAGCCCACCATCGTGACGTCCTGGACGCCCGCGGTCTGCAGGACCAAGGCTATGTCGTCGGCGAACGTGTCGTAGTCGTACCCGTTCCAAGGCTGGCCGGACCGTCCGAATCCGCGCCGGTCGTGGGCCAGCACGCGGAAGCCGTTCGATGCGAAGTACATCATCTGCTGCTCCCACATGTCGGCGCTCAGGGGCCAGCCGTGGCTGAAGAAGATCGCTGGACCAGTGCCCCAGTCCTTGTAATAGAGTTCGGTACCATCCTCGGCGGTTACGTATGGCATGAAGCGCTCCTGACGACGCGCGACCATTGCGCCCCGTTCCGACCTCGTTTCGCAGGACATGCGAGGCGGGGCTTGTAGGATCGGTCCCGATTTTGCGTTATCCGTACCCGATCTCGTGATACAGGAAATGAGCCCGCGACATGTACGACACGACCGAAGCGCTGGTCATCATCGTCGATGACGACGAGCTCGTCCGCGGCGCCCTGGACAGCCTGTTCCGATCGGTGGGATTGAAGACGGTCTGCTACGGCAGTGCAGCGGAGGTACTCAACGCGCCGCTTCCACGGACGCTCTGCTGTCTGGTGGTGGACGTCAGAATGCCGGGCATCGGCGGGTTCGAGTTCCAGGAGACGCTGGCGTCGAGGGGCGCCGACATTCCGATCATCTTCATGACGGGGCACGGGGACATCCCCATGAGCGTCAAGGCGATGAAGGCGGGAGCCGTCGACTTCCTAGCCAAACCCGTTCGAGACCAGGACATACTCGACGCCGTGAACGCCGCCCTGGCGCGAGGCCGCGATCAGATCTCGGCGGCAGAGGATACGGCAGCCGTGAGGACACGGCACGATTCGCTGACGCCGCGGGAGACCGAGGTCATGGCGGGCGTGGTCCGAGGACTGCTCAACAAGCAGGTGGCAGGGGAACTCGGCATCGCCGAGATAACCGTCAAGATGCACAGGGCGAACGTCATGAAGAAGATGGGCGTTCGGACCGTCGCGGATCTTGTCCGTCTAGCGGAAGTTCTGTCGAAGACAGCGGGTGATGGAAGTGCCAGTTCCTACGGCACATCCAGGTAAGCGCTGCTGACATAGACGCTTGTATAGGCTTACTTTTGCCTGAGCGATGGCTAGTAGGCATCGTCGCCCCATTCGGGCGCATGAGAGGTACGCTGTTGCACCATGCCAATATTGCGGTCGTGGATGACAACGATCTGGTCCGAGGGGCCGTCTCGAGCCTTCTCAGATCGATGGGCCATCGCACCCATGTATTCGATTGCGGCGACGCCTTTCTCTCCTCGGGCGTCATCGTCGATTGCGTGCTCACCGACCTGCAGATGCCGGGCCGTTCGGGCCTTGCGGTCGCTGCCGAACTGGCGAGCCGCGATCGTCCCCCCAGAATCATCCTGATGACGGCCCATGCGGATCCCACCCTTGCGTCTAGATGCGAGAAACTCGGATTTGCGGCTCTTCTCGAGAAACCTCTGGATTCGAAACTACTGATAGCCGCGGTTGAGAAGGCGATCCGCCGCTAGCGCTCCGGCCCAATTGAAACTTCAGCAGCACGGATGCCCCGCCCTGATCGGTGGTACCGAGTTCGATCGCCCCGTCGAGGCTCTCCATGGTCGCCTTGCAGATCGAAAGACCCAGGCCCATCCCCTCAGCCTTCGTCGTGTAGAAGGTCTGGAACGCGCTGTCCCGGTCTATGTCCCAGCCCGGCCCGTTGTCCTCTACCGCAATGCTCGCGTGCGTCCCCGTACGCCGCACGCAGAGCGTCACCACGCGGTCGGTGGGACGCATCAGATGCATCGCTTGTATGGCGTTCGTGACGAGGTTCACGAGCAGCTGCTTGAGCAGGATGGGGTCCGCCTCACAAACCACCGGATCCGGTTCGGGTTCCAGGACGATCCTGGCGGAACCCTCCGTGGCCCCCCGTTCGAACAACGAGGCGGCCTCGCGGATGACGTCGTTCAGATCGACGGGCTGCGTTTCCGTCCGCGCATTCCCGACCAGCGCACGGACCCGCTGAACGACCTGTCCCGCATGATCGACCGCTGACACCAAGCCCTTCAACGCGGCATCGACCTCTTCGATCGCGGGCGGGTCGCGACGGAGCCAACGGCACGCCGCATCGGTATATCCGCTGATGGCGGCGAGCGGCTGGTTGATCTCGTGCGCGATGGACGCGGTCATCGCGCCGAGTGCGCTGGCTCGCTGGACCTGGGCGAGATCGGCACGGGTTCGGGCCATCTGCATTTCCAGACGTTTCCGCTGGCTGACATCGAGAACGCTGCCGGGGACCCGGGCAAGTGGCCCGCTGCCCGACAGGCTGAACATCACGATCACGTCGATCGGATCGCCGCGTCGCGGCTGGACCATCGTTTCGGCTATGAACAGCGCGCGGCGCTCATCGATCGCGATCAGGCACTCCGCGAACGTATCGTCGGTCTCCGGCAGGAAATCGCTCAAATGGGAGAAGAACTCGGCCTGGGAATGCACGCCCATCATCGTCATGGCAGTCGCGTTGACGTCGGTTATGCGTACCATCCGGCGCGCTTCGGCTACGAACGACGGATTGTCCTCGATGTAGCGGCGGAGGTCGAAGACGCCACGCGAGCGCAGTTCCGAAAGCGCGGCCTGCACGGTCGTGAAGTCGTGTTCCCAGATCCCGACGGCGAGCTCGTTGAAGATGGATCTGTAGCGTGATTCGCTGACCTGCATCGCGGCGTAGACCGCTTTTCCTCGAAGTAGCAGGATCGTGGTGACCGCGTTGGCCAGCAGGCTGATGACGAGCCTGGACGCGGCCGTCATCTCCGGCCCGCGCCCGTGGACGATCGCGAAGGCGAGCAGCGTGAGCACCGCGCATGCCACGGACCATGTGATGATGGTGCGGCGACCGACGGCTTCCGTGCCCACCATCAGGAGCGTCATCACGTAGAGCGTCGCAATCGCGCCGGGCAGGGTCGTGAACGCGTCCAGCGCGAAGATGACGGCGGTCAGAGCAACCGGCAGTCCGACACGCGCAAGGTGCGACCAGCGGACGGATGGACCATCGCCCGACGATCGAACCGACGCGAGATCAGATGCGTTCGTTGCCATTGCGTAACCATACGCGTTTCGCGACAGGAGCATCAGCCCCGGACGGGGTGAAGTCGGTACCCCCGAAAGGGGGGGGGGGGCAGCGCATTGGTGCAGAAGCATCCGCCGGCAGGGCGGGCGTTTCATCACGACGGTCGATCGGTGACCTGCTCACCTGCTGCCGGCGGAAGATGACTTTCAAGCGAGCCCGTCGCTTCGGCGCCGTCCGATGCAGCCGATGTCCGCCAGGTCCAAATCGCGCGGCGCAACGCCAAGAACGCGGCTTCCTGAGCGGCCATTGTCTCGTCATCAACATGGAGACGGATCATGGCGGACAATGCACTCCTGACACCCGCGGACTGCGCGGTGGTCTTGGTAGACGAGCAGGCGGGGCTCGCCTTTGCCGCAGGCTCGGCGGACCGGCAGGTTCTTCGGAGCAACGCCGTCGCACTCGCCCGGACTGCCGTAGCCTTCGGCATTCCCGTCGTTGCGAGCACGTCGGCGTCGAAGGTGTACAGCGGACCGCTCATGCCGCCGCTGCGCGCCGTGCTGCCCGACGTCACGCCGATCGAGCGACGGAACATGAACCTCTGGGAGGACCAGGCCGTACGATCGGCGATCGAGGCGACAGGCCGCAAGGTCCTCGTAATTGCCGGTCTTCTGACCGAGGCATGCGTGAGCTTTCCAGTGCTTTCGGCCTTGGCGGAAGGACGCCGCGTCCACGTGGTTGCGGATGCGTGCGGCGGACTGACCACTGCGAGCCACGAGGCGGCGCTCGTCCGGATGCAGCAGGCGGGGGCGATCATGACGTCCTGGCTGCAGTTCCTGCTGGAGATGCAGCGGGACTGGACCCGACACGAGACCTACGAGGCCGCCCGTTCGATCGTCGTCGATCACGGCGGCGGGTACGGCATCGGGCTCGACTACGCTCGCGACATGATCAAGCCAAGCTGAGGAGGATACCATGAGCTTCACGTTCGACGCCACCGACTGGCAGATCGTTCCAGCCCGCTCCTTCGACGACCTGAAGGTAGGCGAGATATTCCGCGCACCGAGCCGGACTTTGACGGACGCGCATGCGTCAGCCTTCCAGGCGGTCTCCTGCGACAACCATCCGATCCATTACGACGTCGGCTACGCGAAACGCTACGGCCATCCCGCACCCGTCGTGCACGGTCTGCAGGTCCTCGCGTTCACGGCACCCGGAGCGACGCTTCTGCCCCACAACTTCGGAGCGATATTCATCGCCTTCACCGAGCTTTCGGCGAAGTTCCTCGTCGAGGTCCACGCCGGGGACACCCTCTACTCAGCGCTGGAAATCGTCGATCTCAAGCCGCTGGACGGCAAGGGCGAGGTGACGACGAACGTCACGATCCACAATCAGGACGGGGCGCTCGTCCTGTCCGGAATGCACAAGTACCTCCTCCGCACCGGTTGACGCGGCAGGTCGTGCACGAGCGAGGTGCGGGTTCCCCACCTCGCTCGTAACGCGACCCGTAAACTTGCCGAAACCGCGGTCGATCGCGGACGAGCAGGGCGCGCGCCTTAATTGATCAGGATGATCCAAGCCACGCTCGACGGCGCGGCCTAGCCTTCACATCAACGGCCGACGCCCGCTGCGCGATGCAACGATCCCACGGCGGCCTTCGGGGAAGCGTGCAATGAGGACCGGGCGTTGATCAGATTGACGGTGAACGGCCGCCAGACGGACGTGGACGCGGACCCGGACATGCCCCTCCTCTGGGCGCTTCGCGACATCGTCGGACTCACGGGCACGAAGTTCGGCTGCGGCATCGGCCAGTGCGGCGCCTGCACCGTGCACGTCGACGGCAAGCCGGTGCGCTCCTGCGTCCTTCCGGTAGGAAGCGTAAGCGGCAGCATAACCACCGTTGAGGCCATCGGCGAAACCGAAGCCGGCAAGCGGGTCCAGGCTGCCTGGCTGGCCCTCCAGGTCGTCCAGTGCGGCTACTGCCAGTCGGGGCAGATCATGGCGGCCGCGGCGCTCATCGCCCGTGGCCCGAGCCCCACGGACGCCGCCATCGATGCGGCCATGTCGGGGAACATCTGCCGGTGCTGCACATATCCGCGCATCCGCGCAGCGATAAAGGCGGCGTGATGACGCGATGCGCGATCCTCGTCGAGGACGACCTTCCCGACGCTTCGCGCAGGCGGTTTCTGACGGCCGGCGCACTCCTGGTCGGCTTCGCCTATTCCGGCGTCGCTCGCGCGTTCGCATCGGAGCCGGACCTGCGGAGGATCGGAGCCTACGACGCCGCCGCGACCGGCTTCGACGGCTTCGTGCCGGACGGCTTCATCCGCATCGGGGACGACGGTCGTATCATCCTCGTCGTGCCGAGCGTGGAGATGGGGCAGGGCATCGCGACCGGCGAAGCGATGATGATCGCCGAGGAGCTCGAGGTCTCGTTGGATCAGGTAGAGGTCGCGATGGCTCCGCCCGACGTGGCCGCCTACACCCAGTCGCTGCTGAAGGCACAGGCTACGGGCGGCTCCACTTCGACCCGCGCGTTCTTCATGCCGCTGCGACGGGCCGGCGCGGTCGCACGCACGATGCTCATAGGCGCAGCGGCGGAACGCTGGCAGGTGCCGCCAGGTCAATGCCGCGCCGAGGCCGCGAGGGTGCTCCACGACGCCACGGGACGTTCGCTGGCATACGCGGCGCTCGCCCAGGCGGCCCGACGGCAACCGGTTCCTTCCGAGGTGACGCTGAAGCAACCGGCGGACTTCAAGGTGATCGGCAAGCCGCTCAGGCGCGTCGACACCATGACGAAGGTGAACGGGGGCACACGGTTCGGCATCGACGTGCAGGTCGACGGCATGCGCTACGCGGCGATCGCGATGGCGCCGACCGTAGGAGGGACGCTGCGATCTCTGGATGATGCGCCTGCCCGCGGAGCCGCCGGAGTCGTCGATGTCCTTAGGATCGCTGATGCGGTCGCCGTGGTCGGCTTGACCTACTGGGCCGCACGCAAGGGCCTGGATCTGTTGGAGCCGGTCTGGGACCAAGGACCTCATGCCGAACTCAGTTCCGACACGCTGGCGGCGGCGCTGCGGGCCGCTGGCGGTACGCCCATCAGCGGCGGCAGGACCGGCGATCCCGACGGCGTCATGAACGATGCCGCGAAGTCGATACAGGCGACCTACGATCTGCCCTATCTCGCCCACGCCGCGCTCGAACCGATCAACACGACGATACACGTCAGGCCCGACGGCTGCGACATCTGGGTCGGAACGCAGGTACCCGAGATAGCCCGCATCGTCGCCGCCGAGATACTCGGGCTCGCACCTGAGAAGGTCATGGTGAACAATCACATGATCGGTGGCGGATTCGGCCGTCGTCTTGCCGTCGACACGATCCAGCAGGCCGCCCGGTTCGGCAGGCAGGTCGACTATCCGCTGAAGATCATCTGGACGCGCGAGCAGGACATCCAGCACGATCGTTTCCGACCATCGTATCATGACGTGGTGACGGCAGCGCTCCGGGCAGACGGCCTTCCGACGGCATTCACGCACAGGACGACCGGTTCGACCGTGCGTCCCTACTACGACCGTCGCCCCTGGCCGGCCGACAAGCTCGACCCGGACGCCGTCGCCGGTGCCGCGGAACTACCGTACTCGATCCCCAACACCCGATCGGACTGGGTACGTCAGGATGGACCGGTCGCGCTGAACTGGTGGCGCGGCGTAGGCGAGACCCACAACGTGTTCGTCGTGGAGAGCTTCGTCGACGAACTCGCGCACGCTGCGGGGCAGGACCCGGTGGCCTACCGGAAGGCTCTTCTTCGAGAGAACCCGCGCTCGCTTGCCGTCCTCGAAAAGGCAGCCTCGGCGGCGGGCTGGGGTAAGCCGCTCCCTCCGCGCTGCGGCCGTGGCATCTCATTGCACGACAGCTTCAAGAGCCACGCAGCGCTCGTCGTCGAGGTCGAGGTCGATGTGCAGGGAGAGGTCATCCTCCGCCGCGCGATCGCCGCCATCGACTGCGGCATCGCGGTCAATCCGAACAGCGTCGAAGCCCAGTTGGAGGGCGGCACGCTGTTCGGCCTGTCCGCGGCCCTCCACAACGAGATCACGTTCAAGGACGGACGGGTGCAGCAGAGCAACTTCCACGACTACCGCCAGATCCGCATCAACGAAGTGCCGCCCTTCGAAGTCCTCGTGATGGCGAGTACGGCGGATCCGGGCGGCATAGGCGAGGTCGGGACGGTTTCGGCGGCGCCTGCGCTGGCCAACGCGATCTTCGCCGCTACCGGGATCAGGCTGAGGTCGCTGCCGATCGATCGCAATCTCCTGGCGATGGAGGGCAGCGACGACGAGGTTCCTTCAGTGACCTCCGGGCTGCTCGAGGCCGCCGCTCTTGTGGGAGTGGTGGGGATGGCATCTTCGAAGGCCGACCGGTCATGAAGCGACGCACCCTCTGGCGGAGCCTTGCGTCCATCGCTCTTCTGGCGGTGGTCGCCGCAGGACTCTTCTTCTTCCTGCCCCATCCGCTGCCAGCGGTCGCCGCGAGCGGAGCCCAACCTCGAGGCGCCGCCCTTCTGGAGAGAGGCAGGTACCTCACCGTCGCTGCCGACTGCGCGGCGTGCCATACGGTAGATGGAGGAAAGCCGTTCGCCGGCGGGTTGCCCTTCAAGCTTCCGTTCGGAACGATCTACTCGCCCAACATCACGCCCGACCGCTCCAACGGCATCGGCGCCTGGAGCGACGCGGAGTTCGTACGTGCCATGCGGTCCGGTGTCGGACGACACGGAGAGGATCTCTATCCGGCGTTTCCCTACACCAGCTACGCCCTGCTCTCGACCGACGACATCCTCGCGATCCGCAAGTACATCGCGACGCTGGCGCCCGCCGATACGCCGTCGAGGATCAACGATCTGGTCTTTCCGTTCAATCAGCGACGGGTGATGCGCAGCTGGAAGCTTCTCTTTAGCACCCGCCGACCGTTCGTCGACGATGCGTCCCGAGACGCCCGCTGGAACCGTGGGGCGTACGTCGTGCAGGGCCTGGCCCACTGCGGCGAATGTCATACGCCGCGCAACCTCATGTTCGCCCGCAAGCAGGACGAAGCCCTCTCCGGCGGCGAAGTGGACGGCTGGAAGGCCTGGAACATCACACCGGACCGGGACACCGGTATCGGCGGCTGGAGTTCCGCGGACATCGCAGCCTACCTGTCATCCGGTCACGCGCCGGGACACGGATCGGCCACCGGCGCCATGCGTCAGGCGGTCGACCTCAGCCTTTCGAAGCTGTCGGTTCAGGACGTGGACGCCGTGGTGGCCTATCTCCGGACCGTTCCAGCGCGCCGGGTCGGACCGGAAGCCGCGGTGGTGGCTCCCACAGCCGCCGTGCGTGCGTCCGGGCCCTGGAATCCTGCCCAAGACGAACGGTCGCTGGGCAGCCGGATCTTCGCTGGAGCGTGTGCGAGCTGCCACGGGTGGAACGGGACCGGTCAGCAGAATTCCCGAGCGGCGCTTCTGGGTTCGCACTCGGTGAACGACCCTGCGGGCGCCAACCTCGTGCGGGGCGTGCTCGAAGGGTCCGCTGCTCCCGGGGATGTGCCTCAGACCGCGATGCCGGCGTTCGCAAAGGCCTATTCGGACGTCGAGGTCGCAGCGGTCGCCAACTACGTGATCGGTCACTTCTCCGGCAAACGGGGCACCGTCACTCCTCGGCAGGTCCGCATGGCGCGGATCGACTGAGAGTTCGGAAGGGCGGACCCCGACGGGGCGCCATGTCCGTCTGGCATGCTTCCGCGGTAGGGTGTTGCGGTCGGATACGCGCGGGAAGGTCGCCGCGCTCGCGTCTCGCCCTACATGCACGGCACGTTGCCAGCGCCGTGGATTCCGGAGGCCGCGCGAGCGGTGGTCTCCGGGCGGTTCCATGCTTCGCGCACCAGCGACGTCGTGCGATGCAGACATCGTATCCGAAGATGCTCGGTCGCGTTCGCTTTCGACAAGCGAGCGCCAAGGGCGCGGCTAGGCTGCGGGGATGACACCCCTGATACTCTCCCGGCTGCAGTTCGCCTTCACCATGGGATATCACATCCTGTGGCCGGCATTCACCATCGGGCTCGCCTGGTTCATCGTATTCCTGGGCGTCGCCTGGTTCAGGACGCGAAATCCAGTCTATCGGATGCTGCAGCGCTTCTGGATTCGGATCTTCGCCCTGGCGTTCGGCATGGGCGTCGTCACGGGCGTCGTCATCTCGTACCAACTCGGGCTGAACTGGTCGAACTACGCGAGAGCGACAGCCGACGTGATCGGACCGCTCTTCGTGCTCGAGGTGCTGACGGCCTTCTTCCTCGAAGCCGGGTTCGTCGGGATCATGCTGTTCGGGCAGGAGCGCGTGAACCAGAAGGTCCATTTCGCAGCCTGTGTGATCGTGGCGACCGGCACGGTCATGTCGGCATTCTGGATCATATCCGCGAACAGCTGGATGCAGACGCCGACCGCGTTCACGATCACGGCGGACGGTCGTTTCGTGGCGACGAGCTTCTGGGGCGTCGTCTTCAACCCTTCGATGCCCTATCGCCTCGCCCACATGCTCACCGCCAGCTTCGTCACGGGATCGTTCGTCGTGGCGGGGGTGTCCGCGTTCTGGCTGTGGCGGGGCGACGGCAGGGATCGGGCTGCGGGAACGGCCTGCTTCTCGCTGGCGCTCTGGCTCGCACTCGTCCTCGTGCCGCTGCAGATGGTGATCGGAGATCAGCACGGCCTGAACACCCGGAAATACCAACCGATGAAGCTCGCGGCCATCGAAGGAAGATGGGTCACCGCCAGGCGCGCTCCGCTCAACGTCATCGCATGGCCCGACCAGAAGGAGCAGCGCAACAGGTTCGCGCTCGAGGTGCCGCTGCTGGGCAGCATCATCCTGACCCACTCCATCGACGGAGAGATCAAGGGTCTGAAGGAGGTGCCGCCGTCCGAGCAACCGCCCGTCCTGCCCGTGTTCTTCGCATTCCGCATCATGGTCGGCTGCGGAGTCGCCATGCTGATCATCGCGATCGCAGGCGCGGTGCTCCGGATGCGCGGCCGGCTCTACGCTGCGCGCTGGTATCACCTGCTTTGCATGGCCGGCATTCCGCTCGGCTTCATCGCCACGCTCGCGGGCTGGACCATCACCGAAGTCGGTCGCCAGCCCTATGTGGTCTACGGCCTGATGAGGACCTCGCAAGCCGTCTCGCCGATTGCGGGCGGCGCGGTGGCCGGATCACTGGGCGTCGCCCTCGTGCTCTACAACATGCTGCTGCTCGGATTCTTCTGGTACGCAGGGCGAATGGTCCTGCGCGGCCCGACGGACGCGTCGCCGCCGCCACCCGTCGCCCGTCCGGTCGGCGTGGACGGACTCGCGGCGACGGTCGACGCGAAGGAGAAGCGGTCGTGACATCGCATCCCGATTTGGCGATCTTCTTCGCCTGCGCGACCGCGTTCGTCATCGCCCTGTACGTCACACTGGACGGGTTCGACCTCGGCGTCGGCATATTGTTCCCGTTCGCGCAGCGGACGGACGATCGGGACGTCATGATGAGGTCGCTCGAACCCATGTGGGACGGCAACGAGACGTGGCTCGTCCTGGGCGGCATGGTGCTCCTCGCCGGCTTCCCCGCAGCGTTCTCCATCCTGCTTCCCGCTTTCTACGTGCCTCTGGCGCTGATGCTGTTCGGGCTGGTGCTCCGCGGCATCGCCTTCGAATTCCGCTCACAGAGGGGCAGGTTCGAACTGGCCTGGTCGTTGGCGTTCTCGGGCGGCGCGGCATTGGCCGCATTCTGCCAGGGTGCAGTGCTCGGGGCCTTCATAACCGGCAGGATCTCGGTCACGGACGGCCGCTTCTCGGGCGGGACGTTCGACTGGCTGACCCCCTTCTCGGTCGCGACGGGGTTCGGCGTCGTCGCCGGCTACGCGGTCCTCGGCGCCGGCTGGCTGATCTGGCGGACCGGCGGCGAGGTCCAGGAGTTCGCGCGCCGGGCGGCTAGGCCTGCGTTGCTCGTGACTGCCGCCGCGATCGCGCTGGTCAGCGCGTGGACTCCGCTGTCGTTGCCTTCGGTCGCCGGCAAGTGGTTCAGCTGGCCGTCGATGGCGACGCTCGCACCGCTTCCCCTGATCGCCGTTGCTGCCTGGGTGACGGCGTGGCGGTCCCTTTCCGCGCAGAGGGAATGGCTGAGCTTCGCCGCGTCGATCGTACTCTTCCTAGCCTCCTTGAGCGGGATCGGCGCCAGCATCTGGCCAGCTGCCATTCCAGGGGTGATGACCATCTGGGAGGCTACGTCGTCCTATCGGACGCAGGTGATCGTGGCCACCGCGCTGATCGTCATAGTCCCGATCATCCTGGCCTACGTCGGCTACAGCTACTGGGTTTTCCGCGGCAAGGTGAACGCCGGCGCGAGCGGATACTGAAGAGCGCTCCGTCGGTACTTCATCGATGGTGGCGGAGCCCCGCAGCATTGCCGCGGGGCTCAGTCGGCAGGCTGTCGATCGGTCTGCCACCCGCCGCCAAGCGCCTTGAACACAGTGACCAGCGTGTCTCCGCGCTGCGCTTCGGCAGCGGCCAGCGACGCCTGCGCGCCCACGTGCGTCCGCTCGGCCTCGAGCATGTCCAGCCGGCTGATCGATCCTGCAGCCAGGCTCATCCGCGCCAGGTCCAGCGCGACCTCGGCGTTGGCTGCTGCGACTTCCAGATGACGCGTCCGGTCGAGGGCGGCCGAATAGCGCGCAAGCGATTGTTCGACCTCCTTCAGCGCAGTCAGCACCGCCCCGTCGAAACGAGCGATCGCGACTCGATCCGTAGCCTTCGCCGCTGCGATGCGTGCTCGGGCCGCCGCTACGTTGGGGAACGACCACGAGATCAGCGGCCCCAAGCCGAACGACGTCGACGGCCGGGTTCCGAGCCCGCCGAGGTCCGGCGCCGACGTCGACGCCGAGCCGAACAACGAGATGCTGGGATACAGATCGGCCTGCGCAACGCCGATGCGAGCGCTGGCGGCCGCGACGTTCCGCTCGGCGGCCCGTATGTCCGGCCTCCGACGGATCAGAGCCGCACCGTCGCCTACGGGGACCGGGCGGCCGATTGCCGGTTGCACGGCGCATTCCGCCGCCGCTGCCGGGACCTGGCCCGGTCCGACGCCCAGCATGGCGGCCAATGCGAACAGCGCTGCGCGGTGCTCTCCCTCGAGCCCGGGAATGTCCGCCAAGGTCTGCGCGTAGAGCGTGTCGGTGCGGGCAAGGTCGAACCGGGTGGCCCCGCCGGCCGCGAACTGCCGTCCGACGACGTCGCGCTCCTCGGCCGCGACCGAGGCGGTGCGTTTCGCGACCAGGCCCTGATGGGCGGTCGAGCAGGCCGACACGTATGCCCGGGTGGTTTCAGCGGCGACCACTACGCGGGCCGCGTCCCGCTCCGCCTCCGACACCCCCACGTCCGCGGAGGCGGCCTCGATCGACCGTCTGTTCCGGCCGAAGAGGTCCAGTTCGTAGCTGATCGATCCGCCGAAGGTGTCGATCGTTCGATCAGGCGCGGTCCGGCCTTCGGAGTCGGCTATCTGCGTCGTCGTGGACGATCGTCCGTACGTCGCGCCGCCATCCGAGAGGGTTGCGGGCAGGCGTGTGGTGCGCACGCCCCTGAGTGAAGCACGGGCGGCGTCGAGGTTCGCCTGGGCCACTCGGACATCCGCATTCGCGAGGAGCGCGCGCTCCACGAGGCCGTTCAGGACCGGATCGTCGTAGAGCCGCCACCACGACGTGGGCAGGTCGTTAGCGCCTTCTGCTGCCGGCGGTACGTAGGCGAAGGCGCCGGATGCCGTCAGCGGAGGAACCGACGGACGATAGTCCGGACCCGCGGCGCAACCGGCCATCGTCGCGACGACGACGGACCCGATGGCGACGATCACTCTACTTCCCATGAGGAACCGTCCCTGCCGGCTCGGCCGCCGAGGGGGCGGTGCCGAGCACTATCATCAGGACCAGTGCGAGGAACGCGATCAGCCCTATGACGAGAAACCCGTCTATGACCGACTGCGTGTCCGCGGCCTGCCTGACGGACCGCGCGAGAAGCGCCAGGGAACGAGCCCCCGTCGTTCCGGAAGGATCATGGCCTGCCAGCAACGAGCCGTACTCCGAAAGGCGCTGCGAGACCGCTGCATCGCCGACCGCGACATGCTGACCGATCGTGGCGGACGCATGCTGCTCGCGCTGACGGACGAACGTGACGACGAACGCGAGGCCGGCCTCGCCGCCCAGAAGCCGCGCGGTCTGCAGCATCGCGCCGAACGTCGGAGCCGCGTCCGGCTTCATGTAGTGGAGGCCCGTGTACACGATGCCGCTGAGCGCCAGGGATTGGCCAAGCGCCTGGAGCAGCTGCGTCGGCAGGAACTGCTCCGGACCCCATTGCGGGGTCATGCCGTGCGCCACGATGAAACACGCCCCGGCGATCGCAACGAGACCCGCGCATGCGATCCATCGGGATTGCAGTCGGAGGAGGAGCACGGCCACGATCGGAGCCGTGATCAGCTGCGGACCGGCAATCCAGAGAAGGGCCTGCCCGACCTCGAATGTCCGAAAGCCGCGCACCGTGACCAGGAACTGCGGGATGAGGTAAGCGGTCGAAAGGATCGTGAGCCTCAGGACGCAGATGTTGAGAAGGAGGAGCGGCATCGGCCAGCGGATGGCCGCGGCGAGGTCGAACCATGCGCTGGGGTGAAGGAGGCCGAGCAGCAGCGCTCCCGCGAGAAGGATGGCGCCTGCCAGAAGCAGCCCCGCCACTATGCCCGACCCGAACCAATCCAGCCGGTTTCCCTGATCCAGGCCGGCATACACGAGCGCCAGGCCGAGGCCGACGGTAAGGACGCCGAAGGGCTTCGGCCACGACCACCGCTTCGGCGCGACCTGCGCACCGAACCCGACGTGAAGACACGCTAGCATGGCGATGCCCAAGGGAACGTTCTGCCAGAATATGAACCGCCAGTCCCAGTTGTCGACGTACCATGCCTCCAACGATGCGGAGATGTTGAGCGAAAGCTCGAGGTTGAGGCCGTAGACGGCGATCCCGTAGGCCCACATCCGTTGCGGCAGAGAGCGCAGGACCACGCCCAGCGTCAGCGGTATGAAGGTTCCCGAGCCGATGCCCGACAGGAACTGCAGAGCCAGGAACGGCTCGATGGATGTGCAGAAGGGCAGGAGGCCGGACACGAGGGTGAACTGGACTGCACCCCATGTGAGGACCCTCTTGGCTCCGTATACGCCGCTGGCCCAGACCGCCACGGGCGTCACCAGCATCTGGCCGACGGTCTGCGCCGTCGTGATCCAAGCCCCTTCGTCGAAGCCGGCGTGGAGAGCGCCGCGGATGTCTGCGAGTCCGAAGCTCGACAGCCGCCCCGTCAACGTGGAGATGAAGGCGCCGAAGAGCACCGCGCCGACCGCGACCCACGCACGCCAGGACGGCCTCGGAGCGACGAGCTCCACGGGCGCGGGCGCCGTCGCCGCCATCAACGGATGCCCGTGTCGATGACGGCGTTCGCCGACATTCCCGGTCGCAGGCGGGCAAGCGTTCCGCTGTCGACGTCGAGGGTTATCTTCACCGCGATCCTCTGCACGATCTTCGTGAAGTTGCCGGTCGCGTTGTCGGCTGGCAGGAGCGAGAACTGTGCGCCGGATGCGGGTGCATATCCGACGACGCGGCCCGAGAAGATCCTGTCGGGAAGGGCGTCGACGGTGACCTTGGTTCGCTGCCCGACGAAGACGTGCGCCATCTGCGTCTCCTTGAAGTTGGCGATGACCCAGATGCGCGGAAGCGGCGCGAACGCGAGGACCTGCTCGCCGATCGCGAGGAACTGCCCGGGATGCACCTGCCGCTGCCCGACGACTCCGTCCCCAGGGGCAAGGATGCGCGTGTGACGCAGGCTTATGTCGGCGATCCGGGCGGCAGCCCTGGCTGCGGCGACCGAAGCCCGAGCCTGGTTCACCTGAGATGCGAGAACCTTCATCCGCTCCGTCGCCGCGCCCCGGTTCGCATGATCCCGATCGAGGTCCGCCGCAGTGACCGTCGCCTGCGCATCGGCCGCCTCGACCTGGTCCTCGGAACCCGCTCCGCCGGCTAGCAGCACATGCTGACGCGTCGCTGCGCGATCCGCGCGCCTGGACGTCGCCAGGGAGGCCGCGACGGTGGCGCCGGCGGCCACTATGTTCGCTTTCTGAAGGCCCTGCTCGGCTTTGAGGTTGGCGACAGCCGCCTCTGCGACAGCCACGTTCGCAGCCGCCTGTGCCGCGGCGGCCCTGTAGTCGTCGTCGTCGATCTGCACGAGCAACTGCCCGCGCCGCACCGTCTGGAAGTCCTGAACGGGCACGGCGCGGACGTAGCCCGATACGCGGGCGCTCAGCGGCGTGAGATCCGTAGTGAGATACGCGTCATCCGTGCTCTGGTGGCGTACCGCACCGATCCAGCGATTCCAGTTCTGGATGCACACGATGAGGACGGCGGCCGCCAGCAGGAAGACTGCTACGCCGATGACACGCTCGCTCGAGAACCATGCGAAGCGAGGACGCTCGACCGGTGCATCCGCATGCGTGATTGCCGAAGACGTGCCGGTCGAAGACGATCCCATTCAACGCACCCCACTGTCCAACGGCTTGGAGGGTACGGCGTCAGCCTACCGGAGGCTTGGATGATCCGAACCTAACCTTTGCCCGGGTCCCGAAAGCGGCATCCGATCCGTTCCACCGTGGGCATTCTCAGCTGCGGCCGGCCCTAGTCCTGCGGCACCGGGACGTCGAAGCCGTTCAAGGTCATCGATACGAAGCAGTAGTGACCGACCAGGTAGATCAACTCGTTCGTTCCGGCCTGACCGAAGCGGGCGATGGCGCGATCGTAGAGCGGAGCGGGAAGGGGGCCGCCGCGGAGCAACCCCTTCGCAACGTCATGCGCGGTCGCCTCGTCGTCGTCGAGATCGTCCGGACGTTCGCCTGCAGCAAGCGCCGCGATGCGGCGATCCGTCATCGCATGCTTGGCCCGCGCGACGGCGGAATGGGCGTAGATCTCATACGCGGCGCCGAAATGCGCGCCTGTCGCGATGATCGCCACCTGCCGCGCGGCGTCGGGAATGCGCTTCGCCTTCGTCAAGGCCTGCGTAGATCCCCAGAATGCAGCGCCGAGTTCGGGATCGTGAAGCCAAGCGTTCCATGGACCGAGCATGGCGCCGTCGTCGCGCGTCGTCGTGAAGTCCTGGAACTTCGCCGACACGCCAGCGGCCATCTGATCGAACAGGGGGCGTTGTGCATCGGTGAGATCCGACGGAGCTATTGGGGGCAGACGCATTCTAGACTCCTCATGCAGGTCGGGTCGAGACTTAGGACCCCGACCGGACACGGCAACCCGCGAGGATCGCATTGCGTCAGGTTCGAACATACGGCGTCGGTTTCGTGCAAGCGGAGGCTACTCGCCAACAGCACGGAGGTTGCATGGAAGACGAACCCGAAGCCACCCCGCCGGAAAGCGGGTTCACCCTCCGCAAGATTGATCGCGCGAAGTCGCATCCGTCCTCGAAGCCGCCGACGCCGGCGCAACGCGTCGAACGACTGCCGCCGGGGCAGCACCTGACGACGAAATGGCCCGTGCTCGATCTCGGCGTGGAACCCGCCATTCGGCATGAGGACTGGGCGCTCAGCATCGAGGGGTGCTCGCAGGGCCGGGTGAACCTTGCTTGGCACGCCTTTCTGGATCTTCCCCAAACGGACATGCGTTCGGACATCCACTGCGTCACGGCATGGTCGCGGTACGACAACGAATGGCAAGGCGTCGCGACGACCACGCTGCTCGCGGCCTTTCCGCCGCTTTCGGACCGGACCCACGTCGTGCTCGGCTCCAGCGACGGCTACACGACGAACCTCACGCTACCCGACTTCGCCCACCATCAGGCGATGCTCGCGCATTCCTGGGCCGGCGACCTGCTCACGCGTGAACATGGCGGGCCGGTTCGCGCGGTCGTTCCCCATCTCTATCTCTGGAAGAGCGCCAAATGGCTTCGTTCGATACGCTACGTGACCGAGGACGAGCCCGGGTATTGGGAGACGAGGGGCTATCACAACCGCGGCGATCCCTGGGCCGAGGAACGATACCGCTGACGAACCTGCTTACTCCCTGGCGCCTTCAGAGATCGGCGGCTCCAAAAGTGCGTACCTCAGGCGCGCAGTCGCTTCAGATGCGAGCCGCCGGCTTCAGGGTTTCGAGTCGGCCTCCTCCGCCGTCTGGAAGAGATCGCGGTATTGGCGCGGCTGGCACCGAAGATACTGATCGGGCGCCTTCACGCTCGCGCCCAGATGGGCCGCCGCGTGCCATGGCCAGCGCGGATCGTAGAGCATCGCACGCGCCAGCGCGACCATGTCCGCGTCACCGGTTCCGATGATCGCTTCCGCCTGTTCGAACTCGGTGATCAGGCCCACGGCGACCACGGGCATCGATACGACGGCCTCCTTCGCGGCTCGTGCGAACGGCACCTGGTAGTTCGGTCCGAGGGGGATCTGCTGGCGAGGATCGAGCCCGCCGCTCGATATGTGGACGGCGTCGCATCCCCGCCTCTCCAGCGCCTTGGCGAAGGCGACGGTCTGCTCGATGTCCCAACCCCCTTCGACCCAATCCGAGCCGGAGATGCGCACGGTTACCGGTCTGTCGCTCGGAAAGGCGTCCCGCACGGCGTCGAAGACGTCGAGGGGGAATTTCATCCGGTTGGCTAGGTCGCCACCGTATTCGTCGGTGCGGTGGTTGGACAGCGGAGACAGGAACTGATGCAGCAGATAGCCGTGCGCCGCATGAAGTTGAACCGCGTCGAGCCCCAGCCTCGCGGCTCGCCGTGCCGCGTCGACGAACCCGCCGAGGATTCGTCTCATGGCCCTGTGATCAAGTTCGAGCGGAGCATCCCTCCGAGCATCCAGAGGCAATGGCGACGGTGCCAGCGTCTGCCAGCCATTGATCCAGTCGGCCGGAATCTGCCCGCCGCCCTTCCAGGGCACTTCCGTCGAAGCCTTCCGTCCGGCGTGGGACAACTGGATCGAGATGGGCATGTTCGACCACTTGCGAACGCTCTCGAGCGTGCGCGCCATCGCGGCTTCGGTGGCGTCGTCCCAGAGTCCGACGTCGGCGTAGCTTATCCGCCCAGCAGGCTCGACGGCCGTGGCTTCGATCGTGAGCAGGCCTGCGCCCGAAAGGGCGAGCCCTCCAAGATGGATCGTGTGCCAATCGGTCATCCGGCCATCTACCGCCGAATACTGGCACATCGGTGCGATCACGATCCTGTTCGGCAGACGAAGTCCGCCGACGGACAGGGGTTGGAATCGCTTTGCCACGGATGATCCTAACGTCTCTATCGGGTCGAACTGGTTCGGTCGGTTCCGGCGGCGCTCAACGCCATCCGAGCGCCGGCGCGATGTCGTGCAGGACGGCCTCGATCACGTGGGCGCAGTAGTCCACGCCCAGTTGATTGGGCACGGTCAGCAAGAGCGTGTCGGCCTCGGCGATCGCCTCGTCCGCCCGCAACTCCTCGATGAGCGCCTCCGGAGCCGCGGCGTAGGAGCGCCCGAAGATGGCACGCATGTCGTCGATGACGCCTCTCTGATCGCCGGCGTCCCCCTGTCCAAAGTATGATCGGTCCCTGTCGTCCATCAGGGGGAAGATGGACCGCGATACCGAGACCCGTGGCTGCCATGCATGTCCGGCTTCGCCCCAAGCGCGTCGGTAGCGACGGATCTGATCGGCCTGCTGGACATGGAACGGCTCTCCGGTCTCGTCGGCCTTCAGCGTGGAACTCTGGAGGTTCATTCCCTGCTCCGCCGCCCAGAGCGCGGTCGCGTTCGAGGCGGAGCCCCACCAGATGCGCCTGCGCAGACCGTCGGCATGCGGCTCAAGACGAAGCAGACCCGGCGGATTGGGAAACATCGGACGAGGGCTCGGCCGTGCGAAGCCCTCGCCCTTCAGGAGGTCGAGGAAGACCTCCGCATGAGCACGGCCCATGTCCGCATCGGTCTGCCCTTCCGTGGGAGCATAGCCGAAGTGGCGCCAGCCCTCGACGACCTGCTCCGGCGATCCCCGGCTGATGCCGAGCTGCAGCCGGCCGCCGCTGATCAGATCGGCCGCGCCGGCATCCTCGACCATGTAGAAGGGGTTCTCGTACCGCATGTCGATCACGCCGGTGCCGATCTCGATGCTCTTCGTCCTCGCACCCACCGCCGCCAGCAGGGGGAAGGGTGAAGCAAGCTGCCGGGTGAAATGATGGACCCTGAAGTAGGCGCCGTCGGCGCCCAGATCCTCGGCGGCCACCGCCAGATCGATGGAATGGAGAAGCGTGTCGCCCGCCGATCTCGTCGCGGACTGCGGCGAAGGGGACCAATGGCCGAACGAGAGGAATCCGATCTTCTTCATGTCACGTCCTGTCTTTTCCGTTCGAACCACCCGATGCACAGTACGGAGCGGATGCCCACGTCCGCGTCAGATGGACTTGTCGCTAAGACGAGCCGTCGTCAGTTCGAGGGCCATCGAGACGTTGGCCGCGATGACGTGCTCGCCGATCGAGTCCGCCTGGCTCAGCGTGTCCGCCAACAACCGGCGCATCGTTTCGAGCAGTCTGATGGTTTCCGTATTCATCGGGTCTCTCCCTCGGCTGGCAGCCGACTTTCGGTCCTGCATCGGACACGGAAGCCGGCAACGCTCCTCAGCGGTTCAAGGTGTAGTTGGCCGGTATCCACCGGTATTCGCCCGCGCCTCCGCCCGCGGTCCGGACATGACCGATGCCGGGGAAGGATATGTGCGCGCCGGCCACCCACCAGCCCTTGCTGGACGCCAATGCGAGCGCCGTCTCGCGAGCCTTGATCGCGAGCGGGACGTTCCAGTCGTACTCGATCGCGATCTTCGGATCGGGAACCTGGACCGGCAGCATGTGGACGGTGTCGCCCCAGAACAGCATCGCCTGACCGCCGTCCTCGAGAAGGTAGTAGTGGTGCCCCGGAGTATGCCCCGGCGCAGCGATGGCCGTGAGGCCGGGAAGCAGCGGCGTGTCGTCCGCGTATGGCTTGAAGCGGCCGGCGACGACGTATGGCGCGACGACCTTCTGGATGGCCGGGAAGAACGGTTTGAGGAGGGCGCCGACCTTCGCCTGGTTGGCGTTGTCGAGCCAGAAGTCGGAATCCAGCTTCGAAACGTGGACGACCGCGTTGGCGAATACCGGTTTGCCGTCGATCATGAGGCCCCCTGCGTGGTCCTCGTGCAGATGGGTGATGAAGATGTCGTCGACCTCATCTGGTGTGTAACCGGCCGCCTTGATGGCAGCAACGAGGCCGCCGCCGTCCTTGCCGTAGAGGTTGCCGGCGCCCGTATCGATCAGGACGAGCTTGTCGCCCATGTTGACCAGGAACGCGTTGATCATCCCTTCGAACGGTGAACTGAGGTCCTGTCGGCCGAGCAGCTCGTTGACCTGCCCGGGCTTCGCACCGACCGCCAGCTTCTCGGCCGGGAACGGATGCGTCCCGTCGAGCAGGGCGGTCACTTCGAAGCGGCCGATGTGCATCCTGTAGTAGCCGGGTGCCTGTCCGCCCACGGCCGCGGCGGACGCGAAGGCGGGGGTGACCGGCGTGGCCACCATCGCCGGCGTTAGGAGCGCCGCGAGGATCGGCAGGATCCCGATCGTGCGGACAGACACCCGGGCGATCACTTCGCTGCGCCCTTCGTCACGAATGCGACCGCGTCCTCGATGACGGCGGCGACTTCCTTCGGATGCGAAAGAAGCGAGACGTGGCTCGACTGAAGCACGGTCGTCTTGGCCTTCATCTCCGCGCCGAGATCACGCTCCATCTGAGGCGCGATGACCCGGTCGTTCGCCGAGACGACGTACCACGACGGGACCGTGCGCCACGCGGGAACGGTGACCTTGTCGCCGAAGGTGCTGGCGGCGAGCGCACCCTGTGTGACGAACAGCGTCCGCGCTTCGGCCCGAGGCAGATCGGCGGCGAAGTTGTCGAGCATGCCCTGCTCGGTCTGCCGCAGGAAGCCGTGACCGTCGTCCCAGACGGTACCGAGGGCAGGCGTCTTCGGATAGGCGGCCACGAGATCGCCGCCGGACTGGCCTTCCTTGTTGGCGAAGGCCGCCACGTAGACCAGAGCCTTGACCTTGGGGTCGGTGCCCGCCTCGGTGATGACCGTGCCGGCCCAGCTGTGTCCGACGAGCACGACGGGCCCCGTCGCGTCTGCGAGGACGCGCTTCGTGGCGACGACGTCGTCGGCGAGCGACGTCAGCGGGTTCTGAACGCCGAGCACCTTGATGCCCTTGGCCTGCAGAAGGGGGATGACCTTCGACCAGCTCGATCCATCAGCCCATGCGCCGTGCACGAGTACCACGGTCACCTGCGATGCGGCGGGCGTGGCTTCTGCAGATGCGGCCGGGCGGGCCGGCTCGGCTACCGCCGCCGACAACGGCAGCAGGGTACCGATGAGCATCGTCGATGCGGCTAGTAGGGACTTCATCTCGTTTTCCTTCAGGCTTGTATGACCTCGGGGGAAATGGACCGGACCGTCGCGCCGTGATTGTCGAATCGACGGACGAGTTGGACGAAGCGCACGTTGCCCGCCCCAGTCGAAGCCATTTCGCCGGCTTACCATTCAGAGGGACCGCAGCGGCATGATACGCACGCCGGATCCAGACCGCGTCGATCGCGGTTACGCCAAGCGACTGAGCCGGTCGATGCCAGTAGCGGCACCCCCGACCTGAAGCCGGCGTCGGCCTGATTACGCAACGGGCGCCGCCGATCGTTTCCGACCGGCGGCGATGGTTCACGCCGCGTCGACCAGGACCAACTCACTGTCCACGATCGCCATGACGCGAAGCGTCTCCTCGTCCTTGATCGCAGCGCCGTCGCGTTCGTTCACCCTCTGGCCGTTCACCTCGACCGCACCGGATGCGGGAACGAGGTAGCCGCGGCGGTTCGCACCGAGCGCGTATTCGGCCGTCTCGCCGGCCTTCAGCGTAGCGCCCACGACCCTGGCGTCGGTACGGATGGGCAGTACGTCCGCGTCGTCGTCGAAGCCACTGGCAAGGACGACGAACTGACCCGAGCGGGCGCCCTTCGGAAAGGGCCTGGCGCCCCAGGCGGGCTTCTCGCCTCTACGGCTGGGTTCGATCCAGATCTGGAAGATCTTCGTCGTCACGTCCTCGTCGTTGTATTCGGAATGGGCGATGCCCGTCCCTGCGGACATGACCTGGACGTCGCCCGCTTCGGTCCTTCCCTTGTTTCCGAGGTTGTCCTCGTGCGTGATGGCGCCTTCGCGGACGTAGGTGATGATCTCCATGTCGCGGTGCGGATGAGCCGGAAACCCGGCCTTCGGCGCGATCGCGTCGTCGTTCCAGACGCGCAGCGAACCCCAGTCCATGCGGTCCGGATCGTAATAGCTCGCGAAGCTGAAGTGATGCTTGGCGTCCAGCCAGCCGTGGTTGGCGCCGCCGAGTTTCGCAAATGGTCGAACGTCGATCATCGAATGTCTCCTTATGTAGCGAGGACGATCGATCCGCGCTGAGAACCGGAGATAGGGAGCATCGACTTTTCTGATCAGGGCGATAATGTCGCACGGATCATACAGGAAAGTTGACATGTCGAACCCTGGCAATCCCACCTACGAGCAGCTTCGCACGTTTCTGGCGGTCGTCGATCAGGGTAGCTTCGCGGGCGCTGCGCGGCATCTGAACCGGGCCGTCTCGGTGGTCAGCTACGGCATAGCGAACCTGGAGGCGCAACTGGGCGTGCTGCTCTTCGATCGCGAAGGAACACGCAAGCCGACGCTGACGGACGCGGGGCGTGCCGTCCTGGCGGAGGCTCGAACGATCGGTCAGGGCTTCGACGGGCTCCGGGCGAAGGTCAAGGGACTGCTCGACGGACTCGAAGCCGAGGTGAACCTCGCCGTCGACGTGATGCTGCCGGCGTCGCGGCTTGGTTCGGTGCTCCGAGCATTCAACGTGCAGTTCCCGACCGTCAGCCTGCGCCTTCACGTCGAAGCACTGGGCGCCGTGGCTTCCCTGGTCCTGGATCGCAGCGCGGTCCTCGGCATCTCCGGACCGCTGGCAGCTGGGGTGGACGAACTGGACCGGCTTCCAGCCGGTTCCGTCACCATGGTACCGGTGGCTGCTCCCGACCATCCGCTTGCCCGAATGGCGACTCCTCAATTGGGCAGCGGCCGCGGTCACATCCAGCTGGTACTGACGGACCGGTCTCCCCTTACCCAGGGGAGGGACTTCTCGGTACTGAGCGCACGGACCTGGCGGCTCGCGGATCTCGGGGCGAAGCACTCTCTGCTGCGCGAAGGGATCGGTTGGGGCAACATGCCGCTCGACATGGTCGAAGCCGACCTGATGGCGGGAACCCTGGTCCGGCTGCGCATGCCGGATCATCTCGGCGGGACCTACCGTTTCGCCGGGGTGTGGCGGCGCGACGCTCCCCCGGGACCCGCCGCATCCTGGCTGCTTGACCAGTTCGTCGAACTCGGCCGCTCGGATGTCGAACTGCCCGGACTGGGCGACATCTGACCGCGGCTCAGCCGAGACCCAGACGTCTCTTTGATCGCCGCAACGCCCGGCGAACGAGGCCATGGGTCGAACGCGGGGCTGCGTCTTTCAAGATCGGCCGAAACACGGGTCCTTGCCCTGGGCGGCCGCTCTACCCTTGCTCATCCGCACGAACCGATGGCGATCGAGCCTCCGCGACATCTCTTCCTTCGCAGGAGGTCAGGGCCGTTTTCGCGGATTTGCAGCGGGATCGTACAAAACCGCTGCAGCGAACGCCGCTAGACGATCTGTGAACCGGCGTCGCAGGTGATGGGAGTGCGCCAGCCCTAATCACCACGCCTGGGGCGATGCATATGACTACCGAGCCGGCGAATTTGCCGCGACGAGGTCTTCCTGCCTCGTCCCCCATCAACGAAAGGTATGCCCGATGACGATCTCCATCCCGCTGCGACAAGGCTTCGGCGGCGCACCGCTCGGCAACATGTTCCGTGCCATCCCCGAGGAGGAGGCGATCGCGACCGTCGCCGACGCCTGGGACGCAGGCATCCGTTATTTCGATACCGCTCCGATGTACGGCGCAGGGCTTTCCGAGATCCGGACCGGGATCGCTCTCGAGGGGCGTCCCCGCGACGAGTATCTCCTGAGCACCAAGGTCGGACGGCGCATCCTGGACGAAATGGAGGTCGGCAAGGCGGATCTCGGCGAGAAGGGTGGCCTGTTCGAGTTCGGACGGAAGAACAAGGTGGTGTACGACTATTCGTACGACGGCGCTCTTCGCGGGATCGAAGAAAGCCTCGAACGTCTCCGGACCGATCGCATCGACTACGTCTGGATCCACGACGCAGCCAAGGACTTCCACGGTGATCGGTGGGTCGAGGTTCTGGACGGTGCACTCGAAGGTGCGGGCGCTGCGTTGACCCGACTGCGGGACGAAGGGGTGATCGGAGGCTGGGGCCTCGGAGTGAACCGCGTCGAGCCGTGCGTGATCGCACTCGAACGGGCGGATCCGGACGGCTTCCTCCTGGCTGGACGATACACTCTTCTCGATCACGCTGACGCGCTCGCCAAGCTCATGCCCGAGGCCGAACGCCGCGGGGCGGGGATCGTGGTCGGGGGACCGTACAACTCCGGTATCCTGGCGGGCGGAGAGCACTACGAGTACCAGAAGGCCACTCCGGAGATGCAGGAGCGCGTCGACGGCCTCAAGGCGATGGCCGAACGGCATGGAGTGGATCTGCGTGCTGCGGCTCTGCAGTTCTGTCTGGCCCACCCGGCGGTCGCGGCGATCATTCCGGGCGCCAGCCGCCCAGGCCGAAGCGCCCAGAACCTCGCCTTGGCCGAAGCGCCGATCCCTTCCGCATTCTGGAACGAACTGCGGTCGGCCGGGCTGGTCTCGCCCGAGGCTCCTCTACCCGCATGATACGATGGCGACGGTTCCGCACCCACGCCAAGTAGGGGCGGGGCCGTCACATCCGCGATGTCCGCCGTATAGAATGACCGGGGTGAACGCGTCCGGCTTTTCGGTGCCTGTCGCGCAGCCTGCCACGCTCGGAATCGAGAGTACGCGAGCACCGGCTGACCGGTGTCGCTAGCCGCATCCTGCGTGCGGCGCCCAGGTATTGTTCGACCGCGTGGACATCGGCAGGTCCCTTGCCGGCGGACGGGGATCAGCGGCGGAGGTCGCCGGCGATGAACTGCTGAAGCCGGGGCACGAAGAAGTCGAGGAACAGACGGACACGTTGAGGCATCAGCGGGCCGCCGATGTAGAGCGCATTTACATCTTCCTCGTCGCCACATCCGGCTTCCGCAAGGACCTCCACCAGACGGCCGTCCGCAATGTCGTCACGGACGTGATACTCGCCCAGGCGTGCCAGGCCGGCGCCGGCGATCGCGAGATGCCGCACAGTGCCGCCGTTGTTGGTCAGGAAGTTCCCGCGCACCGTGCGGTTCACGACGGCGCCCGCTTCCCTCAGCGGCCAGACGGGCGCCGCGCGGCGGAAGTTGAATCCCAGGCAGTTGTGCCGGTCGAGATCCTCGACCGCACGTGGCGTGCCGTGACGCTCGAGGTAGGCGGGAGAGGCCACGATCTTCCTCTGCGCCGCACCGATCCGGCGCGAGATCAGGTTCGAGTCCACGAGAGTGCCGATCCGGAACGCGATGTCCGTCCTGTCGAGATACAGGTCGACCAGTTCGTCGGATACGGAGAGGTCGACGACGATGTTGGGGTGGGCATACCAGAACTCCGGAAGCAACGGTACCAGTCCCATCGTGCCGAAACCGATAGACGCGTTCACCCTGACGGTCCCGCGTGCCTGACTGGCGCCCTTGGCGATGTCGAGTTCGAGTTCCTCGAAGTTCGCGACTAGGGCTTTGCCGCGTTCGTAGACCGACTTGCCTTCGTCGGTCAGAGAAAGCTTGCGCGTCGAACGCTCCATCAGCCGAACACCGAGCCTCGCCTCCATCCGCGCGATCAGCTTGCTCACGGTGGAGGGGGTCGTCAACAACGCTCGGCCCGCCTCGGAGAAGCTCCCGGTCTCGACTACCCGAAGGAAGACCTGAAGCTCGCCGATTCTGTTGTCCATCTTTGCCCGTCCTATCGCACTACGTCGTCTCGATCCGACCATGCACCTCGATCGGAGCGGCGTCAGTCCAGCATTTCGAACTGCTGCCGTAAGGTTGATGCGATGCCTCGAACGGGTGGCCAACGACATTCGAACACTCGATACGTGTCGGAACAGGTAGCAGCAGTCCGACGACACGGTCGGAAGGCGTCAGCACGTGTGGGCGTCCGAGTTGGTCGCGAAGCAGAATGCCTCGCCGACCGCGCTGGCCATGAGGCGCTGAGCGTCGAGGGCGCCGCGGGCGTGCACAAGCGGTGGAAGCCACGAGAAGTCGTGAATCATGCCCAGGCTCCGGTGTGCGGAAATCTCGTGCTCCGTCGCCATCATCCTGCGCGCAAAGTCTTCCGCTCCGTCGCGGAACGGGTCGATCTCTGCCGTAAGCAGCAGGATCGGAGGCAGTCGCCTAAGCCAGTCGCGGGACCGGTCGGCTGGCCAACCGACAGGACCAGTCAGGGTAATCCCGCTCCGTGTGCACGCATCGGCAGCCGCTTCATTCATCCGGTGCGTGCTGAACCCGCTTGCGGGAGGTCCGAACACCGGGGTGACTAGCACGAGCAGCGACGGCCGAACGCCGG
This sequence comes from Sphingomonas albertensis, assembly GCF_014358075.1. GTDB lineage: Bacteria > Pseudomonadota > Alphaproteobacteria > Sphingomonadales > Sphingomonadaceae > Sphingomonas > Sphingomonas albertensis. The sequence goes on along the minus strand of NZ_JACONT010000017.1, from coordinate 36,875 downwards.
CGCCGGGCGGGCCGCCCGCACACGCGAGAGCGGACAGCGCGCCCAGACCATCACCCGCGAAGGTTAGCCGGGACGGGTCAATCAGGCATGGGGTCGCAGAGGCGAGCGACGCCAACCGGTCGTTCACCCGCCGTTCGGAGGCGGCGGGACCCGCATTCGGTTCGATCGCGACCGGCAGCACTGCGGCGCCGGAGCGATCGGCGAGACCCTGAAGCGCCTCGGCCCGATCTTTCGACGATCCCGCATGGATGTAGACGATGACCGGAACGGTTCGTGCTCCGTCGCCCTGGGGTCGAAACACGTCGTAGTCGGTGTGGCGATCATCATTGAGAGGACCGTCGACGGCTTGGCCTTCGCCGCAGCGATCGAGAAAGGTCTGAACGACCGGATCGAGCGTGGGGTGATGATGCGATGCCGCTACCAGCACGTCTCGATCGATCCGAGTGTGGGTCGAAGTCATGACCGCTCTCCTGTCCGGGATCAGGCGGCAAGGGCGAGTGGGCGGGCCGCATACTGACGACGCCACGTAGCAGGCGAGTCGCCCTTCATGCGGCGGAAGAGGCGGCTGAGATGCGCCTGGTCGGTGAAGCCGCAGGCCGCCGCGATGATGGCAAGCGGTTCGCTGCTGCGCATCATCATCGTCGACGCGTTGTCCACCCGCCGCTGCATGACGAAGGCGTGTGGGGTCGTACCGAAGGTCTGGCGGAACGCGCGGCAGAAATGGCCGGTGCTCAGACGTGCGACGGCGGCCAGGTCGTCATTGGAGATCGTCACGTCCAGATGGGCGTCGACGTAGGCGGCGACCTGACGCGCCTGCCAGGGCGCGAGGCCACCCGATTCCGGCTGAGGCACCGCCTTCGACTGACGGCCGAGCAGCATGTCGCGGACGGCCACGATGCGATCGAGCGCGAAACCGATGTCGCGGTCGATCGAATTGGCTGCGTCCTCCAGCATAGCGGCAAGGATGGCGAACGGCGTGCTGTCGGCTTCCTGGATGGCGTGTGCGGTCATGATCTCTATCCTCCAAGCGCCGATCCGTCGGACCGGCTTGATGGAGGCATGATGCCGCGCCCCGGACGGGGGCGTGAGTTAAGCGTTGGGAAGAGGTGTTAAGCCGACGCCTTCACGGCGCGGTTCCAGGCGACTTCGGCGAATCCGTCGGCAGCGACTTCGAACATCTCCCGCTGCATCCTGGTACCTTCGGCCAGGACTTCGCCATCATCCAGCGCGTGTCGATAACCTGCGACGAACGTCGCCCAGTGATCTAGCCCATGTCGCCCGGTATGGTCCGCCAAGACCGCGATCCATTCGCGCGCGAGTGCCGTGTTCCCTGCGGCGATCGCTACGGGAATGCACCCGATGGCCAGGCCGTAGCAGGACGACAGGGCATGATCGATCTGCACCGCATCGTCCGCGCAGGCGCAGGCCAGTTCCAACGCTCCGGCGATATCGCCGTCGCGCAGCCAACGCAGGCGCATCATGAGGCTCATCGCCGCGATCTTGCCGTCTACCTGAGCATGGTTCGCGTGATTGGCCCGTTCGGGAACGTCGTCGCCGGCCAATACGTCGTCGAGGTGAGAGGCCGCCGCGTCGTGGTCGCCGGCGAAATGGTACGACAGGGCGAGCATGTGGGCGCCCGTCTGGCGGCCCGCGAGATCACCTTCGGGACCGACGGCATCGGCGAAGCGCCGGGCGAGCGGCAGGCTGTCAGGATAGTCGCCGGCGAGTATGTGGTAAGCCCAGACGCCCCACAGCGCACGCAAGGCCAATGCATCCGATCCAGTCGCTTCCGCCAAGGCCATCGCGCGGACGAAGGCGTCCCGCATTTCGGCAACGGGGCCCCGCGTATGCCACAAGGCATGGCCGTAGGCGGAGAGCAGCTCGATCTGCAGTCCGCCATCCACGGCGCCGCCGCCCATCGCGGCGATGGCGGTCTCCGCATGCACCAGGAACTCACGGGGCAGCGAGAGGTGGAACCATAGGGCGGCACTCGCGATCAGGAGTTCGACGGCCAGCGCAGGCGCGCGCCCTTCACCGTTCGCCCAGAGCAGCGAACCACGGACGTCCTCGATATGCCCGATGTACGCCGTCAGCCACTCCCTCGGGGCCTTGCCCTCCCAGGCGGCCGCGCTGTTCTCGAAGACGCTCAGCAGATGGTCGGCGTGCACGCGTCTGGCTTCTGCGCCCTCTCCGCGTTCATCCAGCCGCTCCAGTCCGTAGTGCCGTGTGGTGTCCAGCAGTCGGAACCGCACGCCCCGTGAACTCGTCACGCCGCCGACGAGCGACTTGGCCACGAGATCCGCGAGCGCGTCGCGGGCGGCCGACGGTGACAGGCCGGCGCCGACCGCCGTCGCCATCGCCGCGTCCGCGTCGAAGCCCGACCGGAACAGCGAAAGCCGATCGAGCAGTCGCTGCGCGGTCGGTTCAAGGAGCATGTAGCTCCAGTCCAGGACCGCCCGCAGCGTCTTGTGGCGGGGGAGGGCGGTCCGTCTCCCCCGGGTCAGGAGCCCGAACCGGTCGTCCAAACCGGCCGCTATCAGCCTGGGATCCATGAGATCGCAGCGTGCCGCGGCGAATTCGATCGCAAGAGGCATGCCGTCGAGCTTCCGGCAGATCTCGATCACGGCCGGCATGGTATCGGGACCCAACCGGAAGGCGCCGTTGACCGCGCTTGCCCGCTCGCCGAACAGGGCGACCGCAGGATAGGTCCGCTCCGCGTCCAGATCGAGTTCGTCCTCCACCGCCGGAAAATCCAGGGCCGCCAGACGGTGCACCCATTCACCTTCGGCGCGCAGCGGTTCCCGGCTCGTCGCAAGCACGGACAGCGACGGAATGGTGCGAAGAAGGTCCTCGACGACGCCAGCCGCCGCGTCGACGACCTGTTCGCAGTTGTCGAAGAGAAGGAGCGTCGGCATCGCCGAACCCGAGGCCGAGATGCGATCCAGAAGATCCCCGCCGGAGGGCGGCAGGCCCAGCGCCGAAGCTACGACCGCCTCCACGTTCGCGGAATCGTCAACGGGCGCCAGGTCCACGAAGCAAGCCGTTGATCCGGCATCCCGGCTGACCAGTGCTGCGATCTGCAGAGCGGCGGTCGTCTTGCCGATTCCACCCGGGCCGGCGATCGTGATGAACCTCCGCCGGCCGAGTTCATCCGCCAGCGCCGCAACGATCGCGTCGCGACCCCAGACCGATCCGAGGCGGACAGGCAGCGGCGTTGCGACGGTTGCGCCTGTCGACACGATCGGCGCTTCGTCAACGCGACCGTGCGCCTCTCGAACCACCGGGAGCGCCAGCCGGTATCCGCGTCCCGCTTCGTTCACGATCGCGCTTTCGCCGGCGCCGCCCTCCGCGAGCGCCTTGCGAACCGCGGACAGGTGGACCCGGATCGCGCTTTCGTCGATCGCCTGACCAGGCCAGACGCTCTCGAGCAGCGAGAGTCGCGTCACCAGCGAACCATTCGCCTCGGCCAGCACGGCGAGCAGGTTGAGGGCGCGCCCCCCGAGCTTCACCGACTCTCCATCGCGGGTGAGCGTCAACTGCGGAAGGATGAGCTGAAAACGTCCGAAGCGGTAATGGACCGCACTATCGTTCACGTGCCGATCTCCACTGCCGCCAGATGCCTGGGCACCACACGGGATACGTCCGGGCCCGGTTGCCCGCCGTCTTCCGGTCCGTCGTGACTAGAGCCTTGTGCGCAACCAGCGCGACTATACGATGGTATAGGTCTCGAAGTGTCCCTCGACATGGAAGAGTCTGGCACGCGAGGCATCGCGCCTTTCGACACGCTTCGCCGGCCTCAGGCGCTGGCCGGACGCTCGACGACCTTCACGAGGCAGCGGTCGCGTTCTCGGGTACGGCCGACTTGGTCGCCGCACTCGTCAGCGTCTGCGGAGCAGGCTCACGCACTGGATCACGGTGGCGCAGAGCGCCAGTACGGCCCCGAGAACGGAGACCCCGAACCAACCGGCCGCGGTCCAGGCCTGGGTGGCGGCAGCGGATCCGGCTGCCCCTCCGACGAACATCCCGCCCATGAAGATCGTGTTCAGTCGTGCACGTGCTTCGGGTCTCAGCGCGTAGACGACGTGTTGGTTGGAAACGAGCGCGCTCTGCACCGCGAAGTCGAGTACGATCACGCCGACGATCATCCCGGCGATCGACGTCCATAGGCCGAACAGTATCCAGGAGACGAGGGTGAGGGCGGCCCCGAGCGCTATGACCGGGCGGGGCCCCTTCCTGTCCGCATAGCGTCCGGCGAGGGGAGCCGCGAGAATGCCCACCGCACCCACGATGCCGAAGAGCCCCGCCACGTCCGCGCCTAGACCGAAGCTCGGTTCCTGAAGGCGGAACGCCAGTATCGTCCAGAACGCCGTGAATGCCGCGAAGACGAGCGACTGCGTGATGGCCGCCAGACGCAGTTCACCGAACTCGCACCACAGCCCGACCAGCGATCGCAACAGTTGGCCGTAGGAGAGATCCGTCGTCGGTCGACTGCGCGGCAGCGTCCAAGCCATCCAGGCGCCAGCCGCCAGAGCCATCGGTACGCCGAGCCAGAACATCTCCCGCCAGCCGGCATGCGTCGCGACGAACCCGGCAAGAGTCCGGCTCAGCAGAATGCCGCAGAGGACTCCCGACATCACGGTCCCGACGGTCGCCCCGCGACGATCGGGTGCGGAGAGGTGAGCGGCCAGTGGGACGATCTGCTGTGCGACAGTCGAGGCCACGCCCAGCAGAAGCGACGCGAGGATCACCAGGCCCGCGGTGGGAGCAAGCGCCGCAGCGACCAGGGCGGCAGCCAGCACACCGAACTGGATGACGATCAGACGCTTGCGTTCGACCAGGTCGCCGAGCGGCACGAGCAGGAAGAGTCCGGCGGCGTACCCGAGCTGTGTCGCTGTCGGCACGAACCCCGTCATTCGGCCGGGGAGCTCCCTCTCCATGACCCCGAGCATCGGCTGATTGTAGTAGATGTTCGCGACGGCGACGCCGGCGGCAACCGCCATCGCGAACGTCATGCTCGTCGAAAGGGACCCTCCGGTCCCGGCGGCTCCGGATGTCATCTGCGCTTCGGTCGTCATCACAAACTCCGGAATGAAACTGCTCTGCCGCCATGCCGCTCCTCGAGGAGGCCACGGACGCACAGCATCGGTTGACCTGCACTAGGACAACGGCCGCCGGAAACCTTGTCGCATCCTCCGCCGAACGATCAAAAAACGATGTAGTCGAGTCCGGGCCGGATCGGGGCATCAGCCCGTCAGAAATCGACCCCCCGATAGAAGCGCCGATCGGCCCGTTGAAACGTCGCCTATGTCCGAACGCGCCGAATCGCGTTCGATTTCGACAATCGCGAAGGTCCCACGGTCGCGCAGAAGCATCTCACGAGGCGCCGAGCGCACTCACCCAGATTTCGCCGCAGCCTGCCTGGAGATATTCGATGATCCGATGCGTCCGCATGTGGACCGGTTCCGATGGTGACTCCCTCTTCGAAGAGGGAAGCATCCAGATGACCGAAGGCGCCCGTGGCGACTTCGTCGGCTCGCCGGTCGAAGCCGTCGCAGTCTCGTTCCAGGAGACGCGGTCCGGAGGATCGTTCGAATGGCATCAGGACCCGGTCCCACGGTTCGTCATCACGCTTTCCGGTACGCTCGAATTCGAAACGAAGTCCGGAGCGACGTTCACCATCCGCCCGGGTGACGTTCTTCTGGCGCAGGACAACAGCGGAAGCGGTCACAAGTGGCGGCTGATCGGCGAAGAACCGTGGTGCAGAGCCTACGTCGTCTATCGCGAGGGCGCCGAACTGAACTTCAAGCCGAAGGGAGACGCGGCATGATCACTCCGACATCCTCGAAGCCCGACGTCGTCCTGATCGGCGCCGGCATCATGAGCGCGACTCTCGGCACCGTGCTCAAGGAACTCGATCCGTCGCTGCGGATCGCCATGTTCGAGACGCTCGACGACTGCGGGCAGGAGAGTTCGGAGGCGTGGAACAACGCCGGGACCGGACACGCGGCAAACTGCGAACTCAACTACACGCCTCAGCGTGCCGACGGCAGCATCGACATCTCCGAGGCGCTCAAGGTCAACACCGAGTTCGACATATCGCGTCAGCTATGGTCCTTCCTCATCACCAAGGGAGCGATCCCGGATCCTCGCGCCTTCATCCACCCGTGCCCGCACATGAGCTTCGTCTGGGGTGTGGAGAACGTCGCGTTCCTGAAGGCCCGGTACGAGGCGATGTCGGCGCATCACTGCTACCACGGCATGGAGTACAGCGAGGACCGGGCGACGATCGCTGGATGGGCGCCGCTGATCATCGAGGGCCGAGCCGAGGACCAGCCGATCGCGGCGACACGGATGATCACCGGGTCAGACGTGGACTACGGATCGCTTACCCATTTGCTCGTCAAGCACCTGACGGCTCAATCCGACTTCGATCTGCGCTACAACCGCAAGGTCGTCGATCTGACGCAGACGGACGACGGACGGTGGAACGTCGAGATCGAGGACGTCTACGACGGAACGCGGCAGACCGTATCGGCGGGCTTCGTGTTCATCGGGGCAGGCGGCGCCTCGATCGAACTCCTCCAGAAGTCCGGCATACCTGAAGGGGACGGCTATGGCGGGTTTCCGGTCAGCGGCATCTGGCTGCGCTGCGAGATCGACGCGGTGACCTCGCGCCATCACGCCAAGGTCTACGGCAAGGCGGCGAGCGGTTCGCCTCCCATGTCGGTCCCGCACCTCGATACGCGCGTGGTCGCTGGAAAGACGTCGCTGCTCTTCGGGCCGTATGCCGGCTTCTCGAGCAAGTTCCTCAAGCACGGTTCCCTGACCGACCTGTTCCACTCGATCACGCCCGACAACGTGATGCCGCTCCTCAACGTCGCGAAGGACAATTTGAAGCTCACGGAGTACCTCGTCGGCCAGGTCATGCAGACGGGGGCGCATCAGTTCGAGACGCTCAAGCAGTTCTTCCCGAACGCCAAGCGCGTCGAGTGGAAGGAGGCGGTCGCGGGCCAGCGCGTCCAGGTCATCAAGCCGGACAAGACCGACCGGGGCGGCCGCCTGGAGTTCGGGACCGAACTGATCTCCGCCGCCGACAAGTCGATCGTCGCGCTGCTCGGCGCTTCCCCGGGCGCCTCGACGGCGGCCTTCATCGCGATGGAGGTCCTGGAGAGGTGCTTCCCGGACAAGCTCGCCGACGACGCGTGGTTGCCCGGCTTGAAGAGGATCATCCCGACCTACGGCGTCGATCTGACGCAGGACGCCGACGCCTGCCGCGCTACGCGCGCGGCTACGGCGCCGGTCCTGAGGATCGAGAACGTCTGACTACGAGATAAAAGTTTCACGGTTCGCGGCCCGAGCCTCCCTCCCTCCGTGGGTTCGGGTCGCGATCCATCCGAACGGAAAAGAAGAATATTCCGATGACCAAGGTTCTGGTGCTCTACTACTCATCCTACGGCCATATCGAGCAGATGGCGGACGCTGTCGCAGAGGGCGCACGATCCGCCGGCGCCGACGTGGATGTGCGGCGGGTGGCCGAGACCGTTCCGCAGGCGGTCGTCGAAGCGGCGCACTTCAAGACCGAGAGCGCGCACGCCCTGATCGAAGGCCCCGATGCGCTCGCCGACTACGACGCCATCATCGTCGGCTCCCCGACGCGCTTCGGACGCATGCCGAGCCAGATGGCCAGCTTCTGGGACGCAACGGGCGGCCTGTGGTTCACGGGCAAGCTCATAGGCAAGGTGGGCGGCGCGTTCACGTCGACCGCGAGCCAGCACGGCGGGCAGGAGACGACGCTGTTCTCCATCATCACCAACCTCATGCACCACGGCATGACGATCGTCGGCCTGGATTACGGGTTCCAGGCGCAGGTCGGCGTCGACAAGGTGCGGGGCGGTTCGCCTTACGGGGCGACGACGATCGCGGACGGCGATGGAAGCCGCCAGCCCGGGCCGGACGAACTCGACGGCGCGCGCTACCAGGGGCGGCGGATCGCCGAAACCGCAGCCAAGCTGAAGTGAGAGTGCGTTAGGGCCCGGTACGACGATCTGCCGGGCGCTCCCGTCAGATCGTCCGCGGTGGTGGTCAGCGCCTTCGATCACCTGAAGCCGGCTGGGGTGAGAAACAGAGTGGTGAAGCGCCCTGTCTTACGATGACGCCATCTGGAGCCCACGCCGTCAGACCGCATAACGGCCTCTGCATCGCGGCGTAGCCCTCCTTGGATGCCGATCGCACCCCGCAGATCCCGGGAGATCGCCATGCCGCTCGGCGTCGAACGTCAGGGATATCGTACCGGCTCGGGCTCGGCCGGAAGAGGGATGAATTCGTGCTCTTCCGGAACATGGGCAAAGCGATCAGCCTTCCAATCGGACTTCGCCTGTTCGATCCTCTCCTCGCGCGAGGACACGAAGTTCCAGAAGATGTGGCGTCGTTCGGGAAACGGTTCGCCGCCGATCAGCATCAGCCGTGCGCCATGTGATGCCCGGACGATGATTTCCGCATCGGGCTTGAACACGACGAGTTCGCCCGAGGCGAAGCCACCGGTCTGTCCGACGACTTCGATCGCTCCCCCAACGACGTAGATCGCCCGTTCGACGTGCTCGGCCTTGAGCTGGTACCGGGCGCCCGGCTGGAGATGGATGTCGGCATAGACGAGATCGGAGAACGTCTTCACCGGTGACACCAGCCCGTCAGACTTGCCGGCGACGAGCGTCAGCCGCGTACCGTCGGCTTCAACGACCGGGATCTCGCCTGCCTTGTAGTGCGCGAAGTCAGGAGCGATCTCCTCCATCCCCGCAGGCAGCGCCAGCCAGGTCTGCAGCCCGAACAGGGATGCACCACTGGCCCTGGTCTCAGCACCGGTACGCTCGGAGTGCACGATGCCCGAGCCCGCCGTCATCCAGTTGACCTCGCCCGGACGGATGGCCTGCACCGAACCGACGCTGTCGCGGTGGAGGATCTCCCCCTCCAGCAGGTAGGTGACCGTCGCCAGACCGATGTGAGGATGGGGGCGCACGTCGAGACCTTCACCCCCACGGAACGCGGCAGGACCCATCTGATCGAAGAAGATGAAGGGACCGACCATCCGTCTGTGAGCGGAGGGCAGCGCGCGGCGGACGGTGAAGCCGTCGCCAAGGTCGCGGACGGGTGGCAGGATGACCTGCTCGACACCTTCGATGTCGCTGGAACGGATGGACATGGGCTAGCTCCGTAACGAGGTCGCCGGGCCGAAGCCCGGCGTTGATTAGGTCAGGCGGCGTCGACCAGGATGATCTCACTGTCCTCGACGGCCGTGATCGTAAGCGTCTCGACATCACTGATCGCAACGCCGTCGCGTGCGTTGGCGCGAGTGCCGTCGATTTCGATCGAGCCGGTCGCAGGCACCAGATAGGCGCGCCGGTCCTTCCCGAGCGGGTAGGACGCGGTCTCGCCCGCCTTCAGCGTCGCAGCGACGATGCGTGCGTCGGTGCGTATCGGCAATGCGTCGTCATCGTTGGCGAACCCCGACGCCAGAGTCACGAAGCGTCCCGAACGCTCGCCCTTGGGGAAGGGACGTGCACCCCAGCTCGGCTTCTCGCCCGAGCGGGTCGGCTGGATCCAGATCTGAAAGATCTTCGTCGTGACGTCCTCCTTGTTGTACTCAGCATGGGCGATGCCCGTACCAGCCGACATCACCTGCACGTCGCCGGCTTCGGTGCGACCGACATTGCCCAGGTTGTCCTGATGCGTAATCGCTCCCTCGCGGACGTAGGTGATGATCTCCATGTCACGGTGGGGGTGGGGGTGGGGTGGAAATCCGGATTGGGGTGCGATGGTGTCGTCGTTCCAGACCCGGAGATTCCCCCAGCTCTCGCGCTTGGGATCGTAGTAGTTCGCAAATGAGAAATGGTGTTTGGCGTCGAGCCAGCCATGATTGGCGCCGCCGAGCGATGCGAAGGGACGAAGTTCGATCATGTCGTATCTCCTTTGGGGTAGGATGGTCAGGCGGACAGAAGCGCGAGCGCGTCGACCTGACGATCGTTGAAGCCGAAAGCACGGAGAGCCGGGACGTAGTCGCTGGCTATCCGCCGATGGCGATTAGTCTCGCAGACGAAGTCGCGAACGGCCTCGAGCTTGGGGTCCGCGAGCGGCCGAGGCCCCTTGTTGCCGGTCAGAGCGCGAAAGATGCGACCTGCCACGCCAGCTTTCCCCGTGGCACCGCATCCACACTTGGAAGCGTCGCTCAGGGCTACCGACACCGCTTGCCATTCCAGCGAGCTGAGGGTCGGTTCTGTCGTTGCCACGTTGCCCATTTCGTCCTCCGTCGTTCCGTTGCCATGGAGATAGGCGGTGCCGACATGATCGATCAGTCAGATAAAGTACGTCAGAACATTCGATGAAACTGAAAAGGCGGGCTCAGGGCGCGGGTGGCGTTCAGGCAGTATCGATCATCGAACGCGCAGAGCCGTCCAACTAGGGTCATGCACGACCAAGCCGGATCACCGGCTTTCCGGCATATCCGCTCGAGATGCTCGCGCCATCCCGGCGCGACCGAGGAACAGCCCGTGCAGCAGCTTCCCGTCGATCTCGATGATCCCTATGCGCGAACCGGTCAGGTTTATCCGGTATTCTCCGACGAGATGACGGACAGGATCCGCCCTTACGGCGTCGAGGAGGCGCTACCCCCTGGCGCCCCGCTCTTCGCTCGCGGCGACCGGCACGCCGACTTCTTCGTCGTGCTCGGCGGCGAGATCGGTATCTTCGCCGCGGATCAGGACGGCGAGGGGTCGGAGCGGCTCCTGACGGTCCACCGCCGCGGCCAGTTCACCGGCGAACTCGATCACTTCAGCGCTCGCGCTCTGCTGGTCAGCGCGCGCGCGATAACCGCGGTACGCGTGCTGCGCATCGCCGAGTCCGGGTTCAAGCGGCTGATGACGGCCGAGTCCGACATTGCCGAGACGGTGATGCGTGCGTTCATCCTGCGGCGGATGGGCTTCGTCCATCACGGGGAAGCTGGCATCACGCTGCTGGGACCCGCATCATCCTACGACACCCTCCGCCTGGAGCGCTTCGCCATCAGGAACGGCTACCCGATCCGGCTGGTGGACACGGCGAGCGACCCTCGAGGCGTCGACCTGATGGTGGAGCTGGGGTTGGAGCCGGGCGATCTTCCTGCGGTCGTCACTCCGGACCGGACCGTGATGCGGAACCCGCCGACGCCCGAGTTCGCGGACAAGCTGGGACTGACCGAGAAATTCGCCGCCGACGAGATCTGGGACGTCGCCGTGGTCGGAGCCGGACCTGCGGGGCTTGCGTCCGCGACCTACGGCGCCTCCGAAGGCCTGAAGACCGTGGTGATCGAAGGCCTCGCCCCGGGCGGACAGGCAGGTACCAGTTCGAGGATCGAGAACTATCTGGGCTTTCCGACCGGCATTTCGGGACAGGCCCTGGCCGGGCGTGCCCAGGTCCAGGCGCAGAAGTTCGGCGCGCGGATCGCCGTCTCCCGGATGGCGATCCGACTGGACTGCTCGGCGAGCCCCTTCCGCATCGAACTCGAAGACGGTCAGGTCGTACTCGCATCAGCCGTCGTGGTGGCGTCGGGCGCGCGGTACCGACGGCTGTCCGTCCCCCAGTACGAACGGTACGAGGGAGCCGGCATCCAGTATGCGGCGACGGCGATGGAGGCCAGCCTTTGCAAGAACCAGAACGTCGTGGTTGTCGGCGGGGGCAACTCGGCCGGGCAGGCCGCGGTCTTCCTCTCACGACACGCCGGCCACGTTCACATCCTGGTCCGGAAGTCGGGCCTGGCGGAGACAATGTCCGACTATCTGGTCGAGCGCATCGCGATGTCGCCGCGGATCACGCTGCACCCCTTCAGCGAGGTCACGGGCGTATTCGGCGAAACGAACCTGCAGGAGGTGGAGTGGATCGACGACCGCACCAGGGAGACCACGAGGATCGCGTGCGGAAGCCTCTTCGTCATGATCGGCGCCGAGCCGAACACCGAATGGCTCAGGACGTGTCTTCCGCTGGACGAGAAGGGCTTCGTACTCACCGGCCATGACGCCGAAGGCAAGGCCTTGGAATCCCCTTACGCAACCAGCCGGGACGGGATCTACGCCGTCGGAGACGTGCGTGCGGGATCGGTCAAACGAGTCGCGGCAGGCGTGGGGGAAGGGTCGATCGTCATCCAGGCGGTGCACCGATACCTCGACCGTAATGCCTGACCCGTCAGCCGCTTCCTTCGGAGAGGCTATCGCATCCCGCTAGACGAAACGGGGGATGGGGCCGGGTTGAGCGGTCTGATCCGGCAGCGGCACCTCGATTCCGTCGACGTAGCACCAGCCCCAGCCCTCGGGCGGGTCGTATCCCTCGATGATCGGATGGCCAGTGGCATGGAAATGCTTTGTGGCGTGCCGGTTCGGCGACTCGTCGCAGCAGCCGACATGGCCGCATTCGCGACAGAGACGGAGATGCACCCACCAGGATCCGGTCTCGAGGCATTCCTGGCATCCGGCCGCGCTGGGGGTGACGTCTTCGATGGTATGGAGATGGGTGCAGCCGGTCATTGAATGGATCCTTAATGGCGATTGCTGAGCAGAGATCGCTTGGGATTGCGCGCATCGAGGCATCGAGCATTGCAGAAATCCGTCATTGCTTGGTTGAACCAATCAAAACCGCGCTGCTCATCCTCTTCGGCGCGTCGTCGAGGCTCGTCCCGCCGCCCGGGAAGGTCGATCAGCAGCGGATCGGTCCGTAACGCGCTGCTTTTCGACAAGAGCGCAATCAATTCGCCGCATAGCTTTCGCTGCACCAAGCCTTGTCGCGAGTAGACGTTAAATGACCTCCGACCCAACGAACCCCGCCATTGAGGCGACCGGAGTCCGAAGGAACCCAGTTCCCGATCAAGTCGGCCGTCGGGGCGCTCTGAAGCGAGCACGTTCCTGTCCGGGCACGGCGAAGTGACCGGAACCAAGCCTGTCGAGGCGTCGCCGGTCGCTGCAACCGACACGCCGGCCGCACCGTCCTCCGAGACGCTGCGGTTCATGGGCATATTCCTGGCCGTCGCTCCGGCGATGTTCATCGGATCCCTGGATCAGACGATCGTCGCGACGGCGCTCCCGGTGATCGCCGCTCAGCTCGGCAGTCTCGCCGACATAACCTGGATCGTCACCGCGTATCTGCTGGCTGCGACCGTGGCAGCGCCGATCTACGGCCGACTGGGCGATGCCGTCGGACGCAAGACGGTGCTTCTCGGTGCGCTGGCGTTGTTCATCGCCGGGTCGGTGGCCTGCGCGCTGTCCCCCAACCTAACGGTCCTGGTCATCGGACGGGCTCTTCAGGGTCTCGGCGGCGGGGGGCTGATGACGCTGTCCCAGGCGCTGATCGGCGAAGCCGTCAGCCCCAAGGAACGAGGACGGTTCCAGGGTTGGTTCGGAGCCGTCTTCGCGACCGCCAGCACGCTGGGTCCCGTCCTCGGCGGCCTCCTCTCCGAGCACGTCGGCTGGCGCTGGATCTTCTGGGTAAACGTACCGCTCGGATTGGCGGCGGCCGTCGCGGCGATGAGGGTCGAAGCCGAAGAGGGACAGGGCGGCTTCTCGCTCGACGTCCAAGGCACCGCGATGTTCGTCGCCGCGACCCTCGCCCTTCTGGTCGCCCTCAGTCTGGGCTCCTCGCTCGGATGGACATCGGCGCCGGTCCTCATCCTGCTCGGCATCGGTCTGCTCGGTCTGGCTCTGCTTCTGCCCGTGGAAAGGCGGGTGACGGCTCCGCTGCTCTCACCGGGCCTGCTCACGCAGCCCGTGGTCTGGAAGTCCGCGCTCTGCGTACTCCTCTTCGCCGCAGCGCTCTTCGGGGCGTTGGTCCAGCTGCCGTTGATGCTCGAGTTGGTCTTCGATGTGAGCCCGACATTTGCGGGACTCCTGCTCATTCCGCTGACGCTCGCCCAGGTATGCGTATCGACATGGGCCGGCATGCGGATGTCCACCACGGGGCTGCCCCGGGGGCCGCTGGTCTGGGGCCTGGGAATGGCGACGCTCGGCTTCGTGGCGCTGGCTGCCACGTTGACCCTAGGCCCGATCGCCGTCGCCGCATCCTCCGTGCTGTTCGGATTGGGACTCGGGACGACCATGCCCGCCGCGCAGACAATGGCGCAGTGGGCTGGAGGAAAGGCGAGATTGGGCGCGTCGACGGCGACCTTGTCCTTCTCCCGGTCCGTAGGCGGCGTATCGGGTACGGCGGTCACCGCCGCGATACTCCTGGCCGCGATCGAACACTACGCCCCGGGATCGGCCGGAAAGGTGCAAGCGCTGGTCGGAGGCGGAGGCGTCGAAAGGGCGGGCCTTCCCCACGAAGCCATCACCTCGGCATTCCGCCTGGTATTCGCGTCCCTGGCGGCGATGACCGCAGCGGCGACGCTTCTGGCCGCGACCATCCCGGCCGTCGATCTCGCGGCCCCCGAACCCACGGCATGAAACGCCGGGGAGCGTCGGGCGCGAAGTTCAGCGGCCGACGCCCGGAGGCTCAGGAAGTGGGTAGTTCGATCGACTGCAACGCTGCGCGGAACCGGGACGTGGCATCGTCGAGGTGAGCGGCACCCGTTCCGAAGGTCCAGGACTTCATCGACGGCTGCAGCGCCAAGCCCAGTTCCGCGAGACGCATCTCGGCATCGATGGCACCTACCACGCCGCGCAGCATTGCGGAGCCCGCCGAACCCGTCCGGTCGGGTGTCAGCCCCGAGTCCAGCATGCCGGGCGCGATGCCTGCGCTCTCGGCGCCCACGCGGTTGGCTTCACGCACGGCCACCCTCGTCGCCTGCTCCATGACGTCCGGGGTCCAGTCATCGGGCGAGCCGAGCCCGATCATCAGGACTGCCTCCGCCCTGATCACCGTGGGCAGCGTCCGGAGCATCACCGTCTCCATCCGTTCGGCGCGGAAGGACCGCTCCGCGCGCAGGGTCCGCAGACGTCCATCCAATGCCGTATCGAGATCCAGAAGACCTCCGACGAGGGGGGCGTCGCCCACTTCGTGCGTGAACATGCCGGCGCAGGAGAGCTCGACCATCGCGCCGACCGCGTCCCAGGCTGCGACGTCGATCACCACGCCGCGGTACGTTCCTACGATTCTGTGTTCGGGCATGGCTTGCTCAATTCTCTGGCTGGAAAGGTGAAAGGAAGAGGTAGGCGATCAGTGCGGCGCCTCCTGCCATGACGGCGCCTATGACGGCCGCGACGTGAAACGCTTCGATCATCGCGGGACCATGCCGCGCGATCACGGTGCCCGTCAGCGCGGTAACGATCAGACCGCCGGTGCGGGACGTGGCGCTGTTGAGCCCGGATGCCGTTCCCGTGCGAGCGGCATCCACCGCGCCGAGGATGGCCGTCGTGAGCGGTGCCGCCGTACCCGCCATGCCGATGGCGATCACCGCGATCGCAGGGAGAACGTCGAACAGGTACGTGGCGTCCGCATCGACCCGCAGCAGAAGAAGCATGCCGGCTCCGACGATCAGCGGCGATATCGACAACGGGAGACGAGACCCGACCGCCACGGCCGCTCGGCCGGCGAAAGGCGATCCCAACCCGATGATCAGGGGGAAGGGTACGAGAGCGAGACCCATCTGCAGCGCGGTGTAGCCGGCGGTCGTGATGAGGACGTAGGGCAGAAGAACGAGGAACCCGGAAAGCGAACCGTAGACCAGGAACGTCAGCAGCGTGATGCCGACCAGCGGCTTCGACGCGAACATGCTGAGCGGGATCATGGCGTCCGGACCCTGCCGATCCTCCACGAGAACGAAGACGACGAACGCAAGGAGACCTGCAGCCATCGCGGCCGCTGGCACGATCCCGCCATGCCCCCCGGTCCAGTCGGTCAGAGCCCAGGCGACGAGCCCGAGCGCGAAGGTGACGATGACCGCGCCCAGCCAGTCCAGGCGCTGACCGCCGGTCCGGCTTTCGCCGACGTAGTGGAGGGCGCCGACGATGGCGCCTGCCGCAACGGGAATGTTGATGAGGAAGATCGTCCGCCAGCCGACGTTCTCGATGAGGGCGCCTGCCAGCAGGGGGCCGAGCGTGGTGCCGATCGATCCGGCTGCGGCCCACAGGCCGATCGCCTTCCCCCGCGCCTTTCCCGTGAAGGCCGAGCCGAGAATGGCGAGGCTGTTGGGTATGAGCATCGCCGCGCCGACGCCCTGGATGGCTCGCGCGATCAGCAGTGCGGGCAGGTCCGGCGCGAAGGCGCACCCGACGGAGGCGATCAGGAACAGAAGTATGCCCGCTATCAGTATCCGTCGACGTCCGAAGTGATCGCCGGCGGCACCTCCGAACAGCAGCAGGGCGGAAAGCGGAAGCCAGTAGGCGTTGATCGTCCACTGCAGACCGGCAGGATCGGCATGGAGATCGCTGCCGATCGCGGGCAGGGCCACGTTCAAGGCGGACGCGTCGATGAAGCCCAAGGTCGAAGCCAGCACCGTCACGACCAGCGTGGCTCGAGGGTGGCTCGTCGGCGTCGGCATCATGGCCTTGGTCACCGCGTGGTCGCCGGCGTTCGCTGAAACCGATGTCATGTCGTGCGCCTCACGTGGTCACGGCGATCTTGCTCGTCCCGTCGTTGCTAACCGGCGCAGCGTTGTTGGCTTGGCGTAAATACGCGCGGCTTGTCCGATCCGGACGATTTGAGACCGGCCGGCGAAGTGCTGGAGCAGTCTTACGCAGATGCGAGCCGCGATCATGCGATCGTCCGTCCCGGACCACACCCCGTGATCGATCTGCGGCCTTCACCAACCTCGCGCCGCCTGGACCTTCGCGAACCGCTCCGGACTCTGCGGTTTCATGAACACCGTGACGACGTCCGGATGAGCGGCCTTCAACCGCTGCTCCATGCTGTTCGCCACGTCCTCGATCTCGACGGCCTTGAGGCCCGGAGCGAATTCGACGCTGAGCGCCAGGATCAGTTGATCCACGCCGATGTGGACGGTGATCGCGCCGTTGACGGCCTCGATGCCCGGCTCCTCGCGGGCCGTGGCCAGGATCGTCCTGACCTTCGCCGGGGACGCAGACAGGCCGATGAGCAGCGCCTTGGCCTGACCGGCCAGCACCAGCGCCGATACGGCGAGGATCGCACCGATGCCGATGGACGCCAGGCCATCGAGCCATGGTCGGTCGAGGACCTCGCCGGAGGCGATCCCCGCGGCGGCCAGGAGCAGACCGAGTACGCCGGTCAGGCTCCCGAACAGAACCGTCAGCGATGCCGTGTCGCGCGACGTACGGGCGAAGGCGATCAGGCCGCGCCAGCCCTTGCTGTCGCTGATCTTGCGGAGGGTGAACGCCGACGAGACGATCTCCACGCACAGCGAGGCGAGGAGGATGGCGTAGTTCAGCCGCACGTCCTTGAGCGGCGAGGGGGCCGCGATCTGCAGCAGTCCATCGTGGATGGTCGTCCCCGCGCCCGCGGCCAGAATGAGCAGCGCCGCGACGAAGCTCCAGAAGAAGGCTTCGCGTCCGTAGCCCAGTTGATGAAGGGCATTGGACGGACGTCGGGCCGCGAAGACGCTGTAGAGGAGGATGACCTCGGTGCCGGCGTCTATCAGGGAGTGGATCCCTTCGGCGTACATGGCGGAACTGACGGTTGAGGCTGCCGCGTAGAATTTGAGGACGGCGATCGCCAGGTCGCCGGCCAGAGCGGCGATGACCGTGACGGATCGCGCGTCCGCGCCTCCGGCGCTCAGCAGCGCGGGCAGACCGGCCCACCCCTTCCCGGAAAGTCTGAAGGCCTGTCTCATGACCAAATGTGTCAGTCCGATCGGCACGGCGGTTCGGCTTCCATTCCAATTCTCGGGGGCGGATCCGCCCACTGGCGCCGTTGTCGGGCAATTCGCATCGCGGCGTAACTATACGAGGGTCTGGGTAGTCGTCCTTAGACGACTACCGGAAGACCGTGAGGCGATGCGATCACCGCTGCCAGCGTGCGGGCGATTCGGCGCCGGTCCCGATCAGACGTCCCGCTTGAAGACCAGGGGCATGATCAGCACGGCTACCAGGAGCACCAGCATCAGCGCGACTATCGGATCGCCGAGAAGGAGTTGCATCTCCTCCCATGCGCCTATGCCGATGCCTGCGGCCAGCACCGTCGTAACCGCTCCGAAGGCGATGGAAGCGCGCGTGATCGCGCTAGCCGGGGACGATGGGCGAGAGACCGGCGCGGCGTCCATGGCCGGCTTCGCCCCCGTCGACGACGAAGGTCTCTGACCGTGCGGTTCGATGTTCGATAGGGGCGTCATCTCGCGGTTCTCGCAACTTCCTGCTGCACCGGATTCGAGAGGATGCCGATCCCTTCGAGTTCGACTTCGCAGACGTCGCCGGGCTTCATCCAGAGCGGTGGTGTGCGTGCGAACCCGACCCCGGCGGGCGTTCCGGTCACAATGACGTCCCCAGGCGCGAGCGTCATGGCTTCGCTGAGCAGCGAGATCTGACGGGCGACGTCGAAGATCATGTCGTCGGTCGAGATGTCCTGCACAACCGCGCCGTTGAGACGCGTCTGGAGACGCAGCCCCTTCGCGCCGGGGGGAAGGGCCGCGGCAGGCACGAACCAGGGACCGAAGGCACCGGTGCCGTCGAAGTTCTTGCCGACCGTCCACTGCGGCGTGCGGAACTGGTAGTCGCGGATCGAGGCGTCGTTGAAGATCGAATATCCCGCGACGTGAAGCAGAGCCTCCTCCTCCGGGATGTGACGACCGCCGAGGCCGATGACCGCTACCAGTTCACCTTCGAAGTCGAGATGGTCAGAAACGGCGGGGCGGATGATGGGCGCTCCGTCACCGATCAGACTCGAGGCGAACCGCCCGAAGATCGTCGGATAGCTCGGAACCTCGAAATGTCCTTCCGCGGCATGGTCGAGATAGTTCAGGCCGACGCAGAGGATCTTGCCGGGATCGGGCAGCGGCGGAAGCCGTTCGACCAGGTCCAGATCGATCGGCTGCGCGGAGCGGAACTGCTGGATCACGTCCATCAGGTCGATGCCTGCGGCGATCAGTTCCGGCAGATCGCCCGGATAGGCGGCGTCGTTCCACCAGACGGCCCGGAAGCCGTCTCCGGCATCCGCCGCGAGGCCGAGACCGTCCTCATTCCGGAAGCGAGCGAGCTTCGACATAGCATTCTCCATGATGTTTCGGTCCGGATCCGGACGTTCAGTTCCAGTCGGCGTTCTTCGAAGTCCGCCCGATGCCCGGGTTCAGGCTGTTGGTCGGATCGAGTTCCCGGTAGTGACGCACGAGCGCGGGCTTCGCCTGGTAGAGATGGCCGACGTTGTGTTCGGCCGGGTACTCGGCTCGGCGCTCGTCCAGGAGCGCCCACATCGCGTTCTCGAAGGCGACGGGGTCGCAACCCGGCTTCAACAGATAGTCCCGGTGGAACACGTGGCAGAAGAAGTGGGCGCAGTAGCTGACCCCGACGACCTTCGCTACGAGTTCCGGCGGAAGCTTCTCGGCCCAGTCCTCGTCGTTCCTGCGCAGCGCCACGTCTAGGGCCACGATGTCGGAGATCTGGTCGCGGTGAAGCGCGCGGAACCGGATCGAGGCGCCGGCGACGGCGAACCTGTGCAGGAACGCCTTCGCCCCCTCGTCCGGGGTGCATTCGAAGTAGTCGCCGTTCGACGTCGGGAACGACCGGCCGAGGAGCTCCCGCGCTTCGGCGATGCCTTCGCCCGACATCCGAAGGATGAGATGGTGCTCGAACCGTTCGTGATACTCGTAGAGCCGGCGGGGAAGGTGCGGGGGAAAGAGATCCGCGACCCCCTGCATGATCCGGTCGGACAGATTGTCCGGAAGGAACGGTACGCAAGCGACGAGGGCGTCGAACCTGCCCTTCAGGGCGAACAGGCCCGGGAGGCGCTTCGCGCCCAGATGCCGGATCGCGAGGAAGGTGTCCTTTCCGTATCTTTCGGTCAGCGCGAACGCGGAACTATGGATGTACTCCCCTTCGACGGGCAGCGATCGGAAGTGCTGCAGGACCTGCCGTCTGAACGCTGACAGCTCCGCCGGGTCGTTCGTCCCCAAGTAGAATTCCGCGATCTCTTCGTCGTGCGGGAAGGTGTCGAGACGCACCGCGAAGACGACGACGTGTCCGCCCGACCCCGCTGCCTCGAACAGCCGGCGAGGATCGTTGTTGAACCGGGCCGGCGTCTCCGCGTCGACGTCGCGGACGTGGTTCTGGTAGTCATGGTCGGAGCAGGTCCGCTCCTCGTCGTCGACAATGTCGGCTTCGTCGTACGCACCGGTTTCGATCGTCTTCAGGATCATTTCGGGATCATCGCCGAGGTCGATACCGAGATGGTTGACCAGGTCCACGACGCCGTCGTCGCCGATTCTGGCGAACAGCGTCATCTGCGTGAAGGCGGGACCGCGCTGGATGAGCGCGCCGCCGGAGTTGTTGCAGACGCCACCCAGCACGGACGCCCCGATGCAGGACGAGCCGATGCGCGAATGGGGCTCGCGCCCCATGGGCGCGAGCATGTCCTCCAACTGGAAGAGCGTGGAGCCCGGCAGACACACCACCTGACGCCCGTCCCGGATCGGACGAATGCCTCCCATGCGGACCGTGCTGACGATGACCACATCGCGGTCGTAGTCGTCGCCGTCGGGCGTCGACCCGCCCGTGAGG
The DNA here is from genome assembly GCF_014358075.1 of Sphingomonas albertensis. Taxonomy (GTDB): domain Bacteria; phylum Pseudomonadota; class Alphaproteobacteria; order Sphingomonadales; family Sphingomonadaceae; genus Sphingomonas; species Sphingomonas albertensis. The sequence continues at coordinate 16,248 of NZ_JACONT010000017.1, read as the reverse complement.
CCGGTGTTGGCCGCCTGCATTATGACGATCGCCCTGGCGCGTGCGCAGGCGTTCACCACGTGCCACAGTTCGCGCAGCGAGGAGGGCTTGGCGACCGCGAGCGCGTCACCGGACCCGAAGCGGAATCCGGTGCGATAGCGCTTGGTCTGGCGGCTCCCGGTCAGGACGTTCCCTGCGCCGAGGATCTCCTGCAGGTTCCGTACGAGGCGCAGGCCGGCGGCGGTGGGATCGGACGAAGGCGTCATCTGAATGCTCCGGTGCCGTGCGTGGCGGCTGAGCGGGTTCGCGCCCGCGGGCTGTGGTCGGACCGAAGCCCAGGTCGAGCGGGCACGGCCTCTCGACCAGTCGCGGCGCCTAGAGGACTGGACACGGCCTCAGCCGTTCCACGTCTCGAGGAACTCGAGAAGCAGAGCGTTGACGGCTTCCGGCCGTTCCTCGTGCGGGAGATGGCCGCAACGCTCGATGGGAACCGCCCGCAGGTCGTCGGCCATCTCGCCCCATACCTTCGGCATGTCGAACATCTTGCCGACCGCACCGAAGTCCGCGCCCCAGAGCGCGAGCGTCGGGCAGGCGATCTTGACGTCGGCGTCTACGAGGTCCTGCGCGACGTCCTCGGCGTTGGCCCGGTAGTCGGCCATCGCTCCGCGGACGGCCCCGGGTGCCCTGAAGGCGCGGACGTAGGTGTCGAACGCCTCGCCCGAGATCGCTGCCGGATCGTATGCCCAATCGGAGAAGAACCAACGAAGCCAGGGCTCCTCCTTGCCTGAGATCAGGGTCTCGGGAAGGTCGGGAACGAGATGGAAGAGGAAGAACCAGTACGCCTTGGCGATCTCCGCATTGATCTCGCGTGCGACGACCCGGGTGGGCACGTTGTCCATCACCACCAGCCGTTCGACACGGTCCGGGAAGTCCTTAGCGAAGCGGGTCGCGACGCGGGCACCGCGATCGTGTCCGACGAGTGCGACCTTCTGGATCCCGAGAGTGTCGAGCAGCGCTGCGAGATCATTGGCCATCGTGCGCTTGTCGTAGCCGCTGGCGGGTTTGTCGGTCTCGCCGTAGCCGCGCAGATCAGGTGCGATGATGCGGTACAGTTCACCTAGCACCGGTATCTGGTGCCGCCAGGCGAAGTTCGTCTCGGGGAATCCGTGAAGCAGTACGACCGGAGCGCCGGCACCGGCGTCGATGTAGTTCTGGCGAATGCCGTTTGCTTGGACGGTATGGTTGGCTTGGGCGATCATGGGTTACCTCGACGGCTCGGCGTTGGTCTGGCGGGTGACGTCCACCGGGGGGCTTAGGACCCTCGGTACGATGCCCGTCTGATACGACCGGCCGATCCACACCGGCTTGGCGAGAGACGGCATGGCTTGGACGTGGTGCGCATGAACGATGATGTGGACAGGCGCGGCGCGTGCCCACCCCGGCATTCCTGCACGGAACTCCGAGCTACCAATGTTATTTTGGGCACTGCGCTTCGATGGCAGGTCACGAACGCGGGGCTGCGCATGAATGTCGAGATGCGGGATGTTGGAAAATAGCCCCCTGAAAGGACATCCTGGAGAATTGCCAGCCGAACGACGCACGTATTCGACCAAGAGGGCGCTCCCGATGCGGCGGGAATTCAGGGCGGGTCGGTGACGGCCCAGATCGTCCACGTGGGTTCCATCGCAACGCGACACCATCATGTCGTAGTGGACGGGCCATCCGGTGACCCGCTGACCTTCGTAAATCAGTCCTGCTCAGGCGCCCTGCCGTCGCCTCCAGGCTGCCGGCGGCTCGCCTGTGGCACGCGTGAAGACGCGCGTGAGGTGGCTCTGATCGGAGAAGCCGCAGAGATCCGCGATCTGTGCGATCGACAGGTCCTCGTCGCGCAGGAAGGTCTGTGCCTGCTCGAGGCGACGGCCCAGGAGCCACTGATACGGGGGGACGCCGGTCGTCAGACGAAAGGCGCGAGCGAAGTGGCTGGTCGAGAGCCCGCACTCCGCCGCGAGCGTCCCAAGCGATATCTCGTTGGCCAGATTGGCGTCGATCAGTTCCTTGGCGCGTCGCTCCTGCCAGCGTGCGAGATGGCCCCGGCCCGCCGGTTTCACGTGCACGACTTCGGCGTAGGAATTGACGACATGAGCGCCCAGCGACCAGCCCATGTGATCGAGGAACAGCTGATTGGGTTCGTTCGGTGCATTGAGGGCCGGGATCAGCGCCTGCACGACGCCGAGGATCGTCTGATCCGGCTCCGGCTCGCCCGGTTCGAACCGCAGGCTTTCCACCGTGCCGGAATGCCGGTCGTTCACCACCGCGTCGAGCGCCGAGCGCGGAACATGGATGTTGACGCAGTCGAATGCCGAGCGGAGGTGTGCGCTCCATTCCCGCTGGTAGTCGTACATCAGCACCATGCCCGCGGCCTGGCGGTTGAAGGCGAGTTTGCGCCCGCGCAGGAAGATGTCGCCGCGATAGTCACGCAGCTGGATCGAGATCATGAACGCGTCCTCGACCAGATGCGGGGTGGTCATTCCCGAATCTTCGAGATCGGACCGCAGCCGCGTCACCGTGATGGGGTGTTCGCCGGGACCGTTGAGACTGATCGACTGCACGCGGGGCGCGGGGACGTAGAGGTGGACCCGGTTCGTTTCGGGGTTCTGTCGCATCAGCAGGATCCTACGGCAATGAACCGCTGCGTCCCGTCGGTTCCGCAGATCGGTGCGACATCGCACCGTGTTCGTCGTGGTAGAATAGGCATGGCGTCGCTCGGCTTCTAATATCTCTTGGTATGGGGTGCGGAGCGCAGCGGAGACAGTTCCTCCTGGAGAGTGACGTATTCCTCGATGCTGGGAGGGACCTCCCCATCGGCTTCACCGACGCCGATCCCGTTTGCGGGAAACGTGAAGGAGATCACGGAGCCGAGGCCGGGCCTTCTCAGGATCCGGAGCTTGCCTCCATGGGCGACCACGGTCTCCCGGCAAGCCGCCAGTCGTCGTCTTTCTACTGAGACGATGCCGGCAGACGGTATTGCGGCAGGATCCAGTCGTTCAGGCCCGATGCTTCCGGCGTTGTCCTCGATGGCGACGATCACCTCGTCGTCGTGATGGCGGTTCGCCAGAATGGTGAGCCGCCGTTCAAGCGTCTCCTCGACCTTCAGCGCCTCGATCGCGACGGCCAGCAGCTGCATGAGGAGCTGCTGCATCGCGGCCCGGTCCGCCGTGATCTCGGGAAGATCGTCAGCGATGAGCAGCTCGTGGTCGATTCCCGCCGCGGAAAGTTCGTTCGCCATGAGCAGCGCCGTCTCGTCGATGAGATCGGCGAGCGAGAGGGATTCGAGGGACGTTCCGGACTTCCGGAGGAAGTCCCTGGCCAAGCGGATGATGATCGCCGACCGATCGTTGGCGAGGAGGACGTTTCGTATCGACTTGCGGACTTCCATCAGATCGGGATCGGCTCGCCCGAGCCAACGCACCGTGGACTCCGCGCTGATCTGGACCGTGCTCAGGTGCTCGCACAGTTCGTCGACGATGGCCGTCGTGAGTATGCCCATGGCGTCTGCGTCGATCGAAGTCCTTGCGAGCGCTCCTTCGTCGGATCGTTCGGGAACCGAGGACTTGTAGGGCGAGATGTCGACCGCGCTCATCAACACTCCGACGTCTCCGGTCGGATCGTCCGGAAAGTCGAAGGAGACGACGACGCAGATCGCTTCGCCGTCGGCCGTCTCGAGTTCCGTCTCGGTCTCGAAGCCGACGTCCCCGTGCAGATAGGCGCGAACCGCCGCCAGGGCGACGGCATCGTCGAACGGAGGAAGGTACCGGGACGCAGCCTCGTCCGGCGTTACGCGTTCGGTGAAGACGATCGCAGCGCCGTTGGCGGCGATCGTCCTGATCGTCGATGCGAACTCGCCGATCTCGGCGTCGCCGGACGTGGCGAAGTCGCTGCGTGGCGCCATCCCGGCGAGGCGTCGTCGGATCGGGGACCAGTCCTGTTCCCAGAAGGGAATGCGGCTGAAGCGGAATCGGTTGCCGCCTTGCGCGTCGGCGGGACCGATGCCGGGGCCTGCGGAGATCCGTCGATGGCCGAACGCGATCAATCCCGTGGAAAGTACGAGGAGAGACGCAAGCGCCGCTTCGTGAAGTGAACCGAAGAGGCTGTGGGGCCAGAGCGACATGGCGAGGGCGGCGACCAGCGACACGAGCCCAGCACCGATCCATGCCCGGCCAGCGACGAGCGTCGCCCGGACCGCATGGTCGTCCTCGATCTTCATCACGCTGCTCCACCGCAGCGGATGGTTCGCCCGTTGCGTACGCAGGCCATCGGCCTTCGCTTCGGGCGCGTCTCAAACGATCCTGCGCTTTTATTACGAAGCCGTCGCAATAGTGGTCGGTGCAACCATCGGCGAGGACGTTCGGGGAACGAATAAGCCGCTTTCTGTCGCCGGCGCTCTCACTCGCGCCGCGCCCCCGCTGGGGTCGCGCCGTGACCGAAGAGCCGGCGGATGCCGGCGAGTATGGCGCCGGGCCCGGCCGAGGGTGCCCCCGCCTGCGTGGCGACGGCTCGTTCAGCGAGGCACAGTCCGCGCTGGACGGACTGCTCGAACGCCTGGGTCAGTTCGGCGTTGTCTCGAAGCAGAGGCGACAGGACGTCGCGCGACAACTCGTAGACGACGGTTCGGGTGCAGGCTGCCGCATCGGCGGTGTGGGGGGCGCCGGTGAGCATGCTGATCTCGCCGATGTATTCGGCGGCGCCGATGCGGCCGATCAGCAGTTGCGCACCGTTGCCGGCAGCGCGCTTTATCTCGAGCACGCCGGAAGCCACCACGTACAACCTATCGTCTTCGGCGCCTTCCCGGAAAAGCAGATCACCTTCCTCCAGCGTACGTCTCTTCATCTGCCTCGCGACGTCCCCGCGCTGCGCTTCGGTGAGGGGATCGAAGAGCGTGATCTGGCTCACCAGCGCCGTCGCGGTTCCTGCCCGGGGATCCACCTCCTCGCCGACGCCCGCTTCGTCCTCCGCCAGCAGCGCCGCGTATCGCAACTGCCTGTGCACATGCAGAAGCAGAAGGCTCTTCGTGCGTCCGATCATCGAAGACCCGGCGACGAAGAAGTCGACGGCGTAGGTCGTGCTGCGCATGCCGAGGCTGGAGATCGTGACCGAAGGGGCAGGCGTCTCGAGCGCATCCGGACACAGCAGGACGGCCTGCCGCAGAACATGCATCATCCACTCGGGGGACTCCGCTGCAGGGCGGACGAGTTGCAGTCTGGTCGCACGGCGCTCCGTCGGGAAGCTCCGGTTCACGATCTGCGCCTTCGCCACGACGCTGTTCGGTATCGTGGCCACGTCCTCGCCGTCGGTCAGTATCCGGATCGACCGCCAGTTCACCTGGACGACGACGCCCTCGACGCCTTCCCCGAGCGAGATCCGGTGGCCGACGGCGAACGGATGCTCGATGCCGACGGCGACGCCCGAAAAGACGTCCGACAAGGTGTTCTGCAAGGCCAGACCGATGACGACCGCCATGATGCCCGACGTGGCGACGAGACCGTTGACCGGCAGGAGCAGGACGAAGTTCAGCACCACTAGGAAGGCCGCGATGTAGATCGCCGCGCAGAGCAGGTCCGAAGTGATGCGGGCCTCTCGCGAAGCCTCGTCGTGACCGAGGATGCGATCGACGATCAGGGCCAGCAGACGCGCCGCCGCGAACCACCAGACGATCCCGAGGGCTCGCAGCCAGTGCCCCTCCGGTCCCATGGGGACCGTATCACCCGTGAGAAGAGGCGAGGTGCCGGACCAGTACAGCAGCGAGGCCGGAACCGTCACCAGCAGGGCCAGGAAGCCCGCTCGCACGCCCAGCGGTCTCGAACGTACGGCGAGGGCCCCCGCGGCAGTCGTGATGAGAAGAACGATCGGGAGGAGGAAGGAATACATGTTCGTTTCTCGCATTGTCCGGACCGCTCGACCAGCGGATCGAAGACCGATCGACGGATCGGCCTCGGCCGAACTGCATCGATGTCATCCGGCGGCAGCCCGTTCAAGCTGATCGAAAGCATGGGGTCGGCGGTGAGCAGCCTGACGGTTCCGCCAGACCGACGGACGTCCGACGACCACTGCGACGATGACGCCGCCGCCGCCGCTACGATCCATGTCGGACGAGCAGGCGTCGATCCGACTCGTCCTGACCGTTCAGCCGTCCGGTCCTTTCGTGTTCGTATGATCCAAGACCGAGCGCGGGCCGTCGGTCAGTCAGTTCGACTTCCACCACGCCCAAAACCACCTCGAGGAACAGCGCATGAAGATCAGAACGACCTTGCACGCGGCGGGAGCCGTCGCCGCCGCCTGCATGATCGTCGCCGTCGCGACGGCCAGCGTGGATACGTCGCGAAAGCCGGGAGGCGTCTATCTCCTGAAGCCGGGCATCTTCGTAGCGAAGGGCTCTTCCTGCCGTGAGCCGGCGAACGCCGCGATCCGGCAGTATGACGGTAGAGGGATCAGCACCGCACACACCAGGTCCTGCGTGGCTCGGATACTGTCGCGCAGGGGAAGCACGTTCGACGTCAGCCAGTCCTGCATCGATGCAGGCGCGGGCCGTGCGCCAAGAGTGGTCGAGCGGCAGACCGTATCCGTCCAGGACGCACTCACGTTCTCGACAGGTCGAGCACGCGGAGCGACGACCTACCGGTATTGTCCGATCGACCAACTGCCGGTCGAGTTGAGGAAGCAGGCTCGGTGACGGAGGCGGACGGACGCTCGGGGCCTTCATCCTCTGGACAGGCATCGAGCGTCGGCTCCCTCGGCGCACCCCACAGGATCCGACGTCCGACCGGATCGTCCTCGTCTGTGAAGTCGATTCCAAGCTCATGTGGAACGCAGCCTGGTTATCAACCCACTGCTCAACCGTCATATCGTCTGCAAGGGCAGGCAGGATGTCGATGGTCGATGCAGACGGCGTTCGGATCTTCGACTTCGTCCTGACGGGTGACGATCCGAGGACGACCACGGGGCTCGGTCCTCAGACGGTCCTCTCGTCAGCCCTCAGGGCCTCGCACCCGACTGGAACTCTTGAAAGGAATCGAACATGGATCTGCAACTCGAAGGCAAGACCGCTCTCGTCACCGGATCAACCGCCGGCATCGGCCTGGAAATCGCCCGACGCCTCAAGGACGAAGGTGCGGATGTGATAGTCTGCGGCCGCAATCAGGCGAAGCTCGATGCCGCCGTGGCGGAAACCGGTGCGAGGGGCGTGCTGGCGGATCCGGCGACGGCCGATGGCGCTGAGCGCCTGGTCGCCGCGGTTCCCGAAGTCGACATACTCGTGAACAATCTCGGCATCTACGAGGCCAAGCTGTTCGGTGAGATCACGGACGACGACTGGCGACGGTTCTTCGAAGTCAACGTGCTCTCCGGCGTGCGGCTGTCACGAGCCTACTTTCCCGGCATGATCCGTCGCGACTGGGGACGCGTGATCTTCATCGCCAGCGAGTCCGGCGTGATGGTGCCGCCGGATATGATCCACTACGGCATGACGAAGACAGCGCAGCTCTCGATATCGAGGGGACTCGCTGGACTGACGAAGGGTACGCGGGTGACCGTGAACACGGTGATGCCCGGTACAACGCGTTCGGAGGGTATCGTCGACTTCCTGAGGAGCGTCGCCGAGGATCCGGATGCTCCGACGGAAGAGATCGAGCGTGCCTTCTTCGCCAAGGACCGTGCGACGTCGCTAATTCAGCGGATGATCGAGCCACAGGAGATCGCGACACTAGTGGCATATGTCGCAAGTCCGCTTTCCTCAGCTACGAATGGCGCAGCGCTGCGGGTCGACGGCGGCATCACGCCAACCATCTTCTAGGGGCAAAACTGCAGCGCGTACGTCTGTTACGCTTTCACCAAGTCAGGCCTTAATATGGTCTTTCGGCATGGCGAGGACGTGTCCACCGCGCCTAGGCTCACGACTCGTGAATCATAGCCAGAAGATGACGGTGACGTGCGACCCGAACGAGCTTGTCGCGCCGATCCATCCGACGGCGACGATCACGTTTCTTCGCCCTCAAGACCACGAACGTTGGTTGTCTGGCAGCTACGACGACGTGATCGCGTTGCAGAAGCCCTACCCGGCGAACGCGATGACCGTCCGCCGGCCGGTGTTCCCGTCCCGAAAGGGTGCGAAAATTGGCTGAGGGCAGGGCAGTGTCGGACCGCGACGTCTGGGAGAAGGCCTTAGCGATCGTTTCCCAGTTCGGGGACGACGATGGCGACCAGTTCGCGACGCGGCTATTCGGCATGCTCGAGGACGTCGAAGCGCTTAAAGATTGGCGGAGGATCGCCGCTGCGGTCGACGTGATCGCCGGGGCGTCGAAGCAGTAGCGAGACGTTCGCGAGGCTCGCTCCCGGGCGTGACCTACGCATTCGGCTGGCACGGAGCGAGGGGATAGCACGGCGGCGGTTGAACGAACTGGCCAAAGGTGGCGCCGTCGGGACGCCGACGGCCATGCCCTTGCGCCGGGGCTCAACCGCCTCGACCGCGTTCGACGGTACGCTTTCGAAGTTCGGCGACCAGCCGCTCGAGCACCACGGTGCCCACTGCGCGCGCCTGCTTCATCGGCATGTCCCGTAGCGCTCCGGCAGTATGGACGCCGAGATCCGCGAGCTTGCGCGCCGTCGCTCCGCCGACCCCCCAGACGTCGCCCACCGCGAAGCGCTGCATCACGTCGCGGCGCGTCTCCTCGTCTCGCAGATCGGCGACGCCTTCGAACCGCGGATCCTTATTGGCGGTCGCGTTGGCGAGTTTGGCCAGCGTCTTGGTGTCGGCGATGCCGACGCAAGTCGGAATGGTCGTCCATTGCTGGACCTGCGCCCGCATCGCTTGGGCGTGCGCGACGAGATCGCGCTGTTCGAAGCCGGCGAGATCGAGGAACGTCTCGTCGATCGAATATATCTCGAAGTCGCGGGCGAACGGCTCGCAGGCGGCGATCACGCGGCGCTGCATGTCGCCGTAGAGCGGTAGTTCGACGAACGGACCTTGATGCCGTGTTCTCGTACCTTGTCGCGCAAGTGGTGGATGGGATCGCCCATCTTGATGCCCAGTGCCTTGGCCTCCGCCGAGCAGGCGATGGCGCAGCCGTCGTTGTTGGAAAGGACGATCACGGGCACGCCGATCAGGCTCGCGTCGAACGCGCGTTCGCACGAGACGTAGTAGTTTTTGCAGTCGATCAGCGCGATCGGCGGGCTCATGCCATCCTGCGCGCGACGCCGACGACGGTGCCCCAGATCTCGACGTGCTCGTCAACGAGTATCTCGGCGTAACCCTCGGCTTCGGGCACGAGCCAGTGGCGTCCGTTGACAAGGTGCGGGCGTTTCAGCGTCCGCTCCCCGTGGACGGGGGCGACGACGATCGCGCCCGGGCGCGGTGCCTTGGCCCGGTTCACGATGAGGAGATCGCCGTCGTTGATGCCGGCACCCGCCATCGATCGGCCCTCGACGCGCATGACATAGCTGGCGGCCGGATGCTGGACCAGCTACGCGCCGAGGTCGATCGGGTCCTGCATGTCGTCCTGGGCCGGCGAGGGGAAACCGGCCGGGATGTCGGACAGAAAGAACGGCACCTCGCTGCTCGCGAGTTCGAACGGGACGTCGTGGAGACGTAGCGACGTCTCATCCCGGTTCGTGGGTACTACGACCGCACGCGATTGAGTGTTCCGCACCATGCTACCGGACCGACGTGGGGACGGATCGAGTGTTCCGAGCCGCCAGGAGGTCGGAGACTTCCTGTGCCGTCATCAGACACCCGACCGGGTTGGGGCGCTCGGCCCCGCCAGAACCACATGCCACTGTCGAAGCCGGCAGCTCGCGTTCGTCGTGAATGGCGCGCGCCCTCGCGCGCGGCCCTTGGTCGTACCGCATCTCATCGCTCCAGCCGTGTCGAACCGCGGTGAAGCGGCCGTCCCTTAGCTAGGCGCTCTTCGTGTCGATCTCAAGAACATTGCAAGAACATCCGGCGGGTGCGATGAGTGTGGCATTGACCTGAAAAATGCGATGATGATCAATTACGACGACAGCGAGCCGGGGCCAAAGCCGGCGTTTGGAAAATGGCTATTGGGCCAGCGCGATCGGGGGGATTGGGTCGACGGCATCGCCGAGGCGGCCCGGGCGGATCGGACGTTTCCAAAGGGGGGAGATCCCGAAGCCGTACGGGCCCACCTTCGCAAGCAGCAGGCGGATGGCGACGCGTTCGCGGCCATCGACGATGCCGAAAGCGACTGGATGGCCGACTAGAGATCGGCCGACGCGGTCAGGACGGCTCGTCGCCATGCGCTTGACAACCGCCGCGCACCGTGCATCGAGACCGATGGCGCTCGATGGCGCTCGATGGCGCTCGATGGCGCTCGATGGCGCTCGATGGCGCTCGATGGCGCTCGATGGCGTCTCTGGCAGCGTAGTCGTCGCCCGTGCCGCTCTCGGTTACGAAAGGTAGCGGAGACTTCGGCGATCGCGATGCGGCGACGGCCGGAAGCCCCGGCCTCAGCCGCAATTTTCGGTGAGGTACGCCGTCAGATCGCGAACGGTTTCCGGGAGCGCCCGGTAGATGATGTTGCGTCCGGCACGACGCGACGCGGTCAGTCCTGCATGCGACAGGATCGTCAGGTGGGCGGACATCGTGTTCGCCGGAGTGCCGGTGCGCTCCGCCAGCTCGCCGGCGGTCAGGCCGTCGGGCCCCGCCGCTGTCAGGATCGTGAGAACAGCCAGCCGGGTCGGCTGTGCGAGGGCGCTCATGACGGTGATCGCATTAGTTACTTCCATGTGTCTAGAATAGCCGAACAAATTGTTAACGCAAGACGGCGGAAGGCGTATTTTCAATATCTTCCGCTCTCTGTCTCCTCGCTCACGGTGCTCCCACGTTTTCCGAGGTGATTGATCCGATCCAAAAGGACGTGGAGGATGACCTAAAGGACGATGGCGGGCCTCGGACGTCTCACCAGCGAGCTGGTTGTTGCGATGTCCGGTGCCTTAAGTCGGTCATGCTTCGAGGTTCGATGGCCGGTTGCGGGAACATCCTGGCGACGGTCGTGCGACGGCGAGTGACTCGTACCTAAGCCGCTGGCCGGATCACGCGGGCGGGGTGAATGACGTCCAGGCGTACGCTTTCGCACCAGACGACATGATGCTGGCTCGCACGTTCGAGGGTTGTCTTCGGTCAAACTGATCTTATTGGCCGGATAGAGAGCAGGCAGTCCGATCGGATCACGCGCGAATACGTGGCGAGTCGGCGAACTGAACCATTTGCCCATGCCGGGAATGGCCGCCATTAGGAACTGAGCGGTGCGCAAAGGGGGGGACGAGATTGCCGAAGCTGTCCGGGTCCGCCTTCGCGTCCGCTTGGCTCGATAAGTTTGACGAGGTCGAGCGCGTCACTGCGACCCTTCTGATTGACGAAATAATGCTGGTGCGGCGCGACGAGCTGCATCGCGGACTCGTGGGTTTGTTGGATACGGTTGCGGCGGGTCGATCCGACCATGCCAGACCACTGGCGCTGTTTGCCGAGCGGGCGGTGGTGAAGACGGGCGAGGAGATCGATCCGTTCTTTCCCGGCGGCGACAGGGGGCGGGCGACCGGGGCGGGCGTGCCGGCCATCGCGCCCGACGACCCGCAAGTGGGCAGCGAGGGCACGGTCGCGAACCTGATCACGAGCTATTCCCGTCTTCATGGCGGCTCGGTCCTGTCGCATCCAGGACCCGACGCCATGCGCAAGGAGAAGGTGGGGCCGATCGTCATCGTGACGGACTTCATCGGGTCCGGAAAGCGTGTGACCGAGATGCTGGAGGCGTTCGCCCGCGTGGCGACGCTGCAGAGCTGGCGATCCTACGATTACGTTAGCTTTCACGTCGTCGCGTATTCCGGAACGATCGAGGGGATCGCCACTGTGCGGGCAAGCCGATTGCGACCCCGGGTACATGTTGTGACCGGTTGCCCCACGATCCACGATGTCTTCGACGGGGCAGAGCTCGTGCAAGTCTCCGATCTCTGCCGCCGCTACCCTGGACGTCAGCGTTATCCCCTCGGATTCAACAATGGCGGAGCGCTGATTGCCTTCGCGCACGGCGTGCCCAACAACGCTCCGTACATCCTGCATTCGACGAAGGGAGGCTGGCAGCCGCTGTTTCGGGAGCGCAGCACCTTGGGCGCCGATTATGACTTCCCCGTCGACGCCGCCGAACAGTTGATGGAGCGGGCCGCCGCCCTGCTTCGAATCAAGGCGGCACGCGATCGGCTGGATCGCCCCGTCGGCGAGCGCTGGATCAGGACGATGCTGGTGCTGGCCGCCATCGAGAAGGGCCCGTCGTCGGCACAGGCCATCTCGGCTCTCTCGCGCGTGTCGCTGAAGCGCGTCGACGAGATCACCGGCTATCTGGTCATTGCCCGCTGGGCATCGCAACGGGGTCGGCGCTTCTCGCTGACTGATCTCGGACGGCGCGAGCTCCTTCGCCTACGCAGGCGGCGCAGTCGCGAACCGGTGCTTCCCACGAACAGCAAGCCGTTCTACTATCCAACGCAGCTGAGGAGTCGGTGAGGCCGGCTAGGAATGCGCCGCGCGAGCGGCGACTGGTCCTCTTGGGATCTGGAGCGTCGGATTTCCGGCGTTCGAAAAGTGGAGCTGGGCCTTCGCGCTGCGCGAGACTGCACGTCACGCCGGTCGGGGCCTTGGTTGCGACGCGCAGTCCCACCCCCCGGGGTGGGTCGAAGTAGATGCCCGCGCCGGCTCCTCAGCGCTACCGATCGGAAGGCAGGCGTAAGGGTGTTCCGCCGGACGTGCTGGCCAACGCGCTCGCGTCGATCAGCCGGATACGCGACACCGACCCACGTATCGAGCCGGTCCTCACGTTGCGCCATCTGGCGTTTCTGACCGACGTGCCATACCGCTATCTTCGGCAGGTGGTGGCCCGGAGTGCAGCCACTGGCTACCGCACATTCCGTCTGAAGAAGCGCGTGCCGGGTCGCAGTCGCATGCGCACGATCAGCGTTCCGCCCCCGTCGCTGAAGGAGGTTCAGCGCTGGATCGTCGAGAACGTGATCCAGCACGTGGCGCCGCACGAGGCGAGCTACGCCTTCCATCCCGGATCAAGTCCCTATCTCGCTGCGGAAGAGCACTGCGAGTGCTCGTTCCTGCTCAAGGTCGACGTACAGGATTTCTTCCACAGCATCGGCGAAGGCAGTGTCGCCGCAGTCTTCGAGGCGATCGGGTTTCAGAAGCTGATCTCGTTCGAAATGGCGCGACTGGTGACGAGGCCGATCCCATCGTCCAAGCCAGCTCCCGATCCTGCTGCAAGATGGGTGGCGATCCCATATTACAACTATCCTCACGAAGGCGTGCTGCCACAGGGCGCTCCGACAAGTCCCATGCTGGCGAACCTCGTCATGCGTCACGCCGACCAGCGACTCGCCAACCTAGCAACGAGGATGGGCATGCGCTACACGCGATACGCCGACGATCTGGCGTTTTCCGCCCCACATGGCTCGGCGATCGCGCTTGCCGATATGCGCCGGTGCCGGACGCAGGTGTTACGCATCCTCAACGAGTACGGTTTCAGCCCGAACCTCCGCAAGACGGTTATCCGCGGCCCGGGTTCTCGGCGGATCGTTCTCGGCATGCTTGTCGACGGCGACCGGCCGCGCCTCGCTCGTGAGTTCAAGGACAACCTTCGGCTACATCTCCACTATCTCACCGCACCATCGCATGGGCCGGCGGCGCATGCGATGGCGAGGAAGACCGGAGTGTCGAGCATGTATCACCATGTCCGCGGTCTGATATCCTGGGCGCAGTGCGTCGACCCTGAGTATGCGGCGGATGCACTGGCCCTCTTCCGCACTGCCAACTGGCCGCTGGTCCAGCCTCGCTGGTCCGGAGCGTCGGACGACGACTGAAACCTTCCACGGAAGGAGTTCGACGCGAGATCTTCGAGGCTCGCGCGGGCCGCACAGCCGCCGATGGCCTTTCGGAGGTGCACTCGACTGAGCCCCTACTCGGATACCTCGTATCCTGAAGTCGCTCAGCGCAAACGGATCGCGACCGGATGCAAGCGATGGTTTGGGCGCTAGGCTCCCGCGAGTGGTCGAAACGCGGCTGTCCGATCGGCGGCGGCCAGCAGAGGTATGGCCAAGAAGATTCCGTCGTCTGATGCCTGAGAAAGACGGGTGACGGGATCGTAGACGTGCGGGTGCCTACGGCAAACCTGAGCAATTCTCGACTTAATTAGCCAGACCTTGTTGGATCGGGCGTGAGACGGCCTAGAGTTTAGCTAGGGCGGCAGCAGTGCCTGCGGCGATCGGCCCGGATACATGCGCAAGGGCTCTTTGCATCACCGGACCGGGAGCGATGTCGTAGGCGAAGCCTCGCTGGCCGAGCGCGAGCGAGACGGCATGCTTGCCGAATGTCGCAGCGACTGCGGTCCGGAAACCTAGCGTCTGGCCGGCCAACGAGTCGAAGATGGCCGTCTCAGCAGACGGGTGCGCAAAGCCGTAGCGAGCCAGTGCCTGCCGGGCCGTAGCGTCGTCGACGAGCGCGCCATAGTAGACGGTGCCGTCAAGCGTACAGGCGAATATCTCGTCCATGGGCTGATCGGGGTCGAGCAAGCAGTTCCAGTCGGGATGGGAGAGGCTCTCCCCGCTCGGATGATTGTGGTGGATGACCAAGTGGCCGCCGCCTGCCCAATGGGTTTTCATCGCAGTGTCCGAGTTGGTGCCGTCCGTGCGCTCGTCGGTTCGGAAGGCGACCTGAGCCTGCGTGCCGGCATCGAGAGCCGCCATCCATTCCCACCCCGTCGCCAAGCCCATCATCGTCAGCCCGTCGATGACCGCGACCTCGCTAGAAGTAAGCCTCCTCACTTTCCGAACTCCCGCGTTGCAACCAGGACCAGCTACCTGGTCCGATACGGCAGGCCAAGCCATGAGTCGGGTTCATGGCGCCATCGGTTTCGGCGCAAGCGGGCGCACGGTCCGCATTCGGATCTGGCGGTTAACCCAAAACCTTTATGGACTTCCCATTGAGAAGCTCTATGTTCCTGCCAGGAATATAAAGGTGAGTATGGTGCTGTTTGGAAATACCGGCCAGATAACGGCTTGGACCAGTTTCTGTGCAATTCTGCTTCGCGAGGCGCGCGCGGAACGTGGCTTGCATCAGGCTCAGGTTGCTGACGCTTTGGGTCAGACCGCCAGCGCGTGGACCAAGGTGGAAGCTGGTAAAAGCCCTCTTCAATTTGAGACGCTTTTCCGGGTCTGCTCCTATCTCGGTACGCAGCCATCGACTGTCATGGGCGTCGCCGAGCGTTACGGGATGATATTTCAGCAGAACGGTTGGGCTGTCTTATTCAATCAATCCAACTCGTTGGAACAGGATCATCTCTTCACCTTGGCTCAGGCATATTGGGCATCCCCAGGTGGCAAAACTTCAGCACCGAGTGTTTTCAATTTCACATCTATTTTGAGCGGGCCAACGTATAACCCGAATGGCACTGTCAATATCGCTCCAGTTTTTCAATACGCGTTGGATCTTAACTTCCGAGAGTGGCAAGATAACTACGAGCCGCTCGCGCTGAACATCGGCGGGAATGTAAATCTAACTGATCGTCGTAATTGAATGTAGGCTGTTTCTGGGAAGCGGAAGAGCAATCATGAACGTAGACCCAGATCTGGCGCGACACCGCGTGGAGCGTGATGTCGGTCAAGCGGAGAACGAGCCGGCGGGCAGCGAGCCACCATTGGTCGTCGCCATGATGTGGGCCGGAATGGTCATTTCCACACCCTACGTCGCGGAACGTGAGCATTCGCATCATATCGGCACGTCCCGAAGCCGAATAGAAGGAACGTGAGATGTCGAAGCCGCAGCCAGTCGCCGATCTTGCGGCCCGTCTGATCGCCGCCAGGAGTCAGGCCGCGATGGTCGCACTGTTGCGCGCCGAGGCACGTCCCCCCGCGTCGAAGGCGCTCGCGTCGGAGGTCAAGGCGCACGTCAATGTGCTGGAGCGCCATCTGGACGGTGACCGGCCACGCGAGGCTATCGCGACCGCGCTCTCCATGGTGTTCCTGGACGCGGATCACGCGATCGCCTGCATGCGGCGCGATGGGGTCCTGCGGGCGTCTCGTTACGGTTTTCGAGGTTCGCTGATCGGAAGGGTCGCCAAGGCCGCGCTCGAAGTCCGCAACCTGCTGGCCGCGTCGCCAGACCGGATCGCATATCTCGAATCGGTCGAGGGGCGTTAGCGCCGCGCCGGGCACCGCCGC
>NZ_JACONT010000016.1 GCF_014358075.1 Sphingomonas albertensis | reverse complement strand
CACGCGGAAACGCCGGCAACTGCCCCAGCCCCTCACCCCAGCCCTCTCCCCGCAGGGGAGAGGGAGCAGAAGGCGCAACCCGTTCCTGCGGCTGATGCGGAGCAAAAGGCCCAAGCTCTCGCGTCCCCCGCAGTCCGCGCCCGCGCCCGCGATCTCGGCATCGACCTGGCCTCCGTCAAAACCGACTCCGACCGAGTCCGCCACGCCGACCTGGACGCCTATCTCCGCTACGGCTCGGGCGAAGGCTACCACCCCCCGTACGCGTCGCGCGCCCGCGAAGACCAGCCCATCAAGGTCATCGGCATGCGCCGCCGCATCGCCGAGAACATGGCCGCCTCGAAGCGCGCGATCCCGCACTTCACCTATGTCGACGAGATCGACGTCACCGCGCTGGAGGCGATGCGCGCCGACCTCAATGCCAACCGCGGCGGCCGCCCCAAGCTGACGATGCTGCCGCTGATGATCGTCGCGATCTGCAAGGCGATCCCCGACTTCCCGATGCTCAACGCGCGCTACGACGACGAGGCGGGCGTGGTCACGCGCCACGGCGCCATCCACCTCGGCATGGCCGCGCAGACCGACGCCGGGCTCACCGTCCCCGTGATCCGCGACGCGCAGGACCGCAACGTCTGGCAGCTCGCAACCGAGATCACCCGCCTCGCCGAAGCTGCCCGTGCCGGCAAGCTCGCCCCCAACGAAATGGGCGGCGGCACGATCACCGTAACCTCGCTAGGCCCGCTCGGCGGCATCGCGACCACCCCGGTCATCAACCGCCCCGAAGTCGCGATCATCGGCCCCAACAAGATCGTCGAACGCCCGGTCTTCAAGGGCGACGAAGTCGTCCGCGCCAAGCTCATGAACCTGTCGATCAGCTGCGACCACCGCGTCGTCGACGGCTGGGACGCGGCCAGCTTCGTCCAGGGCCTCAAGAAATATCTCGAAACCCCCGTCCTCTTGTTCGCCGACTAAGCCCGAAAACGCTCCCTTCCCCCCTCCCTGAAAGGGAGGGGCCGGGGGTGGGTAGGTCAGCCTTGGTCGCGACGGTTCGGTGGTACGGAAGCCGACCCACCCCCAAGCCCTCCCTTCCAGGGAGGGGCAAGGAAGATCAAACGATCTCGAACAACCCCGCGGCCCCCATCCCGCCCGCGGTGCACATCGACACCACCACATACCGAACGCCGCGCTTGCGCCCCTCGATCAGCGCATGCCCAACCAGCCGCGACCCCGTCATCCCGAACGGGTGGCCGACCGCGATCGCGCCGCCATTGACGTTATACTTCTCCGGATCGATCCCCAGAAAATCGCGGCAATACAGGCACTGTGACGCGAACGCCTCGTTCAGCTCCCAAAGGCCGATATCGCCCACCGACAACCCAGCGCGCTCAAGTAACCTCGGGATCGCGAACACCGGTCCGATTCCCATCTCCGCCGGGCTGCACCCCGCCGCCTGGAACCCGCGATAGATGCCGAGGATGTCCTTTCCCTCGGCCTCCGCAGTCCTGCGATCCATCAGCAACTGCGCCGAAGCCCCGTCCGACAACTGGCTCGCATTGCCGGCAGTCACGCTCGACCCCGGGCCGGAGAACTCGCCACCCGGCCACACCGTCTTCAGCCCGCGCAACCCCTCCAGCGTCGTACCTGCACGAATGCCCTCGTCCTGCGACAAGGTGACACTCTCGATGCCGGCATGCGCGCCCTGCTTGTCGAACAACGCCTTCTCGACCGTGATCGGCACGATCTCTTCGACAAACGCCCCGCTGGCCAGCCCCGCCGCAGCGCGCTGCTGGCTCATAGCGGCATATTCGTCCTGCGCCTCGCGGCTGATCCCGTATTTCTCCGCGACGATCTCCGCGGTCTCGATCATCGGGATATACGCCGCGGGCTCCTTCGCAACGACGCTGGCATTGACGAACCGCGGCGCGTCCTTGGTCACGGTGTAGCTGATCGACTCCATCCCGCCGGCGAGCGCGACGTCCGCCTCGTCGCAGATGATCGTTCGCGCCGCGAGCGCCACCGCGGTCAGCCCCGATCCGCATTTCCGGTCGAGCGTGAACGCCGGCACCGACTCCGGCAGCCCACCCGCAAAGATCGCCATCCGCCCGGCGTTTCCGCCCTGCGTACCCCATTGATTGCCGACGCCCCAGAACACGTCGTCGATCCGCGCGGGATCGATCCCTGCGCGCTCGACCACCGCGTTCATCACGTGCCCCGCCAGCACCGGCGCCTCGGTCGCGTTGAACGCGCCGCGATACGCTTTGCCGATAGCGGTACGGGCAGTCGAGACGATGGCAGCTTCACGCATGCTGGAACCTTTCGAGGATCGGGTATGTCGTTGCTCTAGGCGTTCCGGCGTTGCGGGGAAAGCCCTCAGGGAACGCGGGCGAGCCAGCCGCCGGTGAATCCGGCACGGTCCAGCCCGCGGCGGATATGCGGGTTACGCCGCATCGTGTTCCACACCATGCCGGTCCGCCAATTCTCGATCATCGCGACGATCGGCCCCTGGTCGATACCGAGATAATCGACGTCGACCCAGCCCACGCCGGGCACGATCCGGCCATGCTTCAGCGGCTCGCCCATCTCGGTCAGCGTCGGGTTGAACGCGTCGAAGAACCCGTATTTGCCGTAAATGCCTTTGCCGTAGCGATCGTGCATCGCGGTGATCGCCGGGATGACGAGATCGGGCGCGAACACGATCGATCCGACTGCGGCGGTCGGCGCCAGCGTCCCGTCGTCGCGCGCGCCGGGGCCGCGTTCGGAGTAACTGAAGAACTCGCGCGGGCGACCGGCGATCGTAGCCTTGAAATCGCCGGGCCCGTCGCACGCGGTCAGTCCCCAGATGTCGGGGCCATAGCCGGCGAACTGGCGGCCATTCGCGCCACCGTTGGCGGTCGCATAGTCGCGTTGTGCGATCGTCGCGCGCCGGCTGTTCTCGAAATAATCGATATCCTTGGTCGCGATGTACGCGTCGCGGATGCCGCGGAAATCGACCCAGACATGGCTGTATTGATGCACGAACATCGGCGGGTAATGGAGATGGTCGCCGCTCCACGACGGCTCGAACTTCGCGGTCAGCGCGCCCCAGGTCGACGGCGGCAGCGGATGCGTCGGCGATCCCAGCGCGAGCAGATACATCAGCATCCCCTCGTTATAGATATTCCAGTCGCTGGCGATGAAACCGCTCTCGGGATGCCAGCCCATCGACAGGAACGGCGCACGCGGCGTGATCCACGTCCAGTCGACCGCGCCATAGATCTGGTCCGCCAGCGCGCGGATCCGCTGTTCTTCGGGATGATCGCCATCGAACCAGCTCTGCGCGAACAACATGCCGCCAAGCAGCAACGCGGTATCGATCGTCGACAGCTCGGCGCGCGCGAACCGCTGGCCCTTGGTAATGCCGAGAAAGTGGTAGAAGAATCCCTTGTAGCCGCTGTTGCCGGTCGGCTCGGGGCCCATCGGTGCGATCGCGAAGAACTCCATCGTCGCCAGCGTCCGCTTGCGCGCCTGCTCGCGGGTGATCCAGCCGTTGACGACGCCGATCGGATAGGCCGTCAACGCGAACCCGACCGCGGCGATCGACGAGAAGGAGGGCGTCGGCCAGCGATCGAGCGCGAGCCCCGTTACCGGATCGGTCGTGTCCCAGAAATACAGGAACGCGCGCTCCTGCAGATTGTCGATCAGCGGGTTCGCGGAGGGCGGCGGTTCGGGCGGCGCGGTCCCCGTGACGTTTTCGATCGCCTTGACCAGCGGCCGTCCGACCGATGTGCATCCTGCGGTCAGTCCGCCAAGTGATAGTGCGCCGGTGCCCAGAAACTGCCGTCTATCGAGCATGGATACTCCTGATCGGGGGCCGCCGATGGCGGCAGGCGACCAACATGGCCGCCCGCCGATTAACGCATCAGAAACGATATCCGACCCTGAACTGGAAGCGGCGGGGCAGGGTGAGCAGCCCGGTCGGCAGGTTCGTCGGCCCGCCGAAGCTATAGGTTTCGCCGACACCGAGATTGCCCGAATAGCCGGTGTAGTTCTTGTTGTTGAAGGCGTTGAGCAGATCGACCGCCACGTTGATGTTGTGCGTGTTGAAGACCTTGATGTTGTTCTGGAGCGTCAGATTGACCTCGCAGAACGCAAATACGCTGCCGAGGCAGTTCTTCGGGCGGTACAGCGATCGGATGGTCTGCTGGTTGACGCTGGTGCCGGCGGACTGGTCCAGCAACTGGAACGCGGTGCCGCTGCCCAGCGTCGTCAGCGTCGAGAACTGGAATCCGACGGGGAGGTCGACGATACCCGACAGGACGATCCGGTGACGCTCGTCTTGGTCGGCGATCGGCCGCCAGCCATATTGATCCGGCGTGACCTTATCGAGGCTGAACAGATCGCCGCCGTCCTGCTCCGCCTTCGACAGCGTGTAGGCGAGGTTGAAGCCCCAGCCCGACGAAACCGTGTAATCCTTGTCGATCGTCACCAGCAGCGCCTTGTAGCGCGTCCGCAGCCCGTCATAGCCGATCAGCACGTTGCTGAAGCCGTTCGCGCGCGGGATCGTCGTATCGCAGCACGATCCGTCCGGATTGCGCGTCGCGAACAGGTGCGTGTAGCCGTTCTGCCCGCGAACATACGACCCGGTCACCGATGCGCGGAAGATCCCGAACTTCTGGCGCAGGCCAAGGCTGAACTGGTCGGTCGATGGCGCTTTGGCATCGTTCTTCACGGCAAAAAGCTGCGGCAGGCCGGTCTGCGCGGTCTGCCGCAGCGCGAGCAGACCGTCACGCGTCAGATAGCTGTCGTTCCAGACCACGGTCGGGTTGCCGTCGCGCGGCTGGCCGTTGCGCGAGAAGTAGAAGACGCCCGTCTGGTATTGCAGGCGGAATTGCTCGTCGAGCGTGTTGTTGAACACGTTGCGGTCGAAATACTTGCCGTAGCCGCCGAACAGGACAGTCCGCTGGTCGTCGTTGAAGTCGTAGCTGAAGCCGATCCGCGGCTGGAACATGTCCTTGCGCGTCGGGCGATCGGTGCCGTCGGTGACGTAGTCCGCGGGGTCGAAATAATCGGTCTTGGGCAGCGCGTTCAACGTCGCGACCGCCGCGGCGGGGGTGCGATATTTGTTGTTGAACAGATTGCTTTCGTAATCCCAGCGCAGGCCGATGTTGAGCTGCAACTTGCTGGTGATGTCCCAGTCGTCCTGCAGGTAGACGCCAAGCTGCGAGTTCGACGCGATGATCCGCGGATTGCCGACGCCGAGCTGCGCCTGTGCCGGGAAGCTGAAATCGAGTCCTCGGGCCGCGTCATTCTGGAAGAAGTAGTTCGGCTGGACGTAGAAGTTCTTGGTGAAGTCGTAATCCTGGAACGCGAAGCGGATACCGCCCTTGATCACGTGGTTGGCAAGGCCGTTATACGTCAGGTCGTCGCGCAGCGTGTAGCTCTGCTGGCTGATCCGCTGCGTCGAATCCTTGCCGCCGAAGGTGATCACGCCCTCATATTGAAAGCTCGGATCGTCGGGGTTGAGCGACGACGGGTTGTAGACCGTGTCGAGATAGGTCGCGTTGAATTCGTTGACGAAGCTGTCGCCGGTATAGGTCCATTTGTACGTGTAGGTGTCGGTCTTGTTGATCTTGTTGACCGCCGCCGAATACGCGATGTTGGCCGATCCGAAATTCGCGCCGAACCCCGACACGTCGGTTTCCTGGCGACGGCTGAACGACAGGTCGAACACCTGGCGCTCGTCGGGCGTGAAGGTCAGCTTGCCGAAATAGAAATCGCCGCGATACGGGCTGACATAGGTGCCTTCATACTGGCCGAAGCGCGCCAGGTTTTCCGGAGTAGGGTTGCCGACCGTGACGCTCGATGCACGATCCTGGTCGTTGCCTTCGTACGCACCGAAGAAGAACAGCTTGTCCTTGATGATCGGGCCGCCGAGCGAGATACCGTATTGCTTGCGCTCGAACTTCGGTTTGCCGCGACCGGCGCGCTCGTCGAGGATGCTGGCGGCGGTCAGGCTGCGATCGGTATATTGACCGAACATCTCGCCGTGGAAATCGTTGGTGCCCGACTTGGTGATCGCGGTGATGATCGCCGACCCGGCCTGCTCGTATTCGGCCTTGTAGTTCTGCGTCAGCACGCGGAATTCCCCGACTGCGAGCTGCCCGAACGGGTTGCCGCGGCTGTCGGTCTGGCCGGCAATGCCACCCAGCGTCTGGCTCTTCAGGCTGGTGCCGTCGATGAAGACGTTGACCTGGCTCGCGGGCGAGGCGCCTGCGGTGATGCCCTTGTTGGTTTCGCTGTCGTTGTAGCGGACGCCCGGTGCGAGCGCGGCGAACGTCAGGAAGTTGCGATCGCCCTGCGGCAGGATGCGGATCTGGGCCTGGCTGACGTTGGTGGCGACTTCGGAGGTCTTGGTCTCGACCAGCTTGCCAGCGGTGACGACGATCTCGCCGCCCTCACCAGCGCCACCGGTGGCCGTGCCGCCCTCAGCAGTCGCGCCGGCAGCAGGGGCTGCCGCGGTCGGTGCCGCGAGCACCGCGTCGAGCGTCGCGGACTGGCCGACGCCGACCGAGATACGCTGCGCCGAAATTTTGCCGTCGGGACCCGTGAACGTGATGGTGTAGGTAGCGGGGCGCAGACCGTTCAGCACATAGCTGCCCGTCGCGCTGGTGGTCGCGCGGAAGGTCTGGTTGGTGCCGTCATTGACCGCCACCACGGTCGCGCCTGCCACTGCCGCGCCTGCCGCATCGCGGACCTGCCCGCGGATCGCGGCGGTCGTCGTCTGGGCGGTCGCGGCTGTCGTGAGGGCAGCAGCCGATCCGAGGATCGTCGTCGTCACCAGCGCAGCGCGCAGCGCCGCGACCATCATGGTCTTCATGTCGAATAGTCCCCTGCGTTGGATCGCGGATCGGCAAATGGCCTGGGCACGATCGTGGCGGTTCTGCCCGAAGCCATGGCAGCGCCCGATCGTGATGCTCGCGACGGTCGCGACCCCATGCCCTGGACCTCTCCGTTAACCGCTCCCGATGGAGTCGGCTGGGCAGCACGCATGTTTGCATGGCCGCCGGAGGGAGCCTCTACGCCCGGTTTCCGATGCCTGCCAATGGCCTGTCCGCGCAAAGGACCGATTCGGCGACAGTCCGTGTCATTATCGCCACAATCCATGTTTGCCGCGTCGCATTCGACAGTAATGGCGTTGTTACGACAGTCGACGCGCTGCGAATTGCGGCTGGAATATTTCGTTGCGGCCGCTGCGAACGTGGCGTGTTCGCAGCGGCGCCAAGCCCCATCTGGGCGATGTTGTGCCCAAGAGTTCGGTGTTTTTTCGGCGCGAAATCGGCGTCTTACTTCATCAGCACCAGTTCTTCGGCCATCGTCGGATGCAGCGCGACGGTCGCGTCGAAGTCCGCCTTGGTCAGCCCGGCCTTCACCGCCACCGCCGCCGATTGCAGGATCTCGGGGCAGTCCGGCCCGATCATGTGGATGCCGACGACCCGGTCGGTCTCGCCGTCGCAGATCATCTTGTACAGCGAGCGTTCGTTGCGCCCCGCCAGCACGTTCTTCATCGGCCGGAAGTCGGACGTGTAGACCTTCACCGATCCCAGCGCCTGCTTGGCCTGCGACTCGGTCATGCCGACGCCGGCCATCGGCGGGTGGCTGAACACCGCGGCGGGCACGTTGGCGTAATCGACCCGCGTCGGCTTCCCGCCGAAGAAGGTGTCGGCGAACGCCTGCCCTTCGCGGATCGCGACCGGGGTCAGCTGGATCCGGTTGGTGACGTCGCCGACCGCGAAGATCGAGTCGCAGCTCGACTTGTTGTCCTCGTCGACGATCACCGCACCCGCCGCGTCCATCTCGACGCCCGCGGTTTCGAGTCCGAGCCCCTTGGTGTTCGGCAGGCGCCCGGTCGCGAACATCACGAGGTCGACGGTGATCGGCTCATGCCCGCTCATGCGGACGGTGAGACACCCGTTCGAATCCTTCTCGATGCTCTCGAACGCGGCATTGAAGCGGAAGTCGATGCCCTTGCTCATCGAGATCTGGAGCAGGCGGTCGCGGATCGATTCGTCATAGCCGCGCAGGATCACGTCGGTGCGGTTGACCAGCGTCACGTGCGACCCGAACTGATGGAAGATCCCGGCGAATTCGTTGGCGATATAGCCAGCACCCGCGATCAGCACGCGCTTCGGCACGTCGTCGAGATGGAAGACCTCGTTCGAGGTGATGCCGTGTTCCGAACCCGGAAACTCGGGGGTCAGCGGATGCGCGCCGACCGCGATCAGGATCTTCGCGGCCGTCTTCACGCTGCCGTCGGCGAGCGTGACTTCGTTGGGACCGGAAACGACCGCGCGCTGGTGGATGATGTCGACGTGATTGTTCTGCAGCGTGGTCGTGTAGGCGCCGTTGATCCGGTCGACCTCCTCCATCACGTTGTCGCGCAACGTCGGCCAGCTGAACGCGCAGTCGTCGGGCACCTGCCAGCCGAACCGCTTCGCGTCCTTCAGATCCTCGGCGAAATGCGCGCCGTAGATCAGCAGCTTCTTCGGCACGCAGCCGCGGATGACGCAAGTCCCGCCGACCCGGTATTCCTCGGCGACCGCGACGCGTGCGCCGTGCGCAGCGGCAACACGTGAGGCGCGCGTACCGCCCGAGCCTGCGCCGATGACGAAGAGGTCATAGTCGAATTGGGTATCGGTCACAGGCAGTCCTTGCAGGTCACGCGCCGCTGAGCAGCTTTGCATGCCATCTGGGGCAGGGCGCGCGACGCCACAACCCCGGCGCGGCGATCACGCTGATCGGTCGGCTCTATCGCTGGCCGGCCCTGCGCATCGGCATCGCATCGATCGTTTGCTCCAGAGCGGCGGCGGGGAAGGGCTTGGCGCTGCGCAGTTTCTCGCCGCCGTCCTTGCCGATGAGGATCGCAGTGAAGGCCCCGGGCAGGCGGTATTTGCGGCGGATCGAAGCCGCCGTGTCGCCCGCGCCGCGGACCCGGTTGCCGATCACTTCAACAACGGTGAGGTCGCGGTCTTCGCTGTTTGCCTTCCAGTTGGCGAGGATGCGGCGCTGCTCAGCGAGCAAAGGGTTTTGCTCGGATGGCGCGGCTACAATCAGCACGCGCCGCTCCCACTTCATCTGCGCGAGGGTAGGGGAAGCGGCGAGCGCTACGGCAAGGAGGATCGACATCCCATGTCAACGCGCGAGTAAAGCGAGCGCTCCTCCCCAATACCACCCCGGCGGGG
This sequence comes from Sphingomonas albertensis, assembly GCF_014358075.1. Taxonomy (GTDB): domain Bacteria; phylum Pseudomonadota; class Alphaproteobacteria; order Sphingomonadales; family Sphingomonadaceae; genus Sphingomonas; species Sphingomonas albertensis. The sequence goes on along the minus strand of NZ_JACONT010000016.1, from coordinate 76,906 downwards.
GGGGGGGGCGGGGGGGGGGGGGGGGGGGGGGGGGGGGGGTGGGGGGGGGGGGGGGGCGGGGGCGGGGGCGCGCGGCGGGGGGGGGGGGGGGGGGCCGGGCGGCGCCCCCCCCCCCCCCCCCCGGGCCCCCCGCCCCCCCCCCCCCCCCCGCCGGGGGGGCGGGGGGGGGGGGGGGCCCCCCCCCCCCCGGGGCAGTTGCCGGCGTTTCCGCGTGGGGCTGCCCCTCACCCCGACCCTCTCCCCGGAGGGGAGAGGGAGTTTCGGTTGCCACCTCTTCGACGCCTGGGTTTTCGGCTTCGTATTGTTCGGCTGTTTCGGCCTGTGCCGAGGTCAGCGGCGCTGCGACCACCTCGTCCGCCACCTCCACCGCATCCGTCTCGATCACCACCAGCGCGGCGCCGATCGACACCTGGTCGCCGACCTCGCCCGCGAGTTCGACGACGACGCCGGTCACCGGCGACTCCATTTCGACGGTGGCCTTGTCGGTCATCATGTCGGCGATCGGCGAGTCCTCTTCGACGCGGTCGCCGATGGCGACGTGCCATGCGACGATCTCGGCTTCGGAGATGCCTTCGCCGATGTCCGGCAGCTTGAAGGTGAAGCGGGCCATTATGCGTCCTTCATGATCTTTTTCAGGGCTTCGCCGATACGGACGGGCCCTGGGAAATACGCCCATTCGAGGCTGTGCGGGTATGGCGTGTCGAACCCGGTCACGCGCTCGATCGGCGCCTCGAGATGGTAGAAACAGCGTTCCTGGACGATCGCCGACAGCTCCGCGCCGAACCCGCTGGTGCGGGTAGCCTCGTGGACGATCATGCAGCGGCCGGTCTTCTTCACCGAAGCCTCGATCGTCTCGATGTCGAGCGGCACGAGCGTGCGCAGATCGACGATCTCGGCGTCGATGCCCGCCTCTGCGACGACCGCGGCGCACACATGCACCATCGTGCCATAGGCGAGGATCGTGAGCGCCTCGCCCGCGCGGACGATCTTCGCCTTGCCGAGCTCGATCTTGTAGTAGCCGGTCGGGACTTCGCCGGCCGGGTGCTTCGACCAGTTCTGCGACGGGCGATCCCAATAGCCATCGAACGGGCCGTTATAGATGCGCTTGGGTTCGAAGAAGAGCGTTGGGTCATTGTCCTCGATCGCGGCGATCAGCAGGCCCTTGGCGTCATAGGGCGTCGACGGGATGACCGTCTTGATGCCGGACATGTGGGTGAAGAGCCCCTCCGGCGACTGGCTGTGCGTCTGGCCGCCGAAGATGCCGCCGCCGAACGGCGAGCGCACCGTGATCGGCGAGGTGAACTCGCCGGCCGAGCGATAGCGCAGGCGTGCGGCTTCGGAGACGAGCTGGTCGAGCGCGGGATAGATGTAGTCCGCGAACTGGATCTCGGGGACGGGACGCAGGCCGTACGCGCCCATCCCGACCGCGACGCCGATGATGCCGCATTCGGTGATGGGGGTGTCGAACACGCGCGTCTTGCCGTGCTTGGCCTGGAGCCCGGCGGTCGCGCGGAAGACGCCACCGAAATAGCCGACGTCCTCGCCCATGACGATCACGTCGGGGTCGCGCTCCATCATGATGTCCATGGCGGAGTTGATCGCCTGAATCATGTTCATGCGGGTGGTGGGTTCGGCGTCCGTCGCCTCGGACTCGGGTGCCTCGATCATGTCGCTCATGCCTTGCGATCCCATGGACGACCACTGGCCGTTTCTTCGTCGAGCATCTGCTGGCGCTGCTCCTTCAGGTGCCAGGGCAGCTCCTCGAACACGCCGTCGAACAGCGACTCGAGCGGCTGGTGGAGGCCGTGGCCGAGGATGCCGTTCTTCTCGGCTTCCTTCTGCGCGGCCTTCACCTGCTCGGCGAGTTCCTTGTCCTGCGCTGCGTGACGCTCGTCGTCCCATTCGCCGATCGCGATCAGGTGATCCTTCAGGCGCTTGATCGGGTCGCCGAGCGGCCAGGCGTTGGGTTCGCCTTCGCTGCGATACTGGCCGGGATCGTCGGAGGTCGAATGGCCTTCCGCGCGGTAGGTGAAGTGCTCGATCAGCGTCGGGCCCTGGTTGGTGCGGGCGCGCTCGGCCGCCCACTCGGTCGCAGCGTACACCGCCAGTGCATCGTTGCCGTCGACCCGGAGGCCGGCGATGCCGTAGCCGACCGCGCGCGCCGCGAACGTCGTCGCCTCCGCGCCGGCGAACCCGGAGAAGCTGGAGATCGCCCACTGGTTGTTGACGATGTTGAAGATCACAGGCGCGCGGTAAACCGTCGCGAATGTCAGCGCCGAGTGGAAGTCGCCCTCCGCGGTCGAGCCTTCGCCGCACCACGTCGCAGCGATCCGCGTGTCTCCCTTGGCGGCGGAGGCCATCGCCCAGCCTACTGCCTGCGGGTATTGCGTGGTGAGGTTGCCGGAGATCGAGAAGAAGCCGGCTTCCTTGACCGAATACATGATCGGCAGCTGCTTGCCGCCGAGCCTATCGGCCGAGTTCGAATAGATCTGGTTCATCATGTCGACGAGGCTCCAGCCCCGTGCGATCAGCAGACCCTGCTGGCGGTACGAGGGGAAGCACATATCCTCATAATCGAGCGCATAGGCCGCCGCGACCGCGACCGCCTCCTCGCCCAGCGCCTTCATGTAGAAGCTGGTCTTGCCCTGCCGCTGCGCGCGGAACATGCGCTCGTCGAACGCGCGGAGCAGCGCCATGCTGCGCAACATGCGGCGCATCACGTCGGGCGAAAGCTTAGGATCCCACGGACCGACCGCGTTGCCGTCGTCGTCGAGCACGCGGACCAAGGTGTAGGCGAGATCGATGAAGTCGGACGCCTTGTCCGCGGTGTCGGGGCGGCGTGCCTCGCCAGCGGGCGGCACGTCGACTTCGGCGAAGTCAACCGCGTCGCCGGGGCGGAACTTCGGCTCGGGGATATGCAACGTAAGCGGCTGCAAATTGGCGCGCGGATGCTCGCTTGCCATCGTGATTCCATCTCCATGAGGCCGCTGTGACCGCGGAACACTCTTACCGAGGCTTGTTATTAAATTTCAACGCAGATTGCGAGGGGGAGTTGCGCATTCACGATATGCCGCGCGGATTTTTCTCCCCCGCCGCTGGAATTAGCCGCCGACAGTCTGTTCGATCACACCGAAGATCGGATGGCGCTTGTCGTCTTCCGCCCAAATCCGGACGACGTCGCCCTGCTTGAGGAACGGCGTGACGGGCTTGCCACCCTGGATGGTTTCGATCGTCCGCACCTCGGCGAGACAGGAATAGCCGACGCCGCCCTCCGCGATCGGCTTGCCCGGCCCGCCATCGGGTCCACGGTTCGAGACCGTGCCCGATCCGACGATCGTGCCCGCGCCCAGCTTCCGCGTCTTGGCGGCATGCGCGACGAGCGTGCCGAAATCGAACGTCATGTCCTCGCCCGCCTCGGCGCGCCCGAGCGGTTGGCCGTTGAGATCAACCATCAGCTTGCGGTGCAGCTTGCCGTCCTTCCACCAGTCGCCGAGCGAGTCTGGCGTGACGAAGACCGGGGAAAACGCACTTGCGGGTTTCGACTGGAAGAAGCCGAAACCCTTGCCGAGTTCGCCGGGGATTAGGTTGCGCAAGGAGACGTCATTAGTCAGCCCGACCAGCAGGATCGCCGCCAGCGCCTCGTCGCGACTCGCGCCGAGTGGCACGTCGCCGGTGACGACGACGACCTCGCCCTCCATGTCGCAACCCCAAGCCTCGTCGGCGAGCGGGATCGGATCGCGCGGACCCAGGAACCCGTCCGAGCCGCCCTGGTACATCAGCGGATCGTGCCAGAAGCTGTCGGGCATCTCCGCCGCGCGCGCCTGTCGCACGAGCGCAACATGATTCACGTACGCCGAGCCATCGGCCCATTGATACGCCCGCGGCAACGGCGACTCGGCGTCGTGCTCGTGAAAGCGTCGCATCGGGATCATCTCGTGTTCAAGATCGGTCGACAGGTTCTTGAGATCGAGCGACAATCGGTCCCAGTCGTCCAGCGCGGCCTGCAGTGTCGGCGCGATGTGACTCGCGTCAGCATACCAGGCGAGATCATTCGATACGACGACCAGCTTGCCGTCTCGTCCGCGCTCTCGTCCCTTGATGGCATCGGGATGCTTCAGGCTGGCCAGTTTCATGGGGCGGATCCTCTATTGTTTGGGCGCATCCTACGCTCGCGACGCCGTTCAAGTCGAGCATGCAGCGCGCAGAGAAACTGATTTTGGTAAGAGCGGAGCGATTGCCGGCCTGTTATCATCGGGCTTGCGTAACGGTTGAGGAAGTCGAGCATGCCCAGATACTTCTTCGACATCGACAACCACAAACACGTCAATGACGATGACGGCACCGATCTGGCGGACGACGAGGAAGCGCGCGTCCAGGCGGTCATCTTCGCGGGGGATTACCTTAGCGACCATCCGGCTATCGCACGCCACGGCGCATGCTTCCGCGTCACGGTGCGAAACGGCGAGGGGAGCGTGCTGCTCGCGGTCGCCGTCACGATCGACGAGCATGGGGTCACGCCAGGCGCCGCAACCGGTTCACCGCATTCCTGAACCGATATCGCCAGGCATCGTCGATTGCTGAGGATGCCGAAATGCTCCTTCTCTAACATAACATGGGTTTTGTCAGTCCGCTCAATCCTGGGATAAGGTGCGTCCCGCGCCGACGCGCTATCCAAGAAGGGGTGACAGCGAGAACCGAGTGCTCCTGCACTGGATGCGGAGAGTGCACGTGGATATGTCCACCGTGACTGAACAGGTTATACGTAAGTTCGAGTCGCGGATGGCGATGAGTGCGGACGACCGCGCCCAGATCGCAGCGTTGCCATTCAAGGTGCGGACGATCGATGCGTCGACCTATATGCTCCGCGAAGGCCAGCGCCCGACGCGGTGTGCGTTCATCCTCGATGGGCTCGCCTATCGGCAAAAGCTGACGCCCAATGGCGAGCGCGAGATCGTGTCGATCCTGATGCCCGGCGAGTTCGTCGACCTGCAGAACCTGTTCCTCGACGAATCCGATCACGACATCCAGGCGCTGACCCGGCTGACGCTGGCCGAGGTGCCGATATTGGCACTGCGCCAGTTCATCGAGGCGTGTCCCGCCGCAGGCCAGGCGTTGTGGATCGATGCGCTGGTCGAGGCGTCGATCCACCGCGAGTGGCTGCTCAACGTCGGCCGGCGCAACGCGCGTAGCCGACTGGCGCATCTGCTTTGCGAATTCTCGGTACGGTTCAAGAAATCGACGCTCGGCGATGCGATGGCATACGAGTTGCCGATGACGCAGGAGCAGCTTGGCGACGCGCTCGGGCTGACGCCGGTGCACGTCAACCGGGTGCTGAAGTCGCTCGAAACCGACGGGCTGATCGCGCGCAAGAAGCGGCAAGTGAGTGTGACCGACTGGTCTCGGCTGCGCGATGCCGCGGAGTTCAACGAGCGGTATCTGCACCTCGGCCAGATCCGGACCTGAGTTCGCTACGGGTGCCGAAACGGGTCGAAGGTTGACTTTTCGACCATGATGCGCCACATGGCCGTCATCGAGGCGTAATGCAGCGTGATTGGACCTTTACGGTCTTAGCTCCGCCTCGGTCGTTTCCAACGGGCTTCCCTTTTCACGCGGGGTGTCAAAACACCACCGCCCCTCGCGCGTCCTTGTGTGGATTCGCGAGCCCGGCATCTATTTGAGAGACTATTCATGTCATTTGCAAACCTCGGCCTTGCCGAGCCGCTCGTCCGTGCGCTCGAAGCCAAGGGCTATACCGAGCCGACGCCGATCCAGGCACAATCGATCCCGATCCTGCTCGAGGGTGGCGATCTGCTCGGCATCGCGCAGACCGGCACCGGCAAGACCGCGGCGTTCGTGCTGCCGTCGATCCAGCGGCTGACCGAAAACCAGAAGCGCGTCCTGCCGACGCATTGCCGCATGCTGGTGCTCGCGCCGACGCGCGAACTCGCCAGCCAGATCGCCGACAGCGCCCGCGCTTACGGCCAGTTCAGCAAGATGTCGGTGACGACCGTGTTCGGCGGCACCAGCATCAACAAGAACCGCCAGGACATGAGCCGCGGCGTCGACATCCTCGTCGCCACGCCGGGTCGCCTGATCGATCTGATCGAGCAGGGCTTCGTGAGCCTGTCGATGATCGAGATCCTCGTACTCGACGAGGCCGACCAGATGATGGACCTCGGCTTCATCCATGCGCTGAAGAAGATCGTCCGCATGCTGCCGAAGAAGCGCCAGACTTTGTTCTTCTCGGCGACGATGCCGGTCGCGATCCGCGAGCTGGCGTCGCAGTTCCTGCTCGACCCGAAGACGGTGTCGGTGAAGCCCGCCGCGACGACCGCAGAGCGCGTCGACCAGTATGTCACGTTCTGCAACCAGTCGGAAAAGCAGGCGCTGCTGACGATCACGCTGGCCGATCCGGCGATCGACCGTGCGCTCGTGTTCACGCGCACCAAGCATGGCGCCGACCGCGTCGTGAAGCTGCTCGCCGGCAACGGCATCGCCTCGAACGCGATTCACGGCAACAAGAGCCAGGGCCAGCGCGAGCGGGCACTCGGCGAGTTCAAGCAGGGCAAGGTCAAGGTCCTGATCGCGACCGACATCGCCGCACGCGGCATCGACGTCTCGGGCGTTTCGCACGTCATCAACTTCGAGCTGCCGAACGTCGCCGAGCAGTATGTCCACCGCATCGGTCGTACCGCGCGTGCGGGCGCGAGCGGCATCGCCGTCGCGTTCTGCGCGGACGACGAGAAGGCGTATCTGCGCGACATCGAGCGGATCACGCGCCAGAAGGTCCAGGTCCGGTCGCTGCCGGACGATTTCGTCAACCTGTCGAACCAGATCAAGCAGACGCGCGTGAAGACGATGGGCGCCGATCCCGAGGTTCGGATCGACCGTCCGCGCGATCCGGCACGGCCGCGGGCGACGCATTCGCCGAGGGCGACCGGTACGACCGGCCGTAACTATGCGGGCGCGAGCCGTGGCGGCCAGGGTGGCGGCGGCGGCCAAGGCGGCGGCGGTCGTCCCCAGGGCGGTGGTCGTCCTGGCGGTCAGGGCGGTGGTCGTCCGGCTGGCGGCGGCGGTGGCGGCCGTGGTCCTGCGCGCGGTGCAGGGCCGAGCTCGGCACGCTAAAGGAGCATTCGTTCGCCTCGCGGGTTTGGTATAGACCAGCCCGCGAGGAGAATGCTCATGGACGTTTCCACGACACCGGTTGCCGAACGCGTCGCACGCGTGTTGGCGGGACAGCGGATCAGCGCGAACGCCGGCGGCGATGCCGAGTCGGCGTCACGGCTGATCGATGCGGCCTGGGCGGACTATCTGCCCGACGCGCTGGCGGTGCTGAAAACTCTGCGCGAGCCTGACAAGGCGATGGCGGCGGCGGGCGACCCTGCGGTCTGGGAAGCGATGATCCTCGCTGGGATCAAGGGTGCCAAGCCCCAGACGGTGGTCCTCTAAAAGTTTGTTTCCCCGCGAAGGCGGGGACCCAGTCTGGGCACCCGCCTTCGCGGGTGAAGAGAATGAGGGCGACGCACCCGGCCCATATACACCACCCCGGCGAAGGCCGGGGCCCAGTTGGCAAGGCCGGGGTAACGAAGCGCTTCATCCGTTACAATCGTCCCCCAACTGGGCCCCGGCCTTCGCCGGGGTGGAGTTCGGTTTTGCGCTCGTTGAAGGCTGTCAGCGGATCGTCGTCAGCCATTCCGCTTCGTCTGCCCGCTCCGTCCGCAACGCATTGGCAGGTGCCCTCTTGTCTTCGTAGCCGATCGCCATGCCGCAGAAGAGCATGCGGTCGTTCGGCAAATCCATGACCCTCCCGACCGTTTCCGGATACATTGCCCAACATTCCTGCGGGCAGGTGGCGAGTCCCGCCTCGACCGCGAGCAGCATCAGGTTTTGCAGGTACATGCCGAGGTCCGACCATTGCGGTGGGCCCATGCGCTTGTCGACCGTGCAGAAATAGGCGGCGGGGGCGCCGAAGAACTCGAAGTTCCGGGCGAACCACTTCTGCCGCGCCGGCTTGTCGTCGCGGGGGATGCCGAGGTGCGCGTACATCGCTTCGCCCACGGCGTAGCGGCGGTCTCGGTAGGGCGCGGTCAGGTCTTTTGGGTAGATGTCATAGGCTGGGGTTTCGGTGGCGCCGGCGGCTAGCTTTTGGGCCATCGTGACCTTGAGACGGACCATAGGTTCGCCTTGGACGATGGCAATGTGCCAAGGCTGGAGGTTGCCGCCGGTTGCGGCTCGGGACGCTTTTATCGCGAGGTCGTGGAGGAGTCCGGGATCGACCGGGGTGTCGAGGAAGCCTCGAACGGAGCGGCGAGCGGCTATGGCTTCGGTCACGTCCATGGTGTTGGCCTCTCCAATTTTGTTCTCCTGCGCACGCAGGAGTCCAGGGTTACGAGCGTTTCTCCATGTTACCCTGGATTCCTGCGTTCGCAGGAAAGCAATTAGAGCACGAAGCGGCTCAGGTCGGTGTTGCGGGCGATTTCCTTGAGCTGGCTGTCGACGTAGGCGCCGTCGATGACGAGGTTGGAGCCGCCGCGGTCTTCGGCGTTGTAGCTCACCTCCTCGAGAAGCTTTTCCATCACCGTCTGAAGACGCCGCGCGCCGATGTTCTCAATCTCCGAGTTCACTTCCGCGGCGATGCGCGCGATCGCGGCGATGCCGTCTTCGGTGAACTCGATGCCGACGCCTTCGGTGGCGATCAGCGCCTTGTATTGCAGCGGCAGCGACGCCTTGGTGTCCGACAGGATCGCGACGAAATCGGCTTCGGTGAGGCCCTTCAACTCGACGCGGATCGGCAGGCGGCCCTGCAATTCGGGGAGCAGGTCGCTCGGCTTGGCGACGTGGAACGCGCCGCTGGCGATGAAGAGGATATGGTCGGTCTTCATCGGGCCGTATTTGGTCGCGACGGTGGTGCCTTCGATCAACGGCAGCAGGTCGCGCTGGACGCCTTCGCGGCTGATCGAACCGCCGCGGCCGTCGGAGACCGCGATCTTGTCGATCTCGTCGAGGAAGACGATGCCGTTGGCTTCCGCGTCGGCGAGGGCTGCGCGGCTGACCTCGTCCTGGTCGAGGCGCTTGTCGGCCTCTTCCTCGACGAGCTTGTCCCATGCCGCGTGGACGGTCAGCTTGCGGCGCTTCAATTGCTGGCCGCCGCCGAACGACTTCATCATCTCGCCGAGGTTGATCATCTGTGGCGCGCCGCCGGGGATATCGAACGGCATAGCGGGGGCCTGCTCGATCTCGATCTCGACTTCGGCGTTGTTGAGATGGCCGTCGAGGAAGCGCTGCTTGAAGCTCTCGCGCGTCGCCTCGCTCGCGTTCTTGCCGGTGAGCGCGTCGAGCAGGCGCGACATCGCGGCCTCCTCCGCTTTGTCCTTCACCGCGACGCGGCGCCGTTCCTTTTCGAGGCGGATGGCTTCCTCGACGAGGTCGCGGGCGATCTGTTCGACGTCGCGGCCGACATAGCCGACCTCGGTGAACTTGGTCGCCTCGACCTTCACGAACGGCGCGTCGGCGAGCTTCGCCAGACGGCGGCTGATCTCGGTCTTGCCGCAGCCGGTCGGCCCGATCATCAGGATGTTCTTGGGCGTGACCTCGTCGCGGAGGTCTTCGCTCAGTTGCTGGCGGCGCCAGCGGTTGCGCATGGCGACGGCGACCGCGCGTTTCGCGGCGGCCTGGCCGATGATGTGGGCGTCGAGCGCGGCGACGATGGCCTTGGGGGTGAGCTGGTCGTTCATTCTGATCTCGCTCCCCGCCCGCTTGCGGGAGGGGTTGGGGGTGGGCTCGCGCTTCCCTCGAACGGTAGCGCTGGAGGTGAGCGGGCGCCCACCCCCCTGCCCCCTCCCGCTTGCGGGAGGGGGAGAAGGAGTTACGTGGTCGAATCCATCGTTTCGACCGTGAGGCGGTCGTTGGTGTAGACGCAGAGCTCGGACGCTATGCCCATCGCCTTGCGACACAGGACTTCGGCGTCGGTCTCGTATTCTACCAGCGCTCGGGCTGCCGCCAACGCGTAGTTGCCGCCGGAGCCGATCGCGGCGACGCCATTCTCGGGTTCGAGGACGTCGCCGTTGCCGGTGAGGATCAGCGTCACGTCCTTGTCGGCGACGATCATCATCGCTTCGAGGTTGCGGAGGAACTTGTCGGTGCGCCAGTCCTTGGCGAGCTCGACCGCGGCGCGGAGGAGCTGGCCCTGGTGCGCTTCGAGTTTCCGCTCGAGGCGTTCGAACAAGGTGAAGGCGTCGGCGGTCGCCCCGGCGAACCCGCCGATGACGCTGCCGTCGCCGAGCCGGCGGACCTTGCGCGCGTTGGGTTTCATGACGGTCTGGCCCATCGAGACCTGGCCGTCGCCGATGACGACGACCTTGCCGCCGCGGCGGACCGAGAGGATGGTGGTGCCGTGCCATGTCGGCATGGCGTGGGGGTCGTTGCTCATAGCCGCGATGTAGGGTTTGGTTTTGGGGGTGCAACGGTCGGGAAGCGTCCGCCCTCTTCCTTCGTCCTGACTAATCTTCCATCATCCTGACGAAAGTCAGGACCCAGGATTCCAAACGGTCCGCCCAGGGCTCTGGGTCCTGACTTTCGTCAGGATGACGTATCGGGGACTACCGCCCCTTCCCCCATTCCCGCGCCACCGTGTAGCCGAGATAGCCCGTGCCGAAGAGCGCGTAGAGCGGTTCGGGGATCGCGTTCAGATACGCCGCCATGCCGCCCGCGATCGCCTGCGCCATGTGTGGGCGGACGGCGGCGATCAGGCCTGCGGGGATCGCGCCGAGTAGCAATGCGTACATCACGTAGAGGAAGGTTGGGCGGGCTCGGGTGATCCAGGGATCTGGTTCTGGATCAAGGGGCTGCGGGGTCATGAGCAATCTCCGGTCGGAGTGAAGTTCACAAAATTCACACGCTGGCAGCGTTTCCCAGCGGCGTCAGGTTCGGTTGGCGAGCCAGCCGTAGAGGAAGGCTTCGTTGGCGGGGCGGGTCTCGGCGAGCGCGACGTAGCGTTCGCCCTGGAGCGCCTCGATCGCCTTTAGCAGCACAGTTTCGCCGCCGGGTTTGCGGCGGGCGAGGAAGGCGTCGAGCGCGGTGAGCGTCGCTGGGCCGATGCGGCCGTCGAGGGTCATATCGGGATAGTCGGTGGCGCCTCGGTTGAGCGCGTTGAGCGCGCGTTGGAGGAAGGTGGCGGCCACGCTGGGCCCCATGTTGACGCCGGTGTCGAAGAGTTCTTCGGCGATTTTCGGGGCTCGGGTGGCGATCTGGTCGAAGGCGGGGCGGGTCCAGTAGAGGCGGCGGTAGATGTCTTCGGCCTTTGCGCGGGGGAAATTCCGCATGTCTCCGGGGTAGCCGTTGGTGCGGGCTACGCTTTCCGTGATGCCGTAGCGGGTGGGGCCGCCTCGGTCTGCAGGGTGGTTGGTGTAGCCGCCTTCGCGGTCGATGACGGCGTCGATTAGGTGGTCGAAGGTCATGATATGAGTCTCGCCCTGTTTGGGGGTGGAGCGAACCATATTGGTTCGCTGTAGGACAGGGGATTCTGTGGCGTTTGGGCGCTGAACGAGGTTGCTCAGGCGCAACCTGCTTCCCTCCCTGAAAGGGAGGGGTTGGGGGTGGGTCGGCCTGCTTGGGTCCGGTGCGTTCGTATGCGGAAGCCGACCCACCCCCTGCCCCTCCCTTCCAGGGAGGGGAGCGAGAAGTGCTCCCCCTCCTCTGCACCTCCCAGGCGGAGGCCGGGGCCCAATTGGGGGACGGCGATGACAGAGGGCGGCGCTCCGTTACCCTCGACGTTCCAACTGGGCCCCGGCCTTCGCCGGGGTGGTGCTGTGGCGTGGAGCGCCGAATCGCGGTCGTCCCCCACCGCCCGCGCCCCCAAACCGACGCTACGTCCGCGCGGGGTTGGCGGATCGCCCCCCCTAAGGCTATGCGCTCCCTTGAACATTCGATGCCGCGGGGTTGCCCGTGCGCTCTGGATCCACCCGGTCGCCGCCGCGGCCGACAGGTTAGGAAGACCATGGAAGACGATTTCCGCAAAGCCGCGCTCGATTATCACCGCTATCCAAAGCCCGGTAAGCTCTCGGTCGAAGCGACCAAGCGGATGGCGACGCAGCGCGATCTCGCGCTCGCTTACTCGCCGGGCGTCGCTGCCGCGTGCGAGGAAATTGCCGCCGATCCGGACAAGGCGCGCGATTACACGGCGCGGGGCAATCTCGTTGCCGTGATCACCAACGGCACCGCGGTGCTCGGGCTCGGCGCGATCGGCGCGCTCGCGTCGAAGCCGGTGATGGAGGGCAAGGCGGTGCTCTTCAAGAAGTTCGCCGGGATCGACTGTTTCGACATCGAGATCGACCAGCTCGATCCGCAGGCGTTCATCGAGGCGGTCCGCGTGCTGGAGCCAACGTTCGGCGGGATCAATCTCGAGGACATCAAGGCGCCGGAATGCTTCGAGATCGAGACGAAGCTGCGCGAAGTCATGAACATCCCGGTGTTCCACGACGACCAGCACGGCACCGCCATCGTGTGTGCGGCCGCGGTCCGCAACGTGCTCGAACTGCGCGGCAAGCGGCTCGACCAGATGAAGCTGGTGACGTCGGGTGCGGGTGCGGCGGCGCTGGCGACAGTCGACCTGCTGGTGTCGATGGGGCTCAACCCCGAGAACGTGACGCTGACCGATATCGCCGGCGTGGTGCATGCCGATCGCGGCGACGTGATGCCGCCGAACATGGCGCGGTACGCACGGACGACCAATGCGCGGACCTTGCCGGACGTGCTGGAGGGGGCCGACATTTTCCTCGGGCTGTCGGCGCCGCGCGTGCTGAAGCAGGAATGGCTGCATCTGCTGGCGCCCGATCCGCTGATCCTGGCGCTAGCGAACCCCGAGCCGGAGATCCAGCCGGCGCTGGTGCATGCGACGCGGCCCGATGCGATCATCGCCACGGGCCGCTCGGATTTTCCGAACCAGGTCAACAACGTGCTGTGCTTCCCGTTCATCTTCCGCGGGGCGCTGGACGTCGGCGCGACCGAGATCAACGAGGCGATGAAGGTCGCGGCGGTCGACGCGATCGCGGCGCTTGCACGGGCGACCGCATCCGATGTGGTGGTCACGGCTTACGGTGGTGCGACGCCGGTGTTCGGGCCGACCTACATCATCCCGAAGCCGTTCGATCCGCGGCTGATCCTGCACGTCGCGCCGGCGGTGGCGAAGGCGGCGATGGAGTCGGGCGTGGCGACGCGGCCGATCGAGGATTTCGACGCGTATCTGCGCGATCTCGAAGTGTTCGTGTATCGCTCGGGCCAGCTGATGCGGCCAATCTTCGCGCGCGCCAAGCAGGCGGGGCGCTCGATCGCCTATGCCGAGGGCGAGGACGACCGCACGCTGCGCGCGGTGCAGACGGTGATCGACGAGGGTATCGGGCGGCCGGTGCTGATCGGGCGGCGCGAGGTGATCGCCGAGAAGATCCAGTCGAGCGGATTGCGGATGGCGATCGGCACCGACGTCGAGGTGCTCGATCCGGGGACCGACCGCGAGGTGTTCGATCCGCTGCTCGCCGGGTATAATGCGCTGGTGGGTCGTCGCGGTACGCCGCCCGACAGCGCCGAGCGTGCACTGCGCACGCGGCCGAGCGTGGCGGCGGCGATGCTTCTGCGCGAGGGGCGCGTCGATGCGGCCTTATGCGGTGGCGTCGGCGACTGGTGGACGCAGATGACCTACATCATGCCGCTGATGCCGCGCATGCCGGGCGTCTCGCGGCTGTATGCGATGTCGGCGGTGATCCTGCGGACCGGCAGTCTGTTTTTCTGCGATACGCATGTGACGGTCGACCCGACCGCCGAGCAGATCGCCGAGATGACGATGCTGGCGGCCGAAGCGGTGCGCGCGTTCGCGATCGAGCCGAAGGCGGCGTTGCTGTCGCATTCGAGCTTCGGTGCGTCGCGGTCGCCCTCGGCGCAGAAGATGCGCGCGGGGCATGCGTTGCTGAAGGCAGCGGCGCCGGAGTTCGAGTTCGACGGCGAGATGCACGGCGATGCGGCGTTGTCGGAGGCGTTGCGGCGGCGGTTGGTCGCGGACAGCCCTTTGACTGGTTCGGCGAATTTGCTGGTGATGCCGAACATCGATGCGGCGAACATCGCGGTGTCGCTGTTGTCGGCGTCGACCGAGTCGCTGCCGCTGGGGCCGATGCTGCTGGGGCTCGCCAAGCCGTTGCAGATGATGGTGCCGAGCGTGACCGCGCGGGGAATCGTGAACCTCAGCGCGGTGGCCGTGGGTCATGCAGCGACGGTGAGCGAGACGGCGTAAGATCACCGGACGGGGCCGGCATCAGAGTCGGCCCCATTCCAAGTTCCGTCATCCCCGCGCAGGCGGGGATCCATACGGGCTGGCGTTGCTTGGTGTCAGGCAACGTTCGAATTTATGGGTCCCCGCCTCCGCGGGGATGACGACGAGTGTAACGGAATGCGCTCGCACAAGAGCTGCACGAGTTCACCGTTCATCGATGTAAGAAAATGGTCGGAGCGACAGGATTCGAACCTGCGACCCCCACACCCCCAGTGTGGTGCGCTACCAGGCTGCGCTACGCTCCGACCGAACGGGCCGCAAGGCGACCCGAGGGGGGCGCACTACGCGGGGTCTGCGCCCGATGCAAGCCCGAACACCGCAGCGATGTCCGCAGCCATCTGCGATGCGTCCGGTCGCATGACGCCCACGTCTCATCCTGTGGCGATCTGTTGCGCGAGGTTCCAAGCGATGATAGCGGGCGGACCAATGCGGGCGCGACGCGCGACGTCCGGCCCGACCCATCCTTGCGCCTTCCACGGCCCAGCCAGATACGGACCTTCATGTTCATCTCACCAGCTTATGCCCAGGCCGCAGACGGCGCCACGACGGCGGGGGGCGGGATCGCCTCGTTCCTGAGCCTCGCGCCGCTCTTCCTCGTGTTCGTCGTGTTCTATTTCCTGATGATCCGCCCGCAGCAAAAGCGCATGAAGGCGCTGCAGGCGTCGGTCGCCGCGGTGAAGAAGAACGACAGCGTCGTCACCTCGGGCGGGATCCTGGGCAAGGTGACCAAGGTCGAGGATAATGTCGTCGAGGTCGAGATTGCGCCGAATGTCCGCGTCCGGGTCGTCAAGGCGACGCTGACCGACATTACCAGCCCGAACACGAAGCCGGCCAACGACTGATGTTGGATTTTCCGCGCTGGAAGGTCGGGTCGATCATCGGGTTGCTGGCGGCATTGTGCCTGCTGGCGATCCCGAGTTTCCTCCCCGAGAGCACCACGAGCAAATGGGGGTGGATCCCGCATTCCCGCGTCAATCTCGGGCTGGATCTCGCCGGCGGCAGTTACCTGCTGCTCGAGGCGGATACCGCCGACCTTGCCGCGACGCGGATCGAGGCGATGCGCGACAGCGTCGCGGGGACGATGCGCAACGGGACGCCGCGGATCGAGATCGGCGACATTTCGACGCGCGGCGGCCAGCTGAGCTTCCTGCTGCGGGATCCGAGCCAGGTCGATGCCGCGCGCGAACGCCTGCTGGCGATCACCGGCGGTGGCGCCGGGATGAGCGGCCAGCGCGAATGGGACATCAACGTCGTCGACACGAGCCGGTTCGTGCTCAAGCCGACCGAGGCCGGCCTGACCCAGGCGGTCGACACGGCAATGAAGGACGCGACCGAAGTCGTCCGCCGTCGCATCGACGAACTCGGGACCAAGGAGCCGACGATCGTTCGCCAGGGCGCGACGCGGATCGTCGTCCAGGTGCCGGGGCTGAAGAACCCGCAGGCGCTGAAGGATCTGCTCGGCAAGACCGCCAAGCTGGAATTCAAGCTGGTCGACGAGACCGCGAACCCGGCCGATCTGGTCAAGGGCATTGCGCCGATCGGCAGCCAGGTCCTCCCCTACCCCGGCAATCCGCAGGGCGTGCCGTTCATCGCGGTCAAGCGATCGGTGATCATCTCGGGCGACCAGCTCGCCGATGCTCGCCAGGAGTTCGAGCCGCAGACCAACGCGCCGCAGGTGGCGATCACGTTCAACGCCGTCGGTGGGCGTCGCTTCGCCAAGGTCACGACCGAGAACACCGGCAAGCCGTTCGCGATCATTCTCGACAACTCCGTGATCTCCGCACCGAACATCAACGAGCCGATCCTTGGTGGTCGCGCGTCGATCTCGGGCAACTTCACCGTCGAGTCGGCGAACGCGCTGGCGATCACGCTGCGCTCGGGCAAGTTGCCGGTCGCGCTGAAGACGATCGCCGAGAGCACCGTCAGCCCCGATCTGGGCAAGGATTCGATCCGCGCCGGTGTGCTCGCCTCGATCATCGCGGCGCTCGCGGTGATCGTGTTCATGTTCGTCACCTATGGGCGGTTCGGCCTGTATGCGAACCTCGCGGTGGTCATCAACATCCTGGTCATCGTTGCCGTCATGGCGATGCTGAACGCGACGCTGACCTTGCCCGGTATCGCCGGCTTCGTGCTGACGATCGGTACCGCGGTGGATGCCAACGTGCTGATCAACGAGCGCATCCGCGAGGAGCGGCGACGCGGGCGTAGTGTCGTCCAGTCGGTCGAGCTCGGCTACAAGGAAGCGAGCCGGACGATCTTCGAGGCCAACGTGACCCACGCCATCACCGGCGTGATCATGCTGCTGCTCGGCTCGGGTCCGGTGAAGGGCTTCGCGGTCGTGCTGTTGATCGGGATCTGCACGTCGGTGTTCACCGCCGTCACGTTCACCCGGATGATGGTCGCCTTGTGGCTGCGGAAGAACCGCCCCACCACGATCAATATTTGAGGCGGGAGATAACCATGCGCCTGCTGAAACTCGTTCCCGACAACACGAACCTGAAGTTCGTCTCGCTCCGCAAATGGGCGTTCGGGCTGACCCTGCTGCTGTCGTTGCTGGCGGCCGGACTCGTCGTCACCAAGGGCCTCAACATGGGCGTCGACTTCGTCGGCGGCGTCCTGATCGAGGAGAAGTTCGCGACCGCGCCGTCGATCGACGCGGTCCGCACCGAAGTCGACCGGCTCGGCGTCGGCGAGGCCTCGATCCAGTCGTTCAGCGATCCCAAGACGCTGTCGATCCGCCTGCCCGTCCCCGCGGGTGACGAAGGCGCGACCAACCGCCTCGTCAAGAAGGTGTCGGACGACCTTGCGGTAAAGTTCCCCGGCGCGACCTTCTCGAAGTACGATACGATCTCGGGCAAGGTCTCGGACGAGCTGATCAGCAAGGGCCTGCTCGCGGTCGGACTCGCGATCCTCGGCATCGCGCTGTTCGCGGTGGTGCGGTTCGAGTGGCAGTTCGGCGTGTCGACCGTCGTTGCGATCGTCCACGATCTGTTGATGACGCTCGGCTTCTTCGCGCTGACGCAGTTCGAGTTCGACCTGAACATCGTCGCGGCGGTGCTGACGATCATCTCCTATTCGATCAACGACAAGATTGTGATCGACGACCGTATCCGCGAGAACATGCGCCGGTATCGGAAGATGGACATGCGCGAGATCATCGACCTGTCGGTGAACGAGACGCTACCGCGTACGGTGATGACGTCGGTGACGATCCTGCTGGCGCTGGTCGCGATGCTGGTGCTCGGCGGCCACGTGCTGCGCGGGTTCACCGCGGCAATGATCCTGGGTATCGTCGTCGGGACGTACTCGTCGATCTACGTGTCGTCGTCGCTGCTGATCACGCTGGGTCTGCGGGCCGATCCTGCCCCGCGCAAGGGCGGCGTGCAGGACGGTGCCGAGCGGGTGGGTCCGAAGGTCGAGCGTTAAATGAGGATGGACCGCGAGAAGACCGATGGGCCGATGATCTCGGCGATCGGTCGGGCCGGGTTCAAGGTCGATGATGGGTATTATACCGCGTTGTCGATCAGTCCTGAACGCGCAGATGGCTGGGAGCCACCGGCGTTCGAGGCGCTTGGCGAGGCGGACGTGGCGGCGTTGCTGGCGCTCGATCCGCCACCGGAGTTTTTGTTGCTAGGAACCGGATCCGCGCTTCGCCAGCCGCCGCTTGCTTTCAAGAAGGCGGTCGAGGCTCGTGGGTTCGGGATCGAGGCTATGGATAGTCGCGCCGCTGCTCGGGCCTGGGCGGTTTTGCGCGGCGAGGGTCGCTGGATCGTCGCGGCGCTGTACCCGCTAGAGGGGTGATCCCCGCCCCCCCCCAAGGGGGAGGTGTCGCCGCAGGTGACGGAGGGGGAGGATACGGACCAGGGGTTACCCTTTCCTCCCCCTCCGTCTGGCAAGAGCCAGCCACCTCCCCCTGGCGGGGGAGGATCGATCATTTATCGTTGATCCGCGACCAATCTCGTGAGGTGCTCGTAGAGTGCGGCGGTGTTGGCTTCCCACGTGAAGGGGGCGGCGACGGCGCGCGTTGCTGCTTGGGTCGGCGGGTCTGCGAGCAAAGCGCCGATCGCGGCTGCGAACGCGAGCGGATCGCCGATCGTCACGCGGCCGGCATCCGGAGATCTCACCACTTCATGTGCGCCGCCGGCATCGGTGATGACGATCGGTGTCCCGCACGCCAGAGACTCGACCCAGACGTTGGCGAGGCCTTCCGAACTGGAGGCGAGCGCGCTGACGTCGGCGGCGGCGATCAGTTCGGGTAGGTCTGCGTGGGGGAGGGCGCCCAGCAGGCGGATGCGGTCACCGACGCCGAGCCGCGCGATCAACGCCTCCAGGTGGGCGCGCGCGGGTCCGTGACCGGCGATCAGGAGCGTGACTCCGGGCAATGCTGCGACTGCCTCGACGACGATGTTGTGGCCCTTGCGCGGCAAGAGCCCGCCGATTGCGATGACCAACGGCCCCGGCACGCCGAGCTTGGCCTTGGCCGCTGTGCGGTCGGCTGCGGGGCGGAAGCGGTCCTGGTCGACGCCGGTGTGGTGCACCGTGATCCGGTCGGCCGGCATGCCGAGCGTTACCATGTCGGCCTTCATGGCCTTGCTGACCGCGAGCAGGCCGGCGGCGCCCTGCCCTGCGTCGCGGACCTGTGCGGCGGTGGCGGGCGCTTCGCCCCAATGGTGGATGTCGGAGCCGCGCGCCTTGATCGAGACGGGGACGTGGTAGCGCTTGCCGAGCGCGACCGCGGCGGGGCCGTCGGGGAAGAAGAACGACGCGTCGATCACGTCGAACGCGAAGTCCGCGCGGATCGCGTCGAGAACGGGCACGAGCGCGCGTTCGAGGGCGGCGGCGTGGTAGCGGCCCTTGGTGAACGGGAGCGCGGTAAAGCGCGGGCGGTGGACATCGACGCCCTTCCAGATTTCGCGCGTCGGCAGGGTGCCGAGTCTGGCATAGTGGCCGATGCGGCGGAGTGGGCGCGGGGGTAGACCGACCGGTGCTACTGCTACCAGCGACACGTCGGGGTGCGCGGCCAGGCCGAGCGTCTGGCGTTCGACGAAGACGCCGAAATTGGGGCGGGTCGCGTCGGGGAACAGCGTCGATAGGGTGAGGATGCGGAGCATGGTGGCGGGGGTATAGCGGGGCGCGGGTTAATTGGGGGTGAGTTTGAGGGGGGCGCCTAGCTTTCCACCCCGGCGGAGGCCGGGGCCCAATTGGAAAGGTGGCAATAACGGCTTGCTGCCATCCTTTAGCAACGGCCCCCAATTGGGCCCCGGCCTCCGCCGGGGTGGAGGTGATGTTGGGGCATTTATGAGGCTGGATATGGGGTTGGTGTTGGCCGCGCTTACCTTGTTTCCCCGCGAAGGCGGGGATCCAGTCTGGGCTCCCGCCTTCGCGGGAGAACAAGGACGGGCGGGCGTCTTGCTGGTTTCAGGTGGCTACCGACCGGGCCACCTCCCCCGCGAAGGCCGGGGTCCGATGGGGGGACCTGCATAACGGAACGCAGCACGCCGTTATTGCCACCTTTCCACCTGGGCCCCGGCCTCCGCCGGGGTGGTTTTCTTCTCGGGAGCGGCGGGATTCAGAGGCCCCGCCGCCGCTCGATCAGATCCGCTTCGTGCCCGGGTACGCGAACAGCACGTCTGCGTCCGCGCTCGTCGAAACCGTCTCGCTACCGGTCATCGTCGCGCATTCGCCGGCCTTGAATGCGACGCCCGCTACGTCGCCCGAGCCGGTGATCGGGATCACCCAGCCGGTCGTGCCCTCGGGCAGGTTGACTACGTGGTCGCCGCCCTTCCAGCGTTCGAGCACGAACTTCGGCCCCTCGACCATGATCGTACGGCCGGTCTCGATCTCGATCGGCGGTGCGACGGGGACGTAGGGCGTGGGATCGGCGACGTCGACGCCGTCGTCGAGGTGAAGCTCGCGGTCGCTGCCGTAGTCGTAGAGGCGATAGGTCGTCTCGGAGTTCTGTTGGACCTCGATCACGGTCAGCCCGCCGCCGATCGCATGGATCGTGTCGGACGCGCAGTACATGAAGTCGCCCGGCTTGACCGGCTTCCAGTCGAGCTTGTCCTCGATCGTACCGTCGATCGCCGAGGCGCGCAGTTCGTCCTTCGACATCGGCTGCTTCGTGCCGACCGCGATCGTCGAGTCTGGCTCGGCGGCGAGGATCGTCCAGCACTCGTCCTTGCCGCGCGGCAGGCCGCGCTCATGCGCCTGGTCGTCGTCGGGATGGACCTGGACCGACAGCTTCTGCGACGTAAACAGGTATTTGATCAGCAGGTCGGGCGTGGTGTTGCCGGGTTCCTGGAACCAGACTTCGCCGATCGGCGGCGAACCCGCAGCCGGGTCTTCGAAACCGGGCCAGAGCGTGTCGCGACCCCAGGGCTTTTCGACGCGGTGGGTGTGCAACAATGTGGCCGGCATGACATGATCCTCGACGTGAATGACGCAATGGGAATGGGGCGCCAACGCACGACTATTGCCGTGTGATCCGGCCGACGGAAAGGCCCAATGCGGGTATGGCGAAAGGGATTGTTCGCCAAGCCCCGCATACGCTAAGGACAACGCCAATGCGTATCCCCCAGTCTCGTGCCCTCGCGGTCACGCTCATCGCCGCGCTTGCGCTCCCCATGGCCGGTTGTGCGAGCGGTCGCGCGTCCAAGGGCGACCTGCCCTATGTCGCGCGCGACGTGGGCACGCTGTATTCGACCGCCAAGGCGCGGCTCGACCAGGGACGCTACAAGGAAGCGGCGCAGCTGTTCGACGAGGTCGAGCGCCAGCATCCCTATTCGATCTGGGCACGCCGCGCGCAGATCATGTCGGCGTTCAGTTATTACCTCGCCAAGGACTACACCGCGTCGATCAGCTCGGCGCAGCGCTTCCTGGCGGTCCATCCGGGCAACCGCGACGCGCCTTACGCCTATTATCTGATCGCGCTCGGCTATTACGAGCAGATTACCGACGTCACGCGCGACCAGAAGATCACGCGGCAGGCGCTCGATTCGCTCGGCGAGCTGATGCGGCGTTATCCGAACACGCGTTATGCATCGGATGCGCGGTTGAAGATCGATCTGGTCAACGACCATCTCGCCGGCAAGGAGATGGAGATCGGGCGATTCTACGAGACGCGCGGCCAGTGGCTCGCCGCGAACGGCCGGTTCCGCACGGTGATCGACAAGTTCCAGCAGACCACGCACACGCCCGAGGCGCTGATGCGGCTGACCGAGACGTATCTCGCGCTCGGCGTACCCGTCGAAGCCGAGAAGGCCGGCGCGGTGCTGGGTCGCAACTATCCGGGCACCGACTGGTATCAGCATGCGTACGACCTGCTGAAGAAGAACCAGGTGCCGGCCGTGCCGCCATTGCCCGCGGGCGAGATGGTCGTGCCGGTGGGGACTAAGGGTACGCCGTCGGTGATGGTCGAGCTCGACGAGCCCGGTTCGACGCCGACCGGCCCGTCGGTGCGTACGCCCGACAAGCCGCGCTCGGCTGGCCAGCCGTCCAACACCGGGAGCTAAGCGTTCGGTTGGAACATAGGGGGATCGCATTGCGCGCCCGTTCGTCTATGGCGGACATCCTATGCTGACCGAACTTTCCATTCGCGACGTGGTGCTGATCGAGGCGCTGGATCTGGGATTCGGCGAAGGGCTCGGCGTGCTGACCGGCGAGACCGGCGCGGGCAAGTCGATCCTGCTCGATGCGCTGGGCCTTGCGCTCGGCGGGCGTGGCGATAGCGGGCTGGTGCGGCATGGTGCTGCGCAAGCGGTGGTGACCGCGACGTTCGATGCCCCTGCCCCCGAATCGCCGCTTGCGCTGCTGTTCGACGAGAACGGTCTGGAGATCGAGCGCGGCGAGCCGCTGATCGTGAAGCGCATCGTCAAGGCGGACGGCGGCAGTCGCGGGTTCGTCAACGACCAGCCGGCGTCGGCGGGGCTGTTGCGCGAGATGGCGCCGCATCTGGTCGAGATCCACGGGCAGCATGACGAGCGCGGGCTGCTGAATGCGCGGGGGCACCGGGCGTTGCTCGATATCTTCGGGCGGACCGAGCCGGGGGCGACGGGCAAGGCTTACGCGGCGTTTCGTGCTGCCGAGGCCGAACTTGCTGCGGCGCGCGCGGACATCGAGACGGCGGCGCGCGATCGCGAATGGCTCGAGCATACGGTTGCCGAACTGACCGCGCTGGCGCCTGTCGCGGGAGAGGAAGAGACGCTGGCGGATACGCGGCGGTCGATGCAGCGCGCGGAGAAGATCGCGGACGATCTCGCGGCGATCGACGATTTCCTCGAGGGCAAGGACGGCGGGATGGCGAAGCTTCGCCAGGCCGCGCGTGTGCTCGAGCGGATCGCGGAGGATCATGTTGCGCTGGGCAATGCGCTGGCGGCGGTCGATCGTGCGGTGATCGAGGCGTCGGTCGCGGAGGAGAGCCTGCGCGATGCGCGGGCCGAGATGGCGTATGATCCGCGCGCGCTGGAGGATGACGAGGCGCGGTTGTTCGAGCTTCGGGCGATGGCGCGGAAACACCGCGTGCAGCCGGACGATCTGGCGGCGCTGGCGGACGAGATGCGCGCGCGGCTGGAGCGGCTCGATGCGGGCGAAGGCGGGATCGCGGTGATCGAGGCGCGCGTCGCGGCTTCGCGCAAGGCGTTCGCCGTCGCCTCAGATGCGTTGACGAAACGACGGTTGGCGGCGGCCAAGCGTCTCGATGTGGCGGTTGCGGGGGAACTGGCACCGTTGAAGCTGGATGCGGCGCGGTTCCAGACCGTGGTTGCGCCGCTCGGTGAGGAGGGCTGGTCGGCCGCGGGTAAGGACCGCGTCGAGTTCGAGATCTCGACCAATCCGGGCGCGCCGTTCGCAGCGCTGACCAAGATCGCGTCGGGCGGCGAGTTGTCGCGCTTCATCCTCGCGCTGAAGGTGGCGCTGGCGGAAGAGGGTGGCGCGTCGACGATGGTGTTCGACGAGATCGACCGCGGCGTCGGCGGCGCGGTGGCGAGCGCGATCGGCGAACGCCTCGCTCGGCTGGCGCAGAGCACGCAGCTGCTGGTGGTGACGCACAGCCCGCAGGTTGCGGCACGCGGCGCGAAGCATCTGCTGATCGCCAAGAGTAGCGACGGGACGGTCACGCGGACCGGCGTGCGGGCGCTGTCGGAGGACGAGCGGCGCGAGGAGATCGCGCGGATGTTGTCGGGGGCGCAGATTACCGACGAGGCGCGGGCTCAGGCGGAGCGGTTGCTGGAAACTGCGTGACCGATATTTGAAGACTGGTCCAGAGTGGTTTGGCATCGCCTGCATTTGCCACTGAAACCACCATTGCGGTGACGTCCCTTCTCGATGCTGGCGTTCGACGGTCTAGCCTGTGCCCGTCTCAATCAGGGGACGCACCCGAGGGATCGCAGGATGACACGATATCCAAAAGCCGCGCTGCTGGCGGCGAGCACGATGACCTTCATACCGACGACCGGGTCGGCGCAAACGAACTGCGACGATAAGGTGGCGGCGATGGCGGCTTTGGAAACCGACTACAAGGATGAGCAGGCCGCCCTCCAGACCGAAGGTGACGCGATCCAGAAGGCGGGTGGAAACCTGTCGATCAGCGGCACCGTCGAAATGAAGATGAAGGAGCAACGCTGGGTCTTCCATCTGCCGAGCATGATCATGAAGATCCACGCCATGTCGCTCGATCTGCCGCAAACGACGATGAAGACACGCGCAATAATCTGGGACAATCCGACGATCGTCATGCGACCGACCAAGACCGGCCAATATCCCCAGTTCAAATGCCACGGATTTAAATGCACGGTAAAGTGGAAGGATATCATCACGAACATGCCGCATACGGAAATGCGAAAGCAATCCATCTCGATGAGCATTCCCGAATTCAGGATGGACCGAACGGATCTTTCGACGAAGATCCCCGAGTTTCAGATGAAGAAGCAGGAATGGAAGATCAAAATTCCCGAAATCACGCTCCACGACGTCAAGGCTGAAGCACAGACGTTGCTGGACCGTGGCAAGAAGCTCGGCGAGAGTGCCGATGCACTGACGGGTACGATCAAGACGAAGGCTGCGGAGGCAAGCGCTGGCGTATACGCTTGCTATCGGACCGATCTGAACGACAAACGACAGCAGGTCGCGGCACAATTCGACGGTGCCTTGACGCAACTCGATGGCGCGATCGCCTCGATCCGCACAGCCGGTGCAGATCCGACGGCGATGCAGACGGATGCCGGCGTGCTGAACCTCGTTTCGGAACGTCAGCGCATCGAAAGCGAGCGCGGCGAGGCGCTGAAACAGATCGACGACTCCATAAAAACGATCGACGACCAGCAACTTGTCGCAACCGCGGCTATCATCGCCTGACCTCGATCTGCCGCACGGCACGGGAGGATGACCGATCCACACAGATTGCGAAGATGTTGTCAGAGGCGACTATTGCGGACGAGGCGCGGACTCAGGCGGAGCGGTTGCTGGAGCAGGCTTGAGGGCGCTCACACTCAGGTCGATCTACCACCGGTAGTGTTTCCCCGCGGAGGCGGGGGTCCAGGATACCATCCACAGCATCCGTAACCCTAGGCTCCCGCGTTCGCGGGAGAACTGGGGTGGGGCGCCGTGGGTCAGGGTGTCGCCTGCCGGGGATGACCAAAATGAATCTTCAGCACCGGCACGACGATATAGTCGCCGCTCACTTTCCGCAGGCCGTGTGGCGCACGACTGCCGAACGCGCCGTCTTCGTGGATCGCGGCGTGGATCGGCGCCTGTTCGGTATGGATCATGTCGTCTAGCCCGGCGGCACTGGCGTCGGGGCGCGGCCATAACGATTGCTGGAGCCGGTCGTCGGCGGACGAACCGTCGTTCCAGTCCTGGCCGATCGCCGGGGCCGGTGTGGGGGAGGTGCGCTGCGCCGTGGCGGGAGCCGAGCAGAGCATCACGAACAGTGTAACTGCTGTTTTCATCGCACCCTCCCCATGTCCACCCCGGCGAAGGCCGGGGCCCAGTTGGGGCACGATAGTTGGTGAATTCGGCACTTGGTTGCAATGGTCTTGCCAACTGGGCCCCGGCCTTCGCCGGGGTGGTGTGAGAGGGCGAGCGAGTGGACGATAGGCGCTTTACAGTACCCCGCTGCCGCCGGTCGCCGCGAAGGCGCTGCCGCTGGTGAAGCTTGTGCCCGTCTCCGCGAGCGTCACGAACAGCGACGCCAGTTCGGCCGGCTGGCCCGCGCGGCCGAGCGGGGTGTCCTGGCCGAACTCGCCCATCTTACCCGGCAGCTGCCCGCCGGCGACCTGGAGCGGCGTCCAGACCGGTCCCGGTGCGACCATGTTGACGCGGATGCCCTTCTTGCCGAGCTGTTTCGCCAGCCCCTTGGTGAAGATCAGGATCGCGCCCTTGGTGGTCGCATAATCGAGCAGTTCCTCGCCAGGATCGACCGAATTGACCGAGCCGGTGTTGATGATCGACGCGCCCGGCTTCATCAGCGGGATCGCAGCCTTGCAGAGGTGGAACATCGCGTAGACGTTGGTCTTCATCGTGCGGTCGAACTGTTCGAAGCTGATCTCGGCGATCGATGCCTTGGACTGCTGGTAGGCGGCGTTGTTGACGAGGATGTCTAGCCCGCCGAGTTCCCGCGCGGCGCGCGCAATGAGGTCGTTGCAGAATTTCGCATCGGTTAGGTCGCCGGGGATCAGCACGACTTTGCGGCCCTCGGCGCGGAGCATCTTGGCAACGTCCTGCGCGTCGGGTTCCTCGGTCGGGTAATAGTTGATCGCGACGTCGGCGCCTTCGCGCGAGAACGCGATCACCGCGGCGCGACCGATGCCCGAGTCGCCGCCGGTGACCAGCGCCTTACGACCCTGGAGACGACCGGAACCGCGATAGCTCGCCTCGCCACAATCCGGGACGGGGCGCATGTCGCGCTGGAGGGCGGGCCATTTCTGGCGCTGTTCGGGGAAGGGCGTCGAGACGAAGCGCGTCTGCGGATCGGCGAGTTGCGCCTGCCCCGCCCCCTGCCCTTGCGCGAAGGCGGGGGCTGCTGCGGCGGCGAGGCCGGTGACGGCGGCGCCCTTGAAGAGGTCTCGGCGGCTGGTATCTGTCATGATTGCGTGTCCCGGAAAATGTCTTGGTATGTCAGCGCGCAAGTCGGGCGAATGTTCACACGATGTTGATCCAGGTCTTGTCGAAAGGTGGCGCCCTCCCCTAACCCGGCGCGATGCCCGACCTTCCCGCGACCGAGACCGAAGCCGCCGCCGAGCTGGAGACGCTCGCCGCGCAGATCGCGTATCATAATGCGCGCTATCATACCGACGACGCGCCCGAGATCAGCGATGCCGAGTATGACGCGCTGGTGCGGCGCAATGCGGCGATCGAGGCGGCGTTCCCGGGCGCGGTGCGGAGCGATTCGCCTAGCCGGACCGTGGGCGCGGCACCTGCCGGGCATCTGGCGAAGGTCGCGCATGCCAAGGCGATGATGAGCCTCGACAATGCGTTCGCGGACGAGGAGGTCGAGGAATTCGTCGCGCGCGTGCGCCGGTTCCTGAAGCTGGCGGAGGACACGCCGGTGGCGCTGACCGCGGAGCCGAAGATCGACGGGTTGTCGTGTTCGCTGCGATATGAGGACGGGCGGCTGGTTCAGGCGCTGACGCGGGGCGATGGGCAGGTCGGCGAGGATGTTACGGCGAACGTCCGAACCATCAGCGACATCCCGCAGACCTTGCAGGGTGAAGCCCCCGCGATCTTCGAAGTTCGGGGCGAGGTCTATATGGCGAAGGACGACTTCGCTGCGCTCAATGCGCGCCTGCTTGCCGAGGCCGAAGAGACCGGCAAGGACGCACGACAGTTCGCCAATCCGCGCAACGCCGCCGCGGGATCACTGCGCCAGAAGGACGCGACCGTGACCGCCAGTCGGACACTGCGATTCCTCGCGCATGGCTGGGGCGAGGCGAGCGTCGTGCCGGGCGAGACCCAGGCCGAGGTCGTCGACACCCTGCGCGGTTGGGGCTTTCCGATCGCCGATGGGTTCGCTCGGGTCGAAGGAACGGCGGCGGCGCTCGACGTGTATCGTCGGATCGAGGCCGTGCGTGCCGACCTGCCGTTCGACATCGACGGCGTGGTCTACAAGGTCGATCGGCTCGACTGGCAGGCGCGACTCGGCCAGGTCGCCAAGGCGCCGCGCTGGGCGATCGCGCACAAATTCCCCGCCGAGCGCGCGCAGACGTTGCTCGAACGGATCGATATCCAGGTCGGACGGACCGGCGCGATGACCCCCGTTGCGCGCCTCTCTCCCGTGACGGTCGGCGGTGTCGTCGTGACTAACGCGACGCTGCACAACGCGGACGAGATCGAGCGGCTCGGCGTGCGGCCGGGCGACCGCGTGCTCGTCCAGCGTGCCGGCGACGTGATCCCGCAGATCGTCGAGAACCTGACGCCGGACGTCGAGCGCGAGGCGTATGTCTTCCCGCATGTCTGCCCCGAATGCGGGTCCGCGGCCGAGCGCGAGGAGGGCGAGGTCGTCTATCGCTGCACCGGCGGGCTGATCTGCCCGGCGCAGCGGGTCGAACGGCTTATCCACTTCGCCTCGCGCCATGCGTTCGACATCGGCGGGCTCGGCCAGACGCTGATCGAAGCGTTCTTCCGCGACGGCCTGATCGAATCGCCCGCTGACATCTTCCGCCTGACCGAGGAACAGCTAGCGGCGAGGAAGAAAGACGGGCGCGTGTGGGCGGCCAAAGTCATCGCCGCGATCGAGACCAAGCGGACGATCCCGCTCGACCGATTCCTGTTCTCCCTCGGCATCCGCCATGTCGGCGAGATCACCGCGCGTGACCTTGCGCGACGCTATGTGTCGGCCAAGGCGCTGGGCTCGGTGTTGCGTCACGCGGTGTTCCTGCGCAGTCGGATCGAACCCGTGATCGGCGAGCCCGAGCGGAAGTTCATCCTTCGGCGCGACAAGCTGCTGGTCGGAGCGATCGAGACCGCGGGGATCGGCCCCGAGGTCGCCAGCGCGCTGGTCGGCTTCTGCGCCGAGCCGCACAACCGCCGAGTCGTGTTCGACCTGTTGCGGGAAGTGAAGCCTGCGGACGTGGTCCACGAAACCCGCGAGTCGCCGGTGACGGGCCAGATCCTCGTCTTCACCGGCAGCCTGGAAACGCTCAGCCGCGACGAGGCCAAAGCGCAGGCGGAAGCGCTCGGCGCGCGCGTCGCCGCGTCGGTATCGAGCAAGACGGGTTTGGTGATCGCAGGCCCCGGCGCGGGCTCGAAACTGAAGAAGGCCACCGAACTCGGCATCCGCGTCATCACTGAAGCCGCGTGGGCGGAGATCGTCGCCGCGAGCTGAAGCCGAACACGTCATTTGGCGAAGTCGGTTCCGGAGCCCCAGAATTGGTTCAATTGCGTGGCTTTTTTGCAACGCACCATCACTGATTGTGTCTGTGACACTTCCCGACTCGCCAATGTCACAGAACCGAAATATCCCACGTGCAGGGGCGCGGCAGGCCGAACGAAAAGTCGCGGATCTCGAGCAGAAGCTCAAAGGGGAACTTCAATGCGTAACAACCTATTTCTGGGTGCGGCAGCGATTGCGCTGATCGCCCCAATGACTGCGTCCGCGCAGGAAACGACCTCCTCGATCCGCGGCACGGTAACCGCGAATGGCGCGCCTGTCGTCGGCGCGACTGTTACGATTCTCAACGTCCCGTCGGGTTCGCGCTCGGTGCAGACGACCGACGCATCGGGTAGCTTCAACGCATCCGGTCTACGCGTCGGCGGGCCATTCACCGTCACCGTTTCTGCGACGGGTTACTCGGATGTGTCGGTCACCGACATCCAAACCACCGTTGCACAATCTTTCGAGCTTCCAGTCGAATTGGCTGCCGGCAACGCAGGCGGCGACGAGATCGTCGTCACTGCGTCGTCGTTGCCGCGTGCGCGCAACGTCAGCCAGGGACCCGCTACCGTCCTGAACGCCGAGCAGATCGGTTCGGTCGCTTCGGTCAACCGCGACGTACGCGATCTAATGCGCCGCGATCCGTTCGCGCGTCTCGACGATACGCCGTCGGGCGGCCGCGCAGTGTCGTTCGCCGGTCAGAATGCCCGCTTCAATCGCTTCTCGGTCGACGGCGTGCCGGTCACCGACAATTTCGGCCTCAATCCGGATGGTCTGCCAACCCGCCGCTCGCCAATTCCTTTCGACTCCATCGGTCAGTTCCAGACCAAGGTCGCGCCGTACGACGTTCGTGAGGGCAATTTTCAGGGCGGTGCGATCAACGCCATCCTGAAGTCAGGCACCAACGAGTTCCATGGCACCGGTTTCTATGCCTATTCGGACGACGGCCTGACGGGCAAACGCACTAAGGCCGGGGCTGGTATTCCAACCGGTCGCGTCAACATTCCTGAGTTTAAGTTCGAGAATTTCGGTGCAGAGCTTTCAGGCCCGATCATCAAGGACAAGTTGTTCTTCATGATCGCCGGCGAGCGCATCCGCGCCAACACGCCGATCGTCGAAGGCACGGCGGGTACCAATGCTGGCACCGTCGTCCCCAACATCACCGATGGACAGGTATCGCAGATCCAGCAGATCGCGCAGTCGCGCTATGGCTATGACACCGGCGGTATCCTGCAGGATTCGAACGATCGCGACGATCGCCTGGTAGCACGTCTCGATGCCAATCTGTCCGATACACAACGCGCGTCGATCACGTATCTGTACACGAAGGACTCGATCCAGCTTGGGCAGAACACCTTCGTTACGGGAACGCCAGGCCTTGGCCTCGAATCGAATGGTTATATCGGCTCGAACCGGCTGCACACCGGCGTCGCGCAGTTGAACAGTGACTGGACCGACGAGTTCTCGACGGAAGTCCGTGGGTTCTACAAGGATTACAAGCGTGGTCAGGACCCGATCTTGGGTCGCGGTTTCGCCCAAATGCAGGTCTGCACTGCACCGACGTCAGATCGCACCACCGGAACGGGTGGC
Source organism: Sphingomonas albertensis (assembly GCF_014358075.1). Lineage (GTDB taxonomy): Bacteria > Pseudomonadota > Alphaproteobacteria > Sphingomonadales > Sphingomonadaceae > Sphingomonas > Sphingomonas albertensis. Next base: position 46,634 of record NZ_JACONT010000016.1, on the reverse strand, counting down.
AACAACGATCTATCCAGCACATGCCAGTCCGGCTTCGGCAACGTGTCGTTCGGACCGGATATCTCTCGTCAGTCCAACCAGTTGACCAGCCGCACCTTTGGTGGCCTCGTCCAGGGCCGGCTGACGCGCGATAATCATGATCTGCGCGTCTTCGGCGAGTTTTCCGACTCGAAGATCTTCAACCTGTTCGTGCAACGCACCGCCGGTGATTATTATTTCGACTCAATCGCCGACTTCCAGGCGGGCAACGCGCAGCGCTTCCGCTACGGCAACGCCGTACCCAGCCTCGATCCGATCGACGGCGCTGCACGCTTCCGCTATCAGTCCTACACGTTCGGCATTCAGGATACGTGGCGTGTCAGCGACCTGCTGACGCTGTCCTATGGTGCTCGCTACGACATGTTCGGCGGCAAAAGCCGTCCGGAACTGAACTCGGCGTTCCTGACGCGTTACAACTTCCCGAACACGGCATACATCTCGGGTCGTGGCGTGTTCCAGCCGCGCGTCGGTTTCGAACTGAAGCCTGCGTCCGAGTTCTCGTTCCGCGGCGGCATCGGCATATTCTCGGGCGGCTCGCCCGACGTGTACGTATCCAACAGCTTCTCGAATACGGGCTTCCTGACGAACGCGATCGACGTTCGCCAGAACAACAACAATAGCTATGTCGTCCCGGGCCTCACCGGCGCGGGCGCACAGACCAGCGGCGCGGCCATCCTGACCAACGTCAACGGCACCACGGTCCCCACTGCGGCCAATGGCGTCCTGAACAATGCGGCGGTGAATCAGCTGTCGCCGACGAACGCGCTCGACCCGAACTTCAAGGTGCCGTCGCAGTGGCGTGGTACGCTGTCGGCTGACTTCGATCCTAATTGGGGTGGGACGTTCGGCGACGGCTGGCACTTCGGCGCTGACTTCCTGTGGTCCGACGTGCGCAACCAAGTGTTCTTCACCGACTTGCGTGTCGTGCCAACCGCACTCCGCACCCCTGATGGTCGAGTGCGCTACGCCTCGGCAACAAACTTCGCCGACACCAACTCGGACCTGTTGCTTACCAATACGTCGCGCGGCCGCAGCTACATCGGCGTCGCTCGTGTCAGTAAGGATTTCGATTTCGGTCTGAACCTGAGTGTCAGCTACACGTATCAGGACGTCAAGGATCAGGCGCCGGCAACGTCGTCGACCGCATCATCCAACTACGGGAACGGGGCGTTCCTCGACGCCAATGGCGCTGCCTACGGCATCTCTAACGACCAGGTGAAGCACAACATCAAGTATAACGTCAGCTTCAACCACGCGTTCTTCGGCGACTACAAGACCAACTTTACGCTGTTCGGAGAGACGCGGATCGGTCGCCCGTACAGCTACACCATGCAGGACCTGTCGTCGGCCCGCTCACCGGTGTTCGGCACGATCGGCAGCGCGTCGCGCTACCTGCTGTACGTGCCGACGTCGACCAGCGACGCGCTGGTGTCATACGACAGCGTTGCGACGCAGAACACGTTCGAGGCGCTCATCAACTCGACCGGGCTGGATAAGTATCGTGGCAAGATCGCGCCACGCAACGGCTTTAACTCGAAGTGGTTCACACGTTTCGATCTTCACATCTCGCAGGAAATCCCGACGTTCGTCGGCAAGAGCCGTATTCAGCTGTTTGCGGATATAGAGAACGTCACCAATCTGCTGAACAAGAATTGGGGTCAGATTCGCGAGTATCAGTTCCCGTATACGATCCCAGCCGTACGCGTGCAGTGCCTTCAGGCTCCAGTCGCTACCGGTACAGCGCCGGGCGCAGCACTAACGGGCAACTCCAGTCAGGCTTGCGCGCAGTATCGCTACAGCGCTCCTGCCTCGACACCGTCCGACACGATCTATGCGCGTCAGTCGCTCTACTCGGTCCGCGTCGGCGCTCGCTTCAGCTTCTAATCGAACGAATATCTAGTCGGTTAAACGGCCGTCGTTCCGTATGGAACGGCGGCCAATTTAATGTCCGGGCGCTGTCGCGTTGGTGAGGATTGCGTACTTCCCGCCACCGTTCGACTTTTGCGCACACCGCTAGCCGCGTGTAAGAGCGCAGGCCGATGGCTAATTCTTCCGCCCCGCACCCTGGCTCCTCCGCCCTGAACTCGGCCCGACGCCTGCCCTTCACCGCGCGCCCGTTCTTCGAGAACAAGGCGCGGGCGTTCTGGATCCTGCAGGCGGTCGGGTGGAGCGGCTACCTGCTGCTGCGCGGGGTCGTCTCGATCTCGAACGGGCTGTCGCTCGACGGGGTGATCCCGGTGATCGTCGAGGCGATCGTCGGATACTGCATCACGCTGCTGCTCTCGACGATGTACGGCCAGTATCGGCAGATGAACCGGCTGGTCGGGATTTTCCTGACGATCGCGACTCTCGCCGCAGCGACGTTCCTGTACGCGGTGCTCGACGCGTTCACCTTCTCGTTCATCGCGACGTCGACGCCGGGGGTGACTCTGACGCGGTTGCTGGGGTCGGTGTATGTCACCTTCACCGTGCTGTTCGGGTGGTCGGCGCTGTATTTCGGGATCAATTTCTACCTGATCGTCGAGGCGCAGATCGACCAGATGGAGCATCTGGAGAACCAGGCGTCGACGGCGCAGCTGGCGATGCTGCGCTATCAGTTGAACCCCCATTTCCTGTTCAATACGCTGAACTCGATCTCGACGCTCGTGCTGTTGAAGCAGACCGAGCGGGCGAACGCGATGTTGTCACGGCTGTCGTCGTTCCTGCGCTACACGCTGGCGAACGAACCGACCGCGCATGTCACCGTCGCGCAGGAGGTGGATCAGCTGAAGCTGTATCTGGAGATCGAGAAGATGCGCTTCGAGGACCGGATGCGGCCGAAGTTCGATATCGATCCGCGCGCCGAACGGGCGAGATTGCCGTCGCTGCTGCTGCAACCCCTCGTCGAAAACGCGATCAAATACGCCGTTACCCCGCAGGAAGAAGGCGCCGATATCCACGTCGAAGTGCGTCTTGCCGGGGAACGGGTGCAGATCGCCGTATCCGACACCGGACCGGGCTTGATCGAGGGCCGGATCGGTTCAAGCCATTCGACCGGCGTGGGGCTCGCTAATATTAGAGACAGGTTGGTGCAGGCATATGGCCCCGACCACCGTTTCGAAACCCGCTCCACGCCGGCTGGAGGCTTCTCGGTGGAAATCGAGATTCCGTATCAGCTGGAAGACGTGAACAGAGAGGCCGCATGACCATCCGTACCATTCTCGTCGACGACGAGCCGCTGGCGATCCAGGGGCTGGAACTCCGACTCCAGGCCCATGAAGACGTCGAGATCATCGAAAAATGCTCGAACGGCCGCGAGGCTATTCGCGCGATCAAGACGCACAAGCCCGACCTCGTGTTTCTGGATATCCAGATGCCGGGGTTCGACGGGTTCTCCGTGGTGCAAGGCCTGATGGAGGTCGAGCCGCCGCTGTTCGTGTTCGTCACGGCGTATTCGGACCATGCGTTGCGCGCGTTCGAGGCGCAGGCGGTCGATTACCTGATGAAGCCGGTCGAGGAATCACGGCTGGCCGATACGATCGAACGGGTTCGGCAGCGTTTGAGCGAGAAGCGCGGGGTCGAGGAGGTCGATCGGTTGCGCGAAGTGCTGGCCGATGTCGCGCCCGATGCGGCGGCGGACATGCCGGACGGGGATGCCGTGTCGGCGAACCGGTTCGAGAAGCTCATCAACATCAAGGATCGCGGGCAGATCTTCCGCGTCGATGTCGACACGATCGAGCGGATCGATGCGGCCGGCGATTACATGTGCATCTATACCGGCGATAATACGCTGATCCTGCGCGAGACGATGAAGGATCTGGAAAAGCGGCTCGACCCGCGGCGGTTCCAGCGGGTGCATCGGTCGACGATCGTGAATTTGGATCTGGTGAAGCAGGTCAAGCCGCATACGAACGGGGAATGCTTCCTGGTGCTGAATTCCGGGGCTAGCGTGAAGGTTTCTCGGTCGTATCGTGATGTGGTGGCGCGGTTCGTTCACTGAGGTAGGGGCCCTTCCCCTTATCCTCGCCCCCTTCCCGTCATCCTGACGAAAGTCAGGATCCAGAGCCATTGAGGGGGACGCTCGTTACCCTGGATCCTGACGTTCGTCAGGATGACGGACGCCGGGGTGTGGTTGCGGCAAGCTTTAAGGAGCGCGCCCTTCCACGTCCGTCCTTGCCGATCGAGGTCCCGACTTTCGTCGGGATGACGGGGGTGTGCTTCGTTAGCGAGCGCTTCGCCCGTTTCCCGCAACCCATTAACCAGTCCCTAAACCCCGCGGCCTAGAGCGGGGGGATGAAGACGTCGGGTTACGGCCTTTATCCTCATGCGCTGATCAGCCTGCCCGCTCTGGTGATGGCGACGTCGTGCGTGCCGGCGGATCGGCCGGCGGCGATCGCTCGGGTCCAGCCGGAGCGGAACTCGCGCGCCTTGCTGAGCCGGATGGCGTTGCATGTGCCCGACGACATCTCCGCGAAGATCGCGACGGCAGCGCCGGATGCGCCGTTTGCCGCTGCTACGCCGTTCGTGGCTCCGCCGTTTTTGACCTCGAACTCTGTCGATGACGCTAGCCGCGCGGCGGACTGCCTGACTGCGGCGGTGTATTACGAGGCGCGGTCGCAGTCTGAGGATGGGCAGCGGGCGGTGGCGCAGGTGGTGTTGAACCGGGTGCGCGACCGGGCCTTTCCGAACAGCGTTTGCGGCGTCGTGTATCAGGGGGCCGAGCGGCGGACCGGGTGCCAGTTCAGCTTTACCTGCGATGGCTCGATGAACCGGGCGCGCGAGCCGGGGGCTTGGGATCGCGCGCGGGCGGTGGCGAGCGCGGCGCTTGGCGGGAGCGTATATGCGCCGGTCGGGGCGGCGACGTCGTTTCATACGACCAGCATCCTGCCGTGGTGGGCGTCGAGTCTGGCGCGGATCACGACGGTTGGGGCGCATGTGTTTTATCGCTGGCAGGGCGCGTTGGAGCGGGCGCTGACGTTTCGGCAGGCTTATGCCGGGGTAGAGCCTGGGGTTCGTGATGGCGGCTTTTCCGGTGGTGGTGTGACGGCGGTTGCGGCGCAGGTTGCTGGGGTTTCGGTGCATTATGGCAATCGGGAGATCGCCGCGGACTCGGATGCGGCGCCGGACGATGTGCTGCATGGGGTGACGGTGCATCGGGGGGTGCCGCGTTCTGGTTCGACGGTTGCGGACGCGGTGGTCGTGCAGACGCGGTTGGTTTCGGGGGTGCGGGTTCATGTCGGTGGGCGGGCGGCTCCGATTCTTGGCGGCGGTGAAGGCGCGGACGCGATCGTTTCGGACCAGACCTGATGAGTTCCCTCCCCTTCAGGAGAGGGTTGGGATGGGGCACCACCGCGAGCGAGACTTTTTCGGCAATGCCCCACCCCTACCCTCCCCTGAAGGGGAGGGAGTTTGGTTTGCTGTGCCGATAGTTGCTCCACCCCGGCGGAGGCCGGGGCCCAATTGGGGAACGTCGCTAACGACGGACCGCGCCATCACGACGGCCTTTCAACTTGGGCCCCGGCCTTCGCCGGGGTGGTGGTAGGAGGAAAACTGTCCTTGCTGTTGCTCCCGCGCAACCCCCGTTCAAGCTACGGCCAGCAGGGTGACACCCCGGTTGGCTGAAACGTCTTCCCCCCTTCCTGGAAGGGAAGGGCCGGGGGTGGGTCGGTTTCCGCGCGATCCGTCCGTTGGGGCTCGAACCGGCCTACCCACCCCCTGCCCCTCCCTTTCATGGAGGGGAGCACGGCCCGACCTTGACTGACGTAATGCCCCCTTCCCCTCCCCTCGCAAAACCATGCTGCATCTGCTAACGGCTCGCGCATGCTGAACCTGAACAATATCACGGTGCGCCTGGGCGGACGCGTTATCCTCGATGGCGCCACCGCCGCGTTGCCACCGGGCTCGCGCGTCGGGCTGATCGGGCGCAACGGTGCGGGCAAGTCGACGATGGTGCGCGTGATCGCGGGGCAGCTGGAGCCGGACGACGGCTCGGCGGACATGCCGAAGGGCGCGCGAATCGGCTACCTTGCGCAGGAAGCGCCGCACGGCGTGAAGACCCCGTTCGAAACCGTGCTCGAAGCCGATCTGGAGCGCGCCGCGCTGATGATCGAGAGCGAGACGAGCGAGGATCCCGACCGGCTCGGCGACGTGTACGAGCGGTTGATCGCGATCGACGCGTATACCGCGCCCGCCCGCGCCGCGCAGATCCTGCTCGGGCTCGGGTTCGACGAGGACATGCAGGCGCGGACGCTCGACAGCTTTTCGGGTGGCTGGAAGATGCGCGTGGCACTTGCCGCTTTGCTGTTCTCGCAGCCGGACCTGCTGCTGCTCGACGAGCCTTCGAACCATCTCGATCTCGAAGCGGTGATGTGGCTCGAGGATTTCCTCAAGGGCTACAAGGCGACGATCGTAGTGGTCAGCCACGAGCGCGATTTCCTCAACAACGTGGTCGATCACATCCTGCATCTGCAAGGCGGCAAGATCACGCTGTATCCGGGCGGCTACGACGCGTTCGAGCGGCAGCGCGCCGAACGGCTCGCGCAGATCGAGGCGGCGCGCGCCAACCAGGCGGTCCAGCGCGAGAAGCTGCAGGAATATATCGCCAAGAATTCCGCGCGGGCTTCCACGGCGAAGCAGGCACAGTCGCGCCAGAAGATGCTGTCGAAGATGCAGCCGATCGCCGAGAGCTACAATGATCCGACGCTGTCGTTCGGCTTCCCCAACCCGACCGAACTGCGCCCGCCGTTGATCACGCTCGACATGGCGACGGTGGGCTATGCCGACGTGCCGATCCTGAAGCGGCTCAACATGCGGCTCGATCCCGACGACCGGGTCGCGCTGCTCGGGCGCAACGGCAACGGCAAGACCACGCTCGCGCGACTGCTGGCGGCGCAGCTGACGCCGATGGATGGCGAGATGTCGTCGTCGGGCAAGATGAAGGTCGGGTACTTCACGCAGTATCAGGTCGAGGAGCTCGATCCGACAGATACGCCGATTGAGCATATGTCGCATCTGATGAAGGGCGCGACGCCGGCGGCCGTGCGGGCTCAGTTGGGGCGGTTTGGCTTCTCCGGCGACAAGGCGACGACCAGGGTCGGCAAGCTGTCGGGTGGCGAGCGCGCGCGTCTGGCGCTGGCGCTGATCACACGCGATGCGCCGCACCTGCTGATCCTCGATGAGCCTACCAACCATCTGGACGTCGATGCGCGCGAGGCTTTGGTGCAAGCGCTCAACGCGTATACCGGCGCTGTCGTGCTGGTCAGCCATGACCGGCATATGCTGGAGCTGACGGCGGATCGGCTGGTGCTGGTCGACGACGGGACGGCGAAGGAGTTCGACGGCAGCCTCGACGATTACATCGCGTTCGTCCTGAAGGGCGACAGCGGCAAGGGCGATGCCGCGTCGAAGGCCGACAAGAAGGCGGGGAAGAAGGCCGCCGCCGATGCGAAGAGCAACGATGCGGCTCTGCGGAAGGCTTTGCGCGAGATCGAGGAGCAGACCGCGAAGTTCACCAAGGAGCGCAATGCGCTCGATCGGGCGATGGTCGATCCGGCGAATGCGGAGCCGCGGTTCTCGCGGATGTCGATGGGGGATCTGAGCAAGCGTCGCGCCGAGGTGCATGCGAAGCTGGAGGCTAGCGAGGCCAAGTGGCTGGAGGCTAGCGAGGCGCTGGAGGGGGTCGCGGCTTAAAGGCCTTCTGCGCTCCCCTGGGGGAGGCCGCCTAGTCCGTTCTTGCCCCCCTGGAAGGGAGGGGTTGGGGGTGGGTCGGGTTCCGCGTGTTCAGGCGGTTGCGACTCGAGCTGGCCTACCCACCCCCGGCCCCTCCCTTTCAGGGAGGGAGGAAGATTGGTCAGCCTTCGTCTGTATCCGACGTGGCAGGGCGCTCGAACCAGGCTTCGACCGGGCCGACCAGCTTCAGCGTCAGGGGATTGCCGTTGCGATCCACCTTCTTGCCGAGCGCGACGCGGATCCAGCCTTCGGAAATGCAATATTCTTCGACGTCGTGACGCACCTTGTCCTTGAAACGGATGCCGATGCCGCGTTCGAGCTGCTCCTGCTGGAAGAACGGGCTGCGCTGGTTGATCGACAGGCGATCGGGGGGCGTGTCGCCGGTTGCGGCCGGGGTGGCGGCGGCTTCGGTCTCGGGGGTGTTTGGCGTGTCGGTCATGGTCGCGCGTCTAGCGGCAAGCGCCTGCCCCGCGCCAGAAAAAAGCACGTGATGCAAAAGAGGCGCCGGGATTGCTCCCGACGCCTCCTTGCACTCGGTGTGATCGGATCAGTTGCAGACCTGCACAGATACTCGGTCGCCGTAATAGGGATCGACGCGCCACTCGTTCCAACACCGCGGACGATAATCCTCGCGGTAATAGGTGCGAACCGGCGGGCTGTAATACGCCACCGGCGGCGGCGCGTAATAGCCACCATTGTAGTAGCCGCGGTCGTAATAGCGGTTGCGATTGTTGCTGCTCGCGATCGCTGCGCCGACACCCAGGCCAAGGATACCGCCCAGCACTGCCGCACCGGCTGCGTTACCGCCGCCACGATGGCCATGCCAGCCGCGGCCATAGCCGCCACGGCCCCAACGCTGCGCATCGGCCGGTACCGCCGCCGTCAGCGCGGTCGCTGCGAGGGCTACCCCCAAACCTGCCTTCTTCAAAAATCCGTTCATCATCCGAACTCCGTTACTGGTTACGCCCGGTCCGCCTGGGACAAACGCATAAGTGTCCGACCGTGTTTCAGGCTTTAGGCGATTCGGTCTGAACTGCGCCGGAACGGGCTGTTAACCCACGGTATAACTGTCTGGTCCCGCGCAGGGACACTCCGTAGCGGGGCACGTCTGGGCTTCGTTCACGAATATGGGATAGGGTGACGCCATGCGCAAAACCATGACGACGCGAGCGATCGCCTTTGCCGTTCTAGGGGGCAGCGCCGTACTGATCGGCGGGCTGGCCTTGTCGGGATCGCCGGTGAAGGTTCGCGCGACGGAAGCGCCGGCCCGGGTGGTCAAGGCGCAGGTTGCGCCGCCTGCCGCGAAAGCCGTGCCGAAGGCCGCAACCGTCCCCTCCCCTGTTATCGCCGCCGCGGCGGAGCCGGACGAGGGGTATGTCGTGAAGCGGGTGCTGAATGTGCCCGAGCCGCTGCGGCATGGCGCCTATTACTGGGATACGGAGGGCGTGCCCGAGGGGCCGATCGTGATCACCGTCGACCTCGTCGCGCAGACCTTGTCGATCTTTCGCGCGGGGTACGAGATCGGGACGGCTGCGGTGATCTATGGCGCGGACGAGAAACCGACGCCGCTGGGGGTGTTCAAGATCACGCAGAAGGACGCGCATCACGTGTCGAACCTATACGGCGCGCCGATGCCGTACATGCTGCGGCTGACCAATGACGGGATTTCGATCCATGGCAGCGCGTTGATGGAGGGGAAGTACGCGACGCATGGCTGCGTCGGGGTGCCGACCGCGTTTGCGAAGCTGATCTTCGGGCAGGTCAAGCTTGGGGATCGGGTGATCGTGACGAGTGGCGAGATGTTGTCGCGCGGCGGGCGGATCACGGCGGCTTGAGGAGGGCGAACCGTAATCGGTCTACCTTGTAAGCAACTAACACCCAAACTCGTTCTATCGCCATTCGCTCTTAACGGTTGAGCGAATATCCTCCCGTCATGGCAAAACGGGGCGGGCAAAACAGGCTCAAGGCATGACGACGACGATCGATATCTGGTCGCCGACGACGTCTGGAGAAACCTTCGACAAAGCGGCGCTGATCGAACGCGCACTCGCGCTGGCGGGAATGGGTGCCTGGAGCTGTGACCTGGCGGATTCGTCGCTGCTGTGGACCGCAGGGATCTACGACCTCTTCGGGCTGCCCGCGGACACACGGGTCGATCGGCGCGAGACCGTGGCGATGTACGCCGAGGAGTCACGCGAGGCGATGGAACGGGCACGCGCGCAGGCGATTGCGGACGCCGGGACGAGCGGTGACGCCAAGCGGGGCCGGTTTTCGGTCGATGCGGAAATCGTCCGGACCGATGGCGCGCGGCGGTGGATGCGACTGACCGGCAATGTCGTGGTCGAAGGCGGGCGGGCGCGTAGGCTTTACGGGCTCAAGCAGGACATCACCGACGAAAAGCTGCGCTGGGAGGCGATGCGGCAGCTTGCCGAGCATGACGCGTTGACCGGGCTCGCGAGCCGCGCGGTGTTCCAGAACCGGTTCCTCGATGCGCCCGCGGGCGGGTCTGGACTTGCACCGCTGGGGGCGCTGATCCTGTTCGACGTCGATGGCTTCAAGCAGGTCAACGACCGGCTCGGGCATGCCGCCGGCGATGCGTGCCTGCGCGTGGTGGCGGAACGGCTGGCGGCGGGGTTTCCGGACGCGCCGATGATCGCGCGGATCGGTGGGGACGAGTTCGCGGTGTTGGTCGGCGCGGAAACGCTGGGCGCGGCGCTCGAACTGCGGCTCGCGGCGGCACTGGCCGATCTGCGGATGCCGATCGTCTGGGCGGGAGAGATCCTGCGGGTCGGGGCGTCCGCGGGGATCGCGATGGCGGGCGACGGCTATGCCTATGATGCCGAGGCGATGTTCGCGGTGGCGGATGCGGCTCTGTACGCGGCCAAGACGGCGGGGCGGAACACGTTTCGGGTCGGGATGCCCGGCGGTGAGGTCGAGCAGGTAATGCGTTTGGTCGGGTAAGGATGTGACCTTGCGATCCTCCCCCGTCAGGGGGAGGATTGTTGGGCGAGCCCGTGCCGGAAATGTTTCCACAAACAAAAAGGCCGGAGGTTTCCCCCCGGCCTTTTTGCATTCTTAGCCCAGCGCGACCCGGCGAAGCCGTGCCGTCGGACCTCGCCTGAGCGAAGTCGGCCGAGCTTGTAAGCTTGGCCGGCTTCGCCGTGCCGGTCTCAGGCGCTCTGCTTAGCCCGGCTAGCGCGCTTGCGCTCGTTCGCATCCAGGAAGCGCTTGCGCAGGCGGATCGACTTTGGCGTGACTTCGACCATCTCGTCGTCGTCGATGTACGCGATCGCCTGCTCCAGCGTCGCGCGCTTCGGCGGGGACAGGCGGACCTGGTCGTCCTTGCCGCCCGACGCGCGGAAGTTGGTCAGCGCCTTGGTCTTCATCGGGTTGACCTCGAGGTCGTCCGGCTTGGCGTTTTCGCCGACGATCATGCCCTCATAGAGAGCCTCGCCGTGGCCCACGAACAGGATGCCGCGCTCTTCGAGCGGACCCAGTGCGTAGTTGTTCGCCTCGCCCGAACCGTTCGAAATCAGCACGCCGTTCTTGCGGCCCTCGATCGCGCCCTTGTGCGGACCGTACTTCTCGAACAGCCGGTTCATGATCCCCGTGCCGCGCGTGTCGGACAGGAACTCGCCATGATAGCCGATCATCCCGCGCGACGGCGCCGAGAAGGTGATGCGGGTCTTGCCGCCGGTCGACGGACGCATGTCGGTCATCTCGGCCTTACGGGTGTTCATCTTCTCGACGACGGTGCCCGAATGCTCCTCGTCGACGTCGATGATGACGGTCTCGTACGGCTCGGTCTTCTTGCCGTTCTCGTCCTCGCCGAACAGCACGCGCGGACGCGAAATGCCGAGTTCGAAGCCCTCGCGGCGCATCGTCTCGATCAGCACGCCCAGCTGAAGCTCGCCGCGGCCGGCGACTTCGAAGCTGTCCTTGTCGGCCGCCTCGGTCACCTTCACGGCAACGTTCGACTCGGCTTCGCGGAACAGGCGCTCGCGGATCATGCGCGACGTCACCTTGGAGCCCTCGCGGCCCGCCATCGGCGAGTCGTTCACGGCAAAACGCATCGACAGCGTGGGGGGATCGATCGGCTGCGCGTGCAGCGGCTCGGTCACCGTGATATCGGCGATCGTGTCTGCCACGGTCGCAACCGAAAGCCCGGCCAGCGAGATGATGTCGCCGGCCTTGGCTTCGTCGACCGGTACGCGATCGAGACCGCGGAACGACATGATCTTCGAGGCGCGACCCGTCTCGATGATCTTGCCGTCGTTGTTCAGCGCGTGGATCGGCTGGTTGGTCTTCACGGTACCCGAATTGACGCGACCGGTGAGGACGCGGCCGAGGAACGGATCGCGGTCGAGCAGCGTGACGAGGAAGGTGAACGGCACGCCGGCGACTTCCACGGCGGGCGGGGGCACGTGCTTCACGATCGTCTCGAACATCGGGATCAGCGTGCCTTCGCGCGCGTCCATGTCGGTCGAGGCATAGCCGTTGCGACCCGATGCGTAGAGCACGGGGAAGTCGAGCTGGTCGTCGTTCGCGTCGAGCGACACGAACAGGTCGAACACTTCGTCGAGCACTTCCTGGATGCGCGCGTCGTTGCGATCGACCTTGTTGACGACGACGATCGGCTTCAGGCCGAGTGCCAGCGCCTTGCCGGTGACGAACTTGGTCTGCGGCATCGCGCCTTCCGACGAATCGACCAGCAGGACGACGCCGTCGACCATCGACAGGATGCGCTCGACTTCGCCGCCGAAATCGGCGTGGCCGGGCGTATCGACGATGTTGATGCGGATGCTCTCGGACTCGCCGGGAGGAGTCCAGTCGACCGAGGTCGGCTTGGCGAGAATGGTGATGCCACGCTCTTTTTCGAGGTCGTTCGAATCCATTGCGCGCTCTTCGACGCGCTGGTTGTCGCGGAAGGTGCCGGACTGGCGGAAGAGCTGGTCGACCAGCGTCGTCTTGCCGTGATCGACGTGCGCAATGATCGCCACGTTGCGGAGGCTCATGAATGTATTCTCTTGATCGAGGAACGGGGTTGGCGCGCGCCATAGCGTAATTGTTGCGCCGCGGGAAGACGCAGCGGCATTTCGTCGCCTTTAGAGGGAACCTCCGCGGCGCTTGTATGTTCCGGCGGCGAGAATAGCACGGGGATCGCGGACCGCCAGCATTGCCCTCAGCGCGGCGTGCTTGTCGGGGGCGGCGGCATAGTAACGCTGCCAGATCCGCAGCCCCATCCAATAGCCGAGTTCGGGAGGCCAGCCGGCGGGCGGCGTGGAGTAGTTGCCGATCCAGCGGGCATAGGCCTTGGCTTCGGGCGAGCCTTCCTCGGGGTCGTCCTTGTCGGTGAGCTTGCGGGTGAGCGCGATGTCGGCCTGCATCTGGCGCCAGAGTTCGGCTTCGCGAAAGGTGGCCCAGGCGGCGCGGGCGGCGTCGGGCTCCTCGCCGGTGACGAGCTGGGCGATGAAGTCGGCGGCACCCTCTACGAGGATCGCGGTGAGCAAAGGGTCGCGGGCGAGCGTCATGCCCGCATCCTGCTGGAAGGAATGTACCGTCTCGTGCGCGAAGAAATGGCGGAGCGTCTGGCGGAGTTTCTCCGGGGTCGGCGACATGCGGCACAGCACTTCGAGCCCGAGCACCTGCGCGCCGGGTTTGGCGGTGCCGCCGGAGGTGTTTGCGCCGAAGACTATATAGACCTGCGGGAGCTTCACGTCGGGGAGTGCGCCGTGCAGGCCGAGATAGATCGCGCGGAGATCGGCGGTGGCGGCCTTGGCGGCGGGGAGGCAGGTCTTGATCGCCTGTGCATACCGCGTCGGGTTGGCGGCGATGGCGCGCGCGAGATTGTCCGCGTCGACGATCCGGCCGGGGGTGAAGACGCCGATCCCGAAACTGCCTTTGTCGAGATAGTCGCGCTTCAGTTGCGCGGCGGTGGGTCTGCCCTTGGTTTTGGCGAACAGCGCGGCGAAGCGGTCGGCGTCTTCGGTGTGGATCGTGGCGGTGAGCGGGTCGGCTGGCGGGGGACGATTCGTGGCGGCCGCGGGGAGGAGCGCAAGCGCGAGGATCAGCGGGCGGAGCATGGTGCGCAGCGTATCGTGTGTTTGCGCCGCCGCCAGTCTCATTCGGCGGTGAGATGCGCCTTCCGCCGAACCAATGCCGTTCCCCCGCGAACGCGGGGGCCCAGGGTCACAAGCGGTGTCGTCCCTGGTTCCTAGGCCCCCTCGTCCGCGAGGGAACGAGAAGAAGCGCTCCGCCCTCCATTCTATCCACCCCGGCGAAGGCCGGGGCCCAATTGGAAAGGTGCTAATAATGGAGCACCGCCATCCGTTAGCAACGTCCCCCCAATTGGGCCCCGGCCTTCGCCGGAGTGGTGGCCTAGGTTAACGGGACGCTCTGGAAAGTCGGAAGGCTCAGAATCCCTCCAGCACGATCTTCCCCTTGGCGGTGTGGCTCTCGATCCGCTCATGCGCCTTGCGCAAGTTCGCCGCGTCGATCCGCCCGAAATTCTCCGCCAGCGTCGTCCGGATCGTCCCCGCATCCAGCAGCCGCGCGACCTCGTCGAGCAACACCCCCTGCTCGCCCATGTCCGCGGTCTGGAACAGCGAGCGCGTGTACATCAGCTCCCAGTGGACCGAGATCGACTTCTGCTTCAGCGGCACGATGTCGAGCGTCTTCGGATCGTCGATCAACGCCAGCCGGCCCTGCGGCGCCAGCAGTTCGCCGATCTCGGCGATATGCTCGTCGGTATGCGTCGTAGAGAACACGAACCCCGGCGCGCCGAGCCCGAGCGCCTCGACCTGCGCGGCGAGCGGTTTGCGGTGGTCGATCACGTGATGCGCGCCGAGCTCCTCGACCCAGCCGCGCGTCTCGTCGCGTGACGCGGTGGCGATCACGGTCAGGTCGGTGAGTTGCCGCGCGAGCTGGATCGTGATCGAGCCGACCCCGCCTGCCCCGCCGATGATCAGGATCGCGTTCGCCGCGCCGGGGACGGGTTTGCGCACGTCGAGCCGGTCGAACAGCGTCTCCCACGCGGTGACCGACGTCAGCGGCAGCGCCGCCGCCTGCGCCCAGTCGAGCGACTGCGGCTTGTGGCCGACGATGCGTTCGTCGACGAGGTGATATTCGGAATTGGTACCGGGTCGGTCGATCGCGCCTGCGTAGAACACGTCATCGCCGACCTTGAACCCTGTCACGTCCGGACCGACCGCGACGACGACGCCCGATGCGTCCCAGCCGAGCACCTGCGGCGTGCCGTCCGGGTCTTCGCGACGCTGGCGGATCTTGGTGTCGACCGGGTTGACCGAAACCGCCTTCACCTCGACCAGCAGGTCGCGGCCGGTCGCCTCGGGCTTGGGGAGATCGAGGTCGACGAGCGACTGCGGATCGTCGATCGGGAGCGACTTGGTATAGCCGATGGCGCGCATGCTGGAACTCCTGTGATGTCGCCGACAAGCTGTCCACGCGGCCGCCCGGTTTCAAGGAGAGCAGTTGGCAAGCCTGAGTGTATTATCTATATACGCCACTTGAACGCGGGGCGGGTTGCAGCCACGATGCCCCACCGAACGGAGACACGAGCATGGCGACGACCCCGAACACGCTGACGGAAGAGCCGGGCCTGGTGTTGACCCCGCCCGATCCGGTGCCGACCGTCGCCGCCGCGAAGGCGTCCGGGCTGGTGCCCGTCGATGCCGGCGTGAAGTCGCAGCTTGAGGAGCGCGTGTCGGGCTTCGTCACCGATCTCGTCGCGCAGGACGTCAATTCGCCCGAGTTCGGCAAGCGTGTCGACGCGATTACCGCGATGGGCGCGAAGGAAATCCGCGAAGCCGCCGGCCAGTCGAACCGCTTCCTCGATCGCCCGGTCAAGGCGATGGATCAGGAGACCGGCGTCGGCAAGGATCTGGCCGAGCTGCGCCGCGTCGTCGAGGATCTCGATCCGGGCAAGAAGGGCAACCTCACCGCGCCGCAGAAGCTGTTCGGGATCATCCCGTTCGGTGGCAAGATGCGCAATTATTTCGACGGCTATAAATCGTCGCAGACGCACATCGCGCAGATCCTGAAGAGCCTCGGCTCGGGCAAGGACGAGCTGCTGATGGATAACGCCGCGATCGATACCGAGCGCGCGAACCTGTGGGCGGCGATGGGCCGGCTCGAGCAGATGATCCATCTGTCGAAGACGATGGACGCCAAGCTGGAGGACGTCGCCAACGACCTCGACCACAGCGATCCCGCCAAGGCGAAGGCGATCCGCGAGACGGCGTTGTTCTACACGCGCCAGCGCACGCAGGATCTGCTGACTCAGATGGCGGTGACCGTGCAGGGCTATCTCGCGCTCGACCTGGTCAAGAAGAACAATGTCGAGCTGGTGAAGGGCGTCGATCGCGCCTCGACCACGACCGTGTCGGCGCTGCGCACCGCGGTGACGGTGGCGCAGGCGCTGACCAACCAGAAGCTGGTGCTGGAGCAGATCACCGCGCTCAACACGACCACCGCGAACATCATCGATTCGACCGGCAAGCTGCTCAAATCGCAGACCGCGCAGATCCACGAACAGGCCGCGTCGGCGACGATCCCGCTGGAAACGCTGCAACGCGCGTTCCAGAATATCTACGACACGATGGACGCGATCGACGTGTTCAAGCTGAAGGCGCTCGATTCGATGAAGGTCACGGTCGGCGCGCTGTCGAACGAGGTCGACAAATCGCGTGGTTATATCGCGCGGGCTGAAGGCGCAACGCAGGGGCAGTTGGGCGGACCGTCGGCCAGCCCGTTCAAGCTGGAGGCGATGTAACCCTCGTGAGCGAAGTCGACGACGCCATCGCCAGCGCCCGCGCCTCCTGGTCGCGCATTTCGGACGACCGGACGGGCACCGCCATCGCGCGTACGCCATCGCGGGGGCGGGCGAGGCAGACGCAGGCGATCGGCAAGCGGCTGACCCGGATCGCGGTCGCCGACGTGGCGATCCTGATCGCGGCGATGGTGATCGGCTGGATCGTGCCACTCGGGATCGGCGGCGCGATGCTGGTGATGGCGCTGCTGGTCGCCGCGACGGTGCTGTTCGCGGTCTGGCCGGCGGAACGCGCGCCGACGCCGGAGCGGCTCGCGGCAGTCGACATCCGCGCCCTCCCCGCACAGACCGAACGCTGGCTGGAGGCGCAGCGCCCCGCCCTCCCCGCATCCGCGATGACGCTGGTCGACCGGATAGGCCTGCGTCTCGAAACGCTGACGCCGCAGTTGGCGACGCTCGACGCGAACACGCAGGAAGCGGTCGACGTGCGCAAACTGATCGGCGAACAATTGCCCGCCTTCGTCAAGGATTACGAAAAGGTCCCGGCGTCGCTCCGCACCACCCCGCGCAACGGCCGCACGCCCGACGCCGAACTGGTCGACGGCCTGAAGCTGATCGAGCAGGAAATCGGCGAGATGACCGCCCGCCTCGCGCAAAGCGACCTCGACAACCTCTCGACCCGCGGTCGCTTCCTGGAGATGAAGTACAAGGACTGAGCAGGTGAAACGCACCCGGCTCAGCGTCTGCCGCCGAAAGGCACGGTTCGTGTCGGAGGCGGATGCGCTAGCGGTGGCGCAAACCGGACGCGTGCCGCTCAGGGCGTATCGGTGCGACCGGTGCCTACACTTCCACCTGACCAGCCGCACGAAGGGCAGGCGCGTAGCTCTCGCGTTTCGGTAGATTTCCCTCAAGCCAGACCGTAATTGGCCGGATTAAAATCTGAATAACGGACATTGCCGGATCGCTAGCGTTGGGGCAGTTTGACGACATGACCGACGCGCGAACGTTCCTGATCAACAGCCTACAATGCGTTATCAATGGCGACGACTTGAAGAAAAGCGAGCTTGATGCCGCTATTCTCGATCATGCTACGTTGAGGACTTCTGGACGTGTGACATGGCATAGCTTGCTCTATTGCGCTGACCATAGCGGCACCCGAACGCGTAACGCTTTACCGAGGTCTGGGATTTGATGCCCGACAAGCACGATATCGCAGTTTGGTTCGGCGAACCTCCTGACGGCGTAGATTGGTTTCGGGCATTCGAAGCGTACGGTCATGCCATGACAGCCGCGTCCGCGCTTGAACAACTGATGGCGTTGATTATCGTGAAGGCAGAAGTGCTCAGACTTGGCGAGCGAGCTATGGCCGAGACGAACGCTGCCGAACACAGAGCGCTTATTACCAACGTGATGCGCGGAAACTTCGCCACGGTTCAAGGTCGTTTGCTTAGAGCATTCAAGCTGTCCGAATTGCTTCGGGACGCGCTAAGCATCGCCAAGGATGGCCGCGACTATCTGGCGCATAACTTCTGGCAGTGCCACATACATAACCTCTGGAGCGAGCGGGGCATCGATGTGATCGCAGGCGCTTGTGCCCTTACTGCAGACCATTTCCGAAAGGTTGCGAATGCGCTGATCGAAGAGACTGGCGTTGATGCTCAGGACTATATTGATATGATCCGCGCCAGACCCAAGGACGAAGCCTATTTTGAAGACTGGGAAAAGCTAACGTTTAATTCGCCAGCTCAATAACCTGCTGAAATTGTCTTTTCCTGCCCAGAAAAGATCGGACCACTCACCACCTTATCATTGCCGTCAACCCAGTACGGTGCGCGCCCGGTCGGCCAACCGTTCGACCGCCGCGCCGTGTATCCCCGGAATGCAGGCCAACACCCCGAACGCCTGCGGCCGCGGTTTGTTGAACACCAGCGGCGCGCCGAGCGCGTCGCTCACCGTCGCCCCCGCTTCGCTGGCGACCAGCACTGCCGCGGCGATGTCCCATTCGTTGCCCCAGCGGAGCGTCGCGACGAGGTCGGCTTCGTCGGCGGCGACCATGGCTATGCGGAGCGCGATCGAGTTGGGCTTGTGGACCATAACGAGGTCGCGGTCGGCTTTGGGGAGGGCGTCGACGGGGGTGCGGCTGCCGGCGAATTCGGTGCGGGTGCCGGTCTGGAGCGCCACGCCGTTGCGGGTGGCGCCCTGCCCGACCACCGCGCGCCAGTGCTCGTCGCGCGTGGGGGCGTCGAGGATGCCGATCACCGGGCGGCCGCGGTCGACCAGCGCGATCGAGACGCACCAGCCGGGACGGGCGCGGATATAGTCGCGCGTCCCGTCGATCGGGTCGACCACCCAGAGCAGGTCATGCGCGAGGCGGTCGGCGTTGTCGGCGGTTTCCTCGGAGAGCCAGCCTGCCTCGGGGAGCAGGGTCGACAGGCGGGACTTGAGCATCCGGTCGATCGCGATGTCGAGTTCGCAGACCGGGCTGCCGGGGGTCTTTTCCCAGCGCTGGAAATCGGTGTCGAAGCGGTCGTGCGCCATCGCGCCGGCCTCCATGGCGATCTTCGCGACGGCGTCGGCCATCGCGCGCAGCCATTCCGGCGACCGTTCCGGCCCGCGGCGGCGCGGGTCAGCCACTCGCCACCGTCATGCCCTCCACGCGCAGGGTCGGCACGTTGACGCCGTAGCGGAATTCGAGATCGTTGGCGGGGGTCATCGCGAGGAACATGTCCTTCACGTTGCCGGCGATCGTGAACTCCGCGACCGGCGTGGTGATCTGGCCGTTCTCGATGCGGAAGCCTGCCGCGCCACGGCTGTAGTCGCCGGTGACGCCGTTCGCGCCGCCGCCCATCAACTCGGTGACGTAGACGCCCGACGTGATGTCCGCGATCAGCGTTTCAAGCGGGACGTGGCCCGGTTCCATGAACACGTTGCTGGTCGCCACGCCGGGGCCGCCGCCGACACCGCGGGCGGCGTGGCCGGTGGGTTCGAGGCCGAGCTGGCGTGCCGAGGCGGAGTCGAGTAGCCAGCGTTCGAGCATGCCGTCCTCGATGATGTCGCTCGGCGAGACGGGGAGCCCCTCGCCGTCGAACGGACGCGAGCGCAGGCCGTGCGGGCGGTGCGGATCGTCGCGGATGGTGATGCCGTGCGCGAACACCTGGCTGCCGAGCGAATCGAGCAGGAAGCTGGTCTTCCGCGTGATCGCCTGGCCGGAGATCGCGCCGAGCATGTGGCCGACCAACGATCCGCCGACGCGGCGGTCGTAGACGATCGTGGTGGGGCCGCTGACGAGACGGCCGGGGTTGAGACGGGCCACCGCCTGTTCGCCGGCGCGGCGGCCGATCGCTTCGGGTGCTTCGAGATGCGCGCGGAGGCGGGCGCTGCTGTGCGCGTAATCGCGCTGCATGGTGCCACCTTCACCCGCCAAGACGCTGGCCGAAACACCGTAGCCCGTCGCGGCATAGGCGCCGGCGAAACCGTGGCTGGTGGCGAGTGCCCAGACGCTGCGCGAGGCGCTGGCGCCGCCGCCTTCGCTGTTCGAAACACCGGGGACGGCGCGGGCGGCGTCCTCGGCTTCGAGGGCTGCGTCGCGGAGTTGCTCGGGGCTGGCTTCGCCGCCGTCGTCGAGGCCTAGCATCGGGATGATGCCGTGGAGAAGGCGGTCGGCGGGGGCGAGACCGGCCCAGGGATCTTCGGGGGCTTCGCGTGCCATCGCCACCGCGCGTTCGACGAGCGCGTCCATCGCGGCGGTCGACAGGTCGGAAGTGGATACGCTGGCGGAACGCTGGCCGACGAACACGCGCAGGCCCAGATCCTCGCTTTCGGAGCGGCCGATATCCTCGAGCTTGCCGAGGCGGATCGACACGTCGAGCGCGGCGTCGGCGGCGAAGACCGCGTCGGCGGCGTCGGCGCCCGCCGCCCTCGCGCGCTGGACGATGTCGTGGGCGCGGTCGCGGGCTTGGTCTGGGGTCAGCATAGCAGCGACTTAAGGATGCAGGCTCGTGCCGACAACCACACAGGCTAGGAACATGAGCAGCCCGGCGAACCGGTTCGCGCGGAAGCGGGCGAGTGCGGCGGTGCCTGCGCCTTCGTGCGTGTCGGGTTTGAGGGTTGCGACCTGCCAGGCGAGGTGGAGCGCGGCGGGAACGAGCGCCGCGATCGCGAGCGGATCGGGGCGGACTTGCCAGAAGGCGGCGGCCCAGAGCGCGATCGCGGCGACATAGAAGGCGCCGACGCCGGTCTTGACGCGCGCGCCCATGCGGAGTGCGGACGAGCGGATGCCGATCATCGCGTCGTCCTCGCGGTCCTGCAGCGCGTAGATCGTGTCGTAGCCGATCACCCAGGCGATCGAACCCGCGTAGAGCAGCCACATCGGTGCATCGAGCGCGCCGGCGATGTCGCTCCAGCCGACCAGCAACGCCCAGGAGAAGACGATGCCGAGCCACGCCTGCGGCCACCAGGTGATGCGCTTCATGAACGGATAAGCGGCGACGGGGGCGAGGCTCGCGAGCGCGACGATCGCGGCGAAGGGGGTGAGTTGGAGAAGGACGATCAGGCCGATCAGGCAGAGCGCGACGAGCCAGATCCAGGCGAGCTTGATCGACACGAGGCCGCTGGGGATCGGGCGGGCGCGGGTGCGGGCGACCTGCGCGTCGAGGTCGCGGTCGACGATGTCGTTGAACACGCAGCCCGCGCCACGCATCGCGATGCTGCCGAGGAGAAGCCAGAGGATCAGGTCCCATCTTTGCACAGCGCCACCGGCGAGCGCGACGCCCCAGGCGCCGGGCCAGAACAGCAGCCACCAGCCGATCGGGCGGTCGAAACGGGCGAGAAGCGCCAGGCCGCGGAGGGTCGGCGGGAGGCGGCCGACGAGACCGCGATGCTCGCTGTCAGGGACGATTTCCGCGTGGCTCGGCTGGGTCTGCATCCTGCGGGCGTAGGAAGACGGGGTTTGGCGCGCAAGCCTTTGCCGGCTACCGGTGAGGCGTGTCGCGTATGGAGCCTCTTTTGTGATCGGCCTTTCGGTCGCGGTCGGGCGATTCGTCGAGGCGTTGTTCTGGGGAATTTTCCGGGTCGCCGGGGCGGTGGCTGGGGTGTTGATTCTCGGCGTCGTGGTTTTGATTGTTGCGTGGGTGGTGGCGCGGAAGATGTGGGCGCGGCGGAAGCGCTGATCTCAAGATGTGGGCGCAAGGAAGCGCTGATCTCAAGATGTGGGCGCAAGGAAGCGCTGATCTCAAGATGTGGGCGCAAGGAAGCGCTGATAATCTCCCCTCCCTGGAGGGGGGGTCGGGGGTGGGTCGGCTGCTTGGCGAGCGTCTCGGCAATTACAGGCCGACCCACCCCCAGCCCCTCCCCTCCAGGGAGGGGAGCTAGACGGTGCGCAAAATCCTCCCCGGCACGGGGAGGGGGACCGTTCGCCATTGGCGAAGGGTGGAGGGGGATCGCCCCGAACGTAACGCTGGCGGAAGGCGAGACACGCGCGGGCAACCCTTGTGGAAAACGCTGAACGCTAGCGTGACGCCTGTGGAGCCCCCCTCCACCAGCTGCGCTGGTCCCCCTCCCCGTTCCGGGGAGGATTTGCTAGAGGCGAGTTATGCCTGCAACTCCCGCCTGGCCGCCGCAATCCACGCCGCGCCTCTTCGTCGACAGCCCCCTCGCGCTCGGTCCGCTCCACGTCGACGGGCCAGCCGCGCATTATCTCGTCGGGGTGATGCGGATGAAGATCGGCGATCCGGTGAAGCTGTTCGACGATCGGACCGGCGAATGGCTCGGCGTCGCCGCAAGCGTCGGCAAGCGCGACCTGACGCTTGACGTCACCGAGTTGCTGCGGCCGCGCGAGGGTGTGCCTGATCTGTGGCTGTGCGCCGCGCCGCTCAAGAAAGGCCGCGTCGACTGGATGGCGGAAAAGGCGTGCGAGCTGGGCGTCGCGCGGCTGCAACCCGTCGTCACGCGGCGGACGATCGTCGACAAGCCCAATACCGATCGCCTGCGGACGCAGATGATCGAGGCGGCCGAGCAATGCGGGCGCACGGCGCTGCCCGAGGTGACCGAGCCGGTGAAGCTGGCCGCCCTGCTCCGGGACTGGCCCGCCGACCGCGCGCTGTTCTTCGCGGACGAGACCGGCGGTGTGCCTGCGCTGGAGGCGATGCGATCGCGACCCGGCCCGGCGGCGATCCTGATCGGGCCCGAGGGCGGCTTCGATGCGGACGAGCGCGAGGCGATCCGCGCGCATCCGCAGGCCGTGGGGATTGGACTGGGGCCGCGCATCCTTCGGGCCGAAACAGCGGCGGGTGCCGCCGTCGCGTTATGGATGGCGGCCGCTGGTGACTGGAGCGCCGACTGGAGCGCTGATCGGGCGGGTGCATGACATTGATACCGATTGGTCCGAATCCCCTCTAGCCCCCCCGTTCATCGGCGCGTAAGGCGCGATGATGACGACCAATTCCGCTCCGCCCAAGACCAGCCCGACGATCGAGTCGCGCGACCAGTTGATCGCCAGCTTCGCGGCGGGCGAAAAGCCGAAGGACGCGTGGCGGATCGGCACCGAGCATGAGAAGTTCGTCTATGCGAACGGCGATCACCACGCGCCGTCCTATGACGAGCCCGGCGGCATCCGCGCGCTGCTCGGCGAGCTGGAGCAATATGGCTGGAAGCCGGTCATGGAAGGCGGCAACGCGATCGCCATGTCGGGCCCCGACGGCAGCATCAGCCTGGAGCCCGCCGGCCAGTTCGAGCTGTCGGGCGCGCCGCTCGACTCGTTGCACGAAACCTGTGCGGAGACCGGGCGTCACCTCGAGCAGGTGAAAGCCGCGGGCGAGAAGCTCGGGATCGGCTTCCTCGGGCTCGGCATGTGGCCGGACAAGACGCGCGTCGAACTGCCGATCATGCCCAAGGGGCGCTATGCGATCATGCTGCGGCACATGCCGCGCGTCGGCAGCATGGGGCTCGACATGATGCTGCGGACCTGCACGATCCAGGTGAACTTGGATTACGCGTCCGAAGCGGACATGGTGAAGAAATTCCGCGTCGGGCTCGCGCTCCAGCCGCTCGCGACCGCGCTGTTCGCGAACTCGCCGTTCACCGAAGGCAAGCCGAACGGCATGCTGTCGTACCGCAGCCATATCTGGTCGGACACCGATCCGCACCGCACCGGCATGCTGCCGTTCGTGTTCGAGGAGGGGTTCGGCTACGAGCGCTATGCCGAGTATGCGCTCGATGTGCCGATGTACTTCGTCTACCGCGAGGGGAAATATATCGACGCCGCCGGGCTGTCGTTCCGCGATTTCCTGAAGGGCGAATTGTCGGTGCTGCCGGGTGAGAAGCCGACGCTCGACGACTGGACGGATCACCTCTCGACCGCGTTCCCCGAGGTGCGGCTGAAGACCTTCCTCGAGATGCGCGGCGCCGATGGGGGGCCGTGGAACCGGATTTGTGCGCTGCCGGCCCTGTGGGTCGGGTTGCTGTACGATCAGGGCGCGCTCGATGCGGCGTGGGACCTGGTCAAGGACTGGACGATCGACGAGCGCCAGACGTTGCGCGACGCGGTGCCGAAGCTGGGGCTGGATGCGCCGATCTCGGGCGGCGGCAAGCTGCGCGACATCGCGGGCCAGGCGCTCGATATCGCCGGGGCCGGGCTGACGGCGCGGGCGCGGTTCAACCGGGCTGGCGACAACGAGAGCGGCTTCCTCGATCCGCTGCGCGAGATCGTCCGCAGCGGCAAGGTGCCGGCGGAGGTGCTGCTTGAGAAGTATCACGGCGTCTGGGGCGGCGACGTCTCGAGGGTGTACGACGAGTCCAGCTTCTAACTGCTCCCCTTCCGCTTGCGGGAGGGGTCGGGGGAGGGCTTGGCCGCAGGCGTCTCGGCTGACGGCCTCTGTCAGCCCCTCCCCTAAACCCCTCCCGCAAGCGGGAGGGAATTAGCCGCGCAACTTTGCGAAGAGCCGCGGAACCAGGCCGTTGCGGGTCATCCAATCGAAATAGACGCGATAGTCCGGGTCGAGCTTCAGATGCCGCTCCTCGGTCTTCGCGCGCCAGTAATAGACGCCGCTGACCGCCGCCATCAGCAGGGTCGAGCGCGCGGCGTCGACGACGCTGCCGAGCGTCAGCACCGGGATCGTCGAGATCCACCAGAACACGTTCTTCGACAGATAGGCGGGATGGCGCGACACTGCGTAAGGACCGTGCGTCAATATCCCCCGGTTGGTGAGGTTCGAGAAGCGGAAGCCGAACGCCATCGTCGCCCACGCATAGATCGCGGTCAGTCCGACCAGGGTCGCGCCGATCAGCGCCAGCAGGATCGGATGCCCCTGGAACCAATAGGCCCAGTCCGACGTGCCGGGATGATAATCGAGCGGCCCGCCGGGGGTCATTAGGATGAACGGCGGGTAGCACATCAGTGCAGGCATCCATGCCGCCGCATACGGGTTTGCGCTGCGGATGTGTGAATCGAGGGGGCGGAAGGTCAGCAGATAGCCGACCGTCGCGAACGCCACGTCGATCAGGAACATCAGCGTCACCAGCCAGCTCGCCAACGCGACCGGATCGCGCAGCACCGATGCGACATCGCCGCGGACGAAATCGCCGAACCCCGGCGGCACGATCGCGAGCATGAAGGCGAGGAAGAAGGTCTTCACCCCCCAGGCGCGGAGATGGCCGTAGATCGCCTCGCGGTCGACACCCGCCTGCCCCGTCATCCACGCGCCGAGATGCCAGGCGCCGTCTCGCGGCTCGACCAGATAGCGGTCGATCCACAGCACGTACGGGATGGAGGCGACGAACAGGATCGGTGCGGCATTGGTGAAGCACCACATCGCGAACGCGAAATTGCCCTGCCAGTAGAAACGCCCGGCACCATAGATCACTGCGATCCCCGCCCAGGTCGCCCATAGCCCGACCAGCTTGGTGAGGCTCAGGTCGAGCGTCTCTCGCAAGGGCTTCCCCGCAGACCAGTCGATGCCGGTACTCGGGCTCAGATGGACCTTGTCGACCAGCAGCGACCAGACGATCATCGGTGCGCCGCACGCGGCGACGTTGATCAGCGCCGAATAGGGCCCGTCCATGCCGAAATGCCGCGCGATGCCGATCCAGACGAGCACGCCGACGAGCCCCGCCAAGCCCGCGCCGTGGCTGACCGCCGACTTGGGTCGGGGATCGCTGGTGGCAGGAACGGCAATCGCTGGGTCGTGATCCATGCCGGCGACCTAGCGCAATATGGTAATGAAGGCATGAAGCATGTTCGGGGGCGACCACACGGACGCTTGCGCCGGGCGCGTCGCGACGCTAGTTCCACCCCTCGCTCACATGCGTCGGGCGGGTATAGTACAATGGTAGTACAGCAGCCTTCCAAGCTGAATACACGGGTTCGATTCCCGTTACCCGCTCCAAATCGGCACCGCCGATCCTAACCTCGGCAGCGCCAGTCTAGCGTCCGCTACCTTCATTCCGCGATGAACTGCGCCAACAGGCTTGCCATGCGCCGTCGACCGAGCACCGTCAGCCGTACGTGCGAACGCCGACCGTCGCGTTCGTCGCGCGTCCGTTCGACCAGATCCGCATCCTGCAGCATCGTCAGATACCGCAGCGCAGTCGCCGAGGGCGCGCGCGCGCCGATGCAGACCGCCGACACGCTGAGCTGGCGACGCTCGTGATCGGAAATGAACAGGTCGAGCAGGATATCCCATGCGGGTTCCGAAAACAGCGCTTCGCCGAGAAGTTCGTCACGAATCTTCCTGACGGTGTAGAGCCGCTTGGCAACCTCCACCAACGCCGGCGACGACACTCCACCCGGCGGCGGATCGGCGACGGCCACGTTGACGGCGGGCAGGAAAGCCACGCGTTTGGCGGCCGTGATGGGCACCACGGCAATTGCGTAAGTCATAAACGTCTTCCGAATATGCTTCAGCGGAGGGTCGGGTCTTGGCGACTCCAGTCGAGATCCCAGCCACGGGCCCGGATCCTGCGCGAGTGCCTGACTGTCCCGATCACGAGAAGCAGGACGATGGGATAGCTCCAGGCCGCGGAGAGGACGGCATAGACGAGCCGGATGACGTCAGGACTGATCGCCCGGGCCAGATGAGCCCCCGTCCCCAACGCGTGGAGCGCAGTGGCCCAGGCTGGCCAGAACCGATCCGCCTTGAGCGTGATCGCGACCATCGCCGCGAGCAGGATCAGGTCGACGATCAACACGCCCGCCTCCAGCCCCGCGAACAGGAACGGAACATTCCGCTGAACGAGGCCGGTGGAAACCGCCGCGAGCAGCAACGCCAATCCCGTCAACCGCTCCGGTGCGCCACCCCGTAGGAGGGCATAGCCGGACGCGGCCACCTGTATCGCGTAGAACAGCCAGACCCGATCCAACTCTTACCTCCAAAGCAGGACCGAAACCGGCCGTTCAGGCCACCGCTGCCAGGCGAACCGGGCCGTCGGCACGAAGCGCGCCTTCGTTGGGCGGACATTCCGCGGTATCACCATACCCATAGAACTGACCGAGCCCGATCTCCGCGCGGACATCGACCAGCGCGCGATGTGCTTCGACGAAGCGTTGCCGCGCGTTGATGATGTCGAGCGATGCCTGCGAGAGCATCTGCAACGCCATCACGCCGGTACCGACCGGCAAGTTGGCGGCGGCCCGCTGCTGCAACAGCGTCGATACGCACGATGCGGCGAGCATCGCTGCGTGATCGACCGCAGCCTCGGCCTTCAGAAAATCGACCGTGACCTTGTCGGTCGCCTCACGTCGCTGTTTCAACATCGTCGTTCTCCCCGATGGCGCCGTCGTTGCGGCACCGTGTACCGGAGCATTGCGGTCTCGGTTCGATCGCAACAGGCTGGTCAACGTCATCGCCATGTTCACGAGTGCCATCGACGCGACGGCGATCAAGACCATGAGTACGATCAGTCGGACTATCCTGTCGCCAACCGAAAACCGATTGCGCGCCGCTCCCGTCGATCCACTCGCTCCGGACAGTCCGAAGAAGCGGCGAACAAGCCCCCACGGCTCGATCTGAGCGCTGTCTGGGGCGTTGGAGGGGGGGATGGGAACGTCGATTGGTTCGGATGGTAGCCGTTCGTATGCGGACGCCGGCGCGTCGGGCTGGGCTTCTTCGCGAACCGGCACGGTCTCGCCAGGCGCGCCGCGCTCGTGCTCCTCGAGACGTCGTGCCGCCTCGAACCGCGTGCCAACGCCGAGGACCTGGATGGCACGCTCGATCCGCTTGTCGATCGCTGATGGCGACACACCGAAGATCGCCGCGATCTCCTTCGAATTATGATGGGTCAGCACCAATCGCAGGCAGGCGCGCTGGGCCTCGGTCAACTGATCGATACGTCCTGCGGTCATGGCAGGGTGGTAGCGTGAACGCGCGACGGTTGCACCCTTCACTTACAGCATAATGGAGTTCCTTCGGCACGACGGCGCAAAGCGTTGGAACTGGCAGAGACTCCGGTGCTGTATGGCGTAGTCCTCCCCAATCTCTTGCCGGCGATGAGCAAACCGAGGAAGTCGAGCGCCTCAATCGCGGGCGAATATCTCGTCGTGCGGGATAGTGAGGTTCAGCGACGGGATTTGGAGATCGGTTCCATTGGGCAGCCAGTCGTCGGTCCATCCGCCGCTCGGCGTGCGCCGGACCAAGCGGATGCGTTCGTCGATCGGGTCGACGAGGACGATCTCGCGAGTGCCCTCGAGTTCGCGGTATTCCTCGAGCTTGACCTTCTGGTCGTAGGACGAGGTCGATGGCGACAGGACCTCGAACACGACCTGTGGGTCGCCGAGCAGCTGCTTGCGCTCGTTGCCGGGCGCCGACGGGGCGTTGCAGTAGATGCTCAGATCGGGGAACCGTATCGACCGCTCGCCAGTGCGGGTGGCGAAGTCGGAGCCGTAGGGGCGGCAGCCCGTGCCACGCAACTGGGTGTGCAGATACGTTGCGAGGTTCATGGCGATCCGGGCATGAACCTCGTTCCCGCCAGCCATCATGTAGATCAGGCCGTCTTCGAGTTCGGCTCTCGCGCCGCCGAAATCCATGGCGAGGAATTCGTCGACTTCGACTCGGCGGTAGGCGGGATCGAGGCGGAGGGCGGTCATGGACGAGAAGGTATACCCTTAGCGCGGACAAACAAAGGGCCGGGGATTGCTCCCCGGCCCTTTGCCTTGGTCGTTCTGGTCGGAACGGAGGACCGGCAAAGCCGGCCCTTTTCGTCGGACGGGACTGGGGGCTTTCGCCGCCCAGCCCGCCGGCCGTTCTGATTTTCTGTCCGGGACCAGCTCTCGCTGGTCCCGGTCGAAAATCAGAAGTCCATGCCGCCCATGCCGCCCATGCCGCCGCCGCCCATGGGCATGGCGGGCTTGTCTTCGGCCATTTCGCTTACGGCCGCTTCGGTCGTGATCAGGAGGCCTGCGACCGATGCTGCGTTCTGCAGCGCGGTGCGGACGACCTTGGTCGGATCGATCACGCCGGCTTCCACCAGGTTCTCGTACGTGTCGGTCGCGGCGTTGAAGCCGATCGACGTGTCGTTGCCGTCGAGCAGCTTGCCCGAAACAACCGCACCGTCATGACCGGCGTTCTGCGCGATCTGGCGAACCAGAGCCGTCAGCGACTTGCGGACGATGTCGATACCGCGAGTCTGGTCCTCGTTCGCACCGGTCAGGCCGTCGAGGACCTTGGTCGCGTACAGCAGAGCCGTACCACCACCGGGGACGATGCCCTCTTCGACGGCTGCGCGGGTTGCGTGCAGCGCGTCGTCGACGCGGTCCTTGCGCTCCTTGACTTCGACTTCCGACGACCCGCCGACCTTGATGACGGCAACGCCGCCGGCCAGCTTGGCGAGACGCTCCTGGAGCTTCTCCTTGTCGTAATCGCTGGTCGTGTTCTCGATCTGCTGGCGGATCGCTTCGGTGCGGCCCTTGATCGCGTCGTGATCACCGGCACCGTCGACGATGACGGTGTTGTCCTTGTCGATCGTGACGCGCTTGGCGGTGCCGAGCATGCCGAGCGTGACGGTCTCGAGCTTGATGCCGAGATCTTCCGAGATCATCTCGCCCTTGGTCAGGATCGCGATGTCCTCGAGCATCGCCTTGCGACGATCGCCGAAGCCCGGTGCCTTGACCGCTGCGACCTTCAGGCCGCCGCGCAGCTTGTTGACGACGAGCGTGGCCAGAGCCTCACCCTCGATGTCTTCGGCGATGATCAGGAGCGGACGACCCGACTGGACGACGGCTTCCAGGATCGGGAGCATCGCCTGCAGGTTCGACAGCTTCTTCTCGTGGATCAGGATGTAGGGATCCTGAAGCTCGACGGTCATCTTCTCGGGGTTGGTGATGAAGTACGGCGACAGGTAGCCGCGATCGAACTGCATGCCTTCGACGACGTCGAGCTCGAATTCGAGACCCTTGGCCTCCTCGACGGTGATGACGCCTTCCTTGCCGACCTTCTCCATGGCTTCGGCGATCTTCTCGCCGACTTCACGGTCGCCGTTTGCCGAGATGATGCCGACCTGCGCCACTTCCTTCGAACCCGAAACCGGCTTCGAACGCGCCTTGACGTCCTCGACGACCTTGACGACGGCGAGATCGATGCCGCGCTTCAGGTCCATCGGGTTCATGCCCGCTGCGACCGACTTCATGCCCTCGCGGACGATGGCCTGCGCCAGAACCGTCGCGGTGGTGGTGCCGTCACCGGCGATGTCGTTGGTCTTCGAGGCCACTTCGCGCAGCATCTGCGCACCCATGTTCTCGAACTTGTCCTTGAGCTCGATCTCCTTGGCGACGGTGACGCCGTCCTTGGTGATGCGCGGTGCGCCGAAGCTCTTGTCGATGACGACGTTGCGGCCCTTGGGGCCCAAGGTCACCTTGACCGCGTCGGCGAGGATGTCGACGCCGCGGAGGATGCGCTCACGCGCGTCACGACCGAATTTCACGTCCTTGGAAGCCATGTCAGCTGCCCTTTCAGATGAGATATAGAAAAAGAAGGTTAGGCCGGGTTAGGCCAAGATCAGGTCTGAAAACCGATGATCCCTGAGGTCTATCGGGGTTAGCCGACGATCCCGAGAATGTCAGATTCCTTCATGATCAGAAGGTCTTCGCCATCGACCTTGACCTCGGCGCCCGACCATTTGCCGAACAGGATCTTGTCGCCGGCCTTGACGTCGAGCGGCGTGATCGTGCCGTTCTCGGCGCGGGTCCCGGTGCCGACGGCGACGACCTCGCCTTCCTGCGGCTTTTCCTTGGCGGTGTCGGGGATGATGATGCCGCCAGCCGTCTTCTCTTCGGCTTCGAGGCGCTTCACCAGCACGCGATCATGCAACGGACGAAAGTTCATGGGGTCCATGTCCTTTTGGGATTGTGACAGATTTCTGGCACTCAGGGGACCCGAGTGCCAACGGACGGCATATGTGCCTCGTGGTGCGGCATGTCAAAGGTTCCGGGGGTGAAATTTTTTCGGGCGGGCTTGGGTTTCGGGCGTCGTGGCTGAAGGGGGGGGGTGGACCGCACTGCTAATGCACTACCGTTCTCCTGCGCACGCAGGAGTCCAGGGTGACGGAGGGCGGCGCTTGTGATCCTGGGCTCCAGCGTTCGCAGGAGAACAAGGCTCGGCGAGCCTTTACTTTTGCTCCCCTTCCGCTTGCGGGAGGGGTCGGGGGAGGGGCTTTTCCGAGGCGGGGCGTTTTTGGGACGCCCCTCCCCTAACCCCTCCCGCAAGCGGGAGGGGAATGCCGCGGCGTTCGGACAGATGTGCGTGGCTACAACGCCCCTGTGTTGGCACGGTAACACAGGCCATTTACGTCGGTCCGCGCATGCTCTAGCTCTCGTCCCATGACCGATACCGCAGCGCCGTCCTACGCCCCTCCCCCGTCCTACACCGACCCGACGCGGCCTCGCCGCAAATGGCGGCTGGTGCGGGGCGTGTGGAAGTTCCTCGTGGCGATCAAGGATGCGCTCGTCCTGATCGCGATGCTGTTGTTCTTCGGGCTTATTTTCGCGGCGCTCAATGCGCGGCAGAGCACCACGGCGATCAAGGACGGCGCGCTGGTGCTCGACCTCAATGGCTCGATCGTCGAGCAGCCCGAGGAGCAGGCCGCGTTCGCCGCGCTCTCGGGGCAGAACACGACTCGCCAGTTCCGCCTGCGCGACGTGGTCCGCTCGATCGACACGGCGAGAACCGATGCGCGGGTGAAGGCCGTGGTACTCGATCTCGACAGCTTCGGTGGCGCGTATCCCGCGGCGCTGGGAGAAGTCGGCGATGCGCTGGCGCGGGTGCGCGCGAGCGGCAAGCCGGTGCTCGCCTATGCGACGGCGTATACCGATGGCGGCTACCGCCTCGCGGCCAACGCCAGCGAGGTCTGGGTCAATCCGCTGGGCGGCACGATCTTCATGGGTCCGGGTGGCAACCAGCTCTATTACAAGGGCCTGATCGACAAGCTCGGCGTCAACGCGCACGTCTACCGCGTCGGCCGCTACAAGTCGTTCGTCGAGCCCTACACGCGCGCCGACCAGAGCGAGGACGCCAAGGCGGCGAGCACCGCGCTGTACGGCACGCTGTTCTCGCAGTGGCGCGAGGCCGTCGCCAAGGCCCGGCCCAAGGCGCAGATCGCGCAGTTCATGAGCGCGCCCGACAAGGTCATCATCGCCGCGAACGGCAACATCGCGCAGGCCAATCTGCGCGCCGGCATCGTCGACAAGCTGGGCGACCGGACCGCGTTCGGGCGCCGCGTCGCGGAGATCGCCGGGTCCGACGACAAGAAGCCGGCGGGCAATTTCAACACGATCAAATACGATGCCTGGGTGAAGGCAAACCCGCTGCCGACCGCGGGCGACGCGATCGGCGTACTAACGATCGCCGGCGAGATCGTCGACGGCGAGAGCGGCCCCGGCAAGGCGGCGGGCAAGACGATCGAGAAGGCGGTGCTCGACGGGCTCGCCAAGAAGGATCTGAAGGCCCTCGTGGTCCGCGTCGATTCACCGGGCGGATCGGTGCTGGCGTCGGAGCAGATCCGGCTCGCGATCCTCGAGGCCAAGCGGCAGAAGCTGCCGATCGTCGTGTCGATGGGTGGGCTGGCGGCCAGCGGCGGATACTGGGTGTCGACGCCCGCCGACGTGATCTTCGCCGAACCCGGCACGATCACCGGATCGATCGGCATATTCGGCGTGATCCCGACCTTCGAGAACGCGCTCGCCAAGATCGGCGTGACCAGCGACGGCGTGAAGACGACGCCGCTATCGGGCCAGCCAGATATCGTCGGCGGCACCACGCCGATGTTCGACGCGATCGCGCAGGCGGGCATCGAGAACGGCTATCGCGAGTTCATCAGCCGCGTCGCCGCGTCGCGGAAGATGACGCCGGCGCGGGTCGACGCGATCGGCCAGGGCCGCGTCTGGGATGGCGGCACCGCGCGGCAGATCGGGCTGGTCGACCGGTTCGGGACGCTCAAGGACGCGATCGATGAGGCGGCCAAGCGCGCGAAGCTCGATCCGGCGAAGGTGCATGCCGAGTATCTGGAGAAGAAGCCGGGTTTCCTCGCGACGATCGCGCAGGATTTCGGCGACAACGGTTCGGACGACGACGCAGGGGGCGGCGATGCGTTCGCGCATGTCGCGGCGGATCGTCGCCAGATGCTCGCGCAGGCGGTCGGCGACATGAAGCGGC
This sequence comes from Sphingomonas albertensis, assembly GCF_014358075.1. Taxonomy (GTDB): domain Bacteria; phylum Pseudomonadota; class Alphaproteobacteria; order Sphingomonadales; family Sphingomonadaceae; genus Sphingomonas; species Sphingomonas albertensis. Next base: position 13,466 of record NZ_JACONT010000016.1, on the reverse strand, counting down.
TGGCGACGTCGGGCTCGATCCAGGCGCGCTGCCTGGAGTGTGGCGGGATGGGGCCGACGACGGCGGGCATCGGCGATGCGAAGCTGCTTGACCTGTTGCTGGCGCGGATCGGCTTCTGATGGTGGCCACTTCGGGCAATGGCGGCGGGATCGTGATCCGGGCCGCGCGGCCCGAGGATGCCGCGTCGATCGCCGCGATCTATGCGCCGCACGTGCTGGTCGGCACGGTGTCGTTCGAGACCGAGGCTCCGGATGCGCGGCAGATGCGCGCGCGGATGGCGGCGTCGGACGGGCTGTACCCGTGGCTGGTCGCGACGGTCGGGCCCGAGGGCGGCGTACTGGCCTATGCCTATGCGTCGGCGTTCCACAAGCGCGAGGCGTACCGGTTCGCGTGCGAGACCACGGTGTATGTCGCGGATGCGGCGCAGCGCCAGGGCGCGGGGCGGCTGTTGTACGAGGCGCTGATCGATACGCTGCGGGCCCAGGGGGTCACGCAGGCGATCGGGGCGATCGCGTTGCCGAACGATTCGTCGATCAAGCTGCACGAGGCGGTTGGGTTTCGCCGCGCGGGGGTGTACCGCGAGGTCGGGTACAAGAACGGGCAGTGGATCGATGTCGGGCATTGGCAGTGCGAGCTGAACGCGCCTGCGGTGCCGCCGGCCGAGCCGAAGCGGTTTGCGGATGTGGGGGTTGTGCGGGGGTAGGCGCTGGGTTTGGTTTGGTCTTGGCGGGGGCGATCTGTTTCTTGTGCCGGACTGGTTCCCGGGTTCCTGGTGGCGGGTTTCCCTCTCCGGCATAGAAGCCGAGTCATCTAAGCTCAGTCATCCCCGCGGAGGCGGGAATCCATATGCTCAAGAGGTCGCGATCATGTCGCGAGGTTTGCCAGTATGGGTTCCCGCCTGCGCGGGAATGACGGCTGCATGTTTGACGGGGATACGTGGCGAACCGGTCCGGGGTGACGGAACGGTTTTGGCTGTCTCGCATCGCGAAGGCTGGATGGGATCCGGGCTGGTGCTCTGCTGGGGCTAGGCGCTTTGCAGGGGCTAGGCGCTTTGCAGGGTGCTGGCGCTCTGCGGGGACTGTCTAGCGCGGGCGACACCTATTCAAGCGGCCGATGCCTAAGAGCAGCGCGGCTTCTTCTTCGCCCCTCCCTGGAAGGGAGGGGTTGGGGGGTGGGTTGGTTTCCTCGTGTCTCGGCCGTGGGGACTCAAGCGGGCTTACCCACCCCCAGCCCCTCCCTTTCAGGGAGGGGAGCGGTTTGGGCCTTGGCGCGATCACCTTTCCTCGTGAGGTCTCAGCATTCGATGCGCGCCTGACTTCCAGCGCGAACACCTGCACCACCCCGGCGGAGGCCGAGGCCCAAGTGGTGAGGCTGCAGTGACGACGCGCGGTCCGTCGTTGGCTCCGTTCCCCAATTGGGCCCCGGCCTCCGCCGGGGTGGTGGTTGGGGAGCCGGGGTGGTGGTTGGGGAGCCGGGGTGGTGCATGGGAGACGGATCGGTCCAGGAGAGCTGTCGGCGCGAGTTCGAGCGCCCCTCCTTGTTCTCCTAGCGAGTGGGAAAGTCAGCGGCGGCCACCATAGGAGGGCAGCGCGAGGTGGTAGCGGATCGCGGCGGCGCGCAGGGTAAAGCCCGCGCTGGCGGCGATCACCGCGGACCAGGCGTTGGGAACGCCTAGCAGGACGAGGCCGACATAGCTCGCCGCCGCCAGCGCCGCCGCGGTCACGTACAGCTCGGGCCGCATCAGGATCGACGGTTCGCCGGCCAGCACATCGCGGATGATGCCGCCGACGCAGGCGGTCATCACCCCCATCAGCGCGGCGGGGACCGGCGGCACGCCGTAGCCGAGCGCCTTGGCCGCGCCATAGACCGCGTACGCCGCCAAGCCGACCGCGTCGAACCAGCCGAGCGCCTCCTCGCGCCACCAGCGGCCCGGCGTCGTCCAGATCAGCAGCGCCATCACCAGGCATACGCTGGCGGCACGGGCGTCGCGGATCCAGAACACCGGCGCGCCGATCAGAAGATCGCGCACCGTGCCGCCGCCGACGCCGGTGATCAGCGCGAAGAAGACGACCGTCACAAAGGTCTGGTCGCGTTTCGCGGCGGCCAGCGCACCCGAGGCGGCAAACACCGCGAGCCCCGCGATATCGAACCACGGCCCGGTCGCGGGCAGGACGGGCGGGATCAGCGTGTGCGGAAGCATCCCCAGCGACTTAGCGAAACATCGATGATCGGTAACCCGGCTTTTTCCATGGAGCCCGTCATGTGGTCGTCATATGGCCGATCCGGGGCATTTCCACGCCCACCGCCCGATCGCCGCGGAACCAAACGCATCGATGAACGCGACGTTGTTTTCGGTTCATGCAACTCGCCGTATAGTCACATCGTTACACCACCAGATCAATTCACTAGGGAGTTAAACATGCGTAAGTTCATCCTGGCACTCGGCTGCAGCGCGATGGTCCTGCCGACCGTCCTGATCCCGGTTTCGGCCGCAGACGCCCGCGATCGTCGCGAATGGCGTGGTCGTGACGGCCGCGTCTATTGCAAGAAGAGCAATGGCACGACCGGCACGATCATCGGCGGCGTCGGTGGCGCGCTGCTAGGCCGCACCGTCGACACCCGCGGCGACCGCACCGTCGGCACGCTCGGTGGCGCAGTCCTCGGTGGCCTCGCCGGCCGTGCGATCGACAAGGGCACCAGCAACAACAATCGTCGTTGCCGCTAAAAAAAAACTGCGCCGCCATTTTGCGGGTGGTGCGTTGAAGACGGGCGTTGTGGGGAACCACGGCGCCTTTTTTCATGTCCCGAAAGGACCCCATCATGACCACACGCAGCGGTTCGGCAAAATATGAAGGCCTCGGCAAGAGCGGCAAGGGCCATGTCTCGACTCAGTCGGGCGTGTTGTCCGACAGCCCCTACGGCTTCAACACGCGGTTCGAGAACGAGCCCGGCACCAACCCCGAGGAACTGATCGCGGCGGCGCATGCGTCGTGCTTCACGATGGCGCTGAGCTTCGCGCTCGCGGGCAAGGGCTATGAGGCCGGGACGCTCGAGACGTCGGCGAAGGTGACGCTCGACAAGGACGGCGACGGGTTCAAGATCACCAAGTCGGCGCTGACGCTGAACGCCAAGGTCGACGGCATCTCGAAGGAAGAGTTCGAGGCGATCGCCGCGGATGCCAAGGCGAACTGCCCGGTGTCTAAGGTGCTCAACGCCGAGATCACGCTGGAGCATAACCTGGCCGCATAAAAGCGCCTAATCTCAGATACCTGTCGGCCGGCTGAATGCGACGTAGTTTGCGGTTCACGCAACCCCCGCATCGGCCGGCCGTTCAGTACGCACATCATTTGGGAGAGAGAGATCATGCGTATTGCCATCTTGTCGGCAGCCCTTGCCGCTACCGCGTTCAGTGCAATCCCCGCCGACGCGCAGTCGACGATCCGGGGCGCCAATCGCGAATATAACAACGAGGTCCGCGATGCGCAGCGCGACTATCGCCGCGACGTTCGCAACGCGGATTCACGCGGTGACGTCCGCGATGCGCGCCGCGAATATCGTGAAGAGGTGCGGGATGCGCGGCAGGACCGTCGCGGCGACGTTCGCGACATCCGCCAGGACCGTCGCAACGACGGGCGCAACTGGCAGCAGTATCGCGGCTACGACTATAATCGCTACGAGCGGGGGCAGCGCGGCTATTTCGCCGACCGCTATTACCGTGACGGGCGCTATTACCAGGAGCGTCGCCTGGGCCGGAACGACCGCATCTATCGCGGCGGCAACGGACGCTATTACTGCCGTCGCAACGACGGGACGACGGGGCTGATCGTCGGTGGCCTGGCCGGCGGTGCGCTCGGCAACATCATCTCGAGCGGTGGTTCGCAGTTGCTCGGCACGTTGATCGGTGCGGGCGGTGGCGCGGTGCTGGGGTCGTCGATCGACCGGGGCAACGTGCGCTGCCGTTGAGGACTCTGGTGATCCTCCCCCGCAAGGGGGAGGTGGCGCCGAAGGTGACGGAGGGGGCGGACACGGAACAGACGTTTCGCTGCCCTCCCCCTCCGTCTGGCAAGCGCCAGCCACCTCCCCCTGGCGGGGGAGGATTAGAGTTTAAGAGGGCCTGGTGGGAACGCCGGGCCCTTTTCGCGTCAGATGATGCCGCCGCCGAGGCTCAGGCGGAGCGCGAAGATGATGATCAGGACGATGTTGAGGTTGCGCCCGCCGCTGCTCGACGACAGCGCGCCGACCGCGGCGCCGACGATGCCGATCGGGATGACGAGCCAGTTCATCCAGCCGAGCAGCGGAATGAAGGCGACGAGGCCGAGCACCAGGGTGACGAGGCCGATGAGGATCGAGACGATGTTCAGCATGCGGAGAACATGGCGAGTCGGGCCGGTTCGGGCAAGACTTGCCGGATCCTTACGATCCTCCCCCGCCAGGGGGAGGTGTCGCCGAAGGTGACGGAGGGGGCGGACACGCAACAGGGGTTTCCCTGTCCTCCCCCTCCGTCTGGCAAGCGCCAGCCACCTCCCCCTGGCGGGGGAGGATCGGAGGTGAGCGGAAAACGCTTTCTTCACCGTCTTTCGGGCATAGGATGCGGGTGATGACTTTTCCCCTGCGCTCCGCCCTTCTCCTCCCGCTCGCGCTGGCCGCCTGCAACCGGTCCTCTACCGACCAGCAGGATCTCAACAGCCTCGATGCCGAACTGACCAACGGCACGGTGCGCGACCCGGCGCTGACGTCGGCGCTGGGCGGGCAGATCATGGTCGACCCTCGGCTGACCCAATCGTCCAATACCGATGCGGTACGGCCACCGACGCGACCCGAAGGCGGCGCGGTGCCGCCCGAGGGTCCGTTGAAGGCCGATCCGGTCGACCCGAAGACGTTGCAGCGCGCGCCGGCGCCGTCGAACGATTGCCCCGAGTGCAAGACGGCGAACGGCGCGCTGACGCTGGGGACGCTGGCGGAGCGGCAGAAGACGCCGGATGTGGGCGCGTGTGCACAGAAGATCGGCTATTCGGCGGGATGGGCGAACCGGTTGCCGGCGGACCTGCCGCTGTATCCGGCGGCGCGGCTGACCGAGGCGGCGGGGGCGGATCGCGACGGGTGTCGCTTACGCGTGGTGAGTTTCGCGAGTGCTGCGCCGATGCAGAAGATGCTCGACTGGTATTTCACGAAGGCGACCGCGGCGGGGTATTCGGCCGGGCACAGCACGGACGGCAGGCAGCATGTGCTGGGCGGGGTTCGGGGGAACGACGCGTATGTGGTGTATGTGACGGCGCGGGCTGGCGGCGGGAGCGATGTGGATATGGTTTCCAACGCCGGGCGGTGAGCTTCAAGTTGGAGCCACTCCAAGAGTGCACCACCCCGGCGGAGGCCGGGGCCCAGTTGGGAAACGTCTCCAACTGAGCACGGTCCTCGTTACTGCAACGTTTCCAACTGGGCCCCGGCCTTCGCCGGGGTAGTGAAGTGTTGGTGTGACTCCCCCGCTTTCTTGTTCTCCCGCGAAGGCGGGAGTCCAGGCTGGGTCCCCGGCTTCGCGGGGAAACAAATGGCGTGCGCTAGGGTGGTTCGCCCCCTCCAACCGCACCTTTCCGTTTTCCCCGATTCACGCTAGGGCGCGGGGATGCTTCCCCTTCTCTACGTCATGGTCGGTGGTGCGGTCGGTTCCGGCGCGCGCTATCTGGCGGGTAGCGCGACGACCGCGCTGCTCGGGCCGGACTATCCCTTCGGGACGCTGGCGGTGAACATCGTCGGCGGGTTGTTGATGGGCGTGCTGGTCGGCGTGCTGGCGCGAAGCGCCGCGTCGGAGCACTGGCGCCTGCTGCTCGCGGTTGGCGTACTTGGGGGATTCACGACCTTTTCGGCGTTCTCGCTGGAGGTCGTCACGATGATCGAACGCGGCGCATTCGGCGTCGCGTTGGGGTATGTTTTGGTGTCGGTGATCGGTTCGATCGCCGCGTTGTTCGCGGGTCTCTCCGCAGTAAGGGCCGTCGCATGACTGCGGGCAAAAGCGATAGCGATACGGGTTTCCGCGAGTTCAACGTCGGGTTCGACGATGACGGCATCCGGCTCGACCGGTGGTTCAAGCGGCATCTGCCCGATACGAGCTACACGACCGTGGCGATGTGGGCGCGCACCGGGCAGCTGCGCGTCGACGGCGCGCGCGCGACGCCGGGCGATCGGATCGCGGCGGGCCAGATGCTGCGCGTGCCGCCGCCAGAGGCGGACAAGGCCGCCGCAGACCCGGACAAGCCCAAGCGCGTCCGCGAACGCGTGATCCTGTCCGACGAGGAGACCGAGCTCGCGCAAGGCATGGTCATCCACAAGGATTTCCAGGCGTTCGTGCTGAACAAGCCGCCGGGTCTCGCGACGCAGGGCGGCACCAAGACGACCCAGCATGTCGACGGGCTGCTCGATGCGCTCCAGTACGACAACGAGGGTCGGCCGAAGCTGGTCCACCGGCTCGACAAGGATACGTCCGGCGCGCTGCTGGTGGCGCGGACGTCGCGCGCGGCGGCGTTCTTCGCGAAGGCGTTTTCCGGGCGGACCGCGCGGAAAGTCTATTGGGCGCTGGTGGTCGACGTGCCGTCGATCGAGGACGGCATGATCGAGCTGCCGATCGCGAAGCAGCCCGGCACCGGCGGCGAGAAGATGCACATCGACGAAGCCGAGGGCGCACCGGCGCGGACGCGGTACCGGGTGATCGAGCGCGCGGGCAACCGCGCGGCCTGGGTCGAATTGCAGCCGTTCACAGGGCGGACCCACCAGTTGCGCGTGCACATGGCGGCGATCGGGCATCCGATCGTCGGTGACGGCAAATACGGCGGCGCGGCGGCGTTTCTGACCGGCGGTATTTCGCGGAAAATGCATCTGCACGCGCGGCGGATCAAGGTGGATCATCCGGATGGCGGGTCGATCGACGTGACCGCCGAGCTGCCGACGCATTTCGCCGAAAGCCTCAAGCAGTTGGGCTTCGAGGAAAAGCTGGGCGACGACCTGGTGCTCGACGAGAAGACCGCGCCGACGCGCGAGCAGATGAAGTCGCGGGCCAAGGCGCATGCGAAGTCGGTGCGGAAAGAGCGTAAGGGTGAGCGGCGCGGACGTGGGGTTGTCGAGGAGAAGAAGCCGGGCGCCAAGCCGGGTGCGCCGAAGACGGGTGGCGCACGGACCGGCGCGGGATCGAAGTTCGGGGCGCCGCGGAGTGGGCCTCGGGTCGAGGGGGCCAAGCCTGCCGGGCGCGGTCGTCCGGGTGGCGCTGGGAAGCCTGGGCCGCGGAGTGGGCCTGGGACCCGGTGATCTGAGGCCTGCCGCCTGAAACGTGCCCTCACCCTTCCCACGGCCAAGTGGGCGCGGGCCCCTTCCCTCTCCCCCGAGGGGAGAGGGGGAGCCTCCGGAGGCGTCTCGGGGTAGGGACAAGGCGGGTCATTTGGGACCCTAACCCCACCTCCCGCCCCACCCCGGCGGAGGCCGGGGCCCAGTTGGGGGACGTCGCTAAGGAAGGGCGGCGCTCTATTATTGCCACCTATCCAACTGGGCCCCGGCCTTCGCCGGGGTGGGGCCGCTGGTTGGAGGTGCCCCTCGCCCCTACCCGTTCCCCCGCGAAGGCGGGGGTCCAGGAGTCGGGGGCGCTGTCGGTACTTAGCTGGGCCCCCGCATCCGCGGGGGAACATGGATGCTGCGGTATTGCGCTAACGCTTAGCATCTAGCGCGTTGCTCCTTGCTCCTTGCTCCTTGCTCCTTGCTCCTTGCTCCTAGCCCCCCAGCTCCTCGCGCCCTCGGTTTGACATTCCCCTTCCGCACCCCGTGATCTACGACGCTACCCATGTCTTTCCGAGAAACCCCATGATCCGTCTTGCCGTATTCGATTGCGACGGGACGCTCGTCGACAGCCAGGCTAACATCTGCGTCGCGTGCGAACGCGCGTTCGAGGGCGCCAAACTGATCCCGCCCCCGCGCGCGGCCATTCGGCGGATCGTCGGGCTTAGTCTCGTGGAGGCGATGCAGTTGTTGTTACCCGAGGCGGACGACGCGCAGCACCGGTCGCTCGCCACCGACTACAAGAACGCCTTCCATGCGATGCGGGCGAGTGGCGAACTGGCCGACGAGCCGTTGTTCGAGGGGATCGCCGAGGTCCTTGGGACGCTGGCCGACGACGGCTGGAAGCTCGGCGTGGCGACGGGCAAGTCCGATCGTGGGCTCGCGCATATCCTCGCCGCGCACGGGATCACCGAGCGGTTCGTGACGTTGCAGACCGCCGACCGGCATCCGTCGAAGCCTGATCCGGCCATGCTGTTCGCGGCGATCGCCGAGGCGGGTGCGACCGTGGAGACGACGGCGATGATCGGCGATACGAGTTTCGACATGGCGATGGCGCGCGCGGCGGGTGCGCGCGGGGTCGGAGTCGCTTGGGGGTATCACGACGTGCTCGAGCTTTCCGATGCGGGCGCGGATGTCGTCGCGACCGCGGTACCGGACTTGCTGCACATGGTGGCGCGGCCATGACCGAGGCGGACAAATTGGCGCAACGGCGCTGGATGGTGCTCGTCGGGATCCGGCTGGCGGGCGTGGCCGGGGCATTGCTCGGGCTGATTCTGGTGGCGCGCGCGCACGACTTTGCACCGAAAATCCTGGGCGTGGCGATCGTATTGTCGGCGCTGGTGATGATCGGACTCGTCCCGCGCAGCCTGGCACATCGCTGGCGGACGCCTGAATGAACGGAATGGGTGCATGAAACGCTTCTGGAAAGACGTCGCGATCGATGCGGACCGGGTGGTGACGCTCGACGGCAAGCCTGTGCGGACGCCCGGGCGGCGGCCGCTGGCGTTGCCAAGCGATGCGCTGGCCGAGGCGGTCGCGGCGGAATGGCGCGCGGTCGGCGAGACGATCGATCCGCGAACGATGCCGCTGACGGGCTTGGCGAACGCGGCGACCGATCCGATCGCGAACGACCCTGCGCAGTTCGCCGCGCGGCTGGCGGCGTATGGCGAGAGTGACCTGCTGTGTTACCGCGCGGAGGGGCCGCCTCTGCTGGTCGAGCGGCAGGCGGCGGCGTGGGATCCGCTGCTGGCGTGGGCGCGGGGGCGGTACGACGTGACGTTCGCGGTGACGGCCGGCGTGATGCACGTGGCGCAACCGGCGGCTACGATCGCGCGGCTGCATGAGGCGGTCGTGGCATATGACGATTTTCGGCTGGCGGGGTTGTCGCCGGTGGTGACGTTGACCGGGTCGCTGGTGATCGGGCTGGCGCTGATCGAGGGCGAGATCGATGCTGATGCGGCCTGGGCGGCGGCGGGGATCGACGAGGACTGGTCGGTCGAGATGTGGGGCGAGGACTGGCAGGCGACTCAGTTGCGCGAGCTTAAGCGCAAGGAGTTCGGGGTCGGGGTGGAGTTTCTGGGGCTGCTGTAACCCCCCTCCCTTTCAGGGAGGGGGGAAGTTAGCGGGTCAGCCTGCGGATGAAGCCGATCAGGCCGGTCTGGCGCGAGCGCTTCAACCGTTCCGCGGCGAGGATCGTCTTCACGCCGCGGATGCAGCTGTCGACGTCGTCGTTGACCAGTACGTAATCATAGCCGTCCCAGTGGCTGACCTCGTTCGCCGCGCGCGACATGCGGGCTTCGATCACTTCTTCCGAATCGGTGCCGCGGCTGGTGAGGCGGCGGTGCAACTCCTCCATCGAGGGCGGGAAGATGAAGACGCGGACGACGTCGCCGCCGGCGATCTGGAACAGCTGTTGCGCGCCCTGCCAGTCGATGTCGAACAGCACGTCCTTGCCGGCCGCGAGCAATTCCTCGACTTGCGCGCGGGGGGTGCCGTAGCGGTGGTTGAAGACGTGCGCCCATTCGAGGAATTCGTCCTTCGCGACCATGTCGCGAAAGCCCTCGAGATCGGTGAAATGGTAATCCTTGCCGTCGACTTCGCCGGGTCGCACCGACCGGGTCGTGACCGAGACCGACATTTCGAGTTCGTGCTCGTCCGCGAGCAATCTGCGCGCGATGGTCGACTTGCCGGCACCAGACGGCGAGGACAGGACGAACAGGACTCCGCGACGACGGAAACCATGCGGGTCGGACGGAAGTGTGTGGGGCATGCGCGCCCTTGCCGCGGACCGCATATGGGCGTCAACCCATGCGCGGCCCGCGCGTGGTATTACGAAGGCGGATTAATAGCCGGCCTTGCGCGCCTTGTTGCGGTCATACGCCTTCTTGGCCGCGTAGCCGCCGCCGAGGATCATGCCGAGCGGGCCCATGCGGCGCATCAGGCCCATCGCCACGACGCCCTTTACTGCACCCGAAGCGCCGCCCGAACCGTCGCGACGGCCCATTTCGCGGCCGACCAATGCACTGATAATACGTCCGATCATGCTTCTGACTCCCCGAAAACCTGGTCCTTGAGTTCCGCTGCACCGCGCAGCACTGCCCAGCCGATCGCGTAGGTCACGGCTAGCGGCACGACGATCTTGAGTACGTTGGCGGTGATCGCACCGATGATCGCGCCGTCCGCGTTGCCGTCGTCGCCACTTAGCGAGTCGATGCCTGCGCCGATCAGCGCGCCAATGGTCGTTGCGCCCACGTAATTTCTCCTGTCCGTGTGGCGGGTTAGCGTTTGGCGGAGGATTGGGTTCCCACGCGCCCGCGTTCTCCTGCGCACGCAGGAGTCCAGGGTCGCGGGCGGCGCGCTTGGTACCCTGGGCTCCTGCGTGCGCAGGAGAACGGGAGGTTAGCGGCCGAGCATCGATTCGGGTTTGACGACTCGGTCGAAGGTTTCGGCGTCGACCAAGCCGAGCGCGAGCCCGGCTTCTTTCAGCGTCAGGCCTTCAGCGTGGGCGTATTTGGCGATCTTCGCGGCGGCATCGTAGCCGATCTCGGGGGCCAGCGCGGTCACCAGCATCAGCGAGCGGTCGAGCAGGTCGGCGATCCGCCCGCGATTGGGTTCGATGCCATCGACGCAGCGTTCCGCGAATCCTTCCATCGCAGTCGCCAGCAGGTCGATCGAGCGCAGCACGTTGGCGCCGATCAGTGGCTTGAACACGTTCAATTCGAGATGGCCCTGCATCCCGCCGACGGTGACCGCGACGTGGTTGCCCATCACTTGCCCCGCGACCATCGTCAGCATCTCGCACTGCGTCGGGTTCACTTTCCCCGGCATGATCGAGCTGCCGGGCTCGTTCGCGGGGAGGTCGATCTCGCCGAAGCCGCAGCGGGGGCCCGAGCCGAGCAGGCGGATGTCGTTGGCGATCTTGGTGAGTGCGACCGCCAGCGTGTTGAGCGTGCCCGAGAGGTGGACGAGCGGATCGTTCGACGCGAGCGCCTCGAACTTGTTGCGCGCGCTGACGAACGGCAGACCGGTGATTGCCGCCAGTTCGTGCGCGATCGCGTCGCCGAAGCCGGCGGGGGCGTTGAGGCCGGTGCCGACCGCGGTGCCGCCCTGCGCGAGGATGACCATGCCGTGGCTGATCGCGGGCTCGATGCGGTGGCGGCAGCGGTAAAGCTGGTTCGCATAGCCGGAGAATTCCTGGCCGAGCGTCAGCGGGGTTGCGTCCTGCAGGTGCGTGCGGCCGATCTTGACGATGTCGTCCCAGGCGTTGGCCTTCGCGTCGAGCGCGGCGTGGAGCGTGTCGAGCGCGGGGATCAGGCGGTGGGTGGTAGCGATCGCGGCGGCGATGTGGAGTGCGGTCGGGAAGCTGTCGTTGGACGACTGGCTCATGTTGACGTGGTCGTTGGGGTGGACGGGGGACTTGCCGCCGCGGGTGCCGGTGAGGACCTCGTTGGCGCGGCCGGCGATGACCTCGTTCGCGTTCATGTTCGACTGCGTGCCGCTGCCGGTCTGCCAGATGACCAGGGGGAACTGGTCGTCGAGCTTGCCGTCGATGACTTCCTGCGCGGCGGAGTCGATCGCGGTGGCGATGGTTTCGTCGAGGCCGTGGGTGCGGTTTACGCGGGCGGCGGCCTGTTTGACGAGCGCGAGCGCGTGGACGATCTCGATCGGCATGCGTTCGCGGGTGGCGAAGGGGAAGTTCTCGATCGAGCGTTCGGTCTGCGCGCCCCAGTATGCGGCGGCGGGGACTTCGATCGGGCCGATCGTGTCGGTTTCTGTGCGGGTGGTTTCTGGGCGGGTTTGGGTCATGCGGGGTCAACCTTCCGTAGCGTGCTCGGGATCCCTCGCCCCTTCGGGGAGAGGGAGGGAGGAGCCACAGGCGACGGAAGGGTGAGGGGCTTGAGGCTCAGGACGCGTGCCCCAACGCCCCTCTCCCTTCCCACCGCAAGGGCGGCGCCCCTTCCCTCTCCCCGTAGGGGCGAGGGAGTTTGGGTCACTTCTTCCGTTTGAAATCCACCGCGACGACGTTCGAGCCGTCTTCGATCGGGACTGCGGTCGGGCCGTCGTTTTCGGCTTCGTCGTGGTCGCCGAGCGCGTCGTCCGCACCCTCCTGCGCCTGGAAGCGGAGTTCGAAGCTGACCGCAGGATCCTGGAACGCGGTGATCGCCGAGTACGGGATCACCAGCTTCGACGGGACTTGGTTGAAGCTCAGCCCGATCGAGAACCGCTCGTCGTCGACGATCAGGTCCCAATAGCGGTTCTGCATGACGATCGTCATCTCGTCCGGGAAGCGCTCGATGAGGCGCTTGGGGATGTCGACGCCGGGCGCCTGCGTCTTGAAGGTGATGTAGAAATGATGCTCGCCGGGAAGCCCGCCGGCCTCCGCGACCGAACCGAGCACGCGGCCGACCACGGCACGCAGGGCTTCTTGTACGATCTCGTCGTACGGAATCAGGCTATCGGGCAGTCCATCGGTCATATCCCTTGGGTAGCGCCATTCGGATGCCGGTCAAGATTGCATGCGTCGTGGCGGACGTTATGGGAGGTGGCATGCGCACCGCCACGATTACCCGCTCCACCGCCGAGACGGCGATCGACGTCACCGTGAACCTCGATGGGACCGGCGTGTACGACGTCGAGACCGGGGTCGGTTTCTTCGATCACATGCTTGAACAATTGTCGCGTCACTCGCTGATCGACCTCCGCGTACGGACCAAGGGCGACCTGCACATCGACGAGCATCACACCGTCGAGGATACCGGCATCGCGATCGGGCAGGCGTTCGCGCAGGCGCTCGGCGATAAGCGGGGCATCGCGCGGTACGGCGATGCGCTGTCGCCGATGGACGAGACGCTGACGCGGGTGGCTTTGGATATTTCCGGGCGGCCCTGGCTGGTGTGGAAGGATTTGTTCTCGCAGAAGCGCTTGGGCGGGATGGACACCGAGATGTTCGAGCATTTCTTCCATAGCTTCGCGCAGGCGGCGGGGATCACGCTGCACGTCGAGACTCTCTACGGAACCAATAATCACCACATCGCCGAGGCGGCATTCAAGGGTGTGGCGCGGGCGCTTCGGACGGCGATCGAGATCGATCCGCGCAAGGCAGATGCGATCCCGTCGACCAAGGGGATGCTGTGACTTCCCCCCTCCCTGGA
>NZ_JACONT010000015.1 GCF_014358075.1 Sphingomonas albertensis | reverse complement strand
CCTCGACGCCGTCCCAGGCGAACAGCTTGCCGCTGTCCGGCGCGCGCAGGCCGTCGATTACGTCGAGCAACTGCACCGCCGCGCGGTCCGGCTTGAACAGGTTGCCGGGCGTCACGTTGCCCTGGAACGGCTGCGACAAACCGGTGTCGACCGTTCCCGGATGCAGGCCGACGACGATCCCGCTCGTATTGCGCCGCTTGTCCTCGATCGAGATCGTCTTCACCAACTGGTTCAGCGCTGCCTTCGACGCACGATACCCATACCAGCCGCCGAGCTTGTTATCGCCGATGCTGCCAACACGCGCCGAGAGCACGGCGAACACGATCCGCCCCGCCTTCGGCATCGCCGGCAGGAAGTGCTTCGCCACCAGCGCGGGCCCGATCGCGTTGATCGCGAAGTTGCGCGCCATCCACACCGGGTCGAGCTCGCGCATCGCCTTCTCGGGACCCTTGTCGCCGTCGTGGAGCAAGCCCGTCGCGATGATCACCAGCGTCGGCGAGCCGACCCGCAAAGCCGCCGCCGCAATGCTCGCCTCGTCCTGAAGATCGAGATGCCGGTCGCCGCTTTCCGATCGCGCGAACCCGTAGACCTTGTCGAACGCACCCTCTTCGATCAGCGCCTCTTCCAGCGCCTTGCCGATCCCGCCCGACGCACCGATGACGACCGCGCTGCTCATTTCCGCACGAACCGGAACTGCGCATCGCTGCTGCCCGCCGCGTCATAGGCATAGCCGTCGCTGTCGAACCCCTTGATCCCCTCGATGTCGCCGACGCGGTGCTCGACCAGCCACCGCGCGACCATCCCGCGCGCCTTCTTCGCGTGGAAGCTGACGAACTTCTGCGCCTCGCCCTCGCGAAAATCGATCGCGACGACGCGTATGGAGGAGGGCAGCTTGCCGTCCGCCGCCGCCCAATATTCCTGGCTCGCGAGGTTCAGGATCGTCCCCGACCCCTCCGCCTCGACGTCGTCGGCGAGCACCTTGGCGATCCGATCGCCCCACCAGTCGGTCAGCTTCGTCTTCCGCGGCGCCCAGCGCGTGCCCATCTCCAACCGGTAGGGCCGCATCAGGTCGAGCGGCCGGAGCAGGCCGTACAGCCCCGACAGCATCCGCACATGATCCTGCGCATAGTCGACCGCCGCCTCGTCGAGCGTCTTCGCCTCCAGCCCGGTATAGACATCGCCCGCGAACGCGAACATCGCCGGCCGCTCGGGCAGCGTATCGAAATCGCGATACCGGTCGGCGTTCAGCTTCGCCAGCGCGGGCGAGATGTGCATCAGTTCCGACAGCTTCTTCTGCGTCAGATGCGCGGCGGCATGCGCGAGCGTTTTCGCCTCGTCGGCAAACCGCGGCGTGGTGGGCTCGAGCTTGGGCAGTGCGCTCTCGTAATCGAGCGTCTTGGCGGGCGATAGGACAGCGATCATGGTCGCGATCTAGCTATGGCGGGGGGCGCGTTCAATTGCCGTTCACGCGCAATCGCACATCTGCGGGATCCAAGCCGCTCGCTTGAACGTATGCATGGCGGACCATATAGCGACGTCGCGCGCCGCCAACCTGAGGGTGCCGACGCAAAGGGAGAGTTTCCGCATGAAGACCATTTCGAAGCTTGCACTGATTGCGGCGTTCGCCACCGGCACGAGCGGCCTCGCGCTGTCGGCGCCCGCGTTCGCCAAGGACAAGAAGGCCGATGCCGCGCCGGCGATGAAGCTGAGCCCGGAAGTGCAGAAGCCCGGCGTCGCCGCGCAGACCGCGCTCGCCGCCAAGGATTATGCCGGTGCGCAGACCGCGATCGACCAGATCGATGCCGCCGCCAAGACCGATTACGAGAAGTATATCGGCGCCGCGCTGCGCTATCAGCTCGAGAACGAGAAGCTGGTCGCGGCACAGACCGCCAACCCCAACGCACCGATCAACGAGACGACGCTCGCCGGGCCGCTCGATGCGCTGATCGCCAATGCCGCGACGCCGGCCGCTGATCGTGGCCGCTACGCGTATCGCCGTGGCGCGCTCGCCTTCAACGGCAAGCAGTATCCGATCGCGCTCCAGTATTTCGCGAAGGCCAAGGAGCTCGGCTACAACGATCCGAACCTGTCGCTGCAGATCATCAAGGCGAAGATGGACAGCGGCGACGTCGCCGGTGCGACCGCCGATCTCGACGCCAGCATCGCGCAGATGACTGCGGCGGGCCAGAAGGCTCCCGAGGAATATTACCGCTATGCGGTCGCCAAGTCGTACGCCGCGAAGCGCAACGCCGACACGATGGCGTGGCTGAAGAAGTGGATCACCGCCTATCCGACCGCGAAGAACTGGCGCGACGTGCTGATCCTGTCGGGTATCCAGCAGAACGCGCTGATCCCGCTCGACGAAGCGCAGAAGGTCGACATCTTCCGCCTGATGCGGGCGACCAACTCGCTCGCCGACCAGACCGACTATCTGCAATATGCCGATAGCGTGAACCGTCGCGGTCTGCCGAGCGAGGCGCAGGCGGTGCTCAAGGAAGGCATGGCGCAGGGCAAGATTCCCGCGTCGAACACGATGGCCAAGGGGCTGCTGGCCGACGCGACCAAGAACATCGCCGCCGACGGTCCGCTCGCCGGTCTCGAAAAGCGCGCGACGACGGCCGCCAACGGCAAGCTCGCCGCGGGTACGGCCGATGCGTATCTCGGCCAGAACAACTATGCCAAGGCGGTCGAACTGTACCGCGTGGCGCTGCAGAAGGGCGGCGTCGACGCCGACGACGTCAACCTGCACATGGGCATCGCGCTCGCCCGCTCTGGCGACAAGGCGGGTGCCGCAACCGCATTCGCCGCGGTCAAGGGTTCGCCCAAGGCCGACGTCGCCGGCCTGTGGAACACGTGGCTCGGCGCCCCGGCCGCGTAAGCGATCGGGTCTGTGTCGAGAAGAAACGGGGCGGCAGCGATGCCGCCCCGTTTTCGTTTGAGGTGTCGCTAGAGCGGCATGCTGTGTCGGCTCCCCTGTTCCGTAGTGGGGGTACGTCCAACCCCCCTCCCTGAAAGGGAGGGGCAGGGGGTGGGTAGGCCGGCTCATGTCCGTGAGGTCTGAACCCCGCGGAAACCGACCCACCCCCAACCCCTCCCTTCCAGGGAGGGGCGAAGGTATATAAGCCTAGTCCACCACCACCGGTATCCCCGACAGCGCCTTGGCCGTGCGGATCGTCAGCGACGTCTTCACGCTCGCCACGTTGGGTGCCGGCGTCAGGTGGGTCGTCAGAATTTCCTGGAAACTCTTCAGGTCCGCCGCGACGATCTTCAGGATGAAGTCGATCTCCCCGTTGAGCATGTGACATTCCCGGATTTCCGGAATATCCGCGATATGATGCTCGAACGCGGCGAGGTCGTGCTCGGCCTGGCTGCGCAGCGACACCATCGCGAACACCGTGATCGGGAAGCCGAGACGGCCCGCATCGAGATCGGCATGATAGCCGCGGATGGCCCCCGCCTCCTCGAGCGCGCGGACGCGGCGCAGGCAAGGCGGTGCGGTAAGGCCCACCTGGTCGGCCAGGTCGACATTGGTCATCCGACCGTCGGCCTGCAACAGCGACAGGATCTGCCGATCGATCCGGTCAAAACTCATTTCACGCAACTCCCGATAGGCATCGCAAACCAAGCGATTCATTCCTCATAGCGATAAGATTGTTGCGGCGAAACGCAATTGTCCCACTATGCGACGAACCTTCCGTCCTGCCGAAATGGCCTGTTCCGTCGCCAGGGGGGCGGCGTTAAGGAATCGGTACGGAGAGCGTGGTAGGCCCATGACAACCGGGGAGCGATGTGCGGTTCGACGATAGCCTGAAGACGATCCTCGCTGCCGACATGGCCACCGGTTTCGGCGCGCAATCCGCGTGGCGCCAACTGGTGGACCTGATGGGTCGCGGTCGGGCGGCGGTCGACGAACCGGCCATCGCGCGACTGCGCCTGTTGCGTCAGGCCGTGCCGGTCGAGGTTCGCGCCGCCAGCGCCCGCGCGCTTGCCTTCGCCCGGCCCGATGCGAACCTGGTCGGGTTCTTCGCTGAGGATGCGCTGGCGATCGCCGCACCGGTGCTGCGGACCGCGACGCTGGAGCCCGACGAGTGGCTGGCGATCCTGCCGCGCCTGACGCCCGCCAGCCGTTCGGTGTTGCGCCATCGCCGCGACCTGCCGGCGGAGGTCCAGCGTGGCTTGCAGAGCTTCGGTTCGACCGACTTCGTGCTGCCGCAACCCGATGCGCCGGTCGAGGCGGAGACGACCCTTGTGGAGCCGACGCTTGCGGAGCCGATCGCTGCCGCGCCGATCGCTGCCGCGCCGGTGCTGGCCGAAGAGCCGCCTGTCGTTGAAGAACCCGTTGCCGAGGTGTTCGTCCCACCCCCGATCGACACGCCGCCTGCAGCAGCGCCCGAACCGTCGCTCTACTCCGCGCCCCTCAGCGAAACCCCGTTCATGGCGCTGGGCGCGGTCGCCCGAGGGCTGCCGTTCGTCGCCGAGGCGTTTCGTCACGCCAAGCTCGCCGAGACCGAACCTCCCGTCGTCGAACCGACCGGACCTGCGTCGGCGGACCGGTTCGAGATCTCCGACCTGGTCGCGCGGATCGAGGCGTTCAACCGCGACCGTATCGTCGACGCCGCCACCCCGACACCGGCGGCGGCCGAAATCGAGAGCTTCCGCTTCGAAACCGACGGGCAAGGCATCATCCGCATGGTCGACGGGGTCGCGCGCTCGGCGCTGGTCGGCGTATCGCTGGCCTATGCCGCGCAGCAGGGCGAGGCGCATCTCGACGGTGTCGCGGCCGGGGCATTCCGGCGCCGCTCTCGGTTCAGCGACGCGCGGCTCGAAGTCGGCGGACTGTCCGACGCGTTCGGATCCTGGCGGCTGTCGGGCGTGCCCGCGTTCGAACATGCGTCGGGCCGCTTCATCGGTTTCCGCGGCACCGCTCGCCGCCCGCGTCGCGACGAGACCGCCCACGCGGGTCGCATGCCGGTGCGCCCATCGTCGCCGGTCGCGGATTCGCTCCGCCAGCTCGTCCACGAACTGCGCACGCCGACCAATGCGATCGCCGGGTTCGCCGAGCTGATCGAGACGCAGTTGCTCGGCCCCGTCTCGCCGACCTATCGCGACCGTGCGACGGCGATCCGCACGCAGGCGGGCGACCTGCTCGCCGCGATCGACGATCTCGATACCGCCGCACGGATCGAAGGCCATGCGCTCGACCTGAGGCCGACCACGGTGCCGGTCCGTGCGTTGCTCGACCGCGTCACGAAGGATCTGCAGCCGCTCGCGACGCTGCGCGGGGCGAGCCTGTCCGTGGCGATGCCGGCGGGCGACTGCGATATCCTCGGCGACGATCGCGCGGTCGAACGGCTGGTCGGTCGCCTGCTCGCCGCGCTGGTTTCGGCGGGGCGTCAGGGGGAACAGCTCGGGATCGTCGTGCGGCCGGTGGCCGACACGATCACGATCGAGTTCGACCGCCCCGCCGCACTCGCCGCGCATGCGACCGACGTGCTGCTCAGCATCGACGCCGAACAGGAGGGCGACGGCGCGCCGCTGCTCGGCACCGGCTTCGCGCTGCGCCTTGCGCAAAACCTCGCGGTCGAACTCGGCGGCGTCCTTACGATCGGCGCGGAACGCCTCACGCTGCAACTCCCGGCCGCCGATGTCGTGGAAGCGGAGCGTACCGCCGACGACCAGCGGTGACTTACCGCCCGCCGCGGCCGACCGACGCGCAGCGGGTGGTCTGGCCCGAGGATTTCGGCACCCGCTTCACCGTATTCGTGGATGTCGAGGAAGAGTTCGACTGGCGCGCTCCCCATGATTCCCGCAACCGCGCGACGACCGCGATGGCCGCATTCCCCGACGCGCACCGCCGGTTCGCCGAGCGTGGCGTCGCGCTCAACTGCATGATCGACCACCCGATCGCCACCGATCCGGCTTCGGTCGCGATCCTGTCGCGCGTCGTCGAGGATGGGCGGTCGGAGATCGGCACGCAGTTGCATGCTTGGGTCAATCCGCCGTTCGAGGGGGCGGCGACATCGGCGGCGAGCTATGCGGGCAACCTGCCGCGGGCGCTGGAAGCCGCCAAGCTCAAGACGCTCACGTCGGCGATCACTACCGCGTTCGGTGTGGCACCTCGTGCGTATCGTGCCGGTCGTTACGGCATCGGGCCGCATAGTTTCGACCTGCTGGCGACGCTCGGTTACCGGATCGATAGCTCGGTTCGTCCCGGCTACGATTACAGCGGCGATGGCGGCCCGGACTTCTCGATGGCGGAGGCGGGTGCGTATCGCGAGCGCGGCATGGTCGAACTGCCGCTGACCACCGTTTTCATCGGCCGCGCGCGACGGGGCGGCGGCAGGCTGTACACTGCGCTAGGCCGCGTACCGAAGGGCCGGGGGGTATTCGCGCGCGCGCGCCTGTTGTCGCGGATCGCGCTGACCCCCGAGGACATGCCGATTGCTGCCGCGCTCGAAGCGGTGGCGGTCGCGGCGGGCGAGGGGTTGCGGCTTTTCAATCTGTCATTCCACTCGCCGTCGCTCGCGCCCGGTCATACGCCGTATGTCCGCGATGCGGCGGACCTGAAGCGATTCTATGCCTGGTGGACGACGATGCTCGACGAGTTCGACCGTCGCGGCATCCGCAATGCCTCGCTTGACGAGATCATCGTGGCGTTGGGGTGAGGTCCAGCCGAAAGGGGGGACGGGCGCTGCTGGGGTATCTATAGGTTATTTCCCCGCGAAGGCGGAGACCCAGCATGGGCTCCCGCCTTCGCGGGAGAACAAGACGCAGGCGCGAGGCCGATCGCGTGAAGCGATGTCGGCCTGTCTAAACGATCGACGAGCTCGATCGCCGTAATGTCCGCATCGCACCGCCTCCACTCCGACGGTCTCCCCTCCCTGAAAGGGAGGGGCAGGGGGTGGGTCGGTTTCCGCATGCACATTCGACCGTTTGGACTCGAGCAGGCCTACCCACCCCCAACCCCTCCCTTTCAGGGAGGGGAGGTCGTTGCGCTTCGGGGCTGCTACCCGGACGGTATATTTCCTTCCGGATTACACCCAAAACCAGAAAAGGCGGCCCGTTGCCGGACCGCCCTTCTGATACGCAGGTACTGAAAGCGAGATTAGCGCTTCGAGAACTGGAAGCTGCGACGGGCCTTCGCCTTGCCGTACTTCTTGCGCTCGACGACGCGGCTGTCGCGGGTCAGGAAGCCTGCTGCCTTCACCGAGGCGCGCAGCACCGGCTCGAAGCGGGTCAGCGCCTGGCTGATGCCGTGCTTGACCGCGCCGGCCTGGCCCGAAAGACCACCACCCTTGACGGTGCAGACGACGTCGTACTGACCTTCGCGCTCGGTGATGCCGAACACCTGGTTGATGACGAGGCGCAGCGTCGGACGTGCGAAATACACTTCCTGGTCACGACCGTTGATCGTGATCTTGCCGGTGCCGGGCTTGACCCAGACGCGCGCGACGGCGTCCTTACGACGGCCGGTCGCATAGGCGCGGCCCTGCTTGTCGAGGATCTGCTCGCGCAGCGGCATCGGCTCGCGGACGGGCTCGTTCGAGACCGGCGCTGCGAGATCGCCTTCGCTAGTCGGCAGAGCCTGCTCGGCGGGGGCAGCCGGCGCGGGCTGGTTGGTCAGGCTCGCGAGATCGGCGAGCGACTGGCGGTTGTCGGACATTATGCGCCCACCTTGTTCTTGCGGTTCATGCTGCCGATGTCGAGGACGGCAGGGTTCTGTGCCTCGTGCGGATGCTCGGTGCCCTTGAAGATACGCAGGTTGCGCATCTGCTCACGACCCAGCGGGCCGCGCGGGATCATGCGCTCGACAGCCTTTTCGAGAACGCGCTCCGGGAAGCGGCCATCGAGGACCTTGGCGGCAGTGATGCCCTTGATGCCGCCGGCGTAACCGGTGTGCTTGTAATAGATCTTCTTCGCGGCCTTGTTGCCGGTGAAGCGGATCTTGTCTGCGTTGATCACGACGACGTTGTCACCGCAATCGACATGCGGGGTGAACGACACCTTATGCTTGCCGCGCAGGACGTTGGCGATGATCGATGCAGCACGACCGACGACGAGACCTTCCGCGTCGACGATATGCCACTGCTTCTCCACCTCAGCCGGCTTTGCCGACTTGGTGGTCTTCATGAGCGCCTTCATGGGCGTTAGACCTTCCAGATTGAATGCAAGCGCACCAAGGGGAGGCCCCGCAGCGCGAATGCCGGCCTAATGCTGAAAGGGGGGCTTCAAGTCAAGCTTTCCGCCGGTTTCCTGACGGGTATTATTATACCCGCTGCTTCAGGCCCCGTTGATTCAGGCGGGGTGCGGTGCCTACGGCATGGGCGGCGAACATCGCGGCGATCAGGAGCAGGGCGGAATTGCCCTGGTGGGCGACCGCGACGTCGATCTGCACGCCGGTCATCAGCGTTGCGATCCCAAGCATGATCTGGAGCGTGACGAGTCCGACCACGTAAAATCCCGCGCTGCTGCCGGTCTTGGTCGCCTTCACGGCCAGCCAGATCAGCCCCGCAGCGGCGGCGAAGGCGAACCAGCGGTGGATGAACTGCACCACGATCGGGTTGTCGACCGCGTTGCTCCAGGCGGGGTTCACCATCGGCACATCTGCGGGGAACAGCCCGTCGCCCATCAGCGGCCAACTCGCAAACGCATAGCCGGCGTCGAGCCCGGCGGTGAACGCGCCATAGACGAGTTGGACGAACAGCAGCGCGAGCGCGAGAATGGCGACGGGCGCGAGGCGGGCAGGGGCGGCGAGCGGATTGCGGTGCAGCGCCATCAGGTCGAGCGCGGTCCACACGATCCCCGCGAGGATCGTCAGCGCGGTGAGCAGATGCACGGCGAGCCGGATATGGCTGACGTCGGTCCGCACCGACAGGCCAGAGGCTACCATCCACCAGCCGATCGCGCCCTGGAACGCGCCGAGCGCCAGCAGCGCCGACAAGCGCCAGCCATAGCCGACCGGGATACGCTTGCGCACCGCGAACCAGATCAGCGGCACCGCGAAGGCAAGCCCGATCAGTCGGCCCCAGAGCCGGTGGAGATATTCCCAGAAGAAGATCGCCTTGAACCCGCCGACCGTCATGTCGGCGTTGAACGCGGCGTATTCGGGAATGCGCTTGTAGGCGTCGAACTCGGCCTGCCACTGCGCGTCGTTGAGCGGCGGGATGATCCCGCTGATCGGCTTCCACTGCGTGATCGACAGCCCCGACTCGGTCAGCCGCGTGATCCCGCCGATAACGACCATCGCGACGATCAGCGCCGCCACCGTATAGAGCCACAGGGCGACCGCACGAGGACGGGCTTTGGTGAGAAAGGCGGCGCTGGGTTGAAGCATGGCGGCGTATTACTCCCCTGAAGGGCGCGGCGCCATCGCTTCGTGATGCGCCATTGCTTCATGTTGTTGGCGGAGGTTCGGGCGCCGGGACCTGGGGCAGTCACGCTCTACCTCACTTGTTCTCCCGCGAAACTTGTTCTCCCGCGAAGGCGGGAGCCCAGCCTGGGCTCCCGCCTTCGCGGGAGAACAAGGAAGAGGGAACGCCCCTTCAAAACCCACCAACTCACCAAGAAAATCAAGGATGTAATGTTGTATCCTTTCGTTGAGCCGTCTATATCCAACAAACGATGACGCCCTCGGCCACGCATACCCACCGTTTCGCCGGTCTCGATCGCTATGCGATCGGGCTTTCGGGCCTGTGCATGGTGCATTGCTTGGCGACTTCTGTGCTGGTCGCGTTGATGTCGACCGCGAGCGGGTTCCTGCTCGATCCGATCATTCACGAGGTCGGCCTGACGATCGCGATCGCCCTCGGCGCGCTGGCGCTCGGCCGCGGCGTGCTCAATCACGGCTATATGATGCCCGCCGCAATGGGCGCGCTCGGGCTCGGCATCATGGCGGGCGCGATGACGCTGCCGCACGACAGCGGCGGCGGCGAGACGCTGTGGACGATCGTCGGCGTCGGTCTGCTCGCCTTCGGCCACGATCTCAACCGCCGCGCCGACAGCTGAGCGGGTTGCTGGAACCCCTCCGGCATCCTACTTCACCCAGCATGGCGCACGCTCACAACCACACCGAACCGCAGGGCGCCGATCTCACCATCGCAGCGCAGACGACGCTGGAAAAAGCCGGCGAGCAATGGACGTCGATGCGCGCGAGCGTGTTCGCCGCGCTCGCGAGTTTCGAGAAGCCCGCCTCCGCGTACGATATCGCCGAAGCCGTGTCGAAATCCGAAGGCCGGCGGGTTGCGGCGAACAGCGTGTACCGCATCCTCGACCTGTTCGTCGGCGCGAACCTCGCGCGGCGGGTCGAGAGCGCCAACGCCTATGTCGCCAACGCGCACCCCGATTGCCTGCACGACTGTATCTTCCTGGTCTGCGACTCGTGCGGCCAGACCACGCATCTCGACAACGACACGATCACCAAGGGCGTTCGTAACGCGGCGGAGGCAGCAGGCTTCTCGCCGGTGCGCCCGGTTATCGAGGTCCGTGGCCGTTGTGCGGAGTGCGAGGCGAAGTAGGGCTTACCCCGGTTTCAGTTCGTCCCTCCCTGAAAGGGAGGGGTAGGGGTGGGTCGGGCGGTTTTGGCCAGCGTCCCTGATACGGAAGCCGACCCACCCCCGGCCCCTCCCTTCCAGGGAGGGGGGCAGAAGGGAAGCCGTCAGGCCAAATCCTTCCCCATCCGTATCATCGGCACCGGGGCCTCCCCCGGCGTCTCGATTCGCTCGATCGGCAGATACCCGCAGGCCCGGTACAGCGGCTCCCCCGCCAGCGTCGCCATCATCTCCGCCCGCATAAACCCCGCCTCGCGCGCAGCCGCCTCGCAAACCGACAGCACCAGCCGTCCGACACCCCGCCGCACGAAATCCGGGTCCGTATACATCGCCCGGATCCGCGCCGCATCGCGCGCCGGGTCCAGCAGCGCCGAATCGCGTAACGCCGTGCTATGATCGCCACCGTACAAGGTCGCCCGCCGGCTCCACCCGCCACATCCGGCCAGCCGCCCATCCGACTCCACCAGCACATACGTCCCGTCCGCGATCAGCTGCGTATCCAGCCCCATCACCGCGCGGCTCGCCTCGACTTGCGCCGGCGTGAGGAAATCCTCCTGCAACGCGCCGATCGCCCGCGTCATCAGCGCGGCGATCGCCGGGATATCCGCCGCGACGGCAACACGGTGCTCAAAGTTCATAATTGTGCACTTCCCGAGCGATTTCAGCGCGAATGCTACGTCAAGACACGGTAACAATCGACACGATACCCGCGCTGCATTAAGCCTGCATGATGGCCGATCTTCCCTCGACACCGCTGCTCGATACCGTTTCGACGCCCGACGACCTCCGCAAGCTGAGGCCCGATCAGCTCCGACAACTCGCCGACGAGCTGCGTACCGAGACGATCTCCGCGGTCGGCACCACCGGCGGCCATCTCGGATCGGGTCTCGGCGTGGTCGAGCTGACCACCGCGATCCACTACGTCTTCGACACACCGCGCGACCGCCTCGTGTGGGACGTCGGCCACCAATGCTATCCGCACAAGATCCTCACCGGGCGCCGCGATCGCATCCGCACGCTCCGCCAGGGTGGCGGGCTCAGCGGTTTCACCAAGCGCAGTGAGAGCGAATACGACCCGTTCGGCGCGGCGCATTCGTCGACGTCGATCTCGGCGGCGCTGGGCTTCGCAATCGCCAACAAGATCGCGGGTACGCCGGGCAAGGGCATCGCCGTGATCGGCGACGGCGCGATGTCCGCGGGCATGGCGTACGAGGCGATGAACAACGCCGAGCAGGCCGGCAACCGTCTGGTCGTGATCCTCAACGACAACGACATGTCGATCGCGCCGCCCGTCGGTGGCCTCTCGGCGTATTTGTCGCGGATCGTATCGAGTCGCGAATTCCTCGGCATCCGCGAACTCGCGAAGAAGCTTGCGCGTCGCCTGCCGCGTCCGTTCCACAACGCCGCGCGGAAGACCGACGAGTTCGCCCGCGGCATGACGATGGGCGGCACGCTGTTCGAGGAACTCGGCTTCTATTATGTCGGCCCGATCGACGGTCATAATCTCGATCACCTGATCCCGGTGCTCGAGAATGTGCGCGATGCGGAGGAGGGCCCGATCCTCGTCCATGTCGTCACCAAGAAGGGCAAGGGCTACGCGCCCGCCGAGGCCGCCGCAGACAAATATCACGGCGTGCAGAAGTTCGATGTGATCTCGGGCGTGCAGACCAAGGCACCCCCGGGCCCGCCGCAATACCAGAACGTGTTCGGCGCGCAGCTCGTCGCCGAGGCCGCGAAGGACCCGCGTATCTGCGCGATCACCGCGGCGATGCCGTCGGGCACCGGGCTCGACGCGTTCGCCAAGGCGTATCCCGACCGGTTCTTCGACGTCGGTATCGCCGAACAGCACGGCGTCACCTTTGCCGCTGGCCTTGCGGCCCAGGGGATGCGCCCGTTCTGCGCGATCTACTCGACGTTCCTCCAGCGCGCCTATGATCAGGTCGTGCACGACGTCGCGATCCAGAACCTGCCGGTCCGCTTCGCGATCGACCGCGCCGGGCTGGTCGGTGCGGACGGCGCGACTCATGCCGGGTCGTTCGACGTCACCTACCTCGCGACGCTGCCGAACTTTGTCGTGATGGCGGCGGCGGACGAGGCCGAGCTGGTCCACATGACGCACACCGCGGCACAGTACGACACCGGCCCGATCGCGGTCCGCTATCCGCGCGGCAACGGCACCGGCGTCGCGCTGCCCGAGATCCCGCAACTGCTGGAGATCGGCAAGGGCCGCGTCGTGCGCGAGGGCAAGACCGTCGCGATCCTGTCGCTCGGCACACGTCTCGAGGAGGCGCTCAAGGCCGCTGAAACCCTCGAAGCCAAGGGGCTGTCGACCACGGTCGCCGATCTGCGCTTCGCCAAGCCGCTCGACGTCGACCTGATCCGCAAGCTGCTGACCACGCACGAGGTCGCGGTGACGATCGAGGAGAATTCGGTCGGCGGCTTCGGCGCGCACGTGCTGACGATGGCATCGGACGAGGGGCTGATCGACGGCGGACTCAAGCTGCGCACGCTGCGCCTGCCGGATGTGTACCAGGACCAGGACAAGCCTGAGATCCAGTATGCCGAAGCTGGCCTCGACGCCACTGCGCTGGTCGACACGGTGCTCAAGGCGCTTCGCCACAATTCGGGCGGGGTCGCCGAAGCGCGGGCATGACCGGGCCGACCAAGGCCATCGCGATCATCGCGCTCGCGGTGATCGTGATGGTGTCGCTGAATATCGCGATGTGGCGACGGATGCGGGGTGGCTTGGCGGCGGCGAAAGCAGAGCAAGCGGCTAATCCCGATCTGTTCGATAAGGACGGTTCTCGAATTCAGTGAATCGCTCCCCCGCACGCCACCCCGGCGGAGGCCGGGGCCCAGTTGGTGAGGTCGCAGTAACGAGGGACCGCGCTCCGTTACCAACGCTTCCCAACTGGGCCCCGGCCTTCGCCGGGGTGGTGGCTCATTAAGTAGGCGGCGTTACCCACCTAGATAATGCGCCTGCGCGGCATCCGTCGCACTCACCGCCAGGATCGAGCGCGCCGTGCTCGGCGGCAAAGCCTGTCCCCGGCCATCGCCACTCGCCGCGATCACCCGCTCCAGCAGGTACTGCCCCTCGCGCCACCAGCCGATCCCGCTCGCGGCGTTCAGATGCCCCTGCGGTCCGGCGTCGACGAAGTGGCTGCCCCAGTCCGCCGCCATGCTGTGCGCGCGTTCGGGCGTGACCCAGGGGTCGTCGCTGCTCGCCACCACGATCGACGGGAAGGGGAGCGGCTTCCGCGGCGTCGGCGAGAAACCTTTCAACTCCGCCTGCGCGCCGCCGCGATCGACATCCGCCGGCGCCACCAGAAGCGCGCCGGCGACCGGCCAGCCATAAGGTTGCGGGCTGAGTTCGGCCCACCATGCCACCGCAAGGCAGCCAAGGCTGTGCGCGGCGAGAATCACCGGTGCGTCCGCGCGACGGATCGCCTCGTCGAGCCGCGTCACCCAGGCGTTGCGGTGCGGCGTGTTCCACATGCCGAGTTCGACGCGGACCGTGTCGGGCCGTGCGTCTTCCCACAGGGTCTGCCAATGCGAGGGGCCGGAACCGCCGAGACCCGGCACGGTCAGGATGGTCGGCTGGACGGATTCATACGGTGCGAAACTACCCACAGCGCTTCTCCTTCTCCAAATTCCCGGTTTCCGGGCCCTCTGGATAGAGGGTGGAAAGCATGGGTGAACGGCGCTCTAGGGGACGCCGGTCACGCCACGCTCTCCGATATCAAAGCTAATCCTACTTAATTGATGGGCAATGAGATTGCGGCGAAAGGAAGGCAGCTTGCGGTAGCCGGACGGGGCGGCGATAGGCGGGCATGGCAAGGATGCGCGCATGGTAAAAATACGGGCGGACCAGATGCTGGTCGACAGGGGCCTCGTCGAGTCGCGGACGCGTGCGCAGGCGCTGATCATGGCGGGCCTGGTGTTCGCGGGCACGAAGAAAGTCGATAAGCCCGGCCAGACGCTCCCCGACGACGTCGTGCTCGACGTTCGGGGGCGCGATCACCCCTGGGTCTCGCGCGGCGGGATCAAGCTGGCGCATGGCCTGACGCATTTCGGCTGGGACGTGGTCGGCGCGATCGCGATCGACGTCGGCTCGTCGACCGGCGGCTTCACCGACGTGTTGCTGAAGAATGGCGCGACCAAGGTGTACGCAGTCGACAGCGGCACCAACCAGCTTGCATGGTCGCTTCGCCAGGACGAGCGCGTCATCGTTCACGAACAGACCAGCGCGCGCATCCTCACGCCCGCGCACATCCCCGAACCCGTCGACCTGATCGTGTGCGATGCGAGCTTCATCGGCTTGGCCAAGGTGCTCGAACGGCCGATGTCCTTCGCCAAGGCCGACGCGCGGTTGATGGCGCTGGTGAAGCCGCAGTTCGAGGCGGGCCGCGAGGAAGTGGGGAAGGGCGGCGTCGTCCGCGATCCCGCCATCCACCAGCGCGTCTGCGACGAGGTCGCGGCGTGGCTGACCGGGCAGGGCTGGCACGTCGAGGGCGTGGTCGAAAGCCCGATCACCGGCCCCGAGGGTAACGTTGAGTTCCTGATCGCTGCTAGGCTTGGGGATGAAAGGCCTGCATCGGAAGCGTCGAAGTGTCCTCAAGCCCTCCCGTCATCCTGACGAAAGTCAGGACCCAGAGTACAGAGCGCAGCCTTCTTGACCCTGGGTCCTGACTTTCGTCAGGATGACGGATGTGGGCGGTGGGTGTGCTTCAAAACCGCGGCCAGCGCCGCCACCGTGCCGGAATGAACCACTAGCGGAACGATTTCCCCGCACGCACGGTTTACGGATCGCCAAACGCGCGGCAGGACGTTCCCGCGTAGAGACGGAAGGACGTGTGTGGGCGGTATCGCTTCGAAGGGCCAGTTGAGGATGTCGTTCCTCCGCTGGGCGGTCGTGACCGTGCCCCTGATCCTGCTGCTCGGCTTCCTCTCCGGACGATCGGTCAGCGTCGGCAGCGAGAATGCGTGGTACATGGCGCTCGCTAAGCCCGCGCTGAACCCGCCGGGCTGGGTGTTCCCCGTCGTCTGGACGACTCTCTACATTCTGATCGGGCTCGCGCTGGCGATGATCCTCAACGCACGCGGCGCGCGGCTGCGCGGGCTCGCGGTCGCGCTGTTCGTCGGGCAGTTCGTGCTCAACCTCGCCTGGACGCCCGTCTTCTTCGGCGCGCATAGGATCGGTGCGTCGGTATTGGTGATCGTCGCGATGCTGGTGCTGTCGATCGCGGCGACCTTCGTATTCGCGCGGATCCGGCCCGCCGCGGCGTGGCTGATGGTGCCGTATATGGTGTGGATCAGCTTTGCCGGCGTGCTCGCCTTCAGCATCGGGCAGCTGAACCCGAATGCCGAAAGCCTTGCACCGACGGCCCATACGTCCCAAATGCTGTGACGCAGCAGTATATGCAACAGTCTCTGGGGTTTTGAAGCAATGCAGTCCGAAAACCGCGTGTTCGACGATATCGTCAAGGTCTTGAACGGTGCGGCCGGTACGCTTGCGGGCGTCGGTCGCGAAGCCGGTTCGGGCGCGCGGGAACGGGCGCGCGAATGGCTCGGCGGGCTCGATTTCGTCAGTCGCGAAGAGTTCGACGCGGTCAAGGCCATGGCCGCCGCCGCGCGCGACGAGAACGACGTGTTGAAAGCCCGTCTCGATGCGCTCGAGGCCAAGTTCGCGGCCCAGTCGACGGTAACTGCGCCACTCGGGGCGTCGGTCGACTGACTTTTCCACAGTTTTCCGCACAAACGGGTTCGATGGGGTTGCCGTGGCGTTTTTGCCTCGGCACCCTTTGTCGTGCGATAAGGACCGCCAGGACCTAATGATGCTCGACCAAGTAGACCGCGACCACGAAGACGCTGCTCCGATCGACATGCTCGAAAGCTATTACGCTGCGCATGGCTGGGAGCATGAGCGCCACGAGGACGAGATCGTCGCGACCGTGAAGGGCAGCTGGGCGACGTACGAACTGCGTGCGCTGTGGCGCGAAGACGATAGCGTGCTGCAATTCCTCGCTTTTCCCGACATCAAGGTGCCTGACGAGCGCCGCCAGGCGGTGTACGAGACGATCGGGCTGGTCAACGAACAGCTCTGGATCGGCCATTTCGAGCTCTGGTCGTCGAGCGGCATCTTGCTGTTCCGGCATGCCGCGATGGTCGACGGGGGCGACGACGGCACGATGTCGCTCGATGCGGCCGAATTGCTGGTCGAATCGGCGATCGAGGAATGCGAGCGCTTCTATCCCGTGTTCCAGTTCGTGCTGTGGGGCGGCAAGACCCCCAAGGACGCGCTCGCTGCGGCGTTGATCGAAACGCACGGCGAGGCTTGAGCATGGGGTTTCCGGTCAAGGGATTTCCGGCGGGCCCGCTATGGTTGATCGGCTGTGGCAACATGGGTGGCGCGATGCTGCGACGCTGGATCGCCGCCGGACTCGATCCGGCGAGCGTGACGGTGATCACGCGCAGCGGGAAGGGTGCCCCCGATGGTGTCCGCTCGCTGACCGCGCTGCCTGATGAAGACGCGCCTGCCACGCTGATGCTGGCGCTCAAGCCGCAACAGATCGACGCGGCGCAGGCGATGCTCGCGCCGATGAAGGGCGCTCCGAAGCTGTTGCTGTCGATCCTTGCGGGTGTCGATCACGCCGCGCTTGCCGGGCGGTTCGAGGCCGACGCGATCGTCCGGGCGATGCCTAACCTCCCGGTCGCGATCGGCAAGGGCGTGACGTCGCTCTACACGCCCGGCGCGTCGGCCGAGGCGACCACCGCGGCGGAAGCGTTCGCAGGCCCGCTCGGCCATTACGAGTGGATCGCCGACGAAGCGCATTTCGATGCGGTGACCGCGCTGGCGGGCTGCGGCCCCGGCTTCGTGTTCCGCTTCGCCGATGCGCTGGCCAAGGCTGGCGCGGCGCTAGGGCTTCCGGCGGACCAGGCCGCCCGCCTCGCGATCGCCACGCTGGAGGGCTCGGCGATCATGGCGGCCGATGCGGACGTCTCGCCCGCTATACTGGCCGACCGCGTCGCCAGCCCCGGCGGTTCGACCCGCGAAGGCATGAACGTCCTCGACCGCGACGACGCGCTGGTCGCCTTGCTCACCGAAACGCTGGCCGCATCCGAGCGCCGCAACGCCGAAATGGCCGCTGCGGCCCGCTAGATCGAATAAGGATTGGCTGGGGCGGCAGGGTTCGAACCTGCGCATGGCGGCATCAAAAGCCGCTGCCTTACCACTTGGCGACGCCCCAACAGAGGCGGCCTTATAGCGGGGCCGCGCCGCGTGAAAAGCCCTTCCGCGCCTCAATCGGCGAGATGGTGCAGCCAGTTGTTGGCGTCGGGGGCGGTGCCGCGCTGGATCGACACGAGCGCGTCGCGCATCCGCATCGTCAGCGCGCCTGGACCACCGCTACCGATCGTGAAGCGTCCCTCGGGGCTCGCCACCGTGCCGATAGGCGTCACCACCGCCGCGGTGCCGCATGCGAACGCCTCGACCAGTCGTCCGCTTGCCGCATCGGCGCGCCACTGGTCGATCGTATAGCCCTCTTCGCGCACCTCGATGCCCTGCGCGCGTGCGAGCGTCAGGATTGAGTCCCTCGTGATGCCGGGCAGGATCGTGCCGGTCAGCGCCGGCGTCGCCATGCTGCCGTCGTCGAACACGAAGAAGATGTTCATGCCGCCCAGTTCCTCGACCCAGCGGCGCTCGGCCGCGTCGAGGAAGACCACCTGGTCGCAGCCGTTGCGGATCGCCTCGGACTGCGCGAGCAGGCTGGCCGCATAGTTGCCGCCGCACTTGGCGGCGCCGGTGCCGCCCTGCGCGGCGCGGGTGTATTGCTGGCTGACCCAGATCGACACGGTCGGGGCGCCGCCCTTGAAATACGCGCCGACCGACGAGGCGAGCACCATGTAGAGATATTCCGACGACGGCTTCACGCCGAGAAACACTTCGGACGCGAACATGAACGGGCGCAGGTACAGCGCACCGCCGTCGCTGTCGGGGATCCAGTCGGCGTCGGTCTTCACCAGCCGCTCGACCGATTCGATGAACAGGTCCTCGGGGAGTTCGGGCATCGCCAGGCGCCGCGCCGAATCCTGGAAGCGGCGCGCGTTGGCCTCGGGACGGAACAGCGCGGTGCCGCCATCGGCGAGTCGATACGCCTTCATCCCCTCGAAGATCTCCTGCGCATAATGCAGGACGGACGACGCCGGATCGATCGTCAGCGGCGCGCGGGCGGTGATCCGCGCGTCGTGCCAGCCCTTGGCGTCGCTGTAGCGGATCATCGCCATGTGATCGGTGAAGACGCGCCCGAATCCGGGATCGATCAGTCGCTTTGCCCGCTCGTTCGCCTCGACCGGCGTCGCGTTCGGTTCGTGCCGAAAGGCGGAAGGCGAGGTAAAAGCTGGAGCGGACATCGAAAATCTCTCTCGTGGCGGGTTGCCGACGACTACGGGCGATGTCTAAACCGGTCAACATGCCTGCCACAGCGTCTTCTGCTTCACCCCTGTTCCTTCGGGAACCCGAACTCCGCCGCGGCATGGAGCTGCTGTACTTCGGCTATAGCCACCTGACCCGATCGATCGACCAGGGGCTTGCCGAGGAGGGGCTGGGGCGGGCGCACCACCGCGCGCTGTATTTCATCGCGCGAAAGCCCGACATGACGGTGAGCGAACTCCTGTCGCTGCTGGCGATCACCAAGCAGTCGCTCGGTCGTGTGTTGAACGAGCTGGCGGACCGCAAGCTGGTCGAAACCCGGCCGGGCGAGCGCGATCGTCGTCAGCGGCTGCTGCGGTTGACCGCGGAGGGTTCGAAGATGGAGCGCGAGCTGTTCGAGGCGGCACGGATCCAGATGGCCGCGGCGTATGCGAGCGCGGGGCAGAGCGCGGTATCGGGCTTCTGGGCTGTGCTGGAGGGACTGGTGCCCGAGAGCGAGCGGTCGCAGGTGATCGCGCTGCGCGGCTAGCTGGTCTGGCCGGTCAGCCGGTCTGGCCGGCGGGACGATTTTGCGTTGACGTCGCCGCAAGGACTGTGGCACTCGGCCGACCATCGAGGGCCGGTGCACGAACCGGACCGACCGGCGTCGAATCGCCGTTCGCGGGTGTAGCTCAATGGTAGAGCTTTTGCTTCCCAAGCAAGTGACGAGGGTTCGATTCCCTTCACCCGCTCCATTTCACGATCGCTGAAATTACGGCCGACTGAGCCGTTTACCGTGCTCGCTCGCCGAGCAGGTTCGCCAGCGTCGGCTCGATCGCCTCGGCCATCATCCGCTGGCCATGGGTGTCGGGATGCAGCGGCTTGCCGTGCTGCGGCAGGCGCGGATCGTAGAACAGCGTAACGTCGAGCGTGCCGTCCGGGCGGCGGAAGATCGCGCTGATATCGCGGTAGGCGACGCGGGGATCGGCCGCATAATGGTCGGCCAGATAGGCGTTCACCGCTGCATCCGTCGCCGATTTGGCGGCTGTGATCGCACTCGGTAGCAGCCCGAGCAGCAGGATCTTCGTGGTTGGCAGGCGGCGCTTGAGATCGTCCACGACCGCGTCGATACCCGCCTGGGTCTGCGTCACGGTTCGCCCGGCCCCTGCGGTGTCGTTGGTACCGATCAGCACGATCGCGACCTTCGGACGAAGCCCCTCGACCTCGCCGTGCTGGAGCCGCCAGAGGACGTTGGCAGTGGTATCGCCGCTGAACCCGAGGTTTAGCGCGCGGCGGGGCGCATAATATCTCGCCCATATCGGCGCGAAATTCTCGTCCGGCGTCGTCGCCTTGTCGTAGTTGTTGGTGATCGAATCACCGATCAGGACGACGGCGGGGTCGGGATGCTCAGCGATCGTGGCGAGGATCGCGCGGTGACGATCGGCCCACCATCGCTCGTTCAGGCGGTCCGTCGGCGGTGGCGCGAGAGCCGGCGTATCGTGCACCGGCCGGGCGAAAGCTGGCACGGACGCGGTGACCAGTAACGCGGGCAGCAGCCAGAGCGGGGATCGGCGCGGGATCACGCCAGATCCTCCCCCGTCGATGGTTGTGCCGCCCGCTTGCGCTTGCCGGGGGCGGCGACCGAGAGGCTGGGGTTGAGCGGCATCGCTTGCGGATCGGACCAGCCTAGTGCCTGCGAGATGGCGGTGGCGGTCCGTTTCAGTGCGATCAGCGCTTCGTCGGCGGAGATGTGCGGGGTCTCGTCGATCACCTCGAGGAACGGGATCGTCAGCGCGGCGACGACATGCCCGTCATAACCGAAGATCGGGCAGCTCATGTCGGAAACGCCCGCCATCCGGTTGCTCTTGCTCCATTCGTGGCCGCGGTCGCGGATCGCGGCGAGATGCGGGGCGAGGCTCGCTCGGGTCGCGGCGTCGGTCGTCTCGTCGAGGATCGCGGTTCGCACGTCCTCGCCCATGAACGCGAGCAGGACATGGCCCGAGCAGTTTGTCGCAAGCGCGATGCTGGTGCCCAGCCGGACGGCGAAACCGGTCGGGCCCGGGCTTTCCTGTCGCAGCACGATCAGGCCGCTCGCGCCGTTGCGCACGACGAGGTGGCAGGACTGCATCGCGGTCGCCGCCAAGGCGTGCATGAGCGGCGCTGCGACATGCGTCAGTTCCTGCGCCGGGGTCGCGCGGTGGGCGGTTTCGAGCAGCTTGTAGGTCACGCGGTAGCGGTCGCTCGCGGGATCCTTGTGCAGCCACCCGCGCCGATCGAGCACGACGATCACGCGGAACAGCTCGCTGATCGATCGCGACAGGCGGGTCGCGATGTCGCTGACCGTGAGCCCGCCCGGCTCGCGCGCGAGCAGCTCGATGATGTCGATCGCCTTTTCCAGCGCGGGCGCGGAATAGACGCGGGGGCCTGCGCTATCCGTGTCCGGGGCGGTATCCGGCTTGGGCGATGGCGGCGGTGGCGACTGCGGGGGAGGGGGCATGGCGGGGCGATCGTGGTTGCGGACGCGAACCTTATGCCGCAAGCGCGGCGGGTCGATACAGCAATCTTTCATATCTGAAAGTTGCTCGCCGTGGTGGTGGCTTGCTAGGGCACGCCCGTACGCCGCGGTTTCCGGATCGATGCGCATGAATGGGAGACGCCGCATGACGATCGCCTCGACGCTCGATTTCCGCGAGGCTGCGCGCAAACGCCTGCCGCGGTTCCTGTTCGACTATGCCGATGGCGGTTCCTATGCGGAGGCGACGCTGGCGCGCAACGTGAGCGACCTGTCGGGGATCGCGCTGCGCCAGCGGGTGTTGCGCGACGTGTCCGATCTCGATCTGTCGACGACGTTGTTCGGCCAGCATCAGGCGTTGCCGGTCGGGCTCGGGCCGGTCGGGATCGCGGGCATGTATCATCGTCGCGGCGAGACTCAGGCGGCGCGCGCCGCGCATGCCGCCGGCGTGCCGTTCTGTCTGTCGACCGTGTCGCTGTGCTCGCTCGGCGAGGTCGTGAAGGCGGCGCCGACCGGGCCGACCTGGTTCCAGCTCTATGTCATTCGCGACCGGGCGTTCATGCGCGACCTGCTGGCGACGGCCAAGGCGGAAGGCGCGAAGGCACTGGTGTTCACGGTCGACATGCCGGTGCCGGGCGCGCGCTACCGCGACCAGCACTCGGGGATGTCGGGGCCGCGCGCACCGCTGCGGCGGATGTTGCAGGCGATGGGGCGGCCCGGATGGTCGTGGGACGTTGGCTTGCACGGGCGGCCGCACCAGCTCGGCAATCTGGAGCCGGTACTCGGCAAGGCGAGCGGGCTGAACGACTATATGGGTTGGCTCGGCACCAACTTCGATCCATCGATCGCTTGGAAGGATCTGGAGTGGATCCGCGAAGGCTGGGACGGTCCGCTGATCATCAAGGGTATCCTCGATCCCGACGACGCGCGCGAGGCGGCGGCGATCGGTGCGGATGGGATCGTCGTGTCGAACCATGGCGGACGACAGCTCGACGGCGTGCTGTCGAGCGCGGCGGCGCTGCCGGCGATCGCGGACGCGGTGAAGGGGCAGCTTACGGTGCTGGCGGACTCGGGCGTGCGGTCGGGGTTGGACGTGGTGCGGATGCTGGCACTGGGGGCCGACGGCGTGCTGCTCGGCCGGGCGTGGCTGTACGCGCTGGCGGCGCGGGGCGAGGCGGGGGTGGCGCAGTTGCTGACGCTGATCGAGCGCGAGATGCGGGTGGCGATGGCGCTGACAGGGGTTAGGTCGATTGCGGAGATCGACCGGGGTATTCTGGTTTGAGGGTAGGCCTCCCAAAGCCCACTTTCTGCAAACGCACGCCGCCCAAGTTAACCACCCCGGCGGAGGCCGGGGCCCAGTTGGAAAGGTCGTCATAACGTAGGACGGTCCCTAGTTTACCTCCGTCCCCCAACTGGGCCCCGGCCTTCGCCGGGGTGGTGGTTAGTAGCGAGGTCCTGCGAACTGTCCTCGGCGTGTCGTGTTTGGTTTCTCAGTGGATCGTCGGCTGGATCGCCTGACCCGAAACCGTCCGCCCGGTCTTCACCGCGAACGCCAGCACCACCAGGAAACACACCGCCGGCACCAGCATCGCGGTGTCGATTCCGGCGAGGTCGGAGATATGCCCCATCAACCCGGTCAGCACAGCGCCGCCGATGATCGCCATGATGATCAGCGACGCCCCCGCGCGACGGAGCGGGCCCAGCCCGTCTATGCCGAGCGCGAAGATGGTCGGGAACTGGATCGACATGAACAGGCTCGCGAGCACCAGCGCGTACAGCCCGACCTGCCCGCCGACGAGGCCGGCGACGCCAGCCAGCACAGCACTCACCACCGCGAAGATCGCGAGCAGGCGAGGGGGGGCGATCCGGCCCATCAGCGCGGTGCCCACGAACCGGCCGATCCCGAACAGCACGAGGCTGGCGAACAGGTAATCCGCGGCATCGTGCTCGGCCATGCCGGGGACGTTCGCCTGCGCGTAACGGATCGTGTAGCTCCACATCCCGACCTGCGCGCCGACGTAGAAGAACTGCGTGATCGTCGCGAAGATCAGCCGCGGATGGCGAAACACGTCGACGAACCGCGACGGCGTGCCGACGGTTTCTTCCGCGCGGTGTTCGGGAAAGCGGATCACTGCGGCGGCGACCGCGAACAGCAGCACGACCAGCCCGATCACCAGATACGGCGTCTGCACCGCGACGACTTCGCTGCGATAGAACGCCTCGCGCGCTGCCGGGGGCATCGCCGCGACCGTGCTGTCGTCGTGGACGATCTCCGACAGGATGAAATACTTGCCGATCAGCACGCCGAAGACGGTGCCGACCGGGTTTGCCGCCTGCGCCCAGTTCAGCCGCTTGGCCGCAGTCTTGGGGTCGCCCAGCTCGGTCATCAGCGGGTTGGCCGACGTCTCGAGGAACGCCAGACCGCACGCGATCACGAACAGCGCCGCGAGGAAATACAGATATTCGCCGTAATGCGCGGCCGGATAGAAGAGCAGCGCACCCGCCGCATACAACACCAGCCCGGTGACGATCGCGGTCTTGTAGCCCTTCGCCCGCGTCACCAGCGCGGCCGGCACCGCGAGCAGGAAATAGCCCATGTAGAACGCCTGCTGCACGAAGCTGGTCTGGAAATCGGTGAGCGTGAACGCCTTCTTGAACTGCGCGATCAGGATGTCGTTGAGGTTGTTCGCCATCCCCCAGAGGAAGAACAGCGCGACCGTCAGCACGATCGCCGGCAAATATTTCCTGTCGGCGGTCGTTCCGCTCATGATCCACTCCTGATTATGTTTTTGTTCGTCAGTCTATCGCGCGGTCGAGATGGGTGTAGCCGCCATCGACGTAGAGCCATTGCCCGGTCGTGTGGCTCGCCCGGTCGGAGAGTAGGAAGACCACCGTGTCGGCGATCTCGCGCGCCTCGGTCATGCGGTGGCCGAGCGGAATGCGCGCGACGATGCCGTCGAGCTTTTCCGCCGGGTTGTCGAAGCTGTCGATCCAGCGCTGGTAGAGCGGCGTCATCACCTCGGCGGGGATCACCGCGTTGACGCGGATGCCGTCGCCACGCAGCGCCACCGCCCATTCGCGGGTCAGCGCGAGTTGCGCACCCTTGGCGGCGGCATAGGCGCTGGTATCGCCTTGCCCGGTCACCGCGGTCTTCGACGAGATGTTGACGATCGCGCCGCGGCTTTTGCGGAGATGCGGCACCGCGTGATGCGCCATCGCGAAATAATGGACGAGGTTCTGGTCGAGCGACGCCCGGAACTGCGCGGGCGTCTTGTCGAGGCCGATATTGTCGTTGGCGCCGGCATTGTTCACCAGCCCGTCGATCCGGCCATAGCGCGCGACCGCCGCCTCGACCGCCGCCGCGCACGCATCGTCGTCGGACAATTCGGTCGCGACGAACAGGTGCTCGGCCGTGAAATCCTCGGGCGCGCTCCGCGATACGATCACCGGGATCGCGCCTTCCTCGGCCAGCCCGCGGGCGATGGCGAGGCCGATACCGGCCCCGCCACCCGTGACGATCACGACCTTGCCGTCGAGCCCGAGCTTCATCCGGCGAACCGATAGTCGACCAGCGACTGCGGCTTCATCTCGATCGAATACCCCGGCAGCGTCGGCGGCATGTACGCAGCGTCGCGGATCACGCAGGGGTCGACGAAATGCTCGTGTAGATGGTCGACATACTCGATCACGCGTCCCTCCTTGGTCCCGGAGAAGCAGAGATAGTCGATCATCGACAGATGCTGGACATATTCGCACAGGCCCACGCCGCCCGCATGCGGACACACCGGCAGGTCGTACCTGGCCGCGAGCAGCAGCACCGCGAGCACCTCGTTGACGCCGCCGAGACGGCAGCTGTCGATCTGCACGACGTCGATCGCGCCCGCCGCCATGAACTGTTTGAACATGATCCGGTTCTGGCACATCTCGCCGGTCGCGACCTTCACCTCGCCGATCGCATCGCGGATCGCCTGGTGGCCGAGGATATCGTCGGGGCTGGTCGGCTCCTCGATGAACCACGGCTTTGCGAAGGCGAGCGCGTTGACCCACTCGATCGCCTGCGGAACGTCCCACACCTGGTTAGCGTCGATCATCAGTTTCCGGTCGGGACCGAGCACCTCGCGCGCGATCGTCAGGCGACGAATATCATCCTCCAGATCCCGACCGACCTTCAGCTTGATATAGTCGAACCCGGCATCGACCGCTTCCTGGGCCAGCCGCCGCAGCTTGTCGTCGGGATAGCCGAGCCACCCCGCCGACGTGGTGTAGCAGGGGAAGCCGGTCGCCTCGAGATCGGCGATCCGCTCGGCCTTGCCCGCAGCGCGGTTCGTCAGCAGCGTGAGAGCGTCTTCCGGCGTTATCGCGTCGGTCAGGTACCGGAAGTCGATCGTACGGACCAATTCCTCCGGGCTCATGTCCGCGACGAGACGCCAGACGGGCTTGCCGACCGCCTTCGCCCACAGGTCCCAGATCGCATTGACCACCGCGCCGGTCGCAAGGTGGATCGCGCCCTTGTCGGGGCCGATCCAGCGCAACTGGCTGTCGCCGGTCAGATGTCGCCACATCCGTCCCGGATTCTCGATGATCCAGTCGAGGTCGAGCCCGATAACGAGATGCCGCATCGCCTCGATCGCCGCGACGCAGATGTCGTTGCCGCGACCGATCGTGAAGGTCAGGCCGTGGCCTTCGAGCCCGTCCGTATCGGTGTCGAGCACGACATAGGCGGCCGAGTAATCCGGATCGGGGTTCATCGCATCGGAGCCGTCGAGCCCTGCGCTGGTCGGAAAGCGAAGGTCGACCGTCCTGAGGCCGGTGATTTGCGTCATGCGGCGGCGACCATCGTCTGGGCCTGCTCGCCGAGGCCCTCGATACCGAGCCGCACGGTCTGGCCTGCGCGCAGATACACCGGCGGCTTCTGGCCCAGGCCGACGCCCTTGGGCGTACCCGTCGAGATGATGTCGCCCGCCTCCAGCGTGCAGAAGTCGCTGAGGTACGAAACGATCGTCGCGACGTCGAAGATCATGTTGGCAGTCGTGCCGTCCTGATAGCGATGGCCGTCGACTTCGAGCCACAGGCCCAGCTTCTGGGGATCGCCGACCTCGTCCGCGGTGACGAGCCAGGGACCGATCGGCCCGAACGTGTCACAGCCCTTGCCCTTGTCCCACGTACCGCCACGTTCTAGCTGGAACGCTCGCTCGGATACGTCGTGGACGACGCAATAGCCGGCGACGTGCGACAGCGCGTCGGCCTTGGCGATGTTGCGGCCGGGCGTACCGATGACGACGCCGAGTTCGACCTCCCAGTCGGTCTTTTCCGAGCCGCGCGGGATCTCGACATCGTCGTTCGGGCCCTGGATCGCGCTGGTCCACTTACCGAACACGACCGGCTCGGCGGGGAGGGCCATGTTGCTCTCGGCGGCGTGGTCCGAATAGTTCAGGCCGATGCAGATGAACTTGCCGGTGCGCGTGACGCACGGCCCGATCCGCGGCGCACCGTCGACCTTGGGCAAGGTCGTCACGTCGAGCGCGGCGATTTTCGCAAGGCCTTCAGGAGACAGCAAGTCGCCGGCGATGTCGCCTAGGTCTGCGGGCAGCGCGCGGATCGCGCCGTCCTGATCGAGGATACCGGGCTTTTCCTGGCCGCGCGGGCCGTAACGCAATAATTTCATCGGATGATCCTTAGTTGACCCAACCGCCGTCGATCACGTGGACCGCGCCGGTGGTGAAGCTCGATTCGTCGCTGGCAAGGTACAGGAACAGCGCGGCGATCTCCTCGGCGCGGCCCAGCCGGCCCATCGGCTGGCGCGCGACGAACGCGGCGTCGGCCTCGCTCACCGAAATGCCTTGAGTCCCTGCCTGCGAGACGATGCGTTCGCGCAGGGACGGGGTCTCGATCGTGCCTGGGCACACGCAGTTGCAGCGAATCCCAAGGCCGACGAAATCGGCGGCGATCGCCTTGGTCAGCCCGACCACGGCCGCCTTCGATGCGCCGTACGCGTGGCGATTGGGGATGCCCTTCACGCTCGAGGCGATGCTGCTCATGTTGACGATCGCGCCGGCGCCCTTGTCGAGCATGCCGGGCAGGAACGCACGCGTCATGCGGTGCATCGCGTGGACGTTCAGGTTGAACGACAGGTCCCAGTCCGCATCGCTGCCTTGCAGGATGTCGCCCGCCGCGACGAAGCCGGCGATGTTGGCGAGGATATCGATCGGGCCGGTCGTCGCGGGCAGCGCGGCGATGGCGGCGGGATCGAGCAGGTCGACGACGATATGCTCGACGCCTTCGACCGCCTTCAGCGCGGCGCCGTCGCGATCGAGCGCGAACACCCGTGCGCCCTCGTCGCGAAAGCGTTCGGCGGTGGCGCGGCCGATGCCCTGCGCCGCAGCGGTCACCACCGCGGTCTTGCCCGACAGTCTCATTCCATCTCCTGCGCGTCGTTATGCGTTGGATCGGTTTTATTAGTCAAAGTAGCTTTTGTGAAGAGCCGCGATATGTTGAGGCGGTAGCCGGGTCCCGCGACGCGGCCAGATGAGGCTCCAGATGAGGCTGAGGATAAAGCGAACATGGCATATCGGATCGTAAGTGCGCTCGACCTCGTCGACGACGCGGCCCTGATCGCCGCCTATCGTGCGCGGCACGCGGTCGGCGCGGTCTGGCCCGAGATCGTTCGCGACATTCGCGATCGGGGGTATCGCGACATGGAGATCTGGCAGGTCGCCGACCGGCTCGTGATGATCGCGGAGGTCGAGGATGATTTTCCCCGCGAAGCGGATCCTGCGGTCCAGTCCAAGGTCGCCGAGTGGGAATTGGAGATGGACCGCTACCAGCGGCCCATCGATCCGGCCGGCCCGAAATGGGTGGCCATGGAGCGGATCT
This sequence comes from Sphingomonas albertensis, assembly GCF_014358075.1. Taxonomy (GTDB): domain Bacteria; phylum Pseudomonadota; class Alphaproteobacteria; order Sphingomonadales; family Sphingomonadaceae; genus Sphingomonas; species Sphingomonas albertensis. The sequence continues at coordinate 62,887 of NZ_JACONT010000015.1, read as the reverse complement.
TCTCGCTCCGGGACCAGCCGAGCGACTAGGCTCGACCGGTCCTGTTCGGGTTGGATTGGTATTGTTTGGTCGGCGTCGTCGTTACGATCGCGTCACGCCTTGAACAAGGATGCCGCCTTCAGCACCGTCGTCCGGCCCGCCGCATCGGTCACGGCATAGGTAAAGCCGGGCAGCAGGCAGAACGCGCCGACATTGCCCTTGGGATCGAGCGCGAGGAAGCCGACCTGGACGCCGCGGATCGCGTCGCCGCGCAGCTTGGCGATATGGCGGACCACCTCTTCGCACGCCTGCTGCGCAGTGGCACCGCCGCGCATCGAGGCGACCACCCGCGCCGACCCCGCGACCCGGGTGACCTCTTCGCCGAGCCCGGTCGAGGTCGCGCCGCCGACGCCGGCCTCGACATACAGGCCCGAGCCGACCTGCGGTGAATCGCCGACCCGCCCGCGCATCTTGAACGCCATGCCCGACGTCGTGCAGGCTCCCGCCATCCGCCCGTCGGCCGTCCGTGCGAGCAGCCCGATCGTGTCGTGATCCAGCGCACCGCCCGGCGTTCGGGCCGGCGTCAGTCCGCGCACTTCGCTGTTCGCCTCGGGCTGATATTTGGCGGTTTTGAGCCATTCCCTCCATGCCTTTTCCGACTCCGGCGTCAGCAGCGACTGTTGCGGGAAGCCCTGATCGCGCGCGAACCGCGTCGCGCCTTCGCCGACCAGGAACGTGTGCGGCGTCCGCTCCATCACCCGCCGCGCGACCGAGATCGCGTGCATCGTGTCCTCCAGGGCCGCGACGGCGCCGACGCCACCCGCATCGTCCATGATGACGGCATCGAGCGTCACGTGCCCGTCGCGATCGGGATAGCCCGAATAGCCGACGCTGTGATTGGTCGGGTCCGCTTCCGGTACCATCGCGCCAGCCTCGACCGCATCGATCAGCGATCCACCCGCGGCGAGTCGTGCGAATGCCGCGGCATTGGCGGCGGCGCCGAAATCCCAGGTCGACAGGATGACCGCCCCGGATCGGCCACCGGTGGCCGCGGTGGCAGTCCTCGAAAAGGGCGCAGCCAGAGAAAAAGTCCCGATCGTTCCGAGGCTTGCGAGCAGTGAACGGCGTGAAGTCATTGGTATTGGCCCCCATTTCACGTGATATCCCGACGGTATCGCGATGTGGCGTGGTCCGCCAGAGGCGTCACGCATTTGCAACATCTCGTCGTAAATGTTCCATAAAGGTATGGTATAGGTATTGACGGCATAAATTATATGATCAAGCATTTAGCCCACACGCCGGGCAAGCGACGTCGCGCAATCCGGGACAAGGGGTAGGGTATGAACTTCAGTCATTCGGTATCGAAGATAGCGCTAACCGGTTCGCTGATGCTGTGGGCATTGCCCGGTGCGGCGCAGGAGATGACGCCCGATCCCGTCACGCCGGCCCAGGCTGCTGCGCCGACCCCCGCCGACGCCAAGGTCCAGGCCGATGCGACCACCGCCACGACCGCGGTCGGGCCGACGGACAGCGGGGCGAACGATTCGATCGTCGTCACCGGATCGCGCATCCAGCGGCCCAACACGACGTCGGCCGCGCCGATCACCTCTGTCACCGCGCAGGACATCCGCGCGCAGGCCGCGGTGAACGTCGAGGACGTGCTGAATCGCCTTCCGCAGGTCGCGCCTGACAGCCAGCAGACCTATAACGACTCCGACGGTCGTCAGCGTATCAAGCTGCGCAGCCTCGGGTTCGAGCGCACTTTGGTGCTGATCGATGGCAAGCGCCTCGGCACGCAGAACGGCCAGGACGTCGGCATCATCCCGCCGTCGCTGCTCGAGCGGGTCGACGTGCTGACCGGCGGCGCCTCGTCGGTCTATGGCTCGGACGCGGTCGCGGGCGTCGTCAACTTCGTCCTGAAGAAGGACTTCGAAGGCCTTCAGATCGACGGCAACTATAATTTCTACAACCACAACAACAAGGACACGGTCGCGTCGCCGCTGGCGCGCGCGGCCGGGTTCAGCAGCCCGCGGGGCCTGACCAACGACGGCGGCCGGGCGGACATCACGGTGACCGCCGGCAAGAAGCTGTTCGACGGCGCGCTGCGCATCAACGGCTTCGTCAACTACAAGCACACCGATCCGGTGTTGCTGTCTGAGCGCTCGAACTCGGGCTGCTATCTGACGCAGACGAGCCTGAACGCGCCGCTGTCGTGCGGCCTGACCCCGAGCAGCTCGACGAGCGGCCTGATCACGCCGCAGACCGGCGCGAACGCCAACGCGCAGTATGTCAACAACCCCAATGGCACGCGCGAATTCGTGCCGTTCGGTCCGGGTGCCGGCAACGCGTCGAACTATTTCAGCAACTATGCCTATCAGCGTCCGTCCGAGCGCGTGAACGCCGGCGGCTTCGTCAGCCTGGACATCGCGCCGGACGCCGAGCTGTATGCGTCGGGCATCTGGTTCCGCGACAAGTCGTACAACAACTATCCGGCGATCGCGGGCGGCACCGTGAACGTCAACTGCAACAACCCGTTCCTGTCGGGATCGCAGGCGACCGCCATCTGCGGCGCCGCTGCCGGTACCGCCGCCACCGCGCCGATCGACCTGCGCTATCGTCTCGGCGAAGGCAACGATCAACCCGACACGTACCTGAACACCGGCGTCCGCCTGACCGGCGGCGTCCGTGGCAAGGTCGGCGATGCGTGGACCTATGACCTCGGCGGCGTCTATGCACGCAACCATCAGGATTACACGCCGAGCTTCGTCAACGCGACCAACCTGCAGAACTCGATCACCGTCGGCGGCACGCGTACGTCGCCGACCTGCGCGACCACCACCGACGCCGCCTGCGTTCCGTTCGATGCGTTCAGCGCGGGCAACACCAACACCGCACTGATCGACTATCTGTACGACCAGGGCACCTCGACCACGACCGGCACGCTGTACGACGTGCAGGCGAACGTGACCGGCGATCTCGGCAAATACGGCGTCACGTCGCCATTCGCCGAACAGGGCGTCGCGATCGCGCTGGGCACGGAATATCGCAAGGATACGCTGAAATCGACCGCCGACAGCGTGTATCGCGCAGGGCTGGGCGGCACCGATACCTATCTGAAGCAGGACGTCTGGGAAGCCAATATCGAGGTGCAGGCGCCGCTCGTCGAGCATAAGCGCTTCGTCGACCTGTTGCAGGTGAACGGCGGCTACCGCGTGTCGAAGTACAGCAGCAACCCGAGCACCTTCAACACCTGGAAGATCGAGGGCATCTACGCGCCGGTCAGCGACCTGACGTTCCGCGCGTCGTTCAACAAGGCGCAGCGCGCACCGACCGTGGTCGAGATTCGCCAGGCGACCAACGTCGAATTCGCCCGCGGCGGTTCGGGCACGATCAACGATTTCTGCGCCCCGACCGTCACCACCAACGCGAACGGCGGCGTCAGCTATGGCGCACCGATCGCCTCGCGTGACGTCTGCCGTGCGACCGGCCTGTCCGACGCGCTGTACGGGAGCCCGACGCTGATCTGCCCGGGCGATGCTTCGACCGGAGCGACCGGGTGCACGGTGCGCTCGGGTGGCTTCACCGCCGATCCGGAAACCGCCTACACGCAGACCTATGGCCTGATCGTGAAGCCGCGGTTCGTGCGCGGGCTGGTCTTCTCGGTCGATCGCTACAAGATCAAGATCGACGACTCGCTCGGCTATAACGACTACAGCTATTACACCGATGGCTGTCAGCGTTCGAACGGCGACGCGTTCTTCTGCCAGGGCATCGTCCGCAATCCCGGTACCGGCACGCTGTATTCGCCGGCATCCAGCAACCCGACCACCGGGTTCATCCGCCAGGGCACGACCAACTTCTACAAGTCGATCGCGCGCGGCTATGATTTCCAGGCGCAGTACACGATGGATCTGGCCAGCATCGGGAAGGTCGACTGGAGCTTCAACGGGTCGCTGACGACGTTCGCGGGTGGTCAGGATTCGCCGGTTCAGCCGCAGCGCAACTGCGCGGGCTATTACGGCAATGGTTGCGGCCAGCTGATCCCGAAATGGTCGCATGGCCTGCGTGCGACCTATACGACGGTCGACAAGGGCTTCAGCGCGTCGTTCAACTGGCGCTATGTCGGTTCGCTGACCAACGCGGACAATTCGGGTGATCCGGCGATCGGCGGCACGCCCGAGCGCGAGCGGACGAGCTACTACCACGTCTCGCCGCAGAGCTATTTCGATCTCGCGCTCAACTTCGCGATCGCCAAGCAGTTCTCGCTGCGCCTGATCGCGAACAATCTGTTCGACAAGACCCCGCCGATCGTTCCGGACTCGTACAACGTCGCGCTCGCGCGGACCAACACGATCCCGCAGCGCTACGACTCGCTCGGCCGGAACCTCGCGATCGGCACGACGATCAGGTTCTAAGGGTTTCCCTTCTCTCCCCCCGACTGGGGCCCGCCAGCGATGGCGGGCCTTTTTTTGTCGAGCGAGCAGGGACGTCTACGGGTTGATCGTGACGAAGCTGTCCATCACGCGCTTGCGACCGGACGTCTCGAAGTCGATCTCCAGCTTGTTGCCTTCGATCTCGGCGATCGCGCCGTAGCCGAACTTCTGGTGGAACACGCGCATGCCGAGCGACAGGTCGTCGCGACCCTTGTTGCCGAGACTGATCGCGCTGGACCGGCTCTCGACGACGCGGGCGGGTTTGGCGTTGAAGGTGCTGCCGGTACCGGCGGCGCTTCCCGACGCGCGCTGCCAGCCAGGACCGCGGCCGGTGCCGCGCGCGACGTCGGCGAAGGGATCGGCGCTGTCGGACCAGTTGGCTTGCCAGAGGCTCGCGCCGCCCGACATCGTCGTTTCCGTGTCGATGTGCTCGGCGGGGAGCTCGGCGACGAAGCGCGACGGGATCGACGAATTCCACTGGCCGTAGATGCGGCGGTTGGCGGCGTGGATGATCACCGCCAAACGCCGCGCGCGCGTGATCGCGACATAAGCGAGGCGGCGTTCCTCCTCGAGGCTCTTAACCCCGCCTTCGTCGAGCGAGCGTTGCGAGGGGAACAGGCCTTCTTCCCAGCCGACCAGGAATACCGTGTCGTATTCGAGGCCCTTGGCCGCGTGGATCGTCATGATCGTGACCTGCGGATCCTGCGCGCCGCCCTCGTTGTCCATCACCAGCGACACGTGTTCGAGGAACGCGCCGAGCGAGTCGTATTCCTCCATCGCGCGGACGAGTTCGCTGAGGTTCTCCAGGCGGCCGGTCGCCTCGACCGACTTCTCGGCCTGGTACATCGCGGTGTAGCCACTCTCGTCGAGCAATTGCCGCGCGAGTTCGGCGTGCGGGAGGCTGGTCGCCATGTCGCGCCAGCGGGCGATGTCGCCGACCAAGCGTCCGAGCGACTTCTTCGCAGCACCCGTCAGTTCGTCGGTGTCGAGGATACGCGCGGCGGCGGTGGTCAGCGGGGTCCCGGTGGCGCGGGCGAGCTGATGGATGCGGGCGACTGCCTTGTCGCCGAGGCCGCGCTTGGGGACGTTGACGATGCGTTCGAAGGCGAGGTCGTCCGCCGGCTGGTTGACCACGCGCAGATACGCCAGCGCGTCGCGGATCTCGGCGCGTTCGTAGAAGCGGAAGCCGCCGACGATCTTGTACGGCATGCCGATCGCGATGAAGCGGTCCTCGAACTCGCGCGTCTGGTGCTGCGCGCGGACCAGGATCGCGACTTCGTCCAAGGATTTGCCCGTGCGGCGGACGATGTCGATCTCCTCGCCGACGCGGCGCGCTTCCTCGGGGCCATCCCAGACGCCGATGACCTTGACCTTCTCGCCAACGTCGCGCTCGGTCCACAGCTGTTTCCCCAGCCGTCCGCCGTTGTTGGCGATCACGCCCGACGCGGCGCCGAGGATATGCGGCGTACTCCGGTAATTCTGTTCGAGGCGGATGACCTTCGCGCCCGGAAAGTCGCGTTCGAACTTCAGGATGTTCTCGACCTGCGCGCCGCGCCACGAATAGATCGACTGGTCGTCGTCGCCGACGCAGGCGATGTTCTTGCGCTCCTGCGCGAGCAGTCGCAGCCAGAGATATTGCGACGAATTGGTGTCCTGATACTCGTCGACCATGATGTATTTGAAGCGCTGCTGATACTGCGCCAGCACGTCGCGGTGCGTCTTCAGGATGACGAGCATATGGAGTAGCAGGTCGCCGAAATCGCACGCGTTGAGCGCGATCAGGCGCGCCTGATATTGCTGGTACAGCTCACCGCCGCGGCCATTGGCGTAACGCTCGGACTCGCCGGCATCGATATCGGCGGGGACGAGGCCCTTGTTCTTCCACTGGTCGATCAGCCCTGCGAGGCTCCGCGTCGGGAAGCGCTTTTCGTCGATGTCTGCGGCGAGGATCAGCTGCTTCAACAACCGCAACTGGTCGTCGGTATCGAGGATCGTGAAATTGGATTGCAGCCCGACCAGCTCGGCATGACGCCGCAGCATCTTGGCGGCGATCGCGTGGAACGTACCGAGCCACGGCATCCCCTCGACCGCGTCGCCGACCAGCCGACCCACCCGCTCGCGCATCTCGCGTGCGGCCTTGTTGGTGAACGTGACGCTCAGGATCTCCGAAGGCCACGCCTTCCTGGTGAAGATCAGGTGCGCGAGGCGGGCGGTCAGCGCCGCGGTCTTGCCGGTGCCGGCGCCGGCGATGATCAGGACCGGGCCGTCGGTGGTCAGCACGGCCTCGCGCTGCGGCGGGTTGAGACCGCGGAGATAGGGAGGCTCGGCTTGCGGCGCGGACGTTTGGGCGATCTGGTTCACCGGTGAACAGGTAGGGAACGGCGGCCGATCGGGCAAGCACTTGGTCTTGTCGGCGCGAGGGCATGCGGTAGGGTGGCGGCGCGTGCCAGGGAGTTGCCGGATGGATCGACGTGACGTGATTCGGATGCTGGCGGTGGCCGGCGGGAGCATTGCGATCGACACGCTTGGCGTGGCGCGCGCGATCGCGGCCGAGCCCGGGCGCGTGCTGGTCAGCAAAATCGAACTTGTCGGCAGCCGCGTCGTGATGGCGGTGATGATCGGCGATGCGGGACCGTATCTGTTCGCCATCGACACAGGTGGCTTTCTCAGCCTGATCGACAACGAGCTGGCAAAATCCCTCAAGCTGACCCCGACGGGCATGACCCGAGCTTCGGGCGTGGGCGGACGGACGACCGTGCCCGTCTACCTAGCTCGTGACATCGTGTTCGGCGGGGGCGTTCGGCAGAACGCGGTCGCTTTCGCCGGCGTGGACGGTTTCGGTTTCGGCAGCGACGTGAAAGGAATGCTCGCCGCCGGGATATTGACCACGATGGACAGCGACCTCGACATCGAGGCCGGCGAGTGGCGAACCTATCCCGACGGGCACCCGCCGCGCACCGGCTATTACCGGATCGAATCCGCGATCAGCGACGTCGCGTCGGGTAGCGGACCGGGTGCCGGATCGCGGCATCTGTACGGGAGCGCTACGGTCGGGGGCAGGGGGCTGCGGTTCCTGCTCGATACGGGGGCGCCGGGCGGATTGTCGCTGGACCAGCCGACCGCGCGCGCGCTCGGGTTGTGGAACGACACGCAGCCTTACGCGCCGGTGCGGCCGCGCGGGATCGGCGGGCAGGCCGGGATAGCCAGGATCGTGCGTGCCGCGGGCTTCACGTTCGGCGGGGCGCAGTTCGATCGCCCGTTGGTGATGCTCCGTGGCGATGGAGACATGCGGCCACGGATCAACGGCATTATCGGGCTGCAGATATTGCGTCAGTTCAACCTGTCGACGGACGTGCGGGCGCGGGCGCTGTGGGTCAAACGGCACACCACCGCCGACGCTTCGGAAGAGCGCTATGGGATGTCGGGGCTGTGGATCGACCGGAAAGGCGAAAGCATGACCGTTGCCGCGGTCGGCACGGGCAGCCCGGCTGCTGCTGCCGGCGTCAAGATCGGCGACCGGATCGTCGGCGAACCGTTCCCCGCGGTGATCCGCAAGATCAGCGGCGCGCCGGGTACGCCAGTGACGCTGTCGGTCGAACGGGGTGGCATCGCGTCGGACCGGACGTTCGTCCTTAAGCCGTTTCTGTAAGATGAGGGTTGCCGTCGGCAGGGCCGTGCCGAGCAGACAAGGACTAGGGGACTGGCCATGACGACGAAAATGACGGGTCGGTGCCATTGCGGCGCGATCCACTACGAAACTCAGGGCGAGCCCGAGCATCATGCGCTGTGTCATTGCGGCGATTGTCGTCGGAGTTCGGGGGCGCCGATGGTCGGCTGGATCGCGTTCAAGACGGAGCAGGTGACGATCTCGGGCGATCCGGTGACGTACGAATCGTCCGCATCTGGCCGGCGGCAGTTCTGCGGGCGATGCGGGACGGGGCTGTTTTATGCCAATGCCGAATTTTTGCCGGGGATCATCGATGTGCAGTCGTGCACGCTCGACGATCCCGAAGCGGTGACGCCGGGTGCGCATATCCAGGTGGCCGATCGCCTGTCGTGGATGGCGGACGTGGCCGCATTGCCTGCGTTCGAGCGATATCCGGGAATGTGACATCGGGCCGTTCGCGCGGCGCTTGCGACTATGTGCGGCGAATGGTGGTGGCAGCACCAAACCGTCGCGAAAGCGTCGCGCGGGCGTCATGAAGCGCGTCTAGGGAGTGCGCAGCGACGAGGTTCGTCGTCGGAGATGCCGCATCCAGAAAGGCGTCCCGACGCACTGGCGCCGTCGCCCGCAGGCCGAGGCCCGCGGACCGCAGGACCAATCGAGGAACATCATCATGAAGCTTTTCATCAGCGTCGCTTCGGCGGCGATCATCGGCGCGTGCCTGTTCTCGGCGGGCGCATCGGCCAGTCCCGCGCGTGAGCCGGTGTCGGTGCGCGTGTCGCGCGCCGGGCTCGACCTGACCAGCGACGCGGGGCGGACCGCGTTCCAGCGCCGGTTGCGCTCGGCGATCGCCAGCGCCTGCCAGCCGCGTACCGGTGGCCTCGACGCGCTCGCCGATTCGCGGCAGTGCCGTCAGGAGATGACCGCGGATGCGAGCGTGAAGCTGGCCGCGTTGCTCGGGCGGAGCGGGACGCAACTCGCCAGTATCGGTGCGGCTCGCTGAACTAGCGCGCTGATCGGGGAACAACGTCGGTTATCATTGGTCCTCCCCCGCCAGGGGGAGGTGGCTGGCGCATGCCAGACGGAGGGGGAGGTAAGTGACACGTCCCTTGCGTGTCCTCCCCCTCCGTCACCTTCGATGCCAACTCCCCCTGGCGGGGAGGATCGGTAAGGCGCCTTCCAAGTCAGGCCGAGCCATCGCCTGATCTGCGTCTGTCATAAGATTGTCATCGTAAGGGCCGACTGCACATTCCCATGGCAACCTCCACATTTGCACCCGACGCGCTAACGGCTGATTCGAGCGCTGCGGCGTCGGTGCCGCACACTGGTCCCAAGCTCGATCATTCGCTGCATCCCGCGGGGCGCTGGCTGTTCCTCGCCGTGTTGATCGGTGGGCTCGCCTATGCCGGGTTCAGCATCGCCTTCGACACCGCGCAGGTCGGCGAAAGCCTGGCGGGCGGGGCATTCGCGTTCCTCGCGCTCGCGCTGCTGATCGCACTCGGGTTCGAGTTCGTGAACGGCTTCCACGATACCGCCAACGCGGTCGCCACCGTCATCTACACGCATTCGATGCCCGCGCCGCTCGCGGTCGTGTGGTCGGGGTTCTTCAACTTCCTCGGCGTGATGCTGTCGTCGGGCGCGGTGGCGTATTCAATCGTCACATTGCTGCCGGTCGACCTGATCCTCAACGTCGGCAGCGTCGGCGGGTTCGCGATGATCTTCGCACTGCTGCTGGCGGCGATCGTGTGGAATCTCGCGACCTGGGCGGTCGGGCTCCCCAATTCGTCGAGCCACGCGCTGATCGGCTCGATCCTGGGCGTCGGCCTCGCCAACCAACTCATCAGCGGCGGTGGGGCGGACGGCACGTCGGGCGTCGACATGGCGCAGGTCTGGAAAGTCCTCTCCGCGCTCGCGTTCAGCCCGGTCGTCGGCTTCGTCGGCGCACTGCTGCTGCTGCTCGTGATGAAGCGGTTCCTCCGCGACAAGAAACTGTACGAGGCACCCGAGGGCCAGACTCCGCCGCCGCGCGGCATTCGCGCGCTGCTGATCGGCACCTGCACCGCGGTCAGCTTCGCGCATGGCAGCAACGACGGGCAGAAAGGGATGGGTCTGATCATGCTCATCCTGATCGGCTGCGCGCCGACCGCCTATGCGCTCAACCGGACGATGCCCGAGAGCGCGACGCCCGCCTTCGTCCAGGCGGCGCAGGCGGCGTCGGCGGCCTATGTCGCGCATGCCAACGGCGCCCCCGCCACGGTCGGCGCGGCGCGCACGACGGTGACGCAGGCGCTGAAATCGAAGCGTGTCGCGGACCCGGTCGTGTACGGCGCGCTGGCGACGCTGTCGGACGACGTGTCGAGCCGGATCGCGGGCTATGGCTCGCTCGGCAAGGTGCCGGCGGCGGCGACGCCGAACCTGCGCAACGACATGTATCTCGTGCTCGATACGACCAAGTTGATCGCCGCCGACAAGGCCGCGCAGGGCCGCTTCACCGCGCAGGAGATCACCACGCTGAAGGACTATGGCGGCAAGCTGGAGCAGGGCACGCGCTATATCCCGACCTGGGTGAAGATCACCGTCGCGCTCGCGCTGGGCCTCGGGACGATGGTTGGGTGGAAGCGGATCGTCGTCACCGTGGGCGAGCGGATCGGCAAGACGCACCTGACCTACGGCATGGGCGCGTCGGCCGAACTGGTTGCGGCGGCGACGATCCTGCTGGCGGTGAATTTCGGCATGCCGGTGTCGACCACGCATATCCTGTCGTCGGGCGTTGCGGGTGCGAGCGTCGCCAATGGCGCCGGGCTGCAGCGGCGCACGGTCATGAACATGGCGCTGGCCTGGGTGATGACGCTGCCGGTGGCGATGCTGTTGTCGGGCGGGCTGTACTGGCTGCTGCTGACACTCGCGCATTCGCTGGGGTATTGAAACTACTCCCGTCATCCTGACGAAAGTCAGGACCCAGAGCCGTGCAGGACGGCGCTCGTTACTCTGGGTCCTGACTTTCGTCAGGATGACGGCGGTAAGTCGGAAAAGGCCAAGTGCCGGAGAGCGGCATGGGAACCACGCGCGCACGCCGCGGGTTGCCGGACCCATGCGATTGCGATGCTCGATCTGCGGAAACTGGGACTGGCTCGCGCGCGACGACTGGTCCGAGTGTAGCCATTGCCGGCTGCTCGTGCGCGACTTGAACGAGCTTGGCGCAGTGTCACGCGACATCGTCGCACGGCTCGAAAGCGGCATCGTCGATCTGAAGCTCGACCCGGCCGAGCGGTGGACGCTCGACCCGGCGGGTTTGCGCAACGCGGCATGGCGCTTCGGGTTCGAGGTCGCGCCCATCGCACATGTCGAAGGCGATGCACGGTTCCCGCCGGATTATAGTCCCGCCCGAGCCCATTCTACCCGGGCGAAAACCGAGCCCCACAAGATAGGGCTCGGCATCATGGCGCGCGCAGCCGACGCGGCCGATATCGTAGAGATCGCGAACGCCTATCGCCACGCATTTGCCCGGATCGTCGTGCTTCTCGACGGCACGGCGGACGAAGCAGGCGGGCTTGCCGCGCAGATCCCGTGGATCGAGGTTGCCCACCACCCGCTGGCAGGCGATTTTGCCGCGCAACGCAACCGCCTCCAGGACATGATGCGGACCCGCTGGATATTACAGATCGACACCGACGAGCGTCCCGATGCTGCCTTGCTCGACGCGCTGGGCTGGCTGGTCGCGGCGGCGGACCGCGACGGGTTGCGCTCGCTTGGCCTTACGCGCCGAAACCTCGTCGACGGCGTGCAGTCTGCGTCCTACCCGGACATCCAGTACCGCCTTAATCGCAGCGACATGCGCTTTGCCGGCCGAGTCCATGAGCGCCCGGTCGTACCGTTCGTCGAGAGTTCGCTGGCGCTGGTCGGCACGCTCGACCACCGGCTCGATGGCGAGCGGGTGCGCGAGCGGACGCGGATCTACGAGGCCATGTCGACCGGTGCCGGAAGGCCCGAGGACGAGGCGTTGCTGCTCGCCCCCTTCGACCCCGTGGCGGTGCGGTAGACCGCGGCCGTCTGCTCAGCGAGCGTGTCGCGCGTGAACATTCCGGCAGCCCGGCGGCTTGCGGCTGCGTAATGCGCGCGCAATGCCGGATCCTCGATCAGCCGCTGGATCTGCGTCGCCAGATCGTCGCCGGTGCAGGTCTTCGCCAGCAATCCGGCACCGCTCTCCCCAATGAACAGCCGGGCGCTGGGGTCTTCCGCGCAGGCGACGACGGGGCGGCCGAACATCATCGCCTCCTGATACACCAGCCCGAAACTCTCGTACCGCGACGGCGCGACGATCACGTGCGCAGTCTCCATCAGGTCATGCAGCGCCGCTTCGTCGACGCGGTGGTGGCAGGTCAGCCGCGCGCGCGCCGACGCCGGGATCGCGCCGACCTCTTCCGCACGTACGCCGACGATCGTCAGCCGGAAGTCGCGCATCCCGGCATCCGCGCGGCGCGACAGAATGCGCAGCGCCATGATCAACGCGTCGAAGCCCTTGCGATGCTCGTCGCGGCCGACGAACAGCAGGTCTATCGGTTCGCCAAGCGGGTAGGTCGCCGCAGAGCCGCGTGCGACGATCTCGGGCGGCAGGCTCAGGCCAATCACCGCGTGCCGCGGGCCTTCGCTAGGCGCCGCGACGCCGTACAAATCCGCGATCTTGTCGCCGTGAAGCTGCGTGTTCGAGATCAGCGCCTTGCTAAAGCGCGCGGCGATGCGTTCCGCCAGCATGGCGGCGCGGCGATCGAACCGGTCGCGCAGGCTCGTCACGGTCTCGGCCGAGGTAGCCGCCGGGGTCGAGTTGCGCGTCACCAGCGGCGCTGGGCCGGTCAGCGCGATCGCCAGACCGGGTGCGTACCAGTTGGTCGCCTCGACAATATCGAACGGTGCGCGGCGATGCTCGCGCGCCACCGCTTGACGGAACGCGAACGGTGCAACGAGATGTCCGATCCCCGCCACCTTCCGCAGCCCGGCGGCGAAGGACTCCTCAGGCAGGCCGCAGCCGATCACCGAAACCCGGCCGTCGCGGCTGTCTTCGCGTCGATCCATCGTGAATACGCATACGTCGTTGCCAGCATCCGCCAGCGATTGCGCAATCTCCCGAGCTGCGCGCGTAAGTCCGCTTTTTTCAGGGGGATAGGCCCAGGTGAGTAAAGCGATCCTCACGATGCACTGTCGCAAAACGAACGGTGCGCCGAATAGAACGTACTAATCTGCGTCAATACAAGGGTTTCGAGGGTCATCTGCCCGGAACTCGGCAACCCCGCGGGGGGTTCCTTGGGTGAATCGCAGATGAACGGGGGAAGGGTGTTCGTACTTCATATCGCGTTGCAGGGATGTTTACGCGCAACCGACGTTGAATACGGAATCACCGCCGATACCGGTGGCCATATCCGCTATCTGCTCGATCTGGTCGCCGCCAGCGGTCGCAATCCGGCGATCGACCGGATGGAAATCGTCACCCGCGCCTTCCGCCACGCCGTCTATGCCGAATGCTATGCCGAGCCCGTCGAGACGATCGACGGCACCACGCGAATTGTCCGCCTGCCCACCGCGTCCGATGCGTATCTGGTCAAGGAAGACCTGTGGACCGAGCATGACAGCCTGGTCGAGGCGTTGGTCGCGCACATCGGCACGCTCGACCAGGCGCCCGATGTCATGCACGCACATTATGCCGATGCCGGGCTGATCGCGGCGCGTGTCTCGGCACGTACCGGCATACCGTATGTCTTCACCGCGCACTCGTTGGGCCGCGTAAAGCTGGCCGCGTTCGACCGCGACTGTGCGGAGACCGCCGGGCTCGATCGCCGCATCGCGATCGAGGAAGAGGCGATCGCCGGCGCTGCCGCGATCATCGCGTCTTCGCGTGACGAGGCCGAGGTCCAGTACGCCGATTATGCGAACTACGATCCCGGCAGGATCCGCGTGTTTTCCCCCGGCAGCGACCTAAAGCAGTTCGCGAACTGCCACACGGACACGCGCGTCGATGCGTTGATCGACCGGTTCCTCGATGATACTTCCAAGCCGGTGATCCTCGCCATCGCGCGGCCTGTGACCAAGAAGAACCTCGCCGCGCTCGTCCACGCCTATGGCAGCTCGCCCGCGTTACAGGCCGCGGCGAATCTTGTGATCCTGGCGGGTACGCGCGACGATAGTGCGACGCTGGAGCCGGAGATTCGCGACAACATCGCCGAACTGCTGCAATTGATCGACCGCTACGACCTGTACGGCAAGGTCGCCTATCCCAAGCAGCATCGCCCCGACGATATCGCCGCTGTTTATGCCTACGCTCGCACTCGACGTGGTATCTTCGTCAACCCGGCGCTCAACGAACCGTTCGGGCTCACCCTACTCGAAGCCGCGGCGAGCGGCCTGCCGGTGGTCGCGACCGACAGCGGCGGTCCGAACGACATCGTCGAGACATGCGGCAACGGCATCCTCGTCGACCCGCGCTCGTCGACCGCGATCACCGATGCGATCCTGAAGATCCTTGACGATCCCGCGCTTTGGTCGCGCTATTCGGCGGCGGGGTCGGTCGCGATCCGGGCGTACGACTGGGACCGTCACGTGCAGCTTTATGTCGGGCTGCTCGAAGAGGTCATCGGTGCCTCCGCACCACCGGTCGCCGAGCGTGACACGGCGTTGCTGTTGGTGTCCGACATCGACGGTACGCTGATCGGCTGCGCGCAGGGTGTCGGCGACTTCGCGGCCTGGCACGAGGCGCAGACCGACGTCGCCTTCGCGATTGCCACCGGGCGCAGCTTCCACAGTGCGATGGCGGTGCTCGGCCAGCACGACGCGCCACGCCCCGAGATCCTGATCACGTCGGTCGGCTCGGAGATCTATTACCGGACGGTGCGCGGCGCGGTGTACGATCGCGACACCGAATGGGATGGGATCATCGCCGCGGGCTGGGACCGCGAGGCAGTCGCCGCGTTGATCGGGCAATATGCGGGGCTGACCCCGCAAAGCCCGCTCGAGCAGCGTCGGTTCAAGCTCAGCTATTTCGCGGACGGCGACATGGCGGCGGCCGAGCGCGTCCGCGCGCTGCTGGCGGAGCATGGCCATAGCTGCTCGATCATCCAGAGTCATGGCCGCTATCTCGACGTCCTGCCGCACGCCGCGTCGAAGGGCACTGCGGTCGAGCATGTCCGCCGCCGCCTCGGTCTCGAACCGCGCCAGGTGATCGTGGCGGGCGATAGCGGCAACGATATCGAGATGCTGCGTTCGTCCAGTCACGCGATCATCGTCGCGAATTATTCCGACGGCCTCGGCACGCGCGCGGACCTTGCGCACGGCTATGTCGCGGTCGGCCACCATGCCCGTGGCGTGATCGAAGGCGTGGCGTATTTCCGCGCCGCGGCCGCACACGGCGAACGGATCAAGCAGGCGTCGTGAGCGTCAGCGTCCTGACGCTGGTCCGCGGCCGCCGCGCGCATATCGTCAACCTGATCGCCGGGCTTAACGCATCGACGCGCAAGCCCGACGAACTGGTGATCGCGTATATGCAGGACACGCCGCACGCCGATCTGCCGGCGACCGATTTTCCCGTGCGTACGGTGTTCGTCGAGGGCGACGAGATGCCATTGGCCGCTGCCCGCAACCGTGCCGCGGCGACGGCGATCGGCGAGCAGTTGATCTTCCTCGACGTCGATTGCGTGCCGTCGCCGACCTTGGTCGCGCGCTACGCCGAGACGGCAGGCTGGCCGGGCGGCATTCGGCTCGGCGAGGTGCTGTACCTCCCGGCGGGGGCGATCGATGGCGCAATCGACATCGATGCACTCGACCGGATCGGCGTGCGCCACCCCGCCAAGCCGCCGATTGCGATCGACGAAGTCCGGCCGACGCCAAGCCACGGCGAACTCTGGGGCCTGTCGTTCGCGCTCTCCGCTGCGGACTGGGCGCGGGCAGGGGGCATGGACGAGCGTTATGTCGGCTATGGCGGCGAGGAAACCGACTTCGCCGCGCGGCTGGAGCGTGCCGGCATACAGATGTGGTGGATCGGTGGCGCCCGCGCCTATCACCAGCATCACGTCGTCCACACCCCCGCATACCAGCATTTCGACGCGATCGTCCGCAACGCCCGGCTGTTTCGTGCGACCTGGGGGCGGTGGTGCATGGACTATTGGCTGGGGCAGTTTGCCGAGCGTGGGCTGATCGCCTGGGATGCGGATACGATTACCGTGTTGCGAGGGCCTACCGCGGGGGAGGTCGCTGCTTCGAGGATGCCGCCGGAGACGCTGTTCAGCTGAGGCGAGGTGTGCGTTGCTTCGCTGCTTGCCAGACGAAGGGGGCGGTTAGCGACAAACTCTGCTCCGTGTCCTCCCCTTCCGTCACCTTCGGCGGCACCTCACCTGCCGGTGGAGGATCGTCTACCCGGAGCGCGCTTATCCCGCCGCCCAGAGAGAAACCGCCAGCTCTTCCAGATACGCCGCCGCGACCTTCGCCGCGTCGTCGTCATACAACCCGGCCAGCGCCTCGGGATCGAGCGCCTTCGCCGCGTCCAAAATCCCCCGCCACGGCGCCAGCGCCCCGGGCCACGCCGGCAGCGCAACCGCCGCCCCAAGCTCGGCCAGCCGTTCCGCTTTGCGCGTCTGCTCGCCGAAATACCGCCACTCGGGCGCGCAGACATACGGCCGCCCGACCCGCGCGATCTCATGCACCGTGTTATCGCCGGCCGAGGCGATCACCACGTCCGCCGCGGCGATGTGGTCGGTCACCCCCGGTACCCAGCCCAGCTCGACCAGATTGCCGAAATCGGTCTCGTGTCCCTCGCGGTGGACCGGCCCCAGCACCAGCCATAGCGCGTCCGGCACTGCCCGCGCGGCCATCGTCAGCGGCGCATACGGGGTGCCCGCCCCGCCGCCACCCGTCAGTACGACGACGATCTCCTGGTCCGGATGAAGGCCGAGTTTGGCGCGCGCTTCGGCCTTGGTCGGGACGGGGTCGACGGTTGTGCAGAGGCCCCCCGCGTAACACGTCTTCGCGCGGACCCAGTCCGGCGTGTCGCCCTGCTCGAGCGCTTCGCCGAAGGGCGCGAGCAGGCCGACGCTCGCCTGATACGCGCCAAGATGCCCCGGATCGAGCCGGTCGCCGTGCATCCGGATGCTGATCGCGGGGACGCTGGCGATCCGCGCGAGCAAGGCGATCTCCGCGGACACGTCGACCACGAACAGCGCCGGATCGACGTCGTCGAGATGGTCAATGATCGTCCGCATCGTCGCCCGCGTCTTCGACACCCCGAGCGGAACGCAATGCATCACCTCGGGGGTCGCCTGTGCGAACAGCCCCGGGGTCGGCACCGGCGCGCCGATCATGTCGGGCAGCGCGGCGATCGTGATCGGCCGCTCGAAGCCGTCGAACAGCGACGGCTTGGCGGTCAGGATCGTCACCGCGCGCTCGGGCGGAAGTTCGCGGATGATCGCCATCGCGCGGTTGGCATGCCCGCGACCCTGGTGATGGATGAAGAACGTGATCGGTTGGCTCATGCCGATTGCTGTACCGGAGCCGCGCGCGAAGGCGATTGATGTCGATCAGCATAGTCGGCGCTCAACCCGAATGCCGCCTCGACCTCGGGATCGAGCCAAGCGGCGATATGCGCCGCATCCTCCGCCGCCAGATCGGGATACGCGGTCGGCACGTAGGGCGCATGGCCTTGCCCCTTGTAGCTGGTGATCGGCACGAACGGCTCGCGCCGCTCGATTTCCGCCACCGCCGCCAGCGCCGTCACGAACGCGGCCGGATCGCGCGCGAACGCGTCATAGCCCAGCAATGCGACGTTGTGCGTACGGTTCGTCAGCGACGACCAGTGGCGCAGCTTGGCGGTCCGCTTGGCGATGCAATTGGCGAAACGTTCGCCGGTCTCTGGATTGCGCTCGTGCAGCATCTCGTCGCCGTGCATCGGGTGGCCGGGCTCGATATGCCCGAAATGATCGTCCCAATAGCTGTGCCAGTCGCTGCGGATGAACGCGTCGAACGGCTTGGCCTTCAGTTCCGGATGCGCGTGCCACGGCTGGCGGTGCAGGCTGCGCGCCCAGTCATATGCATCGCGCGCCACCACCAGCACCAGCGTATCCTTCACGAACAGCGTCTGCGGCGGTACGAACCAATGCTTGAACCCGAACGCCTCGGTGATCGCGACGCCGGGCATGTTCGCCTCGATCGCGCGCGTCACGAGGTTGGTCCCGCTGCACCGCTGACCATAGATTTGGACGCGCGTGATCGGCACGTCGCCACGTTTGACGACCCGCAGCCCGGGCAAAGGCTGTTGCCAGTTCAAGGACTTGGGGGCGTTGGTGGCGATCGACATGATGCCGTGCCGCTAGCCCCGACGCGCGGTTCGTTCAATACCGCCGATCGCGATAGCCGACAGCCGACGTGCACCCCCGGTATATGTTTCGTGCGTGTTCGCAATGTGAATCCCATGACATGAACCAGTCACCAAATGTATAGATTGGCAACGGGCGGTCACAAACCGTGCCGACCGTACAACACATCACGACGATGACGGTTCGGAGACACTTTAGCGATTGTCGAACATTCAGACGCGCTTCAGATGTCGGCAACGGAACCAATCCGTAATCGCACAAAAATGCCGCAATACATGGGATTGCGGTTCAGGGAGTATCGACATGCGTCTGGATTTTCGCAAGCGCCTTCTGGCGTCTACGCTACTGCTTGGGATCGCTACCCCGGTCTGGGCGCAGGCCACGGAGCAGACATCGCCGGCCGCATCGCTTGATGCGGCAACCGATCAGGCGACGCCCGAGGATGGC
The DNA here is from genome assembly GCF_014358075.1 of Sphingomonas albertensis. Taxonomy (GTDB): domain Bacteria; phylum Pseudomonadota; class Alphaproteobacteria; order Sphingomonadales; family Sphingomonadaceae; genus Sphingomonas; species Sphingomonas albertensis. The sequence goes on along the minus strand of NZ_JACONT010000015.1, from coordinate 44,015 downwards.
GACACGATCGTCGTGACCGGCTCGCGCCTTGGCGGTGAAAGCCTGCGTCAGGCGTCGCCGATCTCGGTAGTCAGCGCCAAGGAAATCGCGCTGTCGGGTCAGATCAACGTCGAGAGCGTCCTGAAGGACCTTCCGCAGTTGATCCCCAGCACGACCGGCGCCTCGAACAACCCGGGCGGCGGCGTCGCGACGGCGGACCTTCGCGGTCTCGGCTCGACGCGCACGCTCGTCCTCGTCAACAACCGTCGCTACGTCGCCTATGACTCGAACCAGGTCGTCGATCTCAATACCATACCCTCGGCGCTGATCGAGCGCGTCGACATCGTCACCGGCGGCCGTTCGGCGGTGTATGGCTCGGATGCGATCGCGGGCGTCGTCAACTTCGTGATGAAGAAGGACTTCAGCGGCGTTCAGGCGAACGCGAACTACCGCATCAACGAGGCTGGCGACGGCGGCAACTTCAACGGCAACCTGTTGCTCGGTGGCAATTTCGAAGACGGCCGCGGCAACGCGACGATCTATTTCGATTACACCAAGCGCAACGGCATCCTCCAGTCGGCGCGCGATTATTCGCGCCAGGCTCTGGTCGACGACGGCGCGGGCGGCCTGATCTCAGGCGGCTCGGGCTCGATCGAGGGCACCCGTTTCGCGCTCGGAGGCGTCAATCGCAAGTTCGAGACCGACGGCAGCTACTCGGCGTACAACTCGGCAACCGACGCGTATAATTATGCGCCCTCGAACTATCTGCAGGTCCCGCAGGAGCGGTTCCTGATGAGCGCGCAGACGCATTACGAGGTCAGCAAGGCGTTCAACGTCTACGCCGAAGGTCAGCTGATCAACAACCGCGTCAAGAACCAGCTCGCGCCGACGCCGTTCACCGGCTCGGTCGAACTCGACGTCAATTCGTCGTTCCTGTCGCCCAGTTCGCAGGCGTTGCTGCGCGGTCGTGACACCGATGGCGACGGCTATGTCACCTCGACGATCTATCGCCGCCTGACCGAGGTCGGTGCGCGTGTTTCGAACAACGACAACACGGCATACCGCGCGGTGCTCGGTGCCAATGGCGATATCGGCGGCGGCTGGAACTACGACGCGTATTACAGCTATTCGCGCACCCGCTCGACCGAGACGCAGAACGGCAACGTGTCGCGTAGCCGCGTGTTGCAGGCGCTTCGCACCACCACCGATGCCAGCGGTAACCTGGTGTGTTCGGATACCAGCAACGGCTGCGTTCCGCTGAACATCTTCGGTGCGGGCAACATCAGCTCGGCTGCAGCGGACTTCATCACGATCCCGACGCAGAATTCCAGCACGATCAGCGAGCAGGTCGCCAGTGCGTCGATCTCGAACCGCAACCTGTTCGATCTGGGCGCGGGGCCGGTCGGCATCGTCTTCGGTACCGAGTATCGCCGCGAACATGGCGCCTATAGCCCCGATTTCGCGCTGTCGTCGGGCGACGTGGTCGGCTTCAACGCGGGCGAAGGGCTCAGCGGCGGTTACGACGTGAAGGAAGCCTATACCGAAGTCGCCGTCCCGTTGCTCGCCGATATCCCGCTGATAAAGAAGCTCGAAGTGAATGGCGCGTATCGCTATTCCTATTATTCGACCGCGGCGAAATCGGTGAACACCTATTCGGGTGGCGTCGTCTGGTCGCTGATCGACGACATCTCGCTGCGTGGCCAATATTCGCGGGCCGTCCGCGCACCGACCGTGAACGATCTTTACAGCGGTTCGTCGCAGGATTTCCCGGCGGCGACGGATCCCTGCACCACCGCGGTTGCCGTGACCAACACCAACCTCAACGCAAGCTGCCTTTCGACGGGCGTTCCCGCCTCGCTGATCGGCACCGCCTATGACGGCGGCAGCACGCAGATCCAGACGATCAACGGCGGCAACCCGGCGCTGCGCGAGGAAACGTCGGATACGTACACCGCCGGCATCGTCCTCCAGCCCCGCTTTCTGCCCGGCTTCTCGTTCACGGCCGACTATTACAAGATCAAGATCGCGAACTACATCTCGACGGTCGGCACCACCAACCTGATCCGCGCCTGCTATGGCGACGCGGACAACAACTACACGCCGTACAATGCCAGCTATTGCTCGTCGCTGCCGCGCGACGGCAACAGCTATGCGATCACCGATGCCGTCAACACGCTGGCGAACACCGGGGGTGTGACCACACGTGGCGTCGATTTCGAGGCGCGGTACGGCCTGCCGCTGAACTTCGGTGCATTCGGCAGCGAAACCAGCAAGCTCGACTTCCGGGTCAGCGGGACGCGGCTGATCGCGTTCAACTACAACCCGCTCGCATCGATCCCCGACCTGACGATCAACTGTGCGGGCAAGTTCGGCACGACGTGCGGCAATCCGTACGCCAAGTGGCGCCTGTCGGCCCGCACGACCTATTCGACCGGTCCGGTGACGGTTTCGCTGCTCTATCGCTACCTGTCGCCGGTGAAGGACGATGACAATGGTACGGTATATGCCGTCGAGAAGATTAAGGCGTACAACTATTTCGACCTGACCACGGCGTTCGAGGTGAAGCCGGGCTTCACCTGGTCGGTCGGCGTGAACAACCTGTTCAACAAGAAGCCCCCGATCATGGGCGACAACCAGGAACAGGCGAACACCTATCCTTCGACCTACGACCCGTACGGCCGTGCATTCTTCGTCAGCACGAACGTCAAGTTCTAGGATCGAACAGCCTGCAATCCTCTCCGCCAGACAGGGGATTGCAGGCACCGCCCAACGGGACGTGGGCTTCCTTACCCTGCGCTGCCTCCGCCTTCACGTCACCGTGACGGCAGGGGCAGGGCAGGGTTTTTGCGACTTCGCAATATTGCGTGCGGGCCTCGTTGATGCGCGCTGTGAAACAAACGGACATATCGCGGACAAACGCGCGATCCATGACCGCGTACATGATCGCAAACCATTACGGGCTCCCCGTTTCCGTCTCGCCAGCTTCACAACTCGACGACCACGCAGCCGTCGACGGCACCGATGCCGGCAGCGCGCGGATCGTCATCGTCGACGACGATCCCGGCCTGCGCGAGTTGCTGACCGAATTCCTCGTCGATCACGGCCTGCGCGCCGAAGCAGTCGATAGCGGTGCGGCATTGCGCACCCGGCTCGGCCGATCGCCCTGCGACCTGATCGTGCTCGACATGATGATGCCTGGCGAGGATGGCCTGTCGGTGCTGCGGACGCTGACCCGTAACGGTCAGGCACCGGCGGTCATCATGTTCTCGGCACTGGTGAGCGAAGTCGACCGGGTCGTCGCGCTCGAACTGGGCGCGGACGATTATGTCACCAAGCCCGCCAGCCCACGCGAGATCCTCGCTCGAATCCGCTCGGTCCTGCGGCGACGCGGTGCCGGGCTCGCGCACAGGGATGGCGCATCGAATGCGGAGCAACAGGGCGACGGCGCGGTGTCGCCGGCGCGCGCGATGACCTTCGCGTTCGCCGGCTGGACGCTCGATTGCCGGATGCGCACGCTCTACGCGCCCGACGGCACGATGGTCCGCCTGACCGATGGCGAGTTCCAGTTGCTCAACGTGTTCGTGTCGCAGCCGCAGACCGTGCATTCGCGCGACGACATGATCGCGCAGTCGGGCCGTACCGACAGCATGGCGCGCGGGCGGACGATCGACGTCAACATCAGCCGCCTGCGTCGCAAGCTGCATGCCTATGACACCGTCGAGATCATCCGGACGGTGCGCGGCAACGGTTATATCTTCATGCCGGCGGTGACCGCGGCCTGAGACGTCGCGCGATTGCGACCCCCGATTGCGGCGGGCGCACGGTCGCAATACACGACGCGGGTATGACGCAATCTTTCCTCCCGATCGGCCGCCGGTGATGCGGATCGACGCGCACCAGCATTTCTGGCGCTATTCGCCGGCAGCGCATCCGTGGATCGAGCCCGGCAGCGTGCTGGCGCGCGATCATGCGCCGGCCGATCTGATGCCGTTGCTCGATAGGACTGGCTTCGACGGCTGCATCGCGGTGCAGGCCGAGCAGACCGAGGCGGAGACCGACGCGTTGCTCCAGCTCGCCGCGGATACGCCGCGTATCCTGGGCGTGGTCGGCTGGACCGATCTCTCCGCGGACGATGTCGCGGACCGGCTCGATGCAGTGCGGCTGCGTCCTGCGCTGGTCGGGTTCCGGCACATGGTGCAGGACGAACCGGCGGACGATTTCCTGCTGACGCCGGCATTCGTGCGCGGCGTCCGCGCGGCGCTGGCGCGCGGGTTCAGCTACGACATCCTCGTCAAGCCGCGGGAGGCCGGACTTGTCCGCCGGTTCGTCGATCTGGTCGGCGTCGACCAGATCCGCGACGGGCAGCTGATCCTCGATCACGGCGCCAAGCCCGCTATCGCGACCGGCGACTGGCAACCCTGGGCCGATGCGATCGCCGACATGGCCCGTGCGCCGGCGCTGCTGTGTAAGCTGTCGGGGCTGGTGACCGAGGCTGACCACGCGACCTGGACCGCGGATCGGATTGCGCCCTATCTGGATCATCTGCTCGCCTGTTTCGGACCCGATCGGCTGATCTTCGGCTCCGACTGGCCGGTCTGTCGCCTTGCGGCCGAGTATCAGGCGGTCCACGACCTGATCGACGACTTCGTCACGCGCGCCTGTCCCGAAGCGCGCGACCGCATCTTCGGCGGCACCGCGGCGATCGCCTACGGTCTGTAGCGGGCGCGGCGCTCGGTCGGAGCGTCGCGCCCCGCGCTACTCACCCCGCACCCTGCACCCCACACCATTTCCCTGACGGGGGATCGCGGTTATGGATGCGGCGATGCCCCAGCGACGCGCTCGATCTCCTGCCGTGCGCTCTCGCTCCCACGGCGCTCGCTCCCAGGGCTCTCGCTCGCGGTCATCACCGCGCCGGCCGTCCTCCGAACACTGGCTGCTGCTGCTCGGCGCCGCGGTCGTGTTCGCGGTGATCTGCGGTTCGCTCACCGACCTGCCCTGGCCGACCGCAAGCACCGATTTGCGGCGTCCGCGCCGGCTCACCATGGCGCAGGCTCGCGCCTCCAATGCGCTGGTCCCGATCGTGGTGAAAGAGCGCTCGCCCGCCAAGCGCTTCCGCTTCCGCGGCGGCCCGGCGGCGCGCGAACAGGCGACCGAATGCCTCGCGACGGTCGCGCTGTACGAGGCCGGCAGCGACCGCGACGGACAGCGCGCCGTGATCCAGGTCGTGCTCAACCGGGTCCGCGCGCCGGGGTTTCCCAAGACGGTCTGCGGGGTGGTCTATCAGGGATCGAACCGGACCACCGGGTGCCAATTCTCGTTCACCTGCGACGGATCGCAGACGCGCCGGCCTGAACGCAATGGGTGGGAGCAGGCTCGCCGTGCCGCACGCCGCGCGCTCGGCGGTTATGTCTATGCGCCGGTCGGCCGGGCGACGCACTATCACACCGACTGGCTGGTCCCCTATTGGCGGTCGTCGCTGGTCAAGGTGGCGACCGTGCGTTCGCACATCTTCTATCAGCGGCGATGACGCTTTTGCCGGAGCCCATTCCTGCATCGGCCCGACGGACAAGGATATCCATGTCGAACCTTCTACGAACCGCGACCGGCACCGCGTGCCTCGGCCTGCTCGCTTTGACCGGTTGTGCAGGCGGATCCTATCGCCCGGTCAGCGATGCCCCGGTCAAGCTCGGCGGTCCCTACCGGGTCAGGGGCGCCACCTATGTGCCCGCCGTCGATCCCACCTACGACGTGCTCGGATATGCCAGCTGGTACGGATCGGAATCGGGTAACCGTACCGCGAGCGGCGAGCGGTTCCGCCCCGACTGGACGACCGCGGCGCATACCACGCTGCCGCTGCCGACCTATGTCGAGGTCACCGCGCTCGATACCGGCCGGCGGATCATCGTGCGGATCAACGATCGGGGCCCGTTCGCCGGCGGCGCGCGGATCATCGACCTGTCGCGCGGCGCGGCCGAGCAACTGGGGGTTCGCGCAGGGGGTCAGGCCGCAGTCAGGGTTCGCCGCGTCGAGCCGACCGCCGACGACCGTGCCCGACTCCGCAAGGGCAAGCGCGCGCGAGAGCTGCCGCCGATCTCCGAGCATGATCGGCTGAGCCTCAGATCACAGCTGGCTGCCGCCGGATTCTGATCGCCGAACTATCGGTCAGGATCTACGGGGCAGGATCTACGGGCCAGGACTACGGGTCAGTCTGCGCGATCGCCCCAATGCCCGCGATGCGCAGCCTCGAACGCGGCGAGATCGTCCGCGTCGTCCATCATGCGACGCGCGCGCTCCAGGCAGTGATCGGCCAGCGCGCGGATGTCGCGCCGGGCCGCGGGCAGCGCCGCGTGAAGCGCTGCGAGCGTGATGGTCAGCCGGATCGTGACTTCGGCCTCCTGACTCCCCTCGCGCAGGATCGGGCGGAAGGCATCGGTCAGCATCTCCTCGACGGTCGGGCGCGTCAGATAGACCGGCGGCAGGTCGTCGATCTGCACCGCGTCGGGCTGGTCGACCGGCAGGTTGAGCAACACCCGCAGCAACGCGTTGAGTACCTCGATCGCGGTACCGGGATCGTTGGTCGCGGGCGACAAGGCCCGGCTCGCAATCTCCGACAGCGCGATCAACCCGAGCCGCGGGTCCTGGTCGAACGAGCGATGCCGTTCGATCGTGAAGGCGCGCAGCATGAGCGTCCGCAGCGCGTCGTCCACCGTGCCTTCGATCCGCATCAGGTCGCGGTGCGGGTGGACCATTGCGCCCGGCAGTACGACGACGTGGATGACGATCCCCCGCTGCGTCGCGATCGCCCCCAGCGCGGCGACGTCGACATGCGTGACATAGCCGGTCGTCTCGCCGCGGATCGACTGTGCCCCGGCCGGCACCGCGATCGCGGGACGTCCGCCGAGATACGGGGTCGCGGCAAAGTCCGTCATCGCGTCGGCGGCGGCATTCTCGACCCGGTCGATGACGTCGGACATCCGGCCGAACGCGGTAATGTGCGCGATCCAGCGCAACAGCGTGACGACCACCCAGACGACGATCAGGACGGTCGCGCCGAACAGGATGATCCGGCCTTCGCTGCCATAGGCGTGAGTCTGGAGGCCGATGATCCCGACGATCGAGAATACGAACGCGCCGAGGAAGGTCGACAACGCGCTCTGCGAGGTCGGGTCGTTGATCAGCAACTGCGTCGCGCGCGGCGTCGCCAACTGCGTCGCCGACGAATAGGCGCTGACCATCGCCGTCAGTGAAAAGGTCGTCACCGCCAGCATGCTCGACGCCATGATCTGCAGGATCGTGCCGACCGCGTCCTGGCCTAGATCGGCGCCGAACGAATAAGGGAGATAGGGCACGATCGCGCCCGACAGGATCGCCAGCACGACGCTCAACAGGCTGATGACCGCGGCACGAAACCAGATCTTCCGGACGATCCGGCGCAGGATCCACGACCATTTCTTCATGCCTTTTCCCCGGTCGAAGCCTGTGCGCCGCAAACGGAACGGTCGCGCGCATGAAACGCTCCAGGATACGTTGCGGCTCGCCATGCCGGGGTGACGGACGAGGGCGCATAATCTAGGTCAACGTCGCATGTCTGGGCTTTTCGATCGATTGATGCCGGCGCGACGCTGGACCCCGTCGCGGTATCGCGCGCTGCTGCGGGCGCGTGGCCCTCGCTCGGTCCAGTTCAGGACGCGCGCGGCGATCCTGGTAGGGGCGATCCTCATCGGCGTGGTCGCGACCGTCTTTGCCGAGGCGGCGGATTGGGCGGCGTCGGTTTTCGCCGGCTATGCGACGCGCTGGCACTGGTTGCCGCTGTTGACGACGCCGCTGACCTTCATGGGACTGGTCTGGCTGACCCGCCGCTATGCGCCGTTCTCGCGCGGGTCGGGCATCCCCCAGGTGATCGCCGCGCAGGCCGACCCCAACGAGGCGACCCGCACGCTGATCTCGCCGCGGACCGTCGTCGCAAAGGCGGTGCTCACGATCGGCGCGGTGCTGGGCGGCGCATCCGTCGGCCGCGAAGGGCCGACCGTCCAGCTCGCTGCGGCGGTGATGGGCGCCACGCACCGCCTCGTCCGCGTGCCGTTGCGGGGCGGCGTACTGATCGCAGGTGGCGCGGCGGGCGTTGCCGCCGCGTTCAACACGCCGCTCGCCGGCTTGCTGTTCGCGATCGAGGAACTGGCGTCGGCCTATGAACAGCGCGTGACGTTGCTGGTGCTCGCGGCGATCGTCATTGCCGGGATGGTCGCACAGTCGGTGCAGGGCGATTACATCTATTTCGGCGCGATCGGCGCGCACATGCCGCTGCTGTCCGCCTTATTGGTCGCGCCGGTCGCCGGGATCGTCGGGGGCATGGCGGGCGGCCTGTTCTCGCGTACGCTGCTGGCGATGGCGCTCGGACGCAACCGCGTGACGGGCTGGACGCGTGCGAACCCGGTGAAGTTCGCCGGGGCATGCGGCGCTGTCGTCGCGCTGCTCGGCGTGTTCACCGGGCTCACCTGGGGCACCGGCTATTCCGCCGCGCGCGCGATGATCGTCGGGGTGGATGCACCGCTCTGGTTCGGGCCCGCCAAGTTCGTCGCGACCGCGGCGACGGCGATCGCGGGGCTGCCCGGCGGCATCTTCGCGCCCTCGCTCGCGGTCGGCGCCGGCGTCGGCAACCTGCTGCGCGAGGTCTTCCCCGGCGAACCCGCAAGCGCGATCGTCATTCTCGGCATGGTCGCCTATTTCGCCGGCGTCGTCCGCGCGCCGTTGACCGCGGTGATCATCCTGTCCGAAACCACCGCCAGTCGCGGCCTCATGCTGCCGATGTTCGCAACCGCCTTCATCGCCGACGCCGCCAGCCAATGGGTCTGCCGCGAAAAGCTCTATCACGGACTCTCCAAGACCTTCGCCATGCCCGCCCCGTCCTCGCCCGCCGCGAGGAAGTGACGGGCTGAGCAGCGGACACCCGAGAAGCTTAGCAGCCGTTTCTCGCTATACCCTTCGCCGAGAAACGTCCGTTTCAGGGCCCGATATCGATCGCCTGCGCCTCGGCCCGCTTCGCCGCCGCCTTGGCGAACCCGAGCTGTTCCGCGATCGGGTCGTTCCAGCCATACGGATCGGTGCGGAACGCGACCCGCCCGCCATCGTCGACATAGACGTTGTGATACAGCAACCGGACCGGGATACGGCGCGGCAACGGCACGAAGGTCATCTCGCCCGAGGCCTGCGCGGTCTGCCACGCCTCGGTGACGCCCTCGTCCTCGGCGAGCATCTGCGCGAACCCCAGCGCATCCTCGACGCGCACGCAGCCATGGCTCAGATGACGCTGGCTGCGATCGAACAGCCCCGGCGCGGAGGTGTCGTGGAGATAGATCGCCTGGTCGTTCGCCATGTCGAACTTGACCAGCCCCAGCGCGTTGCTCGGCCCCGGCTGCTGGACGATCCAGCCATCGCGCATCACCATGTTGTGCTCGGCGAGATAGTCTTCGCCGACATTGGCCATCTCGCCGTTCTGAATCGACTTCGGCACCGTCCATGTGGGGTTGGCGACGAGGCGATAGATCGGCGACGACAGCGCCGGCGTCTCGCGGCCGGGCTCGCCGACGATCACCTTGCGCTGGTCGACCACCGCGCCGTCGCGGTAATAGCGCAGTTGCGCGGCGGCGGTGTTGACGTCGATCCGCGTCGCCGGTGGCGTCCGCGTCAGCCAGCGCCGCCGCTCGAGTCCTACTGCCAGCGCGCGTGCCCGGTCGCCGGCGCCGAGGTTGAGCACCTTCAACGTCTCGGGTCCGACCACCCCGTCCGCGGCGATGCCGTAATCGGTCTGGAGCCCTTTCAACGCGTCGGCCATCGCCTGCGTGTAGAGCATCGGCGGCTGCGTCGCGGCGAGCGGCACTAGAGCGGGCGGGGCAGGGGCCAGCGGATCGGCGGCCAGCGGATCTGCGGCGACCGCTAATGGGTCCGTTACGGCGGGCAGATACCCGCTCTCCATCAGTTGCTCGACGATCGTCGGCACACGCGCATCGCGATTGCCGACGCGGATCACACCTGACGGGATTGCCTGCACCGGCGCTGCGACGGTCGCCTTGGCGCTGAACGCGAGATACGCGTCGGACAGCGCCTTATACTCGGCGTCCTGCGGGGCCAGTCCGTCGAACCACGCGACGAGATCGCCCTTGGCCAGCGCACGCGCCAGACCCGCGGCGAGGTCCACCTTGGGCCGGGGCAGCGTGTAGACCTCATGCAGCGATGCCGGATCCACCCGACCCTGCGCGAGCGCTCCAGCATAATCGAGCGCGGCTTTCGTGCGAGTGACGTCGTCGCTTTCCGCTGGATCGGCGAGGAACGCGATCCGGTCCAGGCCGTGGCGCGCGCGATCGGCGAGCACGCGGTCGAATGCTTCGATATTGCCCGCCGACCAGACCGCGCGCCATCCGGCCTTCGCATAGAGGGCACGACTGGCAGGATCGGTAACCGCCTGCTTGGTAATGGCGGTCGATCGTTCCGCAGGGGTATCCGCGGGTCGGCTGACAGCGTCCTGAGCGAAGGCGAACCCTGCAGGGGCCAGGGTAACGAACGGCATCGCGGCCAGAATGAGCCGCGCGCGCAATATCTTGACTATCATGGCTACCCAACGCCCGACCGGGGCGATCGCCTCACCAAGGCGCCAGAATTCGCGCCCGCGATCGGCGGTTGTCTTGCTCGGGAGGATTGTATTTCCGAAGGGGCGGCGGTGAAATTCACGCCGATCGATCGCGACATGCGCGGATCAAAAATGGCTCCCTGAGTAGGATTCGAACCTACGGCCACTCGATTAACAGTCGAGAGCTCTACCGCTGAGCTATCAGGGAACGTTGCCGGAGGCGGCTCTATAAACGGCCAGTCGGACGATGCAAGCAGGTTTCGCCGCAAAAATGCAAAGTCCGCGATAAACCGGGGTCAGGAGACGAACTGCTCCATGGTGATGCGGTCGTCCAGCGCGTGCTCGGGATCGAACAGCAGCGTCAGTTCGCGTGCGCGGTCCATGCAGATGTCGACCTGGGCCACATCGCGGATCTCGCGCTGGTCTGCGACGGCGGAGACGGGTCGCTTGCCGGGATCGAGCACGCGTATACCGATGCGCGCCTTGTCCGGCAGGATCGCGCCGCGCCAGCGCCGCGGGCGGAACGGGCTGATCGGGGTCAGCGCGATCATGCCGGAGCCGAGCGGGAGGATCGGGCCCTGTGCCGACAAATTGTAAGCGGTCGAGCCGGCCGGCGTCGCCACGAGGATACCGTCGCAGGCGAGCTCGGGCAGGACGATGCGGTCGTTCACCGTTACTTCGAGGTTGGCGGTCTGGCGGGTCTCGCGCAGGAACGACACCTCGTTGATCGCGGGCAGCGTGTGGGTGCGCCCATCGACGCCGAGCGCGGTCATGCTGAGCGGGACGACCTTGAACGGTTTCGCGCGCTCCAGGCGGTCGCCCAGGCCGTGATGGCGCCATTCGTTCATCAGGAAGCCAACCGTGCCGAGGTTCATCCCGAACACCGGAACGGGCGGCTTGCGGCGTTCCAGCATGGCGTGGAGCGTCTGGAGCATGAACCCGTCGCCCCCGAGCGCGATGATGACGTCGGCCTCCTCGACCGACACCCACTCGCCCATGTCGGCGAGCTGGGCCTCTGCCGCACGAGCGGGCGGGGTGTTGGACGCAACCAGCGCCCGCCGCTCGTACCGGCTCATCCGCCCGTGACGCTCATGTGGCGCGCGACCGCAGGACCTTCGCCCTGGCCGATGCGGAAGTCGTGCGCCTTCGGCTTGGCGAACAGGCCGGCGTCGATCGCTGCGTCGAGCCCGGCGGTACCGCCTTCGCGCAATGCCGCCTTCAGATCAACCTGATCGTCATGGCCGAGGCACATGTAGAGCTTGCCTTCGGTGGTCAGGCGGACGCGGTTGCAGCCGTCGCAGAAGTTCGCGGTCAGCGGCGAGATCAGCCCGAGCCGGGTGCGCGTGCCGTCGACGTTCCAGTAGCGCGCCGGGCCGCCGGTCTTGTGCGCATCACGTGCGAGCGTGAACTGCCGGCCGAGTTCGTCGAACACCTTGGTCAGCGGCAGGAAGCGATCGGTACGATCCTCGTCGATCGCGCCGAGCGGCATCGTCTCGATCAGCGACAGGTCGAAGCCTTCGTCGCGACACCAGGCGAGCATCGGCGCGATCTCGTCCTCGTTGAAGCCCTTCAGCGCGACCATGTTGATCTTGATCGCGAGACCGGCATCGCGTGCGGCGTAGATGCCGCCGATGACCTGCGCGACATCGCCGTGGCGGGTGATGTAGCGGAAGCGCTCCGGGTCGCGGCTGTCCATGCTGACGTTGACGCGACGGATGCCCGCATCGACCATCGCTTCGGCATGCTGCGCGAGGCGCGTGCCGTTGGTGGTCATCGTCAGCTCTTCGAGCCCCGATCCGATGTTGTGACCGAGGCGCTGGACGAGTTCCGCAACGTCGCGACGCACGAGAGGTTCGCCACCCGACAAACGGATCTTGGTGACGCCGCGCGCGATGAAGCGCTCGGCGATGATCGCGATCTCTTCGAGGCTCAACAGCTTGGCGCGCGGCAGGAACGTCATCTGCTCGGCCATGCAATAGCGGCAGCGCAGGTCGCAGCGATCCGTCACCGAAATCCGCAGATACTTGATCGTGCGGCCGTGCGTGTCCTGCAATGGCTTCTGCATTAGGGCTGGCGCTGACGTCATCGCATCAGAGCTAAGACGTGGCAGTCCCGATAACAATGCCGGATCGGCCGGTAACGGACGGGCAAATGGATTGGCGGGGGGCGATGCGCCAGCTAAGCTCGCACCGATGGGAGTGGGTGCGACGGATATGGAAGACATGCAGACAGCAACGACACTGTTTGCGGTATCGTTCCGTCAACGCGGTGAAATCGCGGAGATTTTGGCCGGGGCGGGCGCTGGTGCGGACTGGCATGCGGCGGTGTCGAGCGATGCCGTTGCGATCGAAAGTCGCTTCCTCGCCAGCGGGGCGGCGGTGGCGCTGATCGACGCGCGTGGTGCGCTCGACGAAGGGCTCGCGGCGACGCTGGCGCTGGGTGGACTGTGCGCGACCAACGGCGCTGCGCTGCTCGTGCTGGTGTCGCGCAGCGACGTCGAGGCGATCGGCGAGTTCTTCGATGCGGGCGCGACGCAGTTCCTCGTCAGCCCGGCAAGCGGCGGCGAACTGGTCCAGGCACTGCGCTTCGCCGGGCGTCATGCGGTCCGCACCGCTGGCAACGCGATCGACCGGCGCCGGATACCCGGTGCGTCGCTTTACGACCGGGAAACAGGTGACGTCCGCCGCTGGATCATCGGGCGGATCGCCGGCGATTGCCCGGTCGCGGTGGTGCTCGTATCGTTGTCGCGGCTCGACATCGTCAACGCGGCGCACGGACGGCCCGCGGTCGACGCGCTGATCGAGACGGCGGTGCGGCGGACCGAGACGATCGCGCACGCGGCGATCGGCGTCGATTCGATGGTGGCCCGGCTCGGCGGTTCGGAATTCGCGCTCGTATTGGAGGCCTCCGGCGCGGCCGTGACGGCGGCGATCACAGCGCTGGATGCCGCCTTGGCGCGACCGTTCCGCGTGGCCGATACGCGCGCGGTGCTCGGCTGCCGGTTCGGAGTGGCGCAGCGCCAGCCGGGCGACGATGCGGCCGCCTTGCTGCGCAGGGCGAGCGAGGCGCTGGCGGAGGCGAAAGCGAGCGACGGTTCGGTCCTGCACGTCGCTTTGCCCGACGGAGTTGCGCCGATCGATGCGCTGGCGATCGACCTGCATCACGCGATCGAGCGCGACGAGATCGACCTTCGCTGGCAGCCCCAGGTCGAGATTGCGGGCGGCCGGATCGCGGGGGTCGAGGCGCTGGCACGCTGGAACCACCGGACGTTGGGGCCGCTGGGGGCCGATACGTTGTTCGACGCTGCCGACCGCGCGGATTTGGGCATCGCACTGTCGGACCATATCCAGCGGCTCGTCCTGGCGCGCGCAGTGGCATGGCCGGAGGCGCTGGGGGCGCTGCGCGTGTCGCTCAACCTGACCGCGGCGGATATCACCCGGCCCGGGTTCGCGGCACTGTTCCTGGCGCGGGTCGACGAGAGCGGGTTTCCGCGCGGGCGCCTGACCGTCGAGATCACGGAAACCGGCCTGATCGAGGATCTGGCGGCGGCGTCGGCCTTGCTGGCAGAGTTGCGTGGGGCAGGGTGCCGGGTAGCGATCGACGATTTCGGGACGGGCTATTCGAGCCTCGCCTATCTCAAGTCGCTGCCGCTCGATTACGTCAAGATCGACAAGTCGCTGGTGCGCGACATCGACGGGTCGGCGCGCGACCGGGTGGTCGTGGCCGGTGCGATCACGATGGCGCGATCGCTAGGCCTCGCGGTCATCGCCGAGGGCGTGGAAACGCCGTCGCAGTTGGAACTGCTCGCGGCGGGCGGCTGTGGCCTGTACCAGGGCTTCCTGTTTTCGGAGCCGGTCAATGAGACGGCGCTGCTCGATCTGGTGGGGAAAGAATGATGCGGGCTCTGTTGGTGCCGATCGCGATGATGGCGGTCGCTGTTCCTGCCGCCGCTTCAGCCGCCCCCGCACCCGCGCAGGTTCCGGCCGAAACCGCGATCCGTCAGGCGATGGAGGCGAGCGCGACCGCCTGGAATGCGGGCGATCTCGCACGGTTCATGGCGGTCTATGCCGACGATGCGGTGTTCGTGACGCCGAAGGGGCTGTTGCGCGGCAAGGAGGCGATCGCCGCCAAATACCGGCCGAGCTTTCGCGGTGTCGGCAATGCCCGTGGCGCGCTGACGTTCGCATTCCTCGAGATGCGCGGGATCGATCCGCGTCACGCGATGCTGTTCGCACGCTGGACGCTGACCGGGCCGTCGACCGTGGAAAGCGGGATGACGACGCTGGTCTTCGAACGGCGCGGGGCGGCATGGCAGATCATCGCCGATCACAGCAGCTGAACGCCGATTGCAAAGCTACAGGATGACGGAATGATCAATACGCTCGACCGCACAACCGCGGCCCGCTTCGCCGCGCTGACGCTGGGGCATCTGACCCGCGAATGGCCGTACAAGCTCGATCAGGTGCTCGACGGGCCCGGCGACCTGGCGCTGCCAAAGACGCTGCATCCGGTGTTCCACGGCAGCTTCGACTGGCACAGTTGCGTGCATGGCTGGTGGCAGGTCATGCGGCTCGCGCGACTGTTCCCCGATATGGCTGAAGCCGCCGCGGTCGAGGCATTGGCGGACCGGATGCTCGTACCCGGGCTCATCGCAGGTGAGGTGGCCTATCTCGATCGACCGGGCACAGGCGGATTCGAGCGGCCTTATGGCTGGGGCTGGCTGCTCGCGCTGCATGACGAACTGGCATTGCGGCCCGATCGACCCTGGACGGCGGCGGTCGAGCCGTTGGCGCGCGCGTTCGCAGCCCGGTTCGCGGCGTATCTGCCGAAGCTCATCTACCCGGTGCGTAGCGGCAAGCATGACTGCACCGCGTTTGCGCTGGTCCACGCGCTGCGGTGGGCGAGGGCGCATGACGCGTCGCTGGCCACGCTGATCGAGGCACGGGCGCGGGTCTGGTATGGCGACGATCGCGACTGCCGTCCGTTCGAGCCGAGTGGCGAGGATTTCCTGTCGGCGACGTTGTGCGAGGCGGCGTTGATGAAGGACGTTCTCGGCACCGGCTTCCCTGCCTGGCTGGCGGCGTTCCTGCCCGATCCGTTCGGTGCGGCGACGGCGTGGCTGCGCGCGCCTGCGGTGGTGAGCGATCGTTCCGACGGGCGGCTCGCGCATCTCGACGGGCTGAACCTGTCGCGGGCGTGGTGCTGGCGGACGATCGCGGAGGCCTTGCCGGTGCCGGCGGCGGCACATGCGATTGCCGACGCGCACCTTGCCGAAGCGCTGCCGCACCTCGCGGACGATTACATGGGCGAGCATTGGCTGGCGACGTTCGCGCTGCTGGCGCTGGAAGCCGCCTGATCGCCGATTGGCTCGAGAGAAGGGGTTAGCAGAGCGGACCGCGCTGCCTAAGGTCGCATCATCGAACGAAGAAAGAGTGATGATGCACCAACGCCTGCCGTTCTTGGCCCTGCTGGCCCTTTCCACGACCGCGCTCGCGCAGACGCCCGCTCCGATCCCAGCGCAAACACCGACGCAGGCTCCTTCCACTGACCCCAACGCGTATCTGGAAGACATTCACGGCGCGCGTGCGCTCGATACGGTGAAGCGGTGGAATACGCGCTCGCTCGCCGCGCTTGAAGCGAAGCCTGGTTACGCGGGGTATCGCCAGCGCGCGCTGGACCTGTTGCAGGCCGACCGCCAGATCGCCAACCCCGACCAGGTCATCGGCGCTCAGGTGCTGAACCTGTGGCAGGACAAGACGAACGTGCGGGGCCTGTGGCGGGTCGCGTCGCTGGCATCGTTCAGCAGCGGCAAGCCGGTGTGGCGGACGTTGATCGACGTCGATGCGCTCGGCAAGGCGGAGGGCAAGAGCTGGGTGTGGAAGGGCGCGACCTGTCGCTCGCCGTCCTATGATCGTTGCATGGTGGCGCTGTCGAACGGCGGCGGCGACGCGGTCGAGGAGCGGGAGTTCGATATTCCGTCGGGCAAGTTCGTCGCGGATGGCTTCGTCGTGCCGATCTTCAAGACGCGGTTGAACTGGGCTGGGCCGGACGCACTGTACGTCGCGACCGATTTCGGCCGCGACAGCCTGACCAAGTCGGGCTATCCGCGCGTCGCCAAACTGTGGCGCCGCGGTACGCCACTGACCGCCGCGACCGAGATCGCCAGCGCGACGCAGGATGACGTCGGGATCAACGTCAGCGTATTTCCGGATGGCGAGCAGCGCTATCCGCTGGTCGTCCGCGACACCGATTTCTTCCATTCGAAGCGGAGCCATGTCGCGCAGGATGGTCGGCTCGTGCCATCGCCGCTGCCCGACGACGCGGTGATCAACACCGTGCTCGACGGCCGGCTGATTGCGACGCTAGCGTCGGATTGGCGCGGCGTGCCGGCGGGGGCGGTGGTCGCCTACAGCATCGCCGACGTCTTGGCTGGCCGCGCGCCGACGATCGAGCGGGTGCTGGTGCCGACCGCGACGCAGGCGGTGGAACAGGTCGATTCGAGCAAGTTGGTGCTGTGGGTGAAGATGCTCGACGACGTGTCGGGGCGGCTCGTGTCGCTGAAGCGCGGCGCGGACGGGAACTGGACTCATACGGTTGCGGCTTTGCCGACCGCTTCGACGATCCACCTCGATGCGACCGCGGGGAAGGAGGATCTCGCCTTCGCGACGGTCGAGAGCTTCCTGAGCCCGCCCGCGCTCTACGCGATCCGCCCGGCCACGAAGCCGGTCGCGGTCGATACGCTGCCGGCGCGGTTCGATGCTTCCAAAATGCAGGTCGAACAGCGGTTCGCGACGTCGAAGGACGGGACCAAGATCCCGTATTTCCTCGTGCGCAAGAAGGGCACGACGGGGCCGGTGCCCGCGCTGGTCCACGCGTACGGCGGGTTCCGCAACGCGCAGACGCCGACCTATCTCGTCGACCAGCCCTATCGATCCGGCCCGGCCGGGCTGTTCTGGGTCGAGGAGGGCAATGCGTTCGTGCTCGCCAACATTCGTGGCGGCGGTGAATACGGGCCGCGCTGGCACCAGATGCCGCTGCGCGAGAACCGGCAAAAGGCGTATGACGATCTGCACGCCGTCGGCGACGATCTGGTCCGTACCGGTGTCAGTGCGAAACGGAAGATCGCGGTGTCGGGGCGGTCGAACGGCGGCCTGCTGGTCGGCGTCGCGATGGAGCAGCGGCCGGACCTGTACGGCGCGATCGTGATGGGATCTCCGCTGCTCGACATGCAGCGCTATTCGCATCTGTCGGCAGGCGCGTCCTGGATCGGCGAATATGGCGATCCCGACAAGCCGGCGGACTGGGCGTTCATCTCGCAATATTCGCCCTATCAGAACCTGAAGCGCGGCGTGAAATACCCGGTGCCGTTCATCTACACCTCCACCGAGGACGACCGCGTCCACCCCGGCCACGCGCGGAAATTCGCCGCGCGGCTCGAGGAATATGGCGACCCGTTCTTCTACTATGAGAACCCCGAAGGCGGTCACGCGGCCGGCGCCGACAAGATCGAGGACGCCAAGCGGGCGGCGCTCGTCACCGTCTATCTCAACACTCAACTCAGCACCGCTCCACAGCGCTGACCGTCAGGAACTAGACCATGCGTAACTTCCGTCTGCTGCTCGGCGCCGCGATCCTGGCGCTGCCCGTTTCCTTGATCCCGACCGCAGCCGTGCACGCTGCGGAGAACGCCACGTTCGCATCGCTGTCGAAGCGCTATGTCGATGGCCTCGCGCGGCTGAACCCGTCGTCGGCGACCGGCCTTGGCGATCACCGGTTCGACACGCAGCTCACCGATATGTCGGCCGCGGGACGTGCCAAGCGCGAGGCGTTCTCGAAGGCGATGCTCGCCGATCTCCAGCGGATCGATCGGAAAGCCCTGTCGCGTGAGGAGCAGGTCGACGCGGCGTTGCTCGACAATGCGCTGCGTTACGACATCTGGGATACCGAGACGCTCGGCGGCTGGGCGTGGGATCCGCAGATCTATAACGACATCGCCGGCAGCTCGCTCTATTCGCTCGCCGCGCGCGATTTCGCGCCGTGGCCACAGCGGCTGAACGCGGCGACCGCACGGATGGAGGCTCTCCCTGCGTTGCTGGCGCAGACACGCCAGAACATCGTGGTCGCGCGCGTGCCGTCGATCTACGCGACAACGGTAGCGAAGCAGAACAGCGGCATCGTCGACATCGCCGAAAGCATGCTCGCCCCGCACAAGAGCGAATTGTCCGCAGCGGACGCCAAGCGGTTCGACGCCGCGCTCGTCAAACTGAAGGCGGCGGTCGCCGAGCACCAGGTCTGGCTCGACAAGACGCTCGTTCCCGGCGCGAAGGGCGACTTCCGCCTCGGCGCGGCGCTCTACGACAAGAAGCTCGGCTTCGCGCTGCAATCCGACCTTACCCGGACCGAGATCAAGCGCCGCGCGCAGACCGCGATCGTCGACACGCGCGCGCAGATGTACGCGATCGCCCGCCAGATATTCGGCGCCAAGCCGGGCGCGCTGCTGCTCCCCGACAAGCCCTCCGACGCGCAGCAACAGGCGGCGATCCAGGCCGCGCTCGAACTGACCTATGCAAAGCGGCCCACGCGCGACGGCATGATCGACGCCTCGACCAAGGCGCTGGCGCAGGCGACCGCGTTCGTCCGCGACAAGGGGCTGGTCGGGATGCCCGATGGCCCGGTGAAGATCATCACGATGCCCAAATTCCAGCAGGGTGTCGCTGTCGCCTATTGTGACTCACCGGGGCCGCTGGAGAAGAACCTCGGCACGTTCTTCGCCGTGTCGCCGGTCCCGGACGACTGGACCGAGAGGCAGGCGACGTCGTTCCTCAGTGAATATAACGACTATATGATCCACGATCTGGCGGTGCACGAGGCGATGCCGGGGCATTTCCTTCAGCTCGCGCACGCCAACGCCACGCAGTCGACGCTGCGCGCGGTGCTCGGCTCGGGGCCGTTCGTCGAGGGCTGGGCGGTGTATGCCGAGGGGATGATGGCGGACGAGGGCTATCTGAACGGCGATCCGCTGTTCAAGCTGACCGTGCTAAAAATGCGGTTGCGGTCGATCTCGAACTCGCTGCTCGATATCGGCATCCATACCGAGGGCATGACGCGCGAGCAGGCGATGCAGCTGATGACTCATACCGCGTTCCAGCAGGAGCGCGAGGCGGCCGGCAAATGGGTCCGCGCGTCGCTCGGCTCGACGCAGCTGCTGAGCTATTTCACCGGTTATTCGGAGCACATGGCGCTGCGGGACGAGGCGAAGAAGCGGCAGGGCGCGGCGTTCGATCTCAAGCGCTATAACGACACGCTGCTCGCGCATGGTTCGCCCCCGGTCCGCTACGTTCGCGAACTGCTGTTCGACCTGCCGATCGGGTGAGGGCCGGTCGCTTGACCGGGTCTGCGAATGCTGTGACGCTGCACCGATAAGAAGCCATCGGAGGGGTGTCATGGCCGCAGGATTTCGTCGGCGCGGTACAGGGTCGCGGCGTTGACCGGGCCGCTCGCCGGCATCCGGATCATCGAGCTTGCCGGGATTGGCCCCGCGCCGTTCGCGTGCATGATGCTCGCCGATCACGGGGCCGAGGTCATCCGGATCGAACGCCCGGGCGCGAAAAAGGGCGGGCCGGGCGGCGATCCCGCCAAGGACATCCTGCTCCGATCCCGCAAGACGATCGCGATCGATCTCAAGTCCGCCGAGGGAATCGGTGTCGTCCGCGATCTGGTCGCGTCGGCGGATGGCTTCGTCGAGGGGTTCAGGCCGGGCGTGACCGAACGACTGGGGCTCGGGCCGGAAGTGCTGATCGAGACGACCCCGCGCCTCGTTTATGGCCGGATGACCGGTTGGGGGCAGGACGGGCCGTACGCGCAGGCCGCGGGCCACGACATCAATTATATCGCGCTGGCCGGCGCGCTGCACGCGTTCGGGCGCGCAGGCGAGAAGCCGACGCCGCCGATCAACATGGTCGGCGATTTCGGCGGCGGCGCGATGATGCTCGCATTCGGGATGGTCAGCGCGCTGCTCCACGCGCGGACGACCGGGCAGGGGCAAGTGATAGACTGCGCGATGACCGATGGCGCCGCGCTGTTGATGAGCATGATCTGGAGCTTTCACGGGCAGGGCTTGTGGCGCGACGAGCGCGGCGTGAACCTGCTCGATAGCGGCGCGCATTTCTACGACACCTATGCCTGTGCCGATGGGAAATACGTGTCGATCGGCGCGATCGAGCCGCAATTCTACGCTGTGTTGCGCGAGAAGGCGGGGCTGGCGGCGGATGCGGAGTTCGACCGGCAGATGGATCCGCGATGCTGGCCAGCGCTGAAAGACAGGCTGACGGCGGTATTCGCCAGCCGGACTCGCGACGAATGGTGCGCGATTATCGAGCATACCGACGCGTGTTTCGCACCGGTGCTATCGCTGGCCGAGGCGCCCGCGCATCCGTACAATGTCGCCCGCGGCACGTTCACGGAGGTGGGGGGCGTCGTCCAGCCGATGCCCGCACCGCGCTATTCCGCCACGCCGACCGCCGCGCCACACATGGCCGGCGGGCGTACCGATACCGATGCGCTGCTCGACGGGCTTGGCTACGCCGCGGACACGATCACCGCGCTCAAGGCTGGCGGGATCGTCGCATGATAAGGTGGGTGGTTGGTGGGCCCGGCAGGAATCGAACCCGCAACCTAGCCGTTATGAGCGGCCAGCTCTAACCGTTGAGCTACAGGCCCCACCGGCGCCTGCGTTAGCGCAAGCGATCATCCGGCAAAAGGGCGCAAAGCAAAAGGGCAAAGAAAAAGGGCGCTCCCGAAGGAACGCCCTTTCCGACACTAAATCCTATCGAGCGTAGAAACGCCCGACAGATTTTAGTTCATGTTGTCGGTCTTCTCGTCGGCAGCGTCACGGACGTTGTCGGCAGCTGCGTTCATGTTGTCGGCAGCGTTCTCGAGCACGTCGGTAGCGACTGCGTTCGAGGTGTTGTCCGCCATGGCGTCCATGTTGTCAGCCTGCATTTCCATGTTGTCAGCCAGCATGTCCGCGTTGTTCTCAACTGCGGCGGCTTCTGGCGACTTGCTGCAGGCTGCGACGGACATCAGGCCGGCGGCAGCAGCGATCAGAACGATCTTCTTCATTCGAATGCTCCCAAGCATAGTTTCACTCGCGGCCGACCCGATTGCCGTCGCGAAGTCACGTCAAATAGCGGACCCCGGCGGGCGGTCAATCCGCTAAATTCATCTGTCCGCAAGGTTTGCGGCAGAACGATGACGTTTTGGTTGCTGCAACTCGTCACTTATGGGGCACGATCGGGCCGATTTCCTCCGGCGCATTGGCGACCGTCGCGATCATCGCGGTCCACGCCGCGACGTTCTGGCGAAGCTGTTCGGGGTCGATTAGATCCAGCGTGTCCTCGGGCGTGTGGTGGTAGTCGAAGTAGCGCAGACCCGACTGGTTGAGGTCGATTCCAGCGACGCCCGTCGCAATAACCGGGCCGACGTCGGTGCCGCCGTGTGGCGTATCGGCACCGCGGATGATCCCGAGCGGGGCGAGCGCGACCGCCAGGCGGTCCTCGATAGGCTTGGCAGCGGCGGGCAGGCTGCTTTCGAACCGCCAGACGCGATCGGCACCGAAATCCGATTCGGCGGCGGTCGCGTGGCGCTCGCCGGCATGCGCCTTGGCGTAGGCGGTTCCGCCGAATCCGCCGCTCTCCTCGTCACCGAACCAGACGACGCGGATCGTCCGGCGTGGGCGCTGGCCGCTGTCCATGACGAGCTTGGCGGCAGCCGCGGTGATCGCGATGCCCGCGCCGTCGTCGATCGCGCCGGTGCCGAGATCCCAGCTGTCGAGATGGCCACCGACCAGCACGATGCCCGCCTTGGGGTCGGTGCCGGGAACCTCGGCGACGACGTTACCCGATTCCTGCATCCCGGCCTGCTTGTCTTCTAGCACCAGCCTCAGCGTCACTGGCTTGCCGAGCTTCACCAGCCGCTCGACATGTTCGGCGTCCGCGACCGACAGCGCCGCCGCGGGGATCGGCGTCACACCCGCCTCGAAATTGGTGTTGCCCGCGTGCGGCCCGCGACCGTGATCGGTGCCGATCGACCGGATCACGATCGCCGCCGCGCCCTTCTTGGCGGCAACGTTCGGTCCGACGAAGCGCGCGGTACCCTGCGATCCATAGCTCGACCCGTCCTGGGTCGGCTGCATCGCGTTCGACACGAAGGCGATTTTGCCCTTCAGGCTGCCGTCGGCGGCGAGCGCCAGGTCGTTGTATGTCGCGAAATACACGATCGGCAGGGTCAGCCCGCCCGGCGGGGTCGCGCCCGAATTGCCGAGGCCGACCAGATGCAGCTTCTGCGCATAGGGTGCGACCAGTTCCCCGCTCTCCGTACCGCGCGACCAGACGGGCAGCTGGTATGGCTCGATCCTGACGTTCTTGAACCCGAGCGCCTTCAGCTTGGCGATCGACCAGGCGCGCGCTCGCGGTGCCGCCTCGGTGCCGGTCATCCGTGGGCCGACCTCGGTCGTGATCCCCTCGACGATCTTGTAGGCGATGTCGTCGGTCAGCGCCTTGTCGCGCAGCGCCGCGATCTTCGCATCGACCGCGGTCGCCGGGGCGGCGGTACGCTGCGCCAACAGAGGAGAGGTGAGGGCGGAAGCGGCCAGCGCCGCGAGCAGGGTGCGTTTCATCATGGGGGCAGCGTATGTCGGCGCTCCCCGTTTGCCAACGGCCCGCCGCATCGCTATCTGCGCACGTCAAATCCCGCCTTTATTCAGAACGGAGCTCGGCACCCACATGGCCGTCCAGTATACCTACGTCATGAAGGGTCTGTCGAAGACCTTCCCCGGTGCCAACAAGCCCGTTCTCAACAACATACACCTGCAGTTCATCCCGTCGGCGAAGATCGCGATCATCGGCCCGAACGGCTCGGGCAAGTCGACGCTGATGAAGATCATGGCCGGCATGGATCCCGATTTCACCGGCGAAGCCTGGGCCGCAGAAGGCGTCAACGTCGGCTATCTCGCGCAGGAGCCTCAGCTCGACCCGACCAAGGACGTCATGGGCAACGTCAAGGACGGCGTCCGTCCGGTCGCGGACCTCGTCGACCGGTTCAACGCGATCTCGGCCGAGATGGGCGATCCGCAGGACGACACCGACTTCGACGCGCTGATGGAGGAGATGGGCGAGCTCCAGGCCAAGATCGACGCGGTCGACGGCTGGGCGCTTGACAGCCAGCTAGAGCAGGCGATGGAAGCGCTGCGCTGCCCGCCGGGCGATGCCGACGTCACCAACCTGTCGGGCGGCGAGAAGCGCCGCGTCGCGCTGTGCAAGCTGCTGCTGGAGAAGCCGCAGATCCTGCTGCTCGATGAGCCTACCAACCATCTCGACGCCGAAAGCGTGTCGTGGCTGGAGAACTACCTCAAGGAATATACCGGCAACGTCATCCTCGTGACGCATGACCGCTACTTCCTCGACAATGTCGTCAACTGGGTGCTCGAGCTCGATCGCGGCCGCTATTACACCTACGAGAGCAACTATTCGGGCTATTTGGAGAAGAAGGCTCAGCGCCTCAGCCAGGAAGAGCGCGAAGAGGCCGGCAAGCAGAAGGCCATTGCGGACGAGCTGGCGTGGATGCGCCAGACGCCCAAGGCGCGCCAGACCAAGTCGAAGGCACGTATCCGCGCGTTCGACGAGCTGATGGAGAAGCAGGAGAACCGCGTCGCCGGCAAGGCCGCGATCCTGATCCAGCTGCCCGCGCGTCTCGGCGGCAAGGTGATCGAGGCGAAGGGCCTGACCAAGTCGTATGGCGACAAGCTGTTGTTCGATGGTCTCGACTTCACGCTGCCCCCGGGCGGCATCGTCGGCGTGATCGGCCCGAACGGCGCGGGCAAGTCGACCTTGTTCAAGCTCATCACCGGCCAGGAAACGCCGGACGAGGGCACGATCGAAGTCGGCTCGACCGTCAAGCTGGGTTACGTCGACCAGAGCCGCGACGATCTCGATCCGAACAAGAACGTCTGGCAGGAAATCTCCGACGAGCTCGAGATCTTCCGCTTCGGCAAGCAGGAGATGGGGACGCGCGCCTATGTCGGCGCGTTCAACTTCCGCGGACCGGACCAGCAGAAGAAGGTCGGCCAGTTGTCGGGCGGCGAGCGCAACCGCGTGCACATGGCCAAGATGCTCAAGGAGGGTGGCAACGTCCTCCTGCTCGACGAGCCGACCAACGATCTCGACGTCGAGACTCTCCGCGCACTCGAGGAGGCGCTCGAAACCTTCGCCGGCTGCGCCGTCGTCATCAGCCATGACCGCTTCTTCCTCGATCGCCTCGCGACGCACATTCTCGCGTTCGAGGGCGACAGCCACGTCGAGTGGTTCGAGGGCAACTACGCGTCGTACGAGGAGGACAAGCGCCGCCGCATGGGCGACGCCGCCGATCGGCCCACGCGTCTGGCGTACAAGAAGCTGACCCGCTGAGGACGATGCCGGTCGTCGAACACCCCCCGGGCGGTACCAACGCTCCCGCTGCTGGCGAACTCGAATATCGTCTTCGCCAGCAGTCTATCCTGGCCGATTTCGGGATCGAGGCACTGCGCGCGCGGGACCTGGATCCCATGCTGCAGCGCGCGACCGAGCTGTGCGGCGAGGGCATGCGCTCGAAATACTGCAAGTTCCTTGAATATCGCCCCGAGCAGGACAGCCTGCTGGTGCGCGCTGGGATCGGCTGGGAGCCGGGGGTGGTCGGGTCGACGGAGATGCGGACCGATCTCGGTTCGCCCGCCGGGTTCGCACTGGAGACCGGCGAGCCGGTGATCTCGAACCATCTCGGCAACGAGCAGCGGTTTCGCACGCCGGAGTTCATGGCGCGCCACAAGATCCGGCGCGCGATCAACGTATTGGTCGAGACGTCGGGCAAACGCTTTGGCGTGCTCGAGGTCGACAGCCCCGACGAAGGCCAGTTTGAACCCGCCGACTTCGCGTTCATGCAGGGGTTTGCGAATCTCATCGGCGTGGCGATCGAACGGCAGCAGGCAGAGCAGCGGCTGAGCGAGGCGATGGAGCACCAGGAGCTTCTCACACGTGAGGCCAGCCACCGCGTGAAGAACAGTCTGGCGCTCGTGTCGGCGATGCTCAACCTGCAGATGCAGGAAGACGACGATCCGCGGATTCGGCGGCTTTTGGGCGATGCGCAGGCGCGGATCACGGCGATCGCACAGACCCACGACCAGCTGTGGCGCGGCGATCAGGTCGGCATCGTCGCGCTTAACGATCTGGTCTGCGGGATCGCGACGGGGCTGGGCGAGCAGTCGCTCAACCACCGGATCGACTGCGATATCGAGCCGATCATGATCAGCGCGGACGTCGCCATCCCGGTCGGGTTGCTGGTCACTGAGCTCGTCACCAACGCGATCAAATATGCCTATGGCGAGGATGGCGGCGTGATCTTGGTCTCGGTACGCAGCGCGGACGGGCGGATCGTGTTGACCGTGTCCGATGAAGGCGGCGGATTGCCGGCGGACTTCGACCTCAAGGCAGCGTCGCGCAAGAGCCTCGGGATGCGGATGATCGGCAGCCTCGCGCGCCAGCTCCGCGGGACCGTGACGATCGAGAACGCCGCGGTCGGAACATGCGCGACGCTCGAAGTGCCCGATCCACGGGTCGAGGCAGCAGGCTAGCTTCAGTTCTCCTGCGAACGCAGGAGTCCAGGGTCAGGAGCGTTTCGGTTGGTATCCTAGGCTCCTGCGTTCGCAGGAGAACAATGGCTTACGCCGCTACCGCGTCGGCTTTGGTCGCCATCCAAGCCTCCGCCTTCGCCAGCGCGGGGGCGTCGTCGACGTCGATCCAGTCGATGTCGCTGCAATCCACGACCCGTGCGAGACCTTCCGCGGCCAGCAGGCGGACGCCTTCGGTGAGGGAGGGGCTCGCCAGCGAGGCTAATGCGTCCGACAGCGCAGGTCCGATCGCGAAAACGCCGGTGTCGTAGCAGTCGTGCGGTTCGAGGCCCTTGCCGATCGCGACGATCCGGTCGCCTTCGGTCGCGACGCAGGTCACGTCCTCCGGGTCGACCCAGTCATGGCCGAGGCGTCGGTCGATACCGAGGCGCAAGCCGCCGCCGGCCCCGGCTTTCGCCATGCGGGCGTAGAGTTCGGGGCTGACGAGGTGGTCGCACATCGCCAGCACCGCTTCGTCACCGGCCAGCGCATCGCGCGCCGCGAGGACCGAGACGCCGTTGGGCTCGCGGTGATCGGCGAGCACGGTCTCGACCTTAAGGGGCCAGCGCCGGCTCGCTAAATACGCTTCGATCGCCTCGCGCCCATAGCTGACCGTCACGATCGCGCGCTTGAAGCCGGCTTCAGCCAGCCCTTCGAGCGCGTGAGCGATCAACGGCCGCCCCGCCACCGCACAGAGCGGCTTGTACGGGGCGGAGGTGCGAAGGCGGCTGCCTTCCCCGGCGGCGAGGATGATCGCCGTTTGGATCCGGGGCGTCTCGATCATGTCAGGCAGCCTTGATGAACCGCTCGACTTCGATCTGCGCGAGATCGTCGGTCATCTGCGTGCGCGGGTGCTTGCAGAAATAGGCCGACGCAGGGTCGATCACGCCGGCGATGCCGCGATCCTTGGCGATCTTGGCGCAGCGGATCATGTCGATCGCGACACCCGCCGAGTTGGGGCTGTCCTCGACCGAGAGGCGCAGCTCGATGTTCATCGGCACACCACCGAACAGCTGGCCTTCCATGCGCAGGAAGCAGACCTTGTTGTCGTTCTGCCAGGGCACATAGTCCGACGGACCGATGTGGACGTTGTCGTCGTCCATGCGCTCGGCCGCGACCGACTGCACGGCTTCGGTCTTCGAGATCTTCTTCGACTCGAGACGGCGATGGTTCGACATGTTGAGGAAGTCGGTGTTGCCGCCGGTGTTGAGCTGGTAGGTGCGATCCAGCTTCACGCCGCGCTTGGCGAACAGGTCGGTCAGCACGCGGTGGACGATCGTCGCGCCGAGCTGCGCCTTGATGTCGTCACCGATGATCGCGACGCCCGCGTCTTCGAACTTCTTCGCCCAGACCGGGTTGGAAGCGATGAAGACGGGGATGTTGTTGACGAACGCCACGCCTGCTTCGATCGCGCATTCGGCGTAGAATTCGGTCGCTTCCTGCGATCCGACCGGCAGGTAGTTCATCAGCACGTCGGCGCCCGACGCCTTCAGCTCGGCGATGACCTCTTCACGGGTCGGCTCGGCGGCGTCCGAAACGAGGAACGTGCGGTCGTCCTTGAAGTCGGCCATGTGGTCGGCGACGCCGTCCAGCTTCTTGCCCATCTTTACGATCGTGCCGGTGTTGCCGACATTGGGTGCGAACACCGCGGTGCAGTTGGGCTTGGCGAAGATCGCCTCGGCGACGTCCTTGCCGACCTTGCGACGATCGACGTCCCAAGCCGCGACGACCTTGATGTCGCTCGGCTTGTAGCCACCCATGTCGAAATGCATCAGGCCGACCTGGTCGTTTGCCCCCTCGCGGTAGTGCTCGAGGCCTTGCACGAGCGAGCTCGCACAGTTGCCGATGCCGACCACGGCGATCCGAATGCTATTCATTACTGACCCTGTTCCTTACGAAAGATGCATGCGCGACGCGGTCTTTGGTCGCGGCGGCGTTGTACTACGAACGAAGGCGCGTTCGACACGACGGTGCCAGACGAGCCCGACGATGGCCACGAGCGTCAAAGGGACGATCTCGAACCACCAGAAGATGCGTGGGTTGCCCGCGAAGCAGGCGACGAAGATCGCCCATACTCTGACATTCGCGGTAAGCAAGGCCATCAAGCGCAATGGCGCGACGGCGCGGGTGCCGTAACTGGCGCCGAAGGCCACCGGATCGCTCGCTTGGCCGAGCGTCCGTTCGAACGGCATGGCAATCCGATCGATGCTGCTGGCGACACCGTCGTAGAACCGGACGAGCGCGTTCCCAGTAGGCACAGGCGGCGCTTCGAGCGCAACGCCCTTGATCCGGCGATGGAAGCGCGCGCGCTCGCCTTCGTACATGTTCGACTGCACCGCATGCGCGCCACCGGCGGCGAAGGCGAGGATCCAGCCCTCGGGCGTGTCGATCGTGATCGCCAGCGACGTGTAGATCAGCGCGAAGACGCCGTGATCGCAGAGCCCGTCGAGCATCCGCCCGAGCGGGCTCGCGGTCTTGGTCGCGCGCGCGACCATGCCGTCGAGTCCGTCGGCGATCAGCCACCCCATCGACAGCACCAGACCGACCAGCGCCAGCGCCCAATTGCCCCATTGCGTATAGGCGAGCGCGGCAGCTCCGCCGAGACAAAGCCCGGCCACCGACACCGCATTGGCCGAAATTCCACGCGCCAGCGCCAACGGCAAAAGCGCACGGCCCGCCGGGTGAATCAGCCAAAGATTAGATGGGATCTCGATCCGGCGATCGCGCGATCCATCCGGTGGAGCCACTGTCATAGGATTTTCACAATGCGCCCGGCTGCCGATTTATGCAAGGCAGCGCAACTAACCCAACGGAACGCTTGACCGCAATTCTTCGATCCAGACCGTCGCGATCCCGTCCGATGGCGCACGCCAATCGCCGCGCGGCGACAGTGCACCGCCCGCCGAGACCTTCGGCCCGTTCGGCATCGCCGACCGCTTGAACTGGCTGGTCGTGAAGAATCGGAACAGGAATTTTTCCAACCAATGCCGGATCGTCGGCAGATCATAGGCGACGCGCGCATCGGCGGGCAGGTCCTCCGGCCACGCGCCGACGCTCGCATCGCACCATGCGTGCCAGGCGAGAAACGCGATCTTCGACGGCGCGAGGCCATGGCGGATCACGTAATGCGCGAAGAAATCGTTGAGCGCATACGGCCCGATCATCGACTCGGTGCTCTGCAACGCGCCGTCCGCGCCGGCCGGCACGAGCTCGGGCGAAATTTCCTGCGCGAGGATCGTCGACAGAATGTCGTCGGTCGCGGCGTCATACTGGTCCGTGCGGATACACCAGCGGATCAGGAACTGGATCAGCGTCTTGGGTACGCCACTGTTGACCGCATAATGGCTCATCTGGTCGCCGACGCCGTAGGTGCACCAGCCGAGCGCCATCTCGCTGAGGTCCCCCGTGCCGAGCACGATCCCGCGGCGCTGGTTGGCGAGGCGGAAGAGGTAATCGGTGCGTAGCCCAGCCTGCACGTTCTCGAAGGTGATGTCGTAGACGGGTTCGCCATCGCTGAAGGGGTGGCCGATATCCTCCAGCATACGGCGCGCGGCCGGCCTGATGTCGATCTCCTCGGCGGTGATGCCGAGCGCACGCATCAGCGCCCACGCGTTCGCCTTGGTGCCTTCTCCGGTCGCGAAACCGGGCATCGTGAAGCCGAGGATCGCGCTGCGGGGACGCCCGAGCCGGTCCATCGCCTTCGCCGCGACGATCAGCGCGTGGGTCGAGTCGAGGCCGCCCGATACGCCGATCACGATCGTCTCGGCGTTTGCGGACACGAGCCGCTTCGACAGCGCCTCCACCTGGATGTTGAACGCCTCGTAGCAATCGTCGTCGCGCCGCGCCGGATCGTTCGGCACGAAGGGGAAGCGGCGGATACTGCGTTCGAGACGAACCGATCCTCCCCCGCCAGGGGGAGGTGGCGCCGTAGGCGACGGAGGGGGAGGGCATGGAACAGAGGTTGCCCTTTCCTCCCCCTCCGTCAGGCTGCGCCTGCCACCTCCCCCTGGCGGGGGAGGATCGTTGGCTTGGATGCCGTTCTCATCTTCAAACACTGCCGCATGATCGAACGCGATCCGCCGGAAGCGCGTTTCGGGATTGCCAGCGAACACCACCGCATCGTTGAACGTGCCGTTGCGCAGGCGGTCCTGCGTGATGCGCTCGCAGTCGACGTCGGCGATCACCAGTTCCGGCTCGGTCGAGAACCGCGCCGACTCCGCGATCTGCTCGCCGAGTTCGTGGATCAGCCCTTGACCGTCCCATGCGACTTCGGTCGTGCTCTCGCCGGGGCCTGCGGCGGAATAGACATAGGCGCACATCGCCCGCGCGGACTGCGAGGCCGCCAGCATCGCCCGCTCGCGCGCCTTGCCGATGACGATGTTCGACGCCGACAGGTTGCAGCAGATCAGCGCGCCCGCGAGCGCTCCCGCGGTCGAGGGCGGGGTAGGGGCCCAGTAATCCTCACAGATCTCGGCATGGAAGACGAAGCCGGGCAGGTCGCGCGCCGCGAAGATCAAGTCGGTCCCGAACGGTACCTCCTCACCGTCGAGGTCGATCGTCGAACCGGTCAGTCCCGCGCCGCTCGCGAACCAGCGCTTTTCGTAGAATTCGCGGTAATTGGGCAGGAACGTCTTCGGCACTACGCCGAGCACTTCGCCCCGAGCGATCGCCAGCGCACAATTATACAGCCGCCCGTTCCGCACCAGCGCCGCCCCCACCAGCAGCACGGGCCGCAAGGTCGCGCTCGCCTCGACCACCGTCGCGATCGCCGCCAGCGTCGCGTGCTGCTGCGCGGTCTGGAGGTGCAGATCGTCGATCGCATAGGAGGTGATGTTCAGTTCCGGGAACACGACGAGGTCGACGCCCCGCGCATCCGCCTCCCGCGCGAGGGCGATCGTCGCTTCGGCGTTTGCGCCGGTATCTCCTACCGAAGCGCGCGGCGTAGCGGCGGCAACCCGGATCAGCCCGTGCGTGTGGATCGCGTAGAATGGATGCGTCATGACGCACCGATAAACGGCCTCGCGGCCTCACGCCACCGGCTTGATCCAGGCGAGCATTGGCACCGTGCGCTGTCCTGTGAGAGGATAGGCGCATGACCACCCGATGGATCCAGCCCCTCACGCTCCTGCTCGTCGGCCTGCTGTATTGGCAGTTGGTCAGCCGATTTTCAGGCGCGAAGGAACCCTGGGACGCAAATGGCTATTGGCGGATCTGGTATCCCGGTTCGCTAGTGTTATCGGCGCTGGCAGGTTTTGTGCTGCAGCGGCGGAGCTGGCTGGCCGGCGTTATCGTCACGTTTGCGCAGTTGCCGGTGATGTGGGTCAATACCGGCTTCGGCGGGCTATTGATGGTCGGCGCGACGATCCTGTGCATCCTGACCGTGCCCGCCGTCGCCGTATCCATGATCGGCGGCCGGTTTGCACGGTCTCGCGCTGGTGGTGGGAAGGCGGACGGCGCGGTATGACGCCGGTCGGTTCGAACCGGTGGCGAGCTTTGCACCACGCGGCGACAGGGAGGCGATTTTGACGATCACGATGTTCGGCATCAAGAATTGCGACACGATGAAGAAGGCGCGCGCGTGGCTGGACGAACACGCCGTTGCGTATGCGTTCCACGACTACAAGACCGCCGGGATCGATACGGCACACCTGACCGATTGGATCGGGCGGGTCGGTTGGGAGGTGCTCCTCAACCGCGCCGGCACCACGTTCCG
Organism: Sphingomonas albertensis; assembly: GCF_014358075.1. Lineage (GTDB taxonomy): Bacteria > Pseudomonadota > Alphaproteobacteria > Sphingomonadales > Sphingomonadaceae > Sphingomonas > Sphingomonas albertensis. The sequence continues at coordinate 12,002 of NZ_JACONT010000015.1, read as the reverse complement.
GAAACTGCCTGAGGCGGATCGGACGGATCTCGATGCGGAGAAGGCCACCGCGCTGATGCTGGCGCAGCCTTCGATGATCAAGCGTCCGGTCCTCGATACCGGTGAGACGCTGCTGGTCGGGTTCAAGCCCGAGCGGTATGAAGCGGCAGGGTTAGGGCGCGCTTGAAGGAGACTGACATGCCTGTCGCTACATGGAATGGCCGCGAGATCGCACGATCGGACGATACCGTCGTCGTCGAGGGCAATCACTATTTCCCCGCGGACAGCATCGACCCGACGTTGCTGGAGGAGAGCGCTACGCACTCGAACTGCCCGTGGAAGGGCGTGGCTAGCTACAAGACGCTCGTCGTCGACGGGAAGCGCAACGTCGATGCGGTCTGGTATTATCCGGACCCGAAGTCGGCGGCGGCCGAAATCAAGGACCGGTATGCGTTCTGGAAGGGCGTGACGGTCGGGTAAGGACTGTTCAATCCTCCCCCGCCAGGGGGAGGTGGCTGGCACTTGCCAGACGGAGGGGGAGGCAAGAACAACGGCTGTCCCGTGTCCCCCCCTCCGTCACCTTCGGTGACACCTCCCCCTGGCGGGGGAGGATCAGGCTCTCAGCTCAGATCGCGCCCGAGAACGTGTCGCACTGGGCGGGATCGCCACTGTCCAGCCCGCGCTTCAACCAAGCCTGGCGCTGCGCCGACGTCCCATGCGTGAAGCTGTCGGGCACCACGCGCCCCTGCGATTCCTTCTGCAACGTGTCGTCGCCGATCGCCTGCGCCGCCGTCATGCCCTCCTGGATATCACCAGCCTCGAGCCGCGACCGGTTCGCTGCCGCCCACACGCCCGCATAGCAATCCGCCTGCAATTCCAGCCGTACCGACAGCGCATTGCCCTCGGTCTCGCTCGCCTGGCGCTGCGCCTGCTGAACCTGCGCGTTGGTGCCGAGCAGCTTCTGGATGTGATGACCGAACTCATGCGCGATCACGTAATCCTGCGCGAAGTCGCCCTCAGCCTTGAACCGGGTCGACAGCTCGTTGAAGAAACTCGTGTCGAGATAGATGCCCTGATCGGTCGGGCAATAGAACGGCCCCATCGCCGACTGCGCGGCACCGCAGCCCGAACGGCCATTGCCGTCGAAGAACACCAGTTTGGGCGCCTCGAAGCGCTGGCCATTTTTCGCGAAGATCGCTTCCCAAGTATTGTCGGCCGAGCTGAACGCGTTGCACGCAGCCTTGCTCTCGGGCGTCAAATTGCAGCTCGACGTCGTGTCGGTGCCGGCACGCGGCGATCCGGTCTGCGCGGTCGGCGCGGACGATTGCCCCCCACCGAGCAGCCCGCCAAGGCCACCCATGCCGCCGAACACCGCCATCAGGATCAGCACCACGACAATCCCGCCGCACCCAAAGCGGCTGCCGATCATCGGCAGCAGCCCCATCAGCAGGCCGCCACCACCCCCGCCGAAACCGCCGCCGCCGCCCGACCCGCGCTGGTCCTCGACGTTGATGTTCGGATCGTAATCGTCGAGCCGCATGAATATGCCCCTTTTCGTTTCTTCTCGGGAACGAAATGCGCAAGGTGGCGCTAGAGTTGCACGGCGGTCGAATCCGCTGCGTAAAGCGATAGGGGGAGTGCGTATGTTCCTGAAGGGCAAGACCGCGGTCATCACCGGATCCACCTCGGGGATCGGCTTGGCCTACGCCAAGGCGTTCGCGGCGGAGGGCGCCGCGGTGGTGCTCAATGGCTTCGGCGACGCGGACGCGATCGAGCGGGAACGCGCCGCCCTCGCGCAGGCCAGCGGAGCCGCCGCGCTCTACGATCCCGCCGACATGACGAAGCCCGACGAGATTGCCGCGATGGTCGCACGGGCCGCCGCCGAGACCGGCAGCGTCGACATCGTCGTCAACAACGCGGGCATCCAGCACGTCGCGGGGATCGCCGACTTTCCGATCGACAAGTTCGACGCGATCATCGCGATCAACCTGTCCTCGGCGTGGCACATGATGCGCGCCGCGGTGCCGCACATGCGCGCGAAGGGCTGGGGCCGGATCATCTCGACTGCGTCGGCGCACTCGCTCGTCGCGAGTCCCAACAAGTCCGCCTATGTCATGGCCAAGCATGCGATCGCCGGGCTCACCAAGACCATTGCGCTGGAGACCGCGACCGATGGCATCACCGTCAACTGCATCTCGCCCGGCTATGTCTGGACCCCGCTGGTCGAGAACCAGATCCCCGACACGATGGCGGCGCGGGGGATGACACGCGATCAGGTGATGAACGACGTGCTGCTCGCCGCGCAACCGACCAAGGAATTCGTGACGCCGGAGCAGGTTGCGGCGTTCGCGCTGTTCCTGTGTCGCGACGAGGCCAAGGCGATTACCGGCGCGAACCTGTCGATGGATGGCGGCTGGACGGCGGCGTGACCGATCGGCGCGCCGCCGCCCGGAAAACCATTGCTGTTCAAGGCGATACGCGCTTACCTTGGCGCAGGCCAACGGGACACGAGACGATGCGAACCTGGTTCGGAACTGCCGCGTGCATGATGGTCGTGGCCTGTGGATCGACCGTGGTCGGTGTCGGGAGCGCCGGCGCCGCGCGGTCCAACCTGGATTGGCGGCGGGTAGCCACCCCAGCGGATCGCGCGCGACTGCGCGGCTGGCGTGGCGCTTGGGTCGCCGCGCTCGCGCAGGTCGATCCGAAGGAGGTCGCGCGCGATCCGGTGCTGTTCGACCCCGACCGTTCGCTGGTCGACCCGTTGCCACCCGCGGCCCCGTATCGGTGTCGCACGTACAAGCTCGGCGCCCGCGCGGGCATCGGCCCGACGTTCACGGCCTCGGGCTGGTTCGCCTGCCGGATCGGCACGAGCGAGGACGATGGCGAGCGCGTGGTCAGCCTCGTCAAGCTCGACGGATCGCAGCGCCCGGTCGGCTCGGTCTTCGCCGACACCAATGCGCGGGCGATCTTCCTGGGCACGATGGAGCTCGGCGACGAGACGCGGCCGATGCGCTATGGTCGCGACGCCAACCGCGACATGGCCGGGCTGATCGAGCGGATCGCCCCGCAGCGCTGGCGCGTGGTGCTGCCCTATCCGCGGTTCGAATCGCTCCTCGACGTGGTCGAGCTGGTCCCCGCGGCCTAGCGGGCGGCGGGCAGGGGTCCCGGAACGGTCGTCGTCACCATGCCGGATGCGGCCGCTTCCGTCGCGAGGGCTACGCCGGGCGACTCGATCGGGTCGAGGCTCGCGAGATACTGCCTGCCGTGCATCTCGATCGGCGTGACGCGACCGGCGTTACCGGCCAGCACCGCCTTCAGATACGAGCGCGGTTTCTTCATCAACCCGGGCTGATCGAGCGCGGACAGCCCCACCAGGCGCGCGGCTTCCTTGACGAAGTGAACGCAATTATGGTCGCCCAGGCGGTACACGCTGTCGGGCTTTCCCTCGCTCCATGCGTCGACCAGCCGCAACACGGCGACATATTGCGCGTCGGTCATCACCACCGAGAATTGCGCGTCGCTGCTTGCGACATAGCTCGGCCTGGCGATGTCGAGCTTGCCCGCGACCGGTCCCATCAACAGCGCGGGCGATACCGATTTCGCCGTGAAGCCTGCATTCGTGTCGACCGGCGCGCCGCCTGCATCGGGCACCCCGCGCAAGGTGAAGAACGCGTGCGGGAAACTGTTGCCGAGTTCATGGCTCCAGAACGTGATCGTGACCGCAGCCTGCGCCGGCAGCGCGTATCCGACGCAAAGGCAGAACAGGGCGATCAGGCGTAGCAGCGGCTTCATCGGCCGAGGCTATCGCCGAATCTCCAGCCTTACCAGAGGCATGCGTCCGATTTAGATCAGCGCTGCGTGGTAGTTTCGCCGCCGCCGGAGGCTGGCGCCGGGGCAAGCGTCGCGTTCTCGCGCTTCTCGGGCCGGATATAGATCGACGACAGCGTCGGTACGGCGGCGCGCAGTTCGGTCTCCATCGCCTCGATCATCGTCTCGCCGTCGCCCATCGTCACCGCATCGTCGAAGTCCGCGCTGATCGCGGCGAAGATGCTGTCGGGCGCGGCATGGACCGTGCGGACATGGTTGACCGAGACGATCGCAGGATGCGCCGCAACGATCTTGTGGATCGTGGCGATCACCGCCGGGTCGGCGCGCTCGCCGATCAGCAGGCCCTTCGACTCGCGCGCGAGCAGCACCGCGACCAGCGCCAGGATCAGCCCGATCGCGATCGACGCGGCCCCGTCGATGCGCGGATCGTCGAACGCGTGACTTGCCCAGATGCCGACCCCGGCGATCACCAGACCCGCCAGCGCCGCGGAATCCTCAAACAGGACGATGAAGCCGGCGGGGTCCTTCGACCGGTGGATCGCCGACCACCAGCCCATGTCGCCCTTGGTCTTCGAGAATTCCCGCACCGCGATCGTCCAGCTGCTGCCCTCCAGCGCGAACGAGATCGCCAGCACGACATAGTTGATCGTCGGGCTCGTCAGCGGCTCGGGGTCCTGGATGTGCCGCCAGCCCTCGAAGATCGACACGCCCGCGCCGATCGCGAAGATCAGGATCGCGACCACGAACGCCCAGAAATACAGTTCGCGACCGTAACCGAACGGGTGCGCCTCGTCGGCGGGGCGCTTGGCCTTGCGCTGGCCGTAGAGCAGGAGCACCTGGTTGCCGCTGTCGACCACCGAGTGGAAGCCCTCGGTCAGCATCGACGACGACCCGGTCATCCCGGCCGCGACGAATTTCGCAACGCCGATCCCGAGATTGGCGGCGAGGGCGCCATACAGGACGATGTCGTCCTTGATGCGAGCGGTCAGTGTCTTGGCCATCCCGCCGTCCTACACGAGGGGATGCAGTTGGAAAGGGGCGGAATTCCGACGCAAGTCTCCCTTCCCCCCTCTCTGGAAGGGAGGGGCCGGGGGTGGGTCGGTTTCCGCATTAATCGAACCGGCACGACACAAACGGGCCAACCCACCCCCAACCCCTCCCTGCCAGGAAGGGGGGCAAAGTCCGGATCCTGTTCCTCCCAAAAACAGGAATACCCGCCGGTGGACGAACCACCGGCGAGATCCTTTCCTCCCCAGGAAACTGCGAAAATCGTGTCAGCCGAGCCGGCCGAGGCGGTGGTACAGCGCACTCATCCGCATCAGCCGCGCGTCGTCGATCGAGGTCTTGCTGATCATCTCGCCGAGCACTTCCTTCATCAGCGCGAAATCGTTGGTCGAGAAGACGGCGCGGGCGCGGGGTTGTTCGGTGGTGGTCTGCATGGCTTGCCTCCTTCGATGGCTAGTCTTGTCTCTCTCTTTACATCGGCTGGGTGTCGAGAGAGGCGATGCACATTCAATAGCGAACAAGACCGTCGTGTTGGAAGGCACGACCGCGTTACGCCAGCGTCGCGGTGTCCGCCGTCCTTGTATCTCGGCTGTCGCTCTGTAAAGATCGTGACAGGAGGATTTGCGATGGCGGAACGGAAATTGCTGGCAGGGCATGCGATCCGTCGTCTGCGGCGTGGCGCTGGGCTGACGCAGGCGGCGATGGCCGACATGCTGGCGATCAGCCCGAGCTATCTGAATCTCGTCGAGCGCAACCAGCGCCCGGTGTCGGCGACGCTGTTGATCAAGCTGGCGGAGAGCTTCGACTTCGATCCGCGCTCGCTCACCGCGGCCGAGCCCGGCGGCGGCGCGGAGGCGATCCGGCGGCGGCTGGCGGACCCGATGTTCGCCGACCTTGAGATCGACCGCAACGAGGTCGAGGAATGGCTCGCCAGCGCGCCCGGTGGTGCAGCGGCGTTTGCGCGCGTGTTCGACCGGATCGGTGGGGGAGAGGTGGTCGAGGCGGGCGACGATCCGGTGACGCTCGTGCGCCGCGAGATCGAGCGATGGCGCAATCACTTCGCCGATCTCGACGCGGCAGCCGAGGCACTGGCGGACGAGTTGCGGCTCGGTGCGGGCGACTTGTACGGCGCGATCGCCGAGCGGCTGCGCGCGAAACACGGCCTGACGATCCGCGTGCTGCCGGCCGACGTGCTGCCGGACATGCTGCGCCGGCTCGACCTCCACGCGCGCCAGTTGCAGCTGAGCGAGATGCTCGACCCCGCGTCACGGACGTTCGCGGTCGCCTTTCAACTCGGCCAGATCGAGGCGAAGGCGGAGATCGATGCGCTGGCGAAGGGCGCAGGCTTTACCGATCGCGCGGCGGAACGGCTCTATCGCCGCCACCTGCTCGGCTATTTCGCCGCCGCGCTGATGATGCCGTACGCCCGGTTCCTGCGGGGGTGCGAGACGACCGGGTACGACATCGAGTTGCTGCAACGCCGGTTCGGCGCAGGCTTCGAACAGGTCGCGCACCGCTTGACGACGTTGCAGCGGGTTGGCGCGCGCGGGCTCCCGTTCTTCATGATTCGGATCGATCGCGCGGGGCAGGCGTCGAAGCGCTATCCCGGCGCAAGCGGCGCGGCGCTGGTCGAGGCTGACGGGCGCTGTCCGCTATGGCGGCTGCATCACGCATTCGACCGGCCTGGCAGCCTGATGGTCCAACTCGTGGAACTGGAGGACGGCGCGCGCTGGCTGACGATGGCGCGGACGGTGACGCCGCAGGGCAGTCGCTTCGGCGCAGTCCATGCCGAGTTCGCGATCGGCCTGGGCGTGGCGGCGTCGCAGGCCGGCGTGCTGGCGGCAGCGAGCGGTTTCGATCTGGCGGGAAGGGCCATGCCGATCGGCCTGGGTTGCCGCGCCTGCTTCCGCAACGACTGCCCACAACGCTCGATCGCACCGGCGGGCCGCGCACTGCTGATTAACGAGCGGGAGCGCCGAACCTCGGCGCTAACGTTCGCGGGTGATTAGAGACAGGTCGACCCCAAAAACCGATCCTCCCCCGTAAGGGGGAGGTGGCACCGAAGGTGACGGAGGGGGAGGATACGGAACAGGGGTTACCTTTTCCTCCCCCTCCGTCTGGCAAGTGCCAGACACCTCCCCCTGGCGGGGGAGGATTAAGGCTTAGGCGCCTGCGTCCGTCAACGCGTCGAGCTGATCCTTCGACAATTCCAGCGTCATCGCCGGCAGCAAATCCTCGATCTGCTTCACGCTGGTGGCGCTGGCGATCGGCGCGGTCACGCCCGGCTGCGCGATCAACCAAGCGAGCGCCACCTGCGCATGCGTCGCGCCGGTAGCCTCGACCACCGAGTCCATCGCGTCGAGAACGGCCTTGCCCTTGCCTTCGAGCAGTTCGCCCATCCGACCCCCGCGGACGCTCTGCCCGAGATCGTCCTTGGTGCGGTACTTGCCGGTCAGGAACCCTGAGGCGAGGCCATAATAGGGCAACACGCCGATGTTCTCGGTGACGCAGTAATCCTGCAATTCGCCCTCGAACTTGGTGCGGCTGACGAGGTTATATTCGGGCTGGAGGACATGGTAGCGCGGCAGGTCGTCGGCCTTGGCAGCATCGACGGCGGATTTCAGGCGTGCGGCATGGAAGTTGGACGCGCCGATGACGCGGACTTTACCCGCATCGACGAGCTTGCCGAACCCTTCGAGAACGGCGTCCTGCGGTACGTCCTCGTCATCCTGATGCGCGTAATAGAGGTCGATGCGATCGGTGCCGAGACGCTTGAGCGAGGCTTCGGCGGCAGCCGCGATGCGTGCGGGGGCGAGCTTCTCGCCGCCCTCGCCGGGGAGCATGCCGACCTTGGTCGCGATCAGCACTTCGTCGCGCTTGCCGCTGGCCTTCAGCCAGTCGCCGATCATCGCCTCGGACTCGCCGCCCTTGTGGCCATCGACCCACGCCGAATAGACGTCGGCGGTGTCGATCATCGTACCGCCACCCGCGACGAACGCGTCGAGTACGGCGAAGCTGGCGGCGCGGTCGGCGGTCCAGCCGAACACGTTGCCGCCGAGGACCAGGGGGGCGATCTTCAAATCGGTCGAGCCGAGGCGGCGAAGGGTCATCGAGTCTGATCGCTTTGATTCGAGGGTAGTTCGGGATTCGAGGGTAGTTCTGTATCGCCAGGAGCGGCAGCGACCGCGTTCAGGTCGACGCTGTTCGCATCGAGCATCGCGGCGGCTTCGTTCAACTGGTGCGCTTCGTCGGCGGTAACGGCGCCGGGTTCGCTGGCCGGCGAGCAGGCCGCGAGCGTGGAAACAGCAAACAGGGCCCCCACCATCACACCGGCATGCCAGCGAAAGCTGGTATCTTTCCGTGTAGGTCGTCGTGACCCGAACCGGGAGATCCCAGCGTCCGCTGGGATGACGGGGAGGTGGGGGCGCCTTGGCACGGCTTAGTCCTTGATCGCGTTGCCGGCGCGGGTCAGCGCGTTGCCGGTGGCGTCGGCGGCGCGGTCGGCACCGTTGGCGATCGAGGCGCCTGCGCGGTCTGCGCCGGCTTCGATCCGGTCACCGGCGCGGTCGGCGTTGACGTCGAGATTGTCGGTGGCGTTGTCGAGCTTCGCACCGGCGTTATCGAGCGAGCGCTCGGCCGAACCCAATGCACGATCGCTGGCGGCGCTGACGTCGTCGACGGCGTTCTCGGTGGTCGCGCTCGCGTCTGCGGCGATCGCGTTGGCGGCCTGGGCCGTCTGGTCCTGCGCATTGTTGCTGCAGGCTGCGAGACCGGCGGTGAGCGCCAGGGCGGGGATCAGTAACTTCTTCATGCGTATGCACTCCCGTGGATATCGTCTTGTGGACCAGCGAATGCCAGGCCCATAGCGCAATCGAACGCGGATAAAGCGTTTCCGATCCGTCACGATCGTGCGCGATGCGATAAGTCGCAGAGACTTATGGCGGAAGTCGAAGACGCTCACACCTGCGTTGACCTCATATAAAGAAATCTTTATATGAACTGTCATGACGATGGCGCTCGAAATCTTCCGTGCTTTGGCGGACGCGACGCGGTTGCGGATCCTTGCGCTGTTGCGGCGGATGGAGCTGTCGGTCGGCGAACTCGCGCAGGTGCTTGGTCAGAGCCAGCCGCGGGTGTCGCGGCACGTAAAAATCTTGTGCGACGCCGGGCTGGCCGAACGTCGCAAGGAGGGAAGCTGGGTGTTCGTCGCGCTGGGCGCGCCCGACGTAGTCGAGCCGGTCGCCGGGGCGCTCGATGCGTGGGCGAAGACCGAGCCGGATCACTGGGCGGTCGCGGATGCGGCGCGGCTCGCGGCGGTGCGCGCGGACCGGGCGGCCTCGGCGGCGGCGTGGTTCGAGGGGCATGCCGACGAATGGGACGCGATCCGGTCGCTGCATGTCGCCGATAGTGAGGTCGAGACGGCGATGGCCGCGGTACTGGGCGACGCGCCGATCGGGACGCTGATCGACATCGGTACCGGCACCGGGCGGATGCTCGAACTGTTCGGCGGGCGGGCCTCGGTCGCGCTCGGGATCGATCGCAGTTCGGAGATGCTGCGGCTCGCACGCGCCAAGCTGCACGACATGACGCACGCGGAGTTGCGTCAGGCAGACCTGTACGCGCTGCCGATGGCGGATGCGGCGGCGGACGTCGCGATCCTGCATCATGTGCTCCATTTCGCGCAGCAGCCCGGCGCTGCGGTGAGCGAGGCGGCACGCGTGCTCGCACCGCGTGGGCGGTTGCTGATCGCAGACTTTGCCAGCCACGACCGTGAGGAATTGCGGGTGCGCGATGCGCATACGCGGCTCGGGTTCGCGGACGAGCAGATGGCGGCGTGGTTCGAGGCGGCGGGCTTGCAGACCGCGCGCGTGGAAACGCTTGAGGGCGGCGAGTTGACGGTGAAATTATGGCTCGGCCGAAAGATCGGCGCGAGCTTGCGTGAGGTGAAGGCGGCATGACGAATTCTTCGATTTCCCAATTGGCCCCCAACCCGACCGAAGCGCGCCGCGCGCTCGAAGAACCGCTCTTCGCGGATCTTGCGGGTGATGTGGGCATCAGCTTCGAATTCTTCCCCCCCAAAAGCGAGAAGATGGAGACGCAGCTCTGGGAGGCGATCCGCACGCTGGAGCCGCTCGGCCCGGACTTCGTGTCGGTGACGTACGGCGCTGGCGGGTCCACGCGCGAGCGCACGCACGCGACAGTGGCGCGGATCCAGCGCGAGACGTCGATGAACGCCGCCGCGCATCTGACTTGCGTCGAGGCGACCAAGGCCGAGATCGACCAGGTCGCGGAAGAATATTGGGCTGCGGGTGTACGCCATATCGTCGCGTTGCGCGGCGACATGCCAACCTTGGGTCAGCCCTATCAGGCGCATCCGGGCGGGTATGAGAACGCGGCGGCCCTAGTCGCTGGCTTGCGGAAACTGCACCCGTTCGAGATCTCGGTCGCGGCGTATCCCGAGTGCCATCCGGAATCGGGCGGTCACGACGCTGACATCGACAACCTCAAGCGCAAGATCGATGCCGGTGCGAGCCGCGCGATCACGCAGTTCTTCTTCTCGCCCGAAGCGTATTTCCGGTTTCGCGACCGGGTCGCGGCGGCAGGGATTACCGCGCAGATCCTGCCGGGTATCCTGCCGGTGTCGAACGTCGCGCAGACGCGGAAGTTCGCGGGACTGTGCGGGGCCGAGATCCCGGCGTGGATGGACCGGTTGTTCGAGGGGCTCGACGATCATCCCTCGGCGCGGCAGCTCGTTGCGGCGACGATCGCGGCCGAGATGTGCCGGCGGTTGTATGCTGGTGGCGTGAAGGATTTCCACTTCTACACGCTCAACCGCGCGGAGCTGGCGTACGCGATCTGCCACATGCTCGGTGTGCGCGCGAAACCTGCGACAAAGGTCGCCGCGGCCTGATTTCTGCTCCCCTCCCGCATGCGGGAGGGGCTGGGGGTGGGCTCGCGCTCACCTCCGACGATACCGCCCGAGGATATCGGGCGCCCACCCCCGACCCCTCCCGCTTGCGGGAGGGGGGAGTGAATACGATGACACCACGTGAACGATTCAACGCGGAAGCCGCCAAGCGCATCCTGATCACCGACGGCGCGTTCGGGACCGAGATCCAGAACTGGAAGCTCGACGAGGCGGCCTATGCGGGCACTCTTGGCCTGAGCCACGACCAGAAGGGCAACAACGACATCCTGGCTATCACCAAGCCGGAAGTCCCCGAGACGATTACGCGCGAATATCTGGAGGCCGGGTCGGACATCGTCTCGACCAACACGTTCAGCGCAAACGTGATCAGCCAAGCAGACTACGGCGCAGAGCATCTGGTCCGCGAGATCAACGTTGAATCCGCGCGGATCGCACGTGCACTCGCGACCGAATACGAAGCGAAGGACGGCCGTCCGCGGTTCGTCGCCGGCGCGATCGGGCCGACCAACAAGACGCTGTCGCTGTCTCCCGACGTCAACGATCCCGGCTATCGCGAGATCGACTTCGATTACCTCAAGGGCGTGTACCGCGAGCAGATCGATGCGCTGCTCGAAGGCGGCGAGGGGGTCGGCGTCGACTTCATCCTGATCGAGACGGTGTTCGATACGCTCAACGCCAAGGCAGGCATCATGGCGGCGATCGAGGCGGGCGAGGATCTCGGGCGCGACGTGCCGATCATGATGTCGATGACGCTGACCGATCTCAGCGGGCGTAACCTCTCGGGGCACACGGTCGAGGCGTTCTGGCACGCGGTGCGGCATGCCAAGCCGATCACAATCGGGCTGAACTGCTCGTTTGGTGCGGAGCAGCTGAGGCCGCATGTGAAGACGCTATCGGCGATCGCGGATACGCTGATCATGATCTATCCGAACGCGGGGCTTCCCAACGAACTCGGCGAGTATGACGAGCAGCCGGAGACGACGGCGGGGCTGGTCGGCGAGTGGGCGGTGGCCAAGCAGGTCAACGTGCTCGGCGGCTGCTGCGGGTCGACGCCGGCGCACATCAAGGCGATGGCCGATGGGGTGCGCGGGCTCGAGCCGCGCGCGGTGGCGCGGCCTGAAGTGCGCACCAAGCTCGCCGGCCTCGAACCGTTCACGATGGCGGCTTAGGCCACCGCTCCCTCTCCCCGTCGGGGAGAGGGCCGGGGTGAGGGGCGCCACGAGCGCTACCGCCCGGAACTACCCCTCACCCCAACCCTCTC
>NZ_JACONT010000014.1 GCF_014358075.1 Sphingomonas albertensis | reverse complement strand
CCGCCAAGCAGTGCAGCGCCTGGAACTGCCCCTCACCCAACCCTCTCCCCGGAGGGGAGAGGGCTATGACCGCGCCTCTTCACATCGCGGTGCTTATGGGCGGCTGGTCGGCGGAGCGTGAGGTTTCGCTGATGTCGGGTCATGGCTGTGCCGACGCGCTGGAGTCGCTGGGGCACCGGGTCACGCGGATTGATATGGGGCGGGATGTTGCTGCCAAGCTTGCCGAGGCGAGTCCCGACCTTGTGTTCAATGCACTGCATGGGACGCCTGGCGAGGATGGGTCTGTGCAAGGGCTGCTCGACCTGATGGGCCTGCGCTACACGCATTCCGGGCTGGCGACGTCGGTGATCGCGATCGATAAGGTGCTTACCAAGCTGCTGCTGGTTCCGGCAGGCGTGCCGATGCCGGGCGGGCGGATCGTCAAGTCGGCGGATCTGTTCGAGGGCGATCCGATGGCGCGGCCGTATGTGCTGAAGCCGGTCAACGAGGGTTCGTCGGTCGGCGTGGCGATCGTCACCGACAGCGGCAATTACGGCAATCCGATCGCACGCGACAGCGTCGGCCCTTGGGGCGAGTTCGAGGAGCTGCTGGCCGAGCCGTATATCCGTGGGCGCGAGCTGACGACCGCGGTGCTCGGCGGCAGGGCACTCGGCGTGACCGAGTTGAAGCCCAAGAGCGGCTGGTATGATTACGACGCGAAATACACCGGTGGGATGACGGTCCACGTCTGCCCGGCCGAGATTCCCGACGAGATCACCGATGCCTGCAAGAGCCTCGCGCTCGAAGCGCACCGGTTGCTCGGCTGCAAGGGCGCGTCGCGGTCGGACTTCCGCTGGGATGACGAGCGCGGCGTCGATGGGCTGTTCCTGCTCGAGGTGAATACGCAGCCGGGGATGACTCCGCTGAGCCTCGTTCCCGAACAGGCGCGGCACATCGGCATGAGCTATGCCGAGCTGGTGCAGGCGATCGTCGACGAGGCGCTTCAGGACCATCCTTCTCCATGAGCCGCACGATCAAGCGCGGTCCGCCGCCCAAGCGGCCCGCCCCGCGGCGGAAGGTCGCGGTCAAGAAGATGTCGGTGATGGACCGGCTGGTCGGGATGCTCCCGGTCAGCGAGGACACGCTTCGGAAAATCGCGACCTGGTCGATCCTCGGCGCGGGCGGTGCTGTGGCAATCGCCGCGGCGACGTGGGTCGGCATTCCGGGAATGATCGGCGCGGCGGTGGCCGAAGGCGCCGGGCGCGCGGGTTTCAAGGTCGAGCAGATCGAGGTCACCGGCCTCAAGCGGATGGACCGGATGTCGGTCTATGCGGTCGCGCTGGAGGACAAGCAGAACCAGACGTCGATGCTGTCGGTCGACCTCGAGGCGGTGCGCCAGAAGCTGCTGCGCTATGGCTGGATCGCGGACGCGCACGTCTCGCGGCGGCTGCCCAACACGATGCTGGTCGATATCGTCGAGCGGACCCCCGCCGCGGTGTGGCAGGACAATGGCCAGCTCACGCTGATCGACTCGTCGGGTGTGCTGCTGGAACCGGTCCAGCCCGATGCGATCCCGAACCTGCCGCTGGTCATCGGGCCGGGTGCGGATCGCCAGGAGGCGTCGTACCAGACCCTGCTCGCCGCCGCGCCCGCGCTGAAGCCGCGCGTGAAGGCCGCGACCTGGGTCGGCAACCGGCGCTGGGACCTGACGTTCGAGAGCGGTGAGACGTTGGCGCTACCGGAAGACGGTGCGCCGCGTGCGCTGGTGAAGTTCGCCGAACTGGATGGGGCGCGGCCGTTGCTGGGGCGCGGCTGGATCCGGTTCGACATGCGCGATCCGACCAAGCTGGTCGCGCGCAAGCCGGGCGCGAGCCTGGCGCACAGCGTCGACGTGCCGGCACCAGCTAGCGTGCCGGTAACGGGCGAGACTACGAATACTCCGTCGCAAACGGCGGGCGCGAACGTAACGGGCGGGGAGGGATGACATGGCAAAGGTGGCACCGGAAGGGCTGATCACGGCGCTCGATATCGGGTCGTCGAAGGTTTCGGCGATGATCGCGCAGAAGGGGGACGGCGGCGAGCTGATCGTGCTCGGTACCGGCCAGCGCGAGAGCCGCGGCGTCAAGCGCGGCTATATTGCCGACATGGCGACGACCGAGGCGGCGGTCCGCGAGGCGGTCGAGCAGGCCGAGCGGATCGCCGGGATCAACATCGAGAATGTCTGGGTCGGGTTCTCGGCCGGCGGGCTCGTGTCCGACGTCGCCGAGGTCGAGTTCGAACTGGGCGGCCACCGTGTCGAACAGCAGGATATCGACGCGTTGCTCGCCGCCGGGCGCAACTCGATCGATCCGCAGGGCAGGATGGTGCTGCACGCGCAGCCGGCGCTCTATACGCTCGACGGGCTTACGGGGGTGAAGACGCCGCTCGGTCTGCACGCGGATCGGCTCGGCGTGCATATCCATGTCGTCGCGGCGGACGGCTCGCCGGTGCGCAACCTCGATCTCTGCGTTCGCTCGGCGCATCTGGAGGTGAAGTCGATCATCGCCTCGCCGGTCGCGACCGGGCTCGCCTGCCTCAGCGAGGAGGAGCGTGAGCTCGGCGTCGCGCTGGTGGAGATGGGTGCCGGGATCACCAACGTGTCGCTGTTCGCGGGCGGGATGCTGGTGGGGCTGACGTCGATCCCGATGGGCGCGGCGGACATTACGGACGACATCGCCAGCGCGTTCGGCACGCGGCGGCAGAATGCCGAGCGGATGAAGTGCTTCCACGGCTCGGCCAACGCGAGCCCCCGCGACAATCACGACATGATCCCGGTCATGCCGATCTCCGCCGAGGACGGCGCGGGCGAGGGCGCGCAGATTACCAAGGCGCAACTGATCGGCGTGATCCGCCAGCGGCTCGAACATCAGATGGGGGAGGTGCGCAACGCGCTCACCAAGCTGAAGTTCGAGGGGCCGGTCGGGCGTCAGGTCGTGCTGACCGGCGGTGGTGCCGAGCTAAAGGGCATCGCGGACTATGCGCAGCAGGCGCTCGGGCGGTCGGTGCGGATCGGTCGACCGCGCGGACTGACCGCCTTGCCAGAGGCGCATGGCGGACCGGCGTTCGCGACGCTAGCGGGGTTGGCCTTCTATGCGGCGACCAACCCGATCGACCTTCGCGGGCTCGCGCCGCAGCGGACGACGGTGCATCGGCCAAAGGGTATGGGCATGGTGCGCAAGTTGATTCAGGCGGCGCGCGCGAATTATTAAGAGTTTCGAAGCGTCTGGCGTTATTTCGGCTGGAACAGGCCGTGACGTTGGTGCACACAGATTAATCAGGGGCCCGGCCGTAGCGTATCTACCGGGTTGTGCGGAGAACGGCGATGAGCATCGAATTCCTTAGTCCCGAAGTGGACGATCTGGCCCCCCGCATCGCGGTGATCGGCGTCGGCGGCGCGGGCGGCAACGCGATCGCCAACATGATGCGGGCCGACGTCCAGGGCGTCGACTTCCTCGTGGCGAACACCGACGCGCAGGCGTTGAAGCAGTCGACCGCACCGCAGCGGATCCAGCTGGGTACCAAGATTACGCAAGGGCTCGGCGCCGGCTCGCGGCCCGAGATCGGCCGCGCGGCAGCCGAAGAGACGATCGACCAGCTCGCCAAGATGCTCGAAGGCGCGCACATGTGCTTCATCACCGCCGGCATGGGCGGCGGCACGGGTACGGGCGCGGCACCGGTCATCGCCAAGGCGGCGCGCGACATGGGGATCCTGACCGTGGGCGTCGTGACCAAGCCGTTCGCGTTCGAGGGCAACCGTCGCGCGAAGTCGGCCGAGGGCGGCATCGACGAGCTGCAGAAGTACGTCGACACGCTGATCGTCATTCCGAACCAGAACCTGTTCCTCATCGCCAACGCGAACACGACCTTCAAGGAAGCGTTCACGATGGCGGACGAGGTGCTCCAGCAGGGCGTCCGCAGCATCACCGACCTGATGGTGATGCCGGGCCTCATCAACCTCGATTTCGCCGACGTCCGCTCGGTGATGCAGGAGATGGGCAAGGCGATGATGGGCACTGGCGAGGCCAGCGGCGACAACCGCGCGCTCGAGGCTGCTCAGAAGGCGATTTCGAACCCGTTGCTCGAAGGCGTCAGCATGCGCGGCGCAAAGGGCGTCATCATCTCGATCACCGGCGGCGACGACATGCGCCTGCTCGAAGTCGACGAAGCCGCGAATCACATCCGCGACCTGGTCGATCCCGATGCGAACATCATCTGGGGTTCGGCGTTCAACCAGGAGCTCGAAGGCAAGATTCGCGTCTCGGTCGTCGCGACCGGGATCGACGCCGATGCGCGTCCGCCCGAGGTTGCACCCGAGCCGACCCGCTCGTTCAGCTTCGGATCGCGCAAGACGGACGAGACCACCTCGTTCCGTCCGAGTGAGCCGGCTCCTGCGTCGGCCGCGCCCGCTGCGTCGTCGGCAGACGAAGAGCCGCTCGATCTGAACGCATCGTCGGAAGTCGAGCCGTCGTCGTCGAAGTCGGACGACGAGCTGGTGCTCGGTGCCGAGACGATCGTACCGCAGGCAGCACCATTGGCCGCGCCCGCGCCGGCCGTACCGGCGCCGCAGCCGGCTCCTGCGCCGCGCGTATATGGTGACGAGCCCTATGGTCGCGGTCCGATCGCACGTCCGGCTTCGGCATCGGCCGTGCCGCCGGCCCGTGCGCCGATCGCACCCGCCATTCCGGCGCCGACGCCTGCCGCGGACGAGGGTGGCGCGCGGCGCCGCTGGCTCGCGCCGGGTGCCGAAGCGGCTCCGGAGGCGGTTCCGGCCGCACCACGTGTGAAGCTGGGTGGTACGCTGTTCGAGCGCATGTCCAACGCAGCCCGCGGCGCGGCGAAGGAAGACGGCGAAGCGACCCCGCAGGATCCGCTCGACATCCCGCGCTTCCTGCATCGCCAGAACAACCAGTAAGCCTGAGCGCCGTTCTCTTGGTCTGGCGGGAGAACGGCGGGGCGAGATGGATTGGTCGGGGGTATCGTTCTCCAGCATCTGCACCTCCCCGGCGGAGGCCGGGGCCCAGCTGGCAAGGTTGATGTAACGGAGCGCTTTCGATCGGTATTTCCGTCTCCCCACTGGACCCCGGCCTTCGCCGGGGAGGCGGCATTTCAGAGTGAGCGCTTTTCCAAGATCGCATATGTCGAATCCGCAGATCGTAATCCTCGCCCGTTGCTTGCTCCTCGGTGCTGCACTCGTCGCCACCCCGCCCCAGTTCGCCGCGCCCATGCGTCGGAGACATTGCCGGTTCGGTTCGGCTGGCGTCTAGACAGATGATCCTCATGACCCGGTCCACGCATCATCTCCTGACTGCCGCGCTGGCGCTCGTGCTGGCCGCCGTGCCGTGCGCGGTTGGAGCGCAGGAAGTCGTGCAGGCGATCCCGGGGACGACCGATGCGGACAAGCTGGGCGATCTGATGCGCCGGGTCGCGAGCAATCCGCGCGACGTCGATGCGCTGATCCGGGCGGGCGACCTTTCGATGGGGTTGGGCGATCTGAGCGGTGCCGCGGCATTGTTCGCACGCGCCGAGAAAGTGAACCCGCGCGATGGTCGGATCAAGGCGGGGATGGGGTCGATCCTGGTCCGCTCGGAGCGGCCGGGCGAGGCGCTGCGCTATTATGCGCAGGCGGAAAGCCTCGGTCTCGACCCGCGGAATTTCGCGGCGGATCGCGGGCTCGCCTACGATCTGATCGGCCAGCAGGATCGTGCGCAGCGCGATTACCGGGTCGCGCTCCGCAATGCGCCGGATGACGAGACGATCAGGCGCTATGCGCTGTCGCTCGGGATTTCGGGGAAACCGGAACTCGCGATCCAGCAGCTCAATCCGCTCCTGCTCAAGAGCGATCGTGGCGCATGGCGGTCGCGCGCGTTCATCATCGCGATGAACGGCGACGTCGCGGGTGCCGAGAAGATCGCGACCACGATGATGCCCGCCGGCACCGCGCAGGGTCTGCAACCGTTCTTCCAGCGACTGCCGACCCTGCCTGCGAGCGACCGTGCGTTCGCTGTGCATTTCGGTGAGGTCCATGCGACGCCGGCGCGCCTGGCGGATGCGCGGATGGCGCCGCCGCTAGGCATCCTCGCCGCCGATCCGACCGCGCCGGTGATGATGGCTGCGGTGCCGCAACCGGTCGTCGTCGCCGCGTCCGGCAAGACCAAGCGCGGCCGTCGCAGCAAGCCGGGCCGGACCGAGATGGCCGCGACGACGCGCGCCACAACGCCGGTCCCGGTTGTCGCGACGCGTACCCCGACCACCCCCGCTCCGGCTATTCCCGCTGCGGTCGCACCGCCGGTTCAGCTCGCGTCGTCGTCGGTCCCGATGGTGCAGGCGGTGCCTGCGCAATCGACAGCGGCGCGTGTCGCGACACCGCAGCCGACGTATCGTGCACCGCAAGTCGCGCAGACCACCACCGTCGCGCCGCAGACTCAGGCACCGGTTGCAGTTGCACGCGTCGCACCGACCTCGACGCCGGTGCCCACCTCCGCGCCGACTTCGACAGGGGCGCTGCCCGCGCCCACGGTCACGCAGATGGCGGCCGTGCCCGCTGGGCGGATTCAGTCCGAAAGCAACACGCGCGTGGCCAATTCGATCGCGGCCGCGGCGGTCGCATCGGCGGGTACGACGGCCAAGCCGGTAGCGCCCAGCCCCGTGACACCGGCGCCGGTGCAACAGGCCTCGGTCCAGTCGCAGTCCGTGACACCGGCGCCGGTGCAGCAGGCTTCGGTCCAGCCACGGCCGGTTCAGCAGGCGAGTGCAGCACCGCTACCAACCCCCGGGTTCTCCGCAAATGGAGCGACGACGACTACGACGCCGGTCGAGGTTGCCGCGGCGATGCCGCCGCGCGCAGTGGCGGCGAGTGAGGATTCGATCCTCGCGCGGATCGTTGCCGGGTTGTCGATCCCGGCGTCAGAGCTCGATGTCGCGCCGATGCGCCCCGCGCCTGTCGTGACGCAGGCCGCGGTGCCGGTCTCCGACGACGCCGAGCGCGTGCTCGCCGAGGCGAAAGCCAAGCTCCAGCGCGATGCGGCGGCAAAGAAGATCGCGGCCGAGCAACTCGCTGCCGACAAGAAGGCTACCCTCGACAAGAAGGCGGCGGCGCGCAAAGCCATCGCCGACAAGAAGGCGCTAGCCGAGAAGAAGGCGGCCGCCGCCGAGAAGCTTGCTGCCGATAAGGCTGCGGCCGAGGAAAAGCGGATCGCGCGCGCCAATCCCGAACGCATCTGGGTGCAGGTGTCGACCGGCGCGACCGAGGGCGATCTGCCCAAGGCGTGGAAGGGTGTGAAGGCCAAGGCGCCGGCCGTGGTCGGCAGTCGCAGCGGCTGGACGACTCCTTGGAAGGCGACGAATCGCGTGCTGGCCGGGCCGTTCAAGACCGACGCGGAGGCGCGCACCTTCGTCAATCAACTCGCCAAGGAAGGCGTTTCGACGTTCAGCTTCACCAGCGAACCGGGCCAGGTCATCACGAAGTTGCCGTCGAAGTGAGTTACCGCGCGCCCTGGGCTTCAGACCCGGCGCGCAGCAAAGGACGGCTTCAGGAAGAACAGAACGGGTCCGTCCGTGGCCCGCGCGATGCCTTTCAGCGCGACCGAGACCGGATCATCCACTCGATCAGCTTCCGTCGCCTGCGGCACAAGACGCAGGTGTTCATGGCGCCGGACGGCGACCATTTCCGGGTACGCCTGACGCATAGCCTGGAAGTCGCGCAGATCGGCCGGACGATCGCGCGAACGCTGGCGCTGAACGAGGATCTGACGGAGGCCTTGTGCCTGGCGCATGACATCGGCCATCCGCCGTTCGGCCATGCCGGCGAGGATGCGCTGAAGGCGGCACTGACCGGACAGGGTGGGTTCGACCACAACGGTCATACGCTGCGCACGCTGATGACGATCGAGCGGCCGTATCCGATGTGGAATGGGCTCAACCTGACCTGGGAGACACTCGAGGGTCTTGCCAAGCATAATGGGCCGGTGCGGCATCCGGGTTGGGCGCTGGCCGCGGCGGATGCGGAGTTTCCGCTCGCGCTGACCAGTTTTTCGTCGCTCGAGGCACAGGTCGCGGCGATTGCGGACGATATCGCGTACGACAATCACGACATCGACGATGGCTTGCGCGCCGGACTGTTGACGCTCGACCAGATGCTGGCGGTGCCGCTGGTCGCGAGCGGCTGGGACGACGTCCGCCGGCGGTTCCCGGACATTGCGCCGAAGCGGCTGGTCGGCGAACTCGTCCGCACGCAGATCGGGACGATGGTCAACGATCTGATCGCCGAAACCCGTCGGCGGATCGCGGCGAGCGGCGTCACCAGCGTCGACGACGTCCGCGCCGCCGGGCAGTGCCTGGTCGGCTTCTCGCCCGAAATGCGCGAGGCGGAGCGCGATCTGAAGCGCTTCATGTACGCCAATCTCTATCATCATCCGCGCCAGCTGGCGGCGGCGGATGCGGCACATGGAATCGTGTCGGGGCTGTTCGCGGTCTATCGCGACGATCCGGCGACGATCCCCGAGGAATGGCGCGAGCGGTTACCTGCGGAAGATCCCGACCGCAGCCGGCATATCGCGGATTTCATCGCCGGGATGACGGATCGGTACGCGGTGTCACGCTACCGAGACCTGGTCGGCCCGATCGACCTGCCCGAAGGCTTCTGAGCGACTGATCCTCCCCCGCCAGGGGGAGGTGGCGCCGAAGGTGACGGAGGGGGAGGACGCGCAACCGATGTTGGCGCTTACCTCCCCCTCCGTCGGGCAAGTGCCAGCCACCTCCCCCTGGCGGGGGAGGATCGAAACAGTAAATCGCACCAAACGCAAAACGGCGGCCGGACCAAGGTCCGACCGCCGCTGCAATCATCTAAAAGCCCGTAAGCTCAACGCGTGACCGAAGCGATCCCGCCGGCAGCGCCATTGGCCTCTGCGGTCTTGAACGCGACCGGTACGCCGCCCGACACACCCGACACGCGATCGCCGCGGACGATCAGGTGGAACTTCTGGCCCGACGGATAACGACGACCGTCGATGACCTGGCGGCCACCGTCCTGCGTCGTGGTGTAAACGTACGTGCTGCCCTCATGGACGAAGCTCTGCTTCGCGTCGGCGGCCATGCCGATCGTCGAGGTGAGGGCGGCGGCGACTGCTGCGATGATCTTGATGGTCGTGCGCATGATCGTATCTCCCGAAGTGCGTCGAGCCGGATCAGCTCTTCACCCAACTCTCGAGTCGGATAAATATTGCGGTGCAGCATAAGCCGCAATTGCAAAGCCGGCGATCACGCTTGCGTGCGCTGCAACGACGTATCGACCTGGCGATGCGGTGAACTGCGACGGTGACATAGTTCCGCGACATCTCAGGCCCATAGCCGACGCGAAGGAGAGGGATCGTGTCTGCTTCCAGTATCGCGCTCAATCGGTTCGGCCTTGGTGCGAGGCCCGGGGGCGGCGTTTCCGGCGATCCGGCGAAATGGGTGCTGGCGCAGTGCGAGCGCTTCGATGCGCGGCCCGCGGCGATCGCCGGCGCGCCGTCGACGGCGAGCGTTTCGGCGACCCTGGCGACGTATTTCGCGCAGCAGAGGATGATCAGGGCGGAGTTCGGACCTCGTAGGCCGAAACCGGCGCCGGGCGCCGCGGCGCCGATGAAGGCGCCGGGCATCTCGACGCCGATGACGGCACCCGCCATGCCAGCCACGATGGCCCCGCCCGCCATGCCCGGTCCAGCCGCAGACAATCCCGGCGAAGCGGCCCGGCGCGCCGCGCGGCAACTCGCCGGCAAGCAGAGTCGCGACGATTACGGCGGCGCCGTTGCGGCCCGGACGGTGGCCGCGCTGACGAGCGATGCGCCGTTCGTCGAACGGCTCGTGCATTTCTGGGCGAACCATTTCGCGGTTTCCACCGACAAGCTCGAAGTCACCGGGCTCGCCGGGCCGATGGAGTTCGAGGCGATCCGCCCGCACGTCCTCGGCACGTTTGCCGACATGCTGAACGCGGTCGAGCGTCATCCGGCGATGCTGCTGTATCTCGATCAGGCGGTCTCGGTCGGCCCCGACAGTCCGTTCGTCGCGCGCCGACCCAGGCGACGCACCGGTCTCAACGAAAATCTCGCGCGTGAAATCATGGAACTTCACACGCTCGGCGTCCGCAGCGGGTACACCCAGGCCGATGTCACCGAATTCGCGCGGGCGATGACCGGCTGGACGGTCGCGGGGATCGGTCGCGGGCCCGGTGCGCGCATGCAGGATGACGCGCGTCCTGGCGCGTTCTTGTTTCTCGCTGAGGTGCATCAGCCGGGCGACCGGACCGTGATGGGCAAGCGCTATCCCGCGGCAGGCGAGGCGCAGGCGCATGCGGTGCTGGCCGATTTTGCGGTCCATCCGGCGACCGCGACCCACATCGCGACCAAGCTCGCGCGGCACTTTGCCGGCGATACGCCGCCGCCGGCGATGGTGAAGCGCCTCCAGGCCGCGTTCCTCACATCGGGCGGCGACCTGCCGACGGTCTATCGCGTACTGGTCGCGTCCCCCGAAGCGTGGGTGACGCAGCCGGTGAAATTCAAATCGCCGTGGGAATGGTATGTCTCGACGCAGCGCGCGCTCGGCACGACGATGGTCCAGCCGGGGCTGACGGTGGGCATGATGAACCAGCTCGGCCAGCCGGTGTGGAAGCCGGGGCAACCGGTCGGCTACGACGATATCGCCGCCGCCTGGGCCGGGCCCGACGCGATCCTGCGGCGGGTTGAGGCAGCGGAGCGGTTTGCCGCGCGTGCCGGGCCGGTCGATGCCCGCGCACTGGCGCCGACGCTGTTCCCGGCCTCGCTCAGTGCCGCCACCACGCAGGCGCTCGCGCGTGCGGAAAGCCCGGCGCAGGCGCTCGCACTGCTGCTCGTCGCCCCTGAATCGATGCGGAGATAGTCATGCTCGACCGTCGTTCCTTTCTCTCGACCGGTACGCTCGGCGTGCTGGCGTCCGCCTTCGCGCCGCGCATCGCCTTCGCGCGGGCCGCGACCAACAAGCGGTTCGTGTTCGTCATCCAGCGCGGGGCGGCGGACGGGCTCGGCACGATCGGTGCGGTCGGAGATCCCGCGTTCGCCGGGGTCAGGGGTGATCTCGCGGCCGACTTCGCCACCGGCACGAAGCTCGACGGCATGTTCGCGTTGCATCCGGCGATGACGGCGAGCGCGGGTCTCTACAAACAGGGCCAGGCGCTGTTCGCGCACGCGATCGCCTCGCCTTACCGCGATCGATCGCATTTCGACGGGCAGAACGTGCTCGAGACGGGGGGGGCGAGCGCGTATCAGGTGCGCGACGGGTGGCTGAACCGACTGCTGGGCGTACTGCCCGCGGAGGAGGCGCGGGCGATCGCGGTGGCGGCGACCGTGCCGATGGCGCTTCGCGGCCGGCGTGAGGTGGCGTCCTACGCGCCGTCGAACCTGCCGGATGCGTCCGACGATCTGCTGCAACGCGTGGCGATGCTCTACGACGGCGACCGGCAATTGCACGCGCTGTGGAGCGAGGCGATGGCGACACGCCAGTTGACCAGCGATCTCGGCCAGGACGGCGGCCGTAACGCCGCCGCGACCGGCGCGCTGGCTGCTCGGTTGCTGAAGCCCGACAATGGCGCGCGGATCGCGATGATCGAGACGGGCGGCTGGGATACGCATACCGGCCAGCGCGGGCGGCTGGCGGCGCAGTTGAAGGGCCTCGATGCGATGGTCGCGTCGCTGCAGGCGGGGCTGGGGCCGTTATGGGCGGACACGATGGTGCTCGTCGCGACCGAGTTTGGGCGGACTGTGGCGGTGAACGGCACCGGCGGCACCGATCATGGCACGGGCACGGCGGCGATGCTGTTCGGGGGTGCAGTGAAGGGTGGGCGGGTCGTGTCCGACTGGCCGGGTCTCGCCCCCGCTGCGCTGTACGAGGCGCGCGATCTGAAGCCGACGATGCAGTTGGATGCGTTCATCGGCGGGGCGGTGTCGTCGCATTTCGGCGTCGAGCCGGCGCGGGCGATGGCGGCGCTGTTCCCGGCGAGCGCGAAGACGGCCGCGGTCGAGGGTTTGGTGCGGGTGTAAAAATCGGCGGTGAACCGTAATTTCTGTTCCCTCGCGAACGCGGGGGCCCAGGATCTCGGGCGATGAGCGTGATTTAGCTGGGCCCCCGCGTCCGCGCGGGGAACGGGTACCGCTTCCCTTGCGGCGGATCGCGATGGACGGTTACCGCCTGCCAACCCAGCGACGGGATTAAAATTGAGCGCCGTGCCGCTATGGTCTAGAGCGCGCGCTTCCTTGTGATACCGGAATTGCCATGACGCTCTACACCCGTTTTGCCGCGCATATCGATGCGGCGCTCGACACGCTGACCGCGGCGGGGACGCTGCCGGCTGGCCTCGACCGCAAGAACGTGACGGTCGAGCCGCCGCGCGACACGAGCCACGGCGATCTCGCGACCAACGCCGCGATGGTACTGGCGAAGCCCGCCAAGACCAATCCGCGCGTGCTGGCCGATGCGCTAGTCGTCGAGCTGTCGAAGCTTGAGGACGTCGCGTGGGCGAGCGTCGCCGGGCCGGGCTTCATCAACATGAAGCTGACCGACGACGCTTGGCGCGCCGAACTTGCGGCGATCCCGGCGGCGGGTGCCGATTACGGCCGCTCGAAGCAGGGCGAGGGGATCACGGTCAATATCGAATATGTCTCGGCCAATCCGACCGGGCCGATGCACATGGGGCATTGTCGCGGCGCGGTGGTCGGCGATGCGCTCGCCAGCCTGCTCGAATTCGCCGGGCACCGGGTGATCCGCGAATATTACGTCAACGACGCCGGCGGGCAGGTCGACGTGCTCGCCCGCTCCGTACACTTGCGCTACCGCGAGGCGCTCGGCGAGACCGTCGAGATCCCCGAGGGCCTGTATCCCGGCGACTATCTCGTCCCCGTCGGCCAGTCGCTCGCGAAGGAGTTCGGCGGCCGCTATGTCGGCGCGCCCGAGAGCGAATGGCTCGCCGTCTTCCGCACGCAGGCGGTCGCGGCGATGATGGTGATGATCCGCGCCGATCTCGCGCTGCTCGGGATCGAGCACGAGGTGTTCTCGTCCGAGGCCGAACTGCAGGCCGCAAAGAAGCCCGAAGCGGCCGAGGCGGAGCTGCGGTCGCGTAATCTCGTCTATGACGGCGTTCTCGAAGCGCCGAAGGGCGAGACGCCCGACGATTGGGAGCCGGTCGAGCTGCCGCTGTTCCGCTCGACGCAGTTCGGCGACGACCAGGATCGCCCGATCAAGAAGTCGAACGGGTCCTGGACCTATTTCGGCGCCGATCTCGCCTATCATTTCCAGAAGAGCCAGAGCGCCGATCAGCTGATCGACATCTGGGGTGCCGATCATGGCGGTACGGTCAAGCGGATCGTCGCGGCGGTGGCCGCGCTTACCGGCGGCAAGACGCGGTTCGACGTCAAGCTGGTCCAGATGGTCCGGCTGTTGCGTAACGGCGAGCCGGTCAAGATGTCGAAGCGCTCAGGCAATTTCGTCACGCTGGCGGACGTCGTGCGCGAAGTGGGCAAGGACGTCGTGCGCTTCACGATGCTGACCCGGCGGTCCGATGCGCAGATGGATTTCGACTTTGCCAAGGTGGTCGAGGCATCGAAGGACAACCCGGTTTTCTACGTCCAGTACGCGCATGCCCGCATCGCATCGCTGCATCGGCGCGCGGAAGAGGCGGGAATTACGCCGATTGCGGCCGATTTGTCCCGGCTTGATACGGACGAACTGGCGC
This sequence comes from Sphingomonas albertensis, assembly GCF_014358075.1. Lineage (GTDB taxonomy): Bacteria > Pseudomonadota > Alphaproteobacteria > Sphingomonadales > Sphingomonadaceae > Sphingomonas > Sphingomonas albertensis. The sequence goes on along the minus strand of NZ_JACONT010000014.1, from coordinate 86,169 downwards.
TCGTGCAGCTCGCGGCACAGTTCCCGCGGCTCGTCGAGATCGCCTCGACGGCGCGCGAGCCACATAGAATCGCGTTCTATCTCTATGACTTGGCTGCGGCGTTTCATGCGCTGTGGAACGTCGGCAACGACCGTCCCGATCGCCGCTTCCTAGTGATCGAGGATCCGCAGGCGACGGCCGCACGGCTTTTCTTGGCGTCCGCTATAGGGCAGATTATTCATAATGGCCTCGCCATCATGGGTGTCGAAGCGGTTTCGGAGATGAAGTGATGGCCGACGACATGGATCTGCGCGAGGAAGACCGGCTCCCCTGGCTCGAAACCGTCGAGCCGGACGAGCAGGACACGGTCGGCATCGGCCGCGTGATCGCGCTGGTCGTACTCGGGCTGGCGGTGCTCGCAGCGATCATTTTCGGCATCTACAAGCTGCAACAGCGCACACCCACGGGCGACGGCCAGCTGATCGCCGCGCAGGAAGGCGATTATAAGGTCAAGCCCGACGATGCCGGCGGTCTGAAGGTCAAGGGCGAGGGCGACTCGGCGATCGCGACGAGCGCAGGCAAGTCGGGCAATGGCGCGATCGACCTGCGCGGCGTGCCGGAAGCGCCGGTCGACGGCAAGCGTGCGGTGGCGCCCAAGACCTCCGACGTGGCAGGTCGCAACGCCGTCGCCCAGGTACCAGCCTCAAGTGGCCGTCTGGTCGCCGCCGCACCGATGGCGCCGTCACGCTCGGGCACCGCGAACGCCGCGACGGGTGGCTCACTGGTCCAGCTCGGCGCCTATCCGAGCGAGGCGGTCGCGAACGCGGCATGGACGAATTTCTCGAAGCGGTTCGCGTATATCGCGGCGCTGGGTAAGTCGGTCCAGCCGGTCGCGACGGGGGGGCGCACGCTGTACCGGCTGCGCGTCAATGCGGGCAGCGCGAACCAGGCGGCGGATATCTGCGGTCGGTTGCGTGTAGCGGGCGAGACGTGCTTCGTTGCGAGCTGAGGTCGCTGGCTGACTGACCACATAAGTCTCCCGCGAGGGCGGGGGGCCGGGGGCCGGGCCACGTCGCGAGTGAGCGTTGGACCCTGCGCGTTCGCGGGGGAGCGGTCTAGCTTTTAACGGACGGGTGGCAGAGATCACCGGGCATCAACCTCATGCCTACGGGACAGCAGCGTAACTCGCGACGCCCGACCAATCGACACTCGCCAGCCGATTCGAAGACCCGCTGTGCCCGTCCGGTCGCCCTCACGGGGAAATCTTTACCTGCACCGGGGATAGATGCGGTCGCTGGCGGCCAGTTGGCACTGCGTGGCTATCCCCGTGTCGTTCGTGATCGGTCTGCTGCGTTACAGCGAACGACGGTGCTTCCCGCCGTATTTACGCCCGATATAGTCGCCGATCTGCGCGACTTCGGTTGCTGCGGCACGTGCGCCTTCCATCTGGCAGGGCAGGGGATCATGCGCATGATCGGCGACGCGCGCCTGGACCTTGTCGCACAGCTCCTCGATGTCCGCGCGCGACAGGACGTTTTTCTCGCGCAGCAGGCAGATGAGGCTTTGCAGGATGACAAGGTTTTTGTCCTCGGGATCCGCTTCGAGCTTCAGGGACGTTGCCATGATCTCTCTCCTTGACCGTTTCACAACAGACTATGCCGATCGCGATACGTTGCAAGTGGAAATGCGCGAAAGCGTACCGATATCTCGAATACTATGTTTTGAACCCGGCTTTAGCGTAGGGTGTGCACAGATGTCTGCGTACCTGATTGGGAATAATCGGTCGGATTGGCTGGTTGGCCATGTAGTCTCGCGGTAGATTGGCACGGGCAAAACCTGGCCTCGAGGCATGACCGGTTGCGGGGTGACGGAACGGGTCGGCGTGCTTATCTCTGTGCCATGTACAAACCAAAAGCCGGTCTTCCGACGCGCGAGCAGATCCTCGACTTCATCGCCACCTCCGACGTGCCCGCGGGCAAACGCGAGATCGCCAAGGGCTTCGGGCTCAGCGCGCAGGACAAGATTGGTCTCAAGGCCTTGCTCAAGGACATGGCCGACGAGGGTCTGATCGACAGCGCCCCCGGTCGTGCGTTCCACAAGATGGGCGGCATCCCGAAGGTGACGGTGCTGCGGATCGCCGATGTCGACGATGGCGGTAACGTCTGGGCGGTGCCCGAGCGCTGGGAAGCGGAGGGCGTGCCGCCGCCACGGTTGCGCGTGCGCGAGCGGAAACGGGGTGCGCTGGGCGTTGGCGAGCGCATCCTTGCGCGGACCGAGGAGGCGGGGAACGGCTGGATCGCGCATCCGATGAAGGTGCTCGCGCCCGCGTCGGAGCAGGTGCTCGGCGTGTTGCGCGAGGAGGCCGGGCGGCTGTGGCTGACCGGCGTCGACAAGCGCGAGCGGCGCGAGTTCGCGGTGGCGGATGCGGGCGGTGCTGCGCCGGGCGATCTCGTACTGGCGGAACTCGCGGGCAAGCCGCCGAAGATTGCGGCGCGCGTCGTGCAGAAGCTGGGTGATCCGTTCGCAGCACGCAGTTTCTCGCTGATCGCGATCCACAAGCTCGGCATCCCGGACGTGTTCTCGCAGGAGGCGCTCGACGAAGCGGAGCGGGTCTCGAAGCTGCCGTTAGGTGAGGGGCGCGAGGATCTGCGCGATTTGCCGATCGTCGCGATCGATCCCGAGGATGCGCGCGACCACGACGATGCGGTCTGGGCCGAGGCGGACGACGATCCCTCCAATGCGGGCGGGTGGAAGGCGATCGTCGCGATCGCCGATGTCAGCTTTTACGTGCGGCCGAAGTCGGAGGTCGATCGCGAGGCGCGGCAGCGCGGGAACTCGGTGTATTTTCCCGACCGCGTCGTGCCGATGCTGCCGGAGATCCTGTCGGCGGAGGTGTGTTCGCTGAAGGAAGGTGCCGACCGTGCCGCGCTCGCCTGCCATTTGCGGATCGGCAAGGATGGCTCGCTCAAGTCGTGGCGCTTTACGCGCGCGGTAGTGCGGATCGCGGCGAACCTGGCGTATGAGGAGGCGCAGGCGATCATCGACGCCGCATCGCCGGTGGAGGACGACCGCGGCGATATGCTGAGCGTATTGCAGCCGCTCTGGGCCTGCTGGCATGCGCTGGCCAAGGCGCGCGATGCGCGGGCGCCGCTCGATCTCGACCTTCCCGAACGCCGCGTGGTGCTCGACGAGCAGGGGCGGATCATGTCCGTTTCGCCACGCGAACGGCTCGATGCGCACCGGCTGATCGAGGATTACATGATCGCCGCCAACGTCGCTGCCGCCAAGGCGCTGGAGGCGAAGAAGGCGCCGGTCATGTACCGCATCCACGAGCCGCCGAGCCGCGAGAAGCTGGCGGCGCTCAAGGAGTATCTGGAGACGTTCGACGTGCCGTTTGCGCTCGGGCAGGTCGTCCGTCCGGCGACCTTCAACCACATCATCGAGCGGATCGGCGATGCGGACTTCCGTCCGCAGGTGATGGAGCAGATCCTTCGCACCCAGACCCAAGCCTATTACGCGCCGGGCAATCACGGGCATTTCGGCCTCAGTCTGGGCAGCTACGCGCATTTCACCTCGCCGATCCGGCGTTATGCCGATCTGCTTGTCCACCGTTCGCTGGTCTCGGCCTACGGGCTCGGCGAGGGCGGGTTGCCGGCGGACGATGCGGCCAACATGGAGTCGGTCGGCGAGATCATCAGCCGGCTCGAGCGCCGCGCGATGGAGGCCGAGCGCGACACCACCGATCGCTATGTCGCGGCGTTCCTGTCGGAGCGCGTCGGCCAGGTGATGGACGTGCGGATCACCGGCGTGACCAATTTCGGCTTCTTCGCGACGGTCGAGGGGATCGGTGGCGACGGCCTGATGCCGGTGCGCGACCTGGGTGGCGAATATTTCCGCTTCGACGAGGGCGCGCGAACCCTGACCGGCGAGCATAGCGGCGACGTCTTCGCGCAAGGCCAGACGCTGGAGCTGCGGCTGGCGGAGGCGAACCCGGTTTCGGGGGCGCTGCGCTTCGAGATGCCCGAGGGGAAGGGCGCTGCTCCCCCGATGCGCGGGGGACGCAAGCCGGCGCGAGAGATCAAGCGGCGCGGACGCCCTGCGAACATCCGCCATCAAGGCAAGCGGCGTTAGGATTTGCGCAAACCCCCCGCGTTATGCGACGTCTGGGCGGGGGAGACTGGTATGTGGAGATTAGGTCTAGGCCGGTCGCGGCGGCGGATCGTCAATGATTTCGTCGCAGCGAAGGCGACGACGGCCGCGCGCGCGATCGCGTATGAAGCGGCTGACCAGCGCACGTTTCGACGCCTGTGCGGCTATGGCGCGATCGTCGAAGACGGCGCGGGGCGCTATCATCTCGACGCGGACAGGCTCGGCGCGTTTCGCGGTGCGGTGCGCAGGCGGGCCGCGGCGATTGCGGCGACGTCGGGCGTGGTCGCCAGTGCCGCCGCGGCTGCAACGGTGTTCGCGCTGGCTGAGTAACGGGGGCGGAGTGACGGGGGGCGTTGATCAGAATTGCCCGGTATTCGTCATGCCGGGCCTGTTCCGGCATGCACCGTCCCGCCTACTCTACCGCCGACGAGTTTGCTGATCGGTGGACCCCGGAACAGGTCCGGGGTGACGGAGTGAACCGGTAAGCAGTAGACGCAACACGCCGTGACATCACCCGACCGTAAAGCTCAGCCCCGCCTTTGCCACCAACCGATCGCGCAGTTTCGTGCCCATCAGCGCGCCCGGCGTCCAGATTCCGCCGTCTCCCTCGATGTCCTGCACTAGGCACAAGGCTGCCTCCGCGATCATCTTGCTGGTCGAGCCATAGCCGGGATCGCGATCGCCCGTGACGACCGCATCGATCCGCTCGCCGTCGGGCATCAGACCTGCGAACAGCAGATCGTAATGGCCGGCGTCGCGTTCCTCCTTCGATGGTCCCTCGCCGGACTTGGGGCCCTTGTCGCCCGAGAACGGGTTGAACTTGGCGATCGCCTCGGCGGCCACCTTGCCGAGATCGCCGAGGCCGGCGACCATCATCTCGTCATAGACGAAGTCCGCGCCATAGGCCTCGCCGAGCAGGAAATTGGTGCGGTGGACGTTCTTGGTGTTGATCGGCGCCATGACGAACGGCGCGACCCACGCGGAGATGGTCGTGTCGTATTCGGGGATCAGCCCGGTCGGCTGGTGCGGCCCGCTGAAACCCGGCGTCAGCGCGAACGGGCTGGTCAGCAGCTTGACGATGCCAGGATCGCGCGTGGCGGCGGCAAGCGTCGCCTTGAGGCTGGCCGCAGTGCCGCCCGAGAACGTGCCCTGCATTTTGCGCACGCGGCCTTTCACTCGGGGCGCTGGGATGCCGTATTTGGCCTTCGCGGCGTCCTGTAACGTCAGCACGCCGAGATCGAACGGGATGCTGTCGAAGCCGCACGAGAACACGATCCGCGCGCCGGTCCGCGTCGCTTCGCCTTCGTGCGCGTTGATCATGTGGCGCATCCAGGCAGGCTCGCCGCACAGGTCGACATACCCGGTCCCGCTCGCGGCGCAGGCGGCTACTAGGTCGGAGCCGTAAAGCTGGTATGGTCCGACCGTGGAAATGACGACGGTGGCCCGCTCCGCCATCGCGCGAAGGCTGGCGGGGGTGTCGGAGTCGGCAATGATCAGCGGCGTGTCGGCGGGCGCACCGATCAGATCGCGGACCTCCTGGAGCTTTGTCAGCGTCCGCCCGGCCATCGAGCAGCGAACGCCGCTCGGGTAGGTCTGGACGAGGTATTCCGCGACCAGCCGTCCGGTGAAGCCGGTCGCACCGTAGATGACGATATCGAAGTCCCGCATATCCACCTCCTGTTTCGCCGAGTTTTGCGCGCGTGCGCGCGTCGTCGCAAGCGAAACGCCAATGTGGGCCGGGACTCGCCATCTCCGCAACGATCTGCCAGCATCGGCGGATGGCATCCGATCGCAAAACCGTCGCGTTCATCGTCGACCAGCTCGCCGCGGCGGGGGATGTCTCCGCAAAGCTTATGTTCGGCGAATACGGGCTCTATTGCGATGGCCGGATGGTCGCGATGATCTGCGACGACCAGCTGTTCGTGAAGCCGACCGCAGGCGGTCGCGCGTTTGCGGGGGTAATCGACGAGGCACCGCCGTATCCGGGCGCGAAGCCGTGCCTGCTGGTCAATGCGGATCGCTGGGACGACGCCGAGTGGCTCGCTCAGCTCGTTCGGATCTCGACCGCGGAACTGCAGATGCCGAAACCCAAAAAGCCCAAAGGAACGAAGGTCTAGGGCGTATCGAGGTTCAGGCTGAGTCTACGAACCGAATCATGCCCAGTCATGCCGGGCCTGTTCGGGCATCCAAGATGCAGCACGATCGATCGATTTAGGTTTGAGGCACCGCGTCCCGAAACACCTCGATGCTTACTCCGTTAGAACCAGTGCACCCCCCCGGCGGAGGCCGGGGTCCAGTTGGGAAACGTCGATTACGACGGCTGCGCTCCATTACTGCGACCTTTCCAACTGGACCCCGGCCTCCGCGGGAGAGGTGCCTGTCGGTCGGGTATGATTACGGATCCAGTCCGGGCAAACGGAGCGCTTGTAGACTGTCACGACCCGAAACGCTCGAACTCGTTATGGCTCTACGCCGCCTCGTTGAACTGCAGGCTCGCCAGTCGCGCGTACAGTCCGCTGTTGGTCATTAGCGATCCGTGTGAGCCTTCCTCGACGATCTGGCCGTCGCTCATCACGATGATCCGCTCGGCCGCGCGGACGGTGGCGAGGCGGTGGGCGATGACCAGCGTGGTGCGGTTCGCCATCAGCCGTTCCAGGGCTTCCTGGACTAGCCGCTCGCTCTCCGCGTCGAGCGCGCTGGTCGCCTCGTCGAGCAGCAGGATCGGCGCATCGCGGAGGAGCGCGCGCGCGATCGTGACGCGCTGGCGCTGGCCGCCCGACAGCCGAGCGCCGCCTTCGCCGAGGAAGGTGTCGAGGCCCTCGGGTAGTTTGCGGAGGAACTCGGCGGCGTTGGCGGCTTCGGCGGCCGCCCAGAGCTGGTCGTCGGTCGCGGACCAGTCGCCGTAACGGAGGTTGTCGCGCGCCGAGGCGCCGAAGATGATCGTTTCCTGTGGGACCATCGCGATGCGGGCGCGGACTTCCGCCGGGTCGGCGTCTCGCAGGTCGATGCCGTCGAGCGTCACGCGCCCGGCGTCGGGATCGTAGAAGCGCTGGACCAGCTGGAACAACGTGGTCTTGCCCGCGCCCGACGGGCCTACGACGGCGACCGTCTCGCCCGGCTTCACGTCGAGCGAGAAGCCGTTGAGCGCGGCGACGTCGCGGCGCGTCGGGTAGTGGAACTGCACCCCCTCGAACGCGAGCGCGCCGCGTGGCGGTTGGGGCAGGGCGACCGGGTTGGCGGGCGCGGCGATCTCGGGCTTTTCGCGGAGCAACTCGGACAGGCGTCCGGCCGCACCGGCGCCGCGCAACAGGTCGCCGTACACTTCGGTCAGCGCGCCGAACGCGCCTGCGACGATGCCTCCGGTCAGGACGAACGCGGCGATCGCGCCACCGCTGATGCGGCCGGCGGCTACGTCGATCGCACCTTCCCACAGGACCAATGTGATCGATCCGAAGACGAGGCCGATGACGATTGCCGTCATCACCGCGCGGAGCATGATCCGGGCGCGAGCCGCAGCAAACGTCGCGCCGACCGCGTCCGCGAACCGCGCGGCCTCGCGGTCTTCCTGGCCGAATGCCTGCACGACCTTCATCGCGCCGAGCGTTTCGGTGGCGATCGAGCCGACGTCGGCGACGCGGTCCTGCGACGTGCGCGAGTAGTTGCGGACGCGCTTGCCGAGCAAGGCGATCGGCAGGATGATCAGCGGGATGCCGATCATCAGCATGCCCGCGAGTTTCGGCGAGATCGCGAACAGGTAGATCAGCCCACCGATGCCGGTGAAGGTGTTGCGGAGTGCGATCGATACCGTGCTGCCGACGACCTGTTCGATCAGCGCCGTATCCGATGTCAGGCGCGAGGCGATCTCGGACGGGCGGTTCTCCTCGAAGAAGCGCGGCGTCAGGCGTAGGAGGTGGCGCTGCACGTTGGTGCGAATGTCTGCGACGACGCGCTCGCCTAGCCACGACACGTAGTAGAAGCGCACTGCGGTCGCGAGCGCGAGCACCACGACGATCATTAGCAAATAGTGGAACGAGTTGGCGACCGATCCGCCCGCACCGGGGCCGAAGCCGCGGTCGATCACGCGCTTGAATCCGTAGGGAATGCCGATCGTCGCGGCCGACGTCATCATCAGCGCGAGCCCCGCGAATGCGATCTGGTGGGGGTATTGGGAGGCGTGACGCCACACCATCGCAAGATCGCCGATCCGGCGGGACGTCTTCTCTTCGGGTATCGGCTTGGCCATGCGCGGTGCCTAGCAGTGGCGGGGGTGGCGCTCAACGAGAACCGGGCGTCGCAGAGAGCGGTGATCCGGTCGCGCGGGACGGAGCGGCGGTCGATCGCGCGTTGCACTGCGGCAAAATTGCGTTACCACCGTGCAAAGCCCGATGAGGCGAGAGGATACCGCATGCTCTACGATGCCTATGAATTCCAGCGTTCGATGATGGCCGGCGCCAGCAAGATGGCGAGCTTCGGCGCGGATATGCTCAACGATCCGGCAAACCCGTTCGCCTATTTGGGCGGCGGTACGGTGGTCGCATCGGCGCTCGAAGTGTTCGCACACGCGAATGCGACTCGCGGAAAGCCTGCCTTTGGGCTCGACACGACGACGATCGACGGCCGCGAGGTCGCGGTGGGCGAGGAGATCGTGTTGCGGAAGGACTTCGGGCAGCTGAAACGGTTCGTGCGCGAGGGTGTGGAGGACGGTCCGAAGCTGCTGATCGTCGCGCCGATGTCGGGCCATTATGCGACCTTGCTGCGCGGGACGGTCGAGCGGATGCTGCCGTTCGCCGACGTCTACATCACCGACTGGCGCGATGCGCGCAGCGTGCCGCTGTCGGCAGGGCGGTTCGATCTCGACGACTACATCGACTACCTGATCGAATATCTGGAGACGATCGGCGCGAATGAGGGGCAGGGGGGCACGCACATGCTCGCCGTCTGCCAGCCTTCGGTACCATGCTATGCCGCTGTCGCGTTGATGAGCGCGGACAAGAACCCGTGCCGTCCGAAGACGCTGACGATGATGGGCGGTCCCGTCGATACGCGCGAGGCGCCGACCGCAGTGAACACGCTGGCGACCGAGCGGCCGCATGCGTGGTTCGAGCAGAACGTGATCGCGACCGTGCCGGGCAATTATCCGGGTGCGGGTCGGAAAGTGTATCCGGGGTTCCTGCAGCTTGCCGGGTTCATGTCGATGAATCTGGGCAACCACATGGTCTCGCACTGGGAGATGTATAAGCATCTCGTCCAGGGAGACGGCGAAAGCGCGTCGCAGAGCCAGGATTTCTACGAGGAATATCGCTCGGTCTGCGACATGACCGCGGAATTCTATCTCCAGACGATCGACGTCGTGTTCCAGAACCATGCGCTGCCGCGTGGGATCATGACGCATCGGGGTCGGCTGGTCGATCCGGCGGCGATCACCGATATCGGTCTGCTCGCCGTCGAGGGTGAACGTGATGATATTTCGGGGTTGGGCCAGACCAAGGCGGCGCTGACGCTGGCGACTGCGCTACCCGAGGATAAGAAGCGTTACCTCATGGCGGAAGGTGCTGGCCATTACGGCATCTTCAACGGCTCGCGCTGGCGGGACAAAATCGCGCCAGTGGTGGAGGAGTTCATCACCGCGAACGGGTGAGGAAAACGGGCAGCCCTCGCAGGCTGCCCGCATTCGTTAGGCGATCGAGTTTACCACCGCGTGGCTGCTCGACTCGTCCGAACGGATCGTGCCGCCGAACAGCATCTTGAGGCGGCCGCCGATCGAGATGTCGGTTTCCCAAAGCTCGGCGCTGTCGATGTCGAAGCGCAGGAGCGTCAGGTTGGGGTCTTCCTTGCCGCCCGGAAACCATGCCTCGACCTGGTTGTTCCAGAGCTTGTCGATCTGCGTGCGGTCGTTCGACGTCGAGACGTCGCCCGCCATGCAGGCGAAGAAATCATGGCCCTTGCCGACGAACTGCGCCATCGCCGCGCCGCCCTTGGCGATGCGGTTGTCGCGGCCGGCGAAGAAGAACAGCGTGTTGGGCTGATCGTCGTCGATCTGCGCGGTCATCGGCTCGGAATGCTCACCGTCATGCAAGCCGATCATCACGAACGGGCTGGCCTTCAGCTTCTCGATGAACTTCGCTGCGACTTCCTGCGGGGTATCCTTGTCGGCCATCGTCATTCTCCTATTGGCTTGGATTGCCACTGAGAACGGGCGGGGCGTGGGTTGGTTGCGCGCGGCCGGCCGATCGGCGCATGCGATGCTGCTTGGTGAATGCGCGCGCGACGCGCCATGGTGTCGGCGGCAGCAGTTCTGCTGTCGACCAGAAAGGATCGAGAATGTCTCTCACCGATCTGTGTCTGATACTAGGCGTGCTCTTCGCCTTTGCAACCTTGGTCGTGAAGATCATCGAAGTGGCACGTCGAGGATAAGCACACGGGCGGGGTTTGGTCTGCAAGCCAAGCCCCAAACGTATTAGAGCCCCGACCGCTGCAACGGTCGAGGCTCCCAGAAAGGCGAGAATGTCCTTCGCCTAACTCTAAATATCCCTTTGCCGGATACCTTGCAAGGTCACAGCACTTCGAACAACCCGGCTGCGCCCATGCCGCCGCCGACGCACATCGTGACGACGACGTACTTCGCGCCGCGACGCTTGCCTTCGATCAGCGCGTGGCCGGTCGCGCGGGCGCCGGTCATGCCGTAGGGGTGGCCGATCGAGATCGCGCCGCCGCTGACGTTGAGCAGTTCGTCGGGGATGCCGAGGTTGTCGCGGCAGTACAGGACCTGCACCGCGAACGCCTCGTTCAGCTCCCACAGGCCGATATCGTCCATCTTGAGGCCGAAGCGCTTGAGTAGCTTGGGGATCGCCACCACAGGCCCGATGCCCATCTCGTCGGGCTCGGTGCCGCCGACCGCCATGCCGACATAGCGACCGAGCGGCTGGAGCCCGCGCTGCGAAGCGATCTTCTCTTCCATCAGTACCGACGACGACGAGCCGTCCGACAGCTGTGATGCGTTCCCGGCGGTGATCGTGAAGTCGGGGCCCATCACGGGTTTCAGCGACTGCAGGCCCTCGAGCGTGGTGTCGGCGCGGTTGCCCTCGTCCTTGGTGATCGTCACGTCCTTGTAGGTGACCTCCTTCGTCTCCTTGTTGACGATGGCCATGTTGGCGTCGACGGGGATGATCTCCGCGTCGAAATAGCCCGCGGCCTGCGCGGCGGCGGTGCGTTGCTGCGACTGGAGCGCGTAGGCGTCCATCGCGTCGCGGCTGATGCCGTAGCGCTTGGCGACGACCTCGGCGGTCTGCAGCATCGGCATGTAGACGTCCTTGTGCATCGCGATCAGCTGGGGATCGGGCGCGACGCGCATCTGCGGGGTCTGGACGAGGCTGATGCTCTCGACGCCGCCGCCGATCGTTATGTCCATGTTGTCGGTGATGATCTGCTTGGCCGCGGTGGCGATGGCCATCAGGCCCGACGCGCACTGGCGGTCGACCGACATGCCCGAAACGGTGACCGGGAGGCCGGCGCGCAGCAACGACGTGCGGGCGATATTGCCGGCCTGATGACCCTGCTGGAGCGCGCAGCCGAAGACGACGTCGTCGACTTCGGCGCCGTCGATACCGGCACGCTCGACCGCTGCCTTGATCGAATGCGACGCCAATGTCGGCGCCGGGGTGTTGTTGAAGCCGCCACGATAGGCGCGGCCGATGGGCGTGCGGGCGGTGGAGACGATAACGGCTGAGCGCATGATAAACCTCTCGAAAAGCTGGCGAATGGGGAAAGAAGATTAGGCCGGGTTAGGCCAAGATCGGTTATTTGGCGGAAGGAGGCGCGACGAAGACCTGGCTGAGCCATTCGGCGATCAGGGCGGGCTTGTCCTGACCCTCGATCTCGACGGTGAACTCCATCGATTGCTGCCACTGGCCGGGCTTTTTCTCGTTGAAACTCAATAGCTTGAACCGGCCTCGTACCTTGCTGCCGGAACGGACGGGGCTGAGGAAGCGGACCTTCTCGCCGCCATAGTTCACGCCCATCATCGCACCCTCGATCTGCGGCGCGTCCGGCACCTTCGACGACAGCAAAGGCATCAGCGACAGCGTCAGGAAGCCGTGTGCGATCGTCCCGCCGAACGGGGTCTGCGCGGCGCGAACCGGATCGATGTGGATGAACTGGTGGTCGCCGGTCGCATCGGCGAACTTGTCGATCATCTCTTGCGTGACCTCGACCCAGTCGGAAACCGTCTCGGTGCCGATGCGCTGCTGCATCTGCGCGGTGGTGATCGTCGCCACGGCATTCCCCTCAAAGCTCATTTGGCGCTAAGCGCTGAAATGTCTCTAGGCGTACAGGCAAGCGGATCGCAAGCCTCACCCAACCGGAAGCTGGAAAATGTCGACTGCCGTAACGTCCAATGCCCGTGATATCATGGCGAAGCTGTACCGCGCGAGCGAACCCGATGTTCTAAAACCGTTGCTGGACCGCGCCGCGCTCGATTCGGATTCGCGTGAGCGGGTGATGGGGCATGCGCTGGGACTGCTCGCGGACCTGCGGGCGGCACAGAGCAAGGGCTGGGTGAACCAGTTCCTGCAGGAATATCGGCTCAATTCGTCGGAGGGCGTCGCGTTGCTGTCGCTGGCGGAGGCGTTCCTGCGCGTGCCCGATCCCGAGACGGCGGATCTGCTGATTGCGGACAAGCTGGGCGATGCCGATTGGCGGGCGCACGCGGGGAAATCGAACTCGAAGCTCGTCAATTCGGCGACCTGGGGTCTGGTGGTCGGCCGCGTGCTGGTCGGCGAGGGATCGACCGGGCCGCTGCGGCGCCTGATCAGCCGCGCGGGCGAGCCGTTCGTGCGGCAGGCGGTCGGCGCGGCGATGAAGATGATGGGCGAGATCTTCGTGATGGGCCGGACCATCGACGAGGCGATGAAGCGGATGCGCCGCCCTGAGAACAAGGGCTTTACGGCGAGCTTCGACATGCTGGGCGAGGCGGCGCGGACGCATGCCGATGCACAGCGATACTTCCAGGCGTATGTCGGTGCGGTCGATGCGGTCGGGCGCGATCCGGCGGCGGGGCACTCGATCTCGGTCAAGCTGTCGGCGTTGCACCCGCGCTACGAGGTTGCGCGGTGGAACGAATGCGTGCCTGCGCTGACCGAGATGCTGGAGGCGCTGGCGGTGCAGGCGGCGTCGAAGGGCATCGCGCTGACCGTTGATGCGGAGGAATCCGAGCGGCTGGAGATGAGCCTGGATATCATCGGCGCGGTCGCGGGGCTGCCGTCGCTTAAGGGCTGGGACGGGTTCGGCATGGCGGTGCAGGCGTATGGCAAGCGCGCGCGGCCGGTGATCGAATGGGCGAACGGGCTGGACCGCGTGATGAACGTGCGGCTGGTGAAGGGCGCGTATTGGGATAGCGAGATCAAGCGCACGCAGGTCGAGGGGCTGGCGGACTATCCGCTGTTCACGCGCAAGGCGGCGACCGACGTGTCGTATCTGGCCGTGGCGAAGGACATGCTGGCGGCGGAGAATATCCGGCCGGCGTTCGCGAGCCACAATGCGCTGACGGTCGCGACGATCATGGAGTGGGCGGGCAACTCGCGCGATTTCGAGTTCCAGCGGCTGCACGGGATGGGCGACGGGCTGTACGAGCGGCTGGTGCAGGAGAACGGGTATCATTGCCGGGTGTATGCGCCGGTCGGGGGGCATCGCGACCTGCTGGCGTATCTGGTTCGGCGGTTGTTGGAGAACGGGGCGAATTCCAGTTTCGTGCACCAGTTGGCGGACGAGCGGCTGACCGAGGCTGAGATTTTGGCGGATCCTGTGGCTAAGATCGCTGCGGTCGGGGGGAAGCGGCATCCTAGCATTCCGTTGCCGGTGGATTTGTTCGGGGCCGGGGGGCACCGGAATTCTGCGGGATTGGATTTGAGTGATGTGGGGACGCTGGAGGCGACGGTTGCTGCGGTGAATTCCCCCCTCCCGCGTGCGGGAGGGGGACCAGGTTGCGGCTGCCATCGGTCGCGCGCATGCGGCGTTTCCGGCTTGGTCTCGGACGCCGGTGGATGATCGGGCGGCCTGTCTCGAACGGCTCGCCGACCTGCTCGAGAAGCACCGTGACGAACTGATGGCGATCTGCGTGCAGGAGGCGTTCAAGACGATCGCGGATGCGATCGGCGAAGTGCGCGAGGCGGCCGATTTCTGTCGCTATTATGCGCAGCAGGCGCGGACGAACCTTCAGGCGATCGAGCTGCCGGGGCCGACCGGCGAGCGCAACATGCTGCATATCGAGGGCCGCGGTGTCTGGGCGACGATCGCGCCTTGGAATTTCCCGCTGGCGATCTTCCTCGGCCAGACCGTGGCGGCGCTCGTGACGGGTAACAGCGTGGTCGCCAAGCCTGCGCCGCAGACGCCGCGGATCGCCGCGCTTGCGGTTGCGCTGGCGCATGAGGCGGGGGTGCCGGCCGACGTGCTGATCCTCGTCACGGGCGGGACCGAGGTCGGCGCTGCGCTGACCGCGGACGTGCGGATTCAGGGGGTCGCGTTCACCGGGTCGACCGCGACGGCGCGCAAGATCGCGCGGGCTCTGCTCGACGACGATAGCCGGCCGATCGTGCCGTTGATCGCCGAGACGGGCGGAATCAACGCGATGATCGTCGATTCCACCGCGCTGCCCGAGCAGGTGGTGGCGGACGTGATCGCGTCGTCGTTCCGATCTGCGGGGCAGCGTTGCTCGGCGTTGCGGCTGCTGCTGGTGCAGGAGGACATCGCTGACGGCGTGATCGAGATGCTGTCGGGCGCGATGGAGACGTTGCGGATCGGGCGTTCGGGTGATCCGGCGACCGATGTCGGGCCGGTGATCGACCAGGCGGCGTACGACAAGCTGATGGCGTACCGTGAGAGCGTGCGCGGGCAGTGGCTGAAGACGCTCGACGTGCCGACTGATGGGCTGTTCGTGCCGCCGACGCTGGTGCGGATCGGCGCGATCGAGGATCTGAACCAGGAATGGTTCGGGCCGATCCTGCATGTCGCGACGTGGGAGGCGGGCAAGCTCAGCGAGACGATCGCGCGAGTAAATGCGAAGGGTTATGGCCTGACGATGGGTCTGCACAGCCGCATCGCGCGGGCGGCCGAAGTGATCGAGGCCGAGGCTGCGGTGGGGAATCTGTATATCAACCGGTCGATGATCGGCGCGGTTGTGGGGTCTCAGCCTTTTGGGGGCGAGGGGTTGTCGGGGACCGGGCCCAAGGCTGGCGGGCCTCGGTATTTGTACCGGTTCTGTGCGGAGCGGGCGGTTTCTGTGGATACGACTAGCGCCGGGGGGAATGCGACGTTGCTGTCGTTGGATGAGGGTGGGATTTAGGGATCTGCTCATAGGAACTCAGCCTCCGAACGGCTCACAGAGTACCTTTCCGGCTTCATAGCGCCCTCCCCGGCGGAGGCCGGGGTCCAGGTGGGGGACGTAGCCGATGAGTGTTGCGCTTAGTTACTGCGACCTCACCAACTGGGCCCCGGCCTTCGCCGGGGTGGTGCCGGGGTATGGCAGCGGGCTCGTCACGCCGAGCTTGGTCTGACAGCGGCAGCTTCGCGCTACCCTAGCAAGCATTGTTTCCCCGCGAAGGCGGGGACCCAGACTGGGCTCCCGCCTTCGCGGGAGAACAAGGTGGGGTAGCGCTGCCCTAACAAGCGCGTACCTTCCGATGGCGAAGGGGGAAGGCGAAGGCGTCGAGCTGCCTGGTGGACAATCAGGCGGGCGTTGCCTCCGCGTCCGACCGTCGCCCCTCGGGATACGGCATCACCATCGAGCCATCCGGCGCGGCCATCATGTTGACCTGGGTCGGGAAGGCGATCTCGATCTTCTCGTCGTTGAAGCGCTTCAGGATTGCGATGCCGACCGCGGTGCGGCCGTCGTAGAAGCTCGCGTAATCCGGCCCCTTGCTGTCGAACTGGACCTCGAAATCGAGGCTTGACGCGCCGAAGCCGGTGAAGCCGGCGCGGGTGAAGATCTTGTCGTTGGCTTCGACGATCTCCTTCAACATCGCGGGGATGCGCGAGCAGACCTCCGGGGGCGTCGAATAGGTGACGCCGATGATGAACTTCGCGCGGCGGTGGTTGCGCTGCGTGTTGTTGAGGATCTCCTTGTTGAGGAGGTTCTTGTTCGAGATCACGCGCTCCTCGCCGTCGATTCCGCGGATGCGCGTGGATTTGAGGCCGATCGCCTCGACGCTGCCCGAGGCGGTGTCGTAGCTGATCGAGTCGCCGCGGCGGAACGGGCGGTCGAAGATGATCGCGAGCGCGGCGAACAGGTCGGCGAAGATGCCCTGTGCCGCCAGGCCGATCGCGATGCCGCCGACGCCGAGACCCGCGACGAGGCCGGTGACGTTGACGCCGAGATTGTCGAGCACCACCACCAGCGCGACCGCGAAGACCACGAACGTGACGAGCAGACGGATCAGGCCCATCGCCGAGAGCAGCGCCTCGCCCGAATAATGTTCGGACTGCGTGCGGTGCTCGATCGCGCCGAGGATGATCTCGCGGACCCAGACGGCGGCCTGCATGACGGCGGCGACGGTGAAGAGGAAGTCGATCGTCTTCGATACCTCGCCGGGGGCGGCGGAATAGCCGGAGACCAGCTTCGCGGCGAGCATGACGATGAAGAAATTGCCGGTCCGTGCAATCGCCTTGCCGACGACCAGCCCCCAGCCGTTCAGCGCGCGCGGGCGTTCGCAGAGCTTGCTGCCGAAGCGGCGTGCGGTGTGGAGGACGAGGACGATGACCGCACCGATCCCGAACGCGATCAGGATCTGGAGCCAATAGGCCTGGACCCAGGCGATGCTGGCTGTGACGAAGCCCTGGGCGTGATCGCCAACATCGCTTGCGTCGAAGATCGGTTGCTTGGCGGCGGCAGTGGTATTGGTCATGGAGATACTCGTCAGGCCGCTTTTGCGATGGTTGCAACAGCGGGGGTTGCAACGGCGGGCGTGCCGGCTTCGAGGAAGGTGATCAGGCCACACTCCTCGCGGCTCATGTAGCGCTTGGCGCGGGGGAGGCGGAGGGCCTTGCGGAAGGTCGATTGGCCGGTCTTGACCAGCGCGATCAGCGACGGGTGGACATAGCTTTTCCGCGCGATCGCGTGGGTATTGCCGAGCCGTGCGACGACGGGTTCGAGCATCGCCTTCAGGCTGAGGTCGCGTTCGGCCGACGCAAGCGCCTCGAACGCGGCCACGCTGGCGGCCCAGGTGCGGAAGTTCTTGGCAGTGAAATCGGTGCCGGTGACGTCGCGGATGTAGCAGTTCACGTCGGTCGAGGTGACCGGATGCGCGACGCCCGCGTCGTCGAGCCAGGCGAACAGATGCTGTTCGTCGAGGTCCTGGCATTTCTTGACGAAGCTGCTGAGCGAGCGGTCGGTGATCTTGAGCGTCCGCATCTTGCCGGACTTGCCCTTGTATTGGAGCTTGAGCGTCGCGCCCTTCACCTCGCCGTGGCGCTTGCGCAGCGTGGTCGCGCCGAAGCTCTCGTTCGCTTCGGCATAGGCTTCGTTGCCGATGCGGATATGGCCGCCGTCGAGCAGGCGGATGACCGCGGCGACCGCGCGTTCGCGGGAAAGCGAGCGTTTGCGCAGGTCGGCCTCGACCGCCTTGCGGATCTTGGGGAGGGCGTGGCCGAAATCGGCGCAACGCTCGTATTTGGCGGCTTCCTGCGCTTCACGGAAGCCGGCGTGATACCGGTATTGCTTGCGGCCCTTCTCGTCCCAGCCGACCGCCTGGATATGGCCGTTGGGCTTGGGGCAGAACCACGCGTCGCCATAAGCCGGGGGCAGGCCGATTGCGTTCAGCCGGTCGATCTCGTCGCGGTCGGTGATGCGCTCGCCCCTGGCATCCCAATAGCCCCAGCCGTTCCGCATCTTCTTGCGGGTGATGCCGGGCTTGGAGTCGTCGGAATACACGATCTTGGTGGGCAATGCGGTGGTCCTTCCGGTCTCGAAATGTTCGGGGGGACGCATCGTTCCGGAACGACCCGCGCGACGCGGGGTTGAGAGGGCACGGGATTTCACTGGAGACATGACATGACCGATCTTTCACAAGCTCGCGTATTGATGCTCGCTTCCGACGGTTTCGAGACCGTCGAGCTGTTCGAACCGAGGAAGGCGCTGGAGGCGGCGGGCGCGACGGTGCAGCTCGCCTCGATCAAGATGGACCCCATTCAGGGCATGAAGGGCGACATCAACAAGGCCGAGACGGCGACGCCCGACCTGACGCTCGACGAGGTCGATACCGACGATTACGACGCGCTGGTGCTGCCGGGCGGCGTCGCCAACCCCGACACGATGCGCCAGCAGGAGCGCGCGATCGAGATCATCACCGAGTTCATGGAAGACGGCAAGATCATCGCCGCGATCTGCCATGCGCCGTGGTTGCTGGCCGAGGCCGACGTGATCGATGGACGTCGCGTGACGAGCTTCCCGTCGATCCGGACGGACTTGGAGAATGCGGGTGCGGACGTGGTGGACGAGGAGGTCGTGGTCGACGGCAATTTGATCACCAGCCGCAAGCCGGACGACATCCCCGCGTTCAACAAGGCGATCATCGCGGCGCTGGAGGAGGAGCTGGCGGACGAGCCGGTCGACTGACGCTATCTGCTCCCCTCTCGCTAGCGGGAGGGGAGTGCCCGGCGCATCGGGCGGAACGTCTGTTCGCTGCGCTTGCGCGTGAGATAGGTGTCGAGACCGATCTGCGCGCCGATCAGCATGTAGACGAACGGCTGGAACGCGATGCCGACGAAGGCCGCGCCGAACAGATAGATGATCTGCCCGCTCTGAAGCGCGGCTGCGAGCGGCCCCGCCCAGGCAAATTCGCTGGCCGGGTCGGCGTAGCGGCGGCGGAGGATTTCCATCCTGAAAACGCCGATGAAATTGATCGCGAGCCATAGCGCGAGTCCAAGATAGCCCTGTTCGCCCAGCATCTCGAAATAGGCACTGTGGAACGCGCGGGCCTTGTCGGTCTCGACCCGCGGGCCGGGTGCGGCGGCGGCGCCGGTGCTCTTCAGGTCGTAGCGGATGCGGTTGCCGCGATACGCCTCGAAGCCGCCGCCGAACGGATGGGTCTTCGCGTATTCGATCGTCCATTTCCACACCGCCAGCCGCGTCGAGGCGGATTCGTCCGCGTCATAGGTCTTGATGGTGTTCATCCGGTCGGTGAACGCGGAAGGCAGGAACGGGATCGCCGCCAGCCCGAGCGCCGCCACCGCCGCGAGGTACAGCGCCTTGCGCTTCACCGCGCGCACCGACAGCACCGCCAGCAGGCCGATGCACACGAGCCCGGTACGCGTCGAGGTGCCGACCGGGATCAGCAGGCACGCGAACACCAGCGCGAGGCAGAAGCCCTTCACGCGCCAGTCGGGCTTGAAGATCGTGCCGTGGACCATGAACCAGAAGATCAGCGGGATGATCGCGATCGCCACCGCGCTGATCGTGCTGCCCTCGTACAGCCCCGAATTATTGTCGACCATGAGGTTCAACTGGCCGTAGCCGCCGCCGCCGCTGGCGATCGTCTTGATCCCGCCGACGATGATGATCGACGAGGCGGAGAGGATCATGAACAGCAGCAGCGCCTCTATCCGCAGTCGCGTGCGCAGCGTCAGCGGCAGGAAGGCGGCAAAGATCAGCGTCTTCCAGACCCAGTCCCATTTCTCCTTGGCCTCGACCGGAAAATCCGCGCCGATCGTCGTCACCCAGCAATAGAGCATGAGCAGCACGATCAGCACCTGCCGCCCGCCGACGCGGGTGTCGCGCTTGTCGTCCGCGAGGATCCACCCGCCGACCGCCAGCGCGACCGCGATCAGCGAGATCGGCACGCTGTTGAGCAGGAGGTAGGTCAGCCGCTGTGGCGAGACGATGTCGATATAGACATAGACGAGCACGAGCAGGAACGGCCGCTTGAAGCCCATCGCGAAGAACGCGAGCAGGAAGGCGATGAACGCGAGATCACGCATCGCGGCGAGGTTTCTCTATTGGCGCGCGCTTCTTTTCGGGTGCGTCGTGCGGGCTGGGCTCGCGGTCGAGGTCGGGGCGCTTGAGCAGCAGGAATGCGGCGAGCATCATCAGCCCGTGGCTGAGACCGAGCGCGAGATTGTCGATCATGGGTTCGGCCTCCTTTCCTGTGAGGGCTTTTCGAGCTTCGTGCGTAGCCCTAGTCGGTTGACGCGCCGTTAAGCGATCTGTGGCAGACGACGTCCACGATGCGTATCCTTCATATCCTCGATCACGGCCTGCCGCTGCAAAGTGGCTACACGTTCCGCACCCGGGCGATCCTCAAGGCGCAGGAGGGGCTGGGGTGGACCGTCGCGGCGGTCACCGGCCCGCGCCACGGCGTTGCGCCTGCGTCGGTGGAGTCCGTCGACGGGCTGACCTTCTACAGGACGTCGGCCGGGGTGAAGCCGGGGCCGGTCGGCGAGATGGTCGGAATCGCGGCGTTCGCCAAAAGGATCGAGGCGGCGGTCGATGCCTTCAAGCCCGATATCCTCCACGCGCATTCGCCGGTGATCGACGCGCTCGCCGCCCTGATCGTGGCGCGCAAGCAGAAACTGCCGCTGGTGTACGAGATCCGCGCGTTCTGGGAGGATGCGGCGGTTGGCAACGGGACGGGGACGGCGACGTCGTTGCGCTACCGGGCGACGCGGGCGCTGGAGACGTGGGCGGTGCGGCGCGCGGATGCGGTGGCGGTGATCTGCGAAGGGCTGCGCGGCGATCTAGTCGCGCGGGGCATCGCGGCGGACAAGATCGTCGTCTCGCCCAACGGCGTCGATCTCGAGCTGTTCGGGAACTCGGTGCCGCGCGACGATGCGCTGGGGGCGGAACTCGGGCTCGACGGCGCGGACGTCGTCGGGTTCATCGGCAGCTTCTACGATTACGAAGGGCTCGACGACCTGATCGCGGCGATGCCGGCGCTGGTCGCGCTGCGTCCCAAGGCGCGGCTGTTGATGGTCGGCGGCGGACCGATGGAGGCGGCCTTGCGCGCGCAGGCGGAGGCGTCGCCGGTGGCCGACGCGATCCGCTTCGTCGGGCGCGTGCCGCACCAGGAGGTCGAGCGTTATTACGGGCTGGTCGATATCCTCGCTTACCCGCGCAAACGGATGCGGCTGACCGATCTGGTCACGCCGCTGAAGCCGCTCGAGGCGATGGCGCAGGGGCGGCTGGTGGCGGCGTCGGATGTCGGCGGACACCGCGAACTGATCCGCGACGGGGAGACGGGGACGCTGTTTCCGCCCGACGATCCGGCCGCGATCGCGACGGCGTTGGCGGCGATGTTCGTGGATCGATCGGGCTGGGACGAGCGGCGGGCGCGAGGACGTGCATTTGTTCGCGAAGAGCGTAACTGGTCGTCAAACATTCGCCGCTACGATCCTTTGTATCGGCGGCTGATGATGGCCGCTGCACGGGAAAATCGATGATTGCGCTGACCCGCCAGACCTTGATCCGCTCGCTGCCGGTGTACGGCGCGGTGGTCGGCGGCCTGATCGCTGCCATGAGCGTGCTGCTGGCGTCGACCGAAACGCTGGAGTCCGCGGTGTGGACGACGGGCGTGGCTGCGCTGGTGCCCGCCGCCGCGCCGCCGCTCGGGACGACCGCGCGCGCGCTGTTGGCGCTGGGGAGTGGGGCGCTGGTCGCGGCGTTGCTATGGTCGTCGCTGTTCCTGCTGTTCGGGCCGGGCGGGGTGTTCGCGAAGGCATCGCCGCGCGAGGACGGCGTGCCGGTGATCCGCCGCGCCGACGCGCATCCCGACGCACCGCCGCGCAAGCCGATGTCGGCGGCGGATCTTGGTACGCCGATGATGGAAGTGGGTGTCGGGGCTGGTCTTGGTACTGGGCTTGCTACTGGGCTTAATGCTGGGCGCGACGAGCGGACGATTCCGGCCGATCTCGACCAGCCGCTCGCGGCGTTCGATCCGAAGGCCATCCTGCCGGTGCCGATGGAGCCGGTGCGGCCGGTTTCTCCGTTGGCGCAGGCGATGGTCGCGCCGGTGGTGGAGTCGTCGTCGACGGCGGAGCCCGACACGTTCGTGACGGCGCCGTTGGTGGAACCGATCGAGCGGCCGGTGGAGGTCGCGGAGGACGGGGTTGCGGAAGCCGGTTTGGCTGAGGACGGGGTAGCGGAGCATGAGGTAGCGGAGTGCGGGGCGCCTGAAATCAATGCACCTACGCCGATTGCCCGCCCTGCGCGTGCGACGGGCGAGCCGACCTCGCCGCCGACGATCGAGGCGCTGTTGCGGCGGCTCGAACAGGGTGCGCTGCGTCGGGGGCGTATCGGTACGCATTGAGGCTTGAGCCCACCGCTCCCCAGGAGGCTGCCCCGAACTGCTCCCCTCCCTGGAAGGGAGGGGTTGGGGGTGGGTAGGCCGGCTTTTGCCACCGTCGGGCGAACTTGGGGAAGCCGACCCACCCCCGACCCCTCCCTTCCAGGGAGGGGCGAAGAATTGGCTCTGCGCTGGCGTACCCGATCGCCTCGAAAGCGCTGTTTCTCTTTTCTTTCGTCTGATACCCATAGCTCGAAAACATAACGAGGAGGGGTCATGGCGGGTGCCGAAACCATCGTGGGCGAGCGGGAGGCGGGCGCGTCGCGCTATGCCTGGTACGTGCTGTCGGTCCTGTTCCTCGTCTATGTCCTGAACTTCGTCGACCGGCAGATCATCTCGATCCTGGCGGAGGACATCAAGCGCGACCTGGGGTTGAAGGACCAGGATCTCGGCTTCCTGTACGGCACCGCGTTCGGCGTGTTCTATTCGCTGTTCGGCATTCCGCTCGGGCGGCTGGCGGACAATTGGCACCGCGTGCGGTTGATGACGATCGGGTTGTCGTTGTGGTCGGTGATGACCGCGCTGTCGGGCTTTTCGCGGACTGGCGGGCATCTGGCGGCGGCGCGGATCGGGGTCGGGATCGGCGAGGCTACCGCCAGTCCGTCGGCCTATTCGATCATCTCCGATTATTTCCCGAAGCGGCTGCGGGCGACCGCGCTGTCGATCTATTCCGCGGGCCTGTATGTCGGCGGCGGCTGTTCTTTGTTCATCGGCGGGCTGATCGTGCAGGGCTGGAACCGCGCTTATCCGGGGGGCGGGCCGCTTGGGCTGGTCGGCTGGCAGGCGGCGTTCATGGCGGTCGGCCTGCCGGGGCTGCTGCTGGCGATCTGGATCGCGACGTTGAAGGAGCCCATTCGCGGACTGGTCGAGGGACTGCCCGAGCCGGAGAAGCATCCGGCACCGTTCCGCGCGTTCGGTGCCGAATTGGTGACGATCGTGCCGCCGCTGACGTTGATCGGTGCGGCGATGGGCGGCGCGCGAGCGCTCGGGTATAATATCCTTGCGCTTGCGGTGGTGACGGCGGCGGTGTCGGGGCTGGTCGCGGCGGGTGAGCCTTGGCCGCAATGGGTGGCGATCGGGATCGGCGTGTATGCGGTGTTCTCGTGGGCGTCGGCGTTGAAGCGGCGCGATCCGCCGACCTTTGCGCTGATCGTCGGGACGCCGGCGTTCCTGTGCACGGTGGTGGCGTATGGGCTGAACGCGTTCCTGAGCTACGCCGCGAGTTTCTGGGCTGCGCCGTATGCGTTGCGTGAGCTTGGCGCGACGCCGGCATCGGCTGGGTTCATGATCGGCAGCCTGGGGGCGACGGCGGGGTTCCTGGGGCTGACGATCGGCGGGGTGGTGTCGGATCGGTTGCGGCGGGGCAATCCGGCGGGGCGGCTGTGGGTGGTGATCTTCGGTGCGGTGGTGCCTGTGCCGTTCCTGATCCTGGCCTTCACCGCGTCGTCGTCGACCGCGTTCTACACGGGGATTTTTCTCGCGCAGTTGACCGCGTCCTGCGCCTTGGGTGCGGCGGCGGCGACCACGCAGGACATGGTGTTGCCGCGGATGCGGGGGACGGCGACGGCGACGTTCTTCATCGGGACGACGCTGATCGGGCTGGCGCTCGGGCCGTATATGGCGGGGCGGGTGTCGACGCTGACCGGGAGCCTGTCGATCGGGATGTTGTCGTTGCTGGTGGTGACGCCGATCACGCTCGCGTGTGCGGTGGCGGCGTACCGGCTGGCGCCGCGGGCGGAGGCTACGCGGGAGGCGCGGGCGAGAGCGGCGGGGGAGGTGGTTTAGGATTTTTGCGATCCTCCCCCGCCAGGGGGAGGTGTCGCCGTAGGTGACGGAGGGGGAGGATACGGAGCAGGGGTTGCACTTACCTCCCCCTTCGTCTGGCAAGGGCCAGCTACCTCCCCCTGGCGGGGGGAGAATCGACCCATGTCCTAGTTCGGGCTGTCTGCCTCTTCCCGTTCGTCCTGAGTGGCCGTCGAGTTGCTGCGGTAGCAGCGTATCGAGACGGCGTATCGAAGGACAGGTTGGCGCGCGGAACCCATGCTTCGATACGAGCCCTCGATACGCTTCTGCGAAGCTACTCGGTCTCTACTCAGCACGAACGGGAGGGAAATTACCTTTAACTGCGGGGGATCACGCCAACCCTGGTTAGCATCACCCCGCCTGGAACACACCGCAGGCGATCCGTCCGCCGCTGTTGCCGGCCGGGTCGGTCATCAGGTCGTCTGGGCCCGCATGCACCACGAAGGCCGAGCCGTCCGCATCCATTAGGCCAGCCATTGTCGCGCCCGGGATCGTGATGCCGAGCGTGCCGCGACCATCGGTGCCGATGATCAGGTTGGGGAGGTCGCCCTCATGCGGGCCCTGCGGGTTCATGCTGCCATGCTTCATGCCGGTCGGGTTCCAGTGACCGCCCGCGGTCGTGAAGTCCGGGGCGTCGCAGCGGCCGACCATATGGATGTGCGCGCCGTGCGTGCCGGGGGGCATCGCCATGGCGTCGAGCGTGAAGCGGATGCCGCCCGCGACTTCGGTGGCGGTGGCGCGGCCGACGTCGGTGCCGGTCGCGGTCTGGAGCATCGCGGTGGCGCGCTGGCCGCCCGCCATTGGCGTGCCTGTGTCCATCCCGCTCTTGTCGCAGGCGCTGAGGCCCATCGTCGCCGCGCCGAGCAGTGCCAGTGTCGCAATACGCATGTCGTTTCTCCCTGTTGATCTCGTGATCTCTTGGCGAACCCTTCGCCGTCGCTCAGGTTCCGTCCCCGCTATCGAGCGCCCAGCGCGCGACCGGTTCGTAGGTCGCGCCGTCGCGGCCGAGATGGCTTTGGTACAGCACGAGATGGGGTAGCGGGAAGGGCGCGCTCGACAGGGCGGCGTGCGCTGCCAGCCACGCGTCGATCGCGAACCCGACGCCGGCCGATCGCGCCAGTCGTCCGACCGTGACGTGCGGCAGATAGGCGCGGCGTTCGGGGTCCAGCCCCGCCCGGACGCAGGCCTGGTCGACCTTGCGGTGGAGCGCGGCGAGGGCGTCGTGCGGCGTCACGCCGACCCAGAGCGTATCGGTCCGGCCGCGCTTCTCGAAGCGACCGACTCCGGTTAGCGACACGCGCGGCGCCGGCGCGACGACCTGGCTTAGCGCGACCGCGATATCCTCGGCGACGGGCCGCTCGACCGGGCCGATAAAGCGCAACGTGAGGTGCAACTGCTCGTCGTCCTGCCAGCGTGCGGCGGGGACGCCCTCCATTATGTCGAGCAAGCTCTGACGGATAGCCGGCGGCGGGCGGAGGGCGACGAAAAGACGGATCATGGATTGCGGCAGGTTAACCGCGAACGACGGCGCCGATGCAACCACTCAGCTTGAAAAACGTCCTGTAAAAGACGATATTCACCGTAACCGGCATTATGCCGGACAAAGGAGCTGATTTCACAATGGCTAATTGGTCTGACCCCCGGCCCCGTGCCGCGCCGTTCGGAACGACGGCCACGGGCCAGCGTACCGAGGCCTATGACGCTGGTCTCCGGTCGTACATGCTGTCCGTGTATAATTACATGGGCTCGGCTGTCCTGCTGACGGGCATCGTCGCGATGCTGTTCGCATGGGGCGGCGCACAATCGCCTGCCGCCCAGGTGTTCATGAGCGGCGGCATCCTGAAATACGTCATCATGTTCTCGCCGCTCGCGATCGTGTTCGGCATGAGCTATGGCCAGAACAAGATGTCCACGGGCACGATGCAGATGCTCTTCTGGGGCTTTGCCGTCCTGATGGGCTTGTCGATGTCGACCATCTTCCTGGTCTATAGCGGCACGTCGATCGCGGGTGCGTTCTTCGCCACCGCAGCCGGTTTCGCCGGTCTCAGCCTGTACGGCTACACCACGAAGCGCGACTTGTCGGCGTTCGGGACGTTCCTGATCATCGGCGTCGTCGGCCTGCTGGTCGCGAGCCTGATCAACATCTTCCTGCAGTCGAGCGTAATGCAGCTGGTCATCAGCGCGGTCGGCGTGCTGCTGTTCGCGGGCCTCACCGCCTACGACACGCAGCGCACCAAGGCGCTGTATGCACAGGTTGCCGGCACCGACATGATCGGCAAGGTCGTGATCATGGCGGCGCTGAGCCTCTACCTCGACTTTATCAACATGTTCATGTTCGTGCTGCGTCTGTTTGGTAGCAGCCGTAACTAACGCCCGCTAAGGGTGTGACGAACGCAGGGCTCGGCGGGATACCGCCGGGCCCTTTTTTGCTTTGGCCTTGAGACAGGAATGGGACGCACGATGCGGCTCTCGATCGACGTGCGTCTGGATTACGGGATCACCGGGGACGCCGACGTGCTCCTCCAGATCGAAGCGGCGGCGATGGCCGACCAGACGATCGAGTCCGAGTCCCTCACCTTGTGGTCCGACAGCCCGATCCGGGCGGTACGCGGCGAAGACGGGATCGGCCAACGCTGCTGGTCGCGCGGGCATGGCCGCTTCACCGCCGAGTATAAGGCCATCGTCGCTGTGAAGCGCGAGCGCGTGCAGCTCGAACTGTATCCGGCGACGCCGCCGCGGATGCTCGACGGCGAGTTGACGCCGTATCTGATGCCGAGCCGCTATTGCCCGTCCGACCGGTTCGAGGGCTTCGTCGCGCGCGAGTTCGGCGGGCTGGAAGGTGGTCCGCTCGCCGCCGCGTTGACCGAGTGGGTGTACCAGTCGCTCGACTATCGTTGCGGGTCGAGCAGCGGGGAGACGACTGCGCTCGATACGTTTGCTTCGAGGTCCGGGGTATGCCGCGATTATTCGCATCTGCTGGTGTCGCTGGCGCGGGCGGGTGGAATCCCGGCGCGGTGCGTGTCGGCCTATGCGCCGGGAGTCGATCCGCCCGACTTTCATGCGGTGGCGGAACTGTGGCTGGCGGGGGACTGGCGGCTGATCGATGCGACGAAGATGGCGACGTGCGGCGACATCGCGCGGGTCTGTGTGGGCCGCGATGCGACGGATATCGCGTTCATGACGGTGTTTGGGCAGGCGTATCTGTGGGAGCAGACGGTGAAGGTTACGCCGCTGGATTGAAGGCGCTGCTCTCTCGCTGGGCTGCTCTCTCGCTGGAAGGAAAGGCAGCAGGGGGAACGGTCTGCTCCGTTCTGCCTTCTTTGCCCCCCTCCCTGGAAGGGAGGGGCTGGGGGTGGGTCGGGTTCCGCATGCTCGGACCGTTGGGGTTCAGGCCGGCCTACCCACCCCCGACCCCTCCCTTTCAGGGAGGGGGGAAGGAGAAGGGCGGACGGTGGGGGGTGGCGAAGCGGCACGATCTGGAGGCGGGACAGGAACGCTCTGCCACTTGGACCGTTGGTCCTCGCTAAGATTAAAGAGGGACGTCGCAATGACCGACATAGACAAGAGCGCGTTGGACAGCCTGTCCGTAGCGCCCGACGACAAGGATTCCGAGGGCAAGAGCTCGGGCCGCGATCCGCGCCAGGAAGCCGGGCAGGACAAGTCGATCGGCAAGCGTCTGCAGAAGAACCCGGACAGCGCCGATGCCCGTCTCGACAACGGGCTCGACGAATCGATGGACGGCAGCGACCCGTTGTCCGCGACGCAGCCGGGCTCCAATCGCGAGGCGGCAAAGTCGTCGGGGTATGACGAGGACGCCGAGCGGGCGCTGCGCGAAAAGCAGGCGTAACGCTCTCGCCTGCACAACGAACGAGCGCCGGTCGGCAACGGCCGGCGCTTTTTTGTTGCCCAAACGCCGCGCAAGACGATCAAATCGCTTAGTTTCGTTCGGTTCGTCGCAGCCTTGTTGCAGCGCAACAGCTTTCATGGTGGCTTGGTGTTACGGAAAGATGACGCGCGATAGGGTCGTTGTTAACCATCCAGGCGCATAGTCTGCCGGTTCCTTGACGAGAGCGGGGTGACGACATGGCTTCCAGAATGAAACCGGCACAGGGCTCGATGACGCTGGCCGAGATGAAGGAATTTGCGAGCTTCCCGAGTTCGACGCAGCGGTACATCCGCCGCTCGCTCGACGTGGGGCTAGACCGCGAGGACGCGATGCTGCGCTGGTCGCGCGACGTGGTCGAGGCGGCGAGCATCCGGGCGCAGGCGCGTCTCTACAACAACCTCCCCGATCTGCGCGTGATGGTGCCCGACGACAGCGGTCTCGACGCGATCGAACCGTTCCTGGCGCCGCTGATGACCCTCGTTGCGTTCGATCTGGGGCAGGGGCGGCTGACGAGCTTTTCGGCGCTGCGATTCCTGTACGAGCGGTTGATCGGGGCGGAGGTTCGGCCTTGGTTGCCGTCGGCATTCTGTGCGGCGGCGGCGCTCCCGCACCTGCATCCGGAATTGCGGCGGAAACTGCTCCAGTCGATCAGCGAGGCTGCGGCGACCGCGTCGGGCTGGTCGAACCGGCAGCCGGCTTTCTTTCCGTATTGGGTGGAGAAGGTGGATTCGGGAACGACGTTGGCGAGTTGAAATTTGGCTTTAGCCAATCCTCCCCCGCCAGGGGGAGGTGTCGCCGAAGGCGGCGGAGGGGGCGGCGGCGATAACGTAGGTTCCGTGTCCTCCCCCTCCGTCTGGCAAGGGCCAGCCACCTCCCCCTGGCGGGGGAGGATTGAAGCTGTTCCCACGTGGGCTGCAACAGACTTCGGATCAGATCTCCCTACCACCCCGGCGGAGGCCGGGGCCCAATTGGTGAGGTTGTCGTGACGATGCGCTACGCTTGTCATTGGGGTCCCCCAATTGGGCCCCGGCCTTCGCCGGCGTGGTAGAGAAGGGGTGCGCCGCTGTGGTTGTGGAAGGCGTGGTTACGCGCTCCACATCCGAGCTACCCGGTCACTCCATCCATCCCATTCACCGACACGCCCGCCAGCCCATCGATCCACGGTTCGCCTGATCCAGATGCAAGTGATCGGCATGCGCGGCGTTGTAGTCGGGGGAGAGCGTCGTCGCGAACACCTTGCACGCCCCGTCTCGCACCTCGCGGAGGAAGGTAGCCTTCGCATCGTCGCCCTTCCAGTCGCGCGCGACGGTGATGCGGGTGCCGTCGGTCAGGCGGAAGCCGGCGATGTCGACCGCGTCGGCGGTGGAATGCTCGCTCCAGGTGCCGGCATCGCGCCCGTAGATCCGCCGGCAACTATAGCTGCCGAAATGATCGATGCTGGCCACGCGCGCGCCGAAATGGCGCTGGGCTGCGGGCTGGACGACGTCCCATTCCCACATCGACAGGGCCGCGGCGACGGGGCAGGCGATACCGAGTCCGGCGGGCACGAACCCGATCTTCCGCGCGCCGCCGGTCAGCCTGACACCATCCGAATAGCCGCATTGCCCCTCGCCCTTGCGCGGTGGCAGGACGGTGTAGCGCACCCCCGCACGATCGAGCAGCGCGCGGCATTGCGGGAAATCCTCGGTCAGCGCGGTCAATTTGCGACCGGTGAACAGGCCGATCGGCTGGCCGAGATCGAGCGGCGCCCAGGGCACATCCTGCGGGCGGCCGCGCGCCATCGACCAGAGCATCAGCGCGAGCGTCGCGACGATTGCAAGCCCCACGAGCCAGCCGATGGTGAGCCGCACCCCCCGCATGTCAGCCGCGCACCGCGTCCGACATCGGCTCCGACGTCACCGGATAGCCGAGATCGTCGGGGATGCAGAGATGCTCGACGCCGTCCCGTATCTCGGTCCACGGCGTCACGGTCCGCACGGCGCGCGCGCGCGCATCCGCGACGGCCGCCTCGAAGTCGGGGAACTGCGCGAGCCGTTCGAGATTGCGGCTGGTCGGAAAGATGATCGTCGCGCGGCCCGCATCGGCGTCGGCCAGCACGTCGGCCGCGGTCGCCCAGAACAGTCGGACATTCTCCGTCGCATCGACCCGAGCCTCGGGCGCATCCGCAGGGAGCCGCGCCAGGTAGAAGCGCGTATCGAAGATCCGGGCATGCGCATGCGCCGGCCGCCAGCGTGCGAAATAGGTGAGCGCGTCGAGGTCGAGACTGGCGCCGGCTTCCGCCAAGGCCTCGCCGAATGCGGTGCCGGCGTGCAGCGAGGCGCGCAATCGTTCGAACGTGGTCGGCGACGGCATCGGCGACAATCCGACGGGAAGCCCCGCCTCCTCGATCGTCTCGCGGATCGCGGCGATGCGCGCGGCGGTGTCGTCATCGGCTTGGCCCGACAACGCGGCCAGCGCATGGTCGCCGGGATCGACCCGGCCGCCCGGAAACACCAGTGCGCCGCCGGCGAACACCATCGCCTTCGCCCGCTCGACCATGAGCAGCGTCGGTGCGCCCTCGCCGGACTCGCGAAACACCACCAGGGTCGCTGCGGGCAAGGCAGGGGAGGGGGGCAAGGCGGGGGAGAGCGTTGCGGTCATTGCCGAGCGATAACGCGCGAATGTGGGATCGGGTAGCGGCGCGTCGACCTTGGGCTGCGGCTCCCGTCAGTCGGACAGCATCGCGGCCAAGCGGGGGCTCAGATATTCGCATGTGTCGCCATCGACGAGCGTGACCAATCGTGCGGCCAGGCCGTGTTCGCGGGCCAGTTCGAGACCCGCGACCGGACCGAGCACGGTGAGCGCGGTGGCCCAGGCGTCGGCGTCCATCGCGGTCCGGTGGATCACGCTGGCCGATACGATCCCGGTGTCGATCGCGCGGCCCGTGCGCGGATCGAGCGTATGCGCGCCGCGCCGGTAATCGCCCGAGGTCGCGACCGCCATGCCGTGCAGCGCCAAGCGTAACGGCGGCAGAATCGTACCGGTCGGGGTTTCGAGATCGACCCACCACGGATCGCCGTCGGGCCGCATTCCCGCGCCGACGAGTTCGCCGCCGATCTCCACGAGGTGATGGACGAACCCCGCGGCCTCCAGCAGCGCGGCGACCGCATCGACGGCATATCCCTTGGCGATTCCCGAGAGGTCGAGCGCGATGCCGCCCGGCTGGAGGAGATGCGTGCCGGTCGCGGACCTGGACGTCGTGGAGGTAGACGTGGTGGAGGTAGACGTCGTGGAGGTAGACAGGGCGAGGTGGCGCCAGCCCGATCTGGCCATTGCCGCCTCGATTTGTGGCTTGCTGGGTAGACCCTCGACAGGGATCGGACCGAACCCCCAGGCATCGACGAGCCGGCCGATCGCCGGATCGAACGCGCCCCCGGTCGTCTCGGCGACGGCGAGCGCGCGGACCATGACCCGTGCGAAGTCGGTCGGGAGCGCCGTCCATGTCCCCGCTGCCGCGAGATTGAAGCGGGACAGCAGCGACGTCGGCGCCCAGTGACTCATTGCCGCAACGATCCCGGCGAGCCGCGAGACGATTGCCCGGTGGATCGCACGGTGGATCGCAGCCGCATCACAGTCCCGCGGTGCGGCGAATTGCGCGTGCCAGGTCGTGCCCATCGTCTCGCCGCGCAGTGCGATCACGATATCGGAGGGATCGGGCATTGCCGGAGCGATCGTCGCCGGCAATGCGATCCGCGTGGCGGGGAGGGGCCTGCTCACCCGGGATGGTTACGGCGTCAGTACTTCGAGCGTCGTGACGTAGCTCATCCGGCGTTCGGTCGCCCGCGGGCTCGTCGCCTTGGCGTCGGTCAGCGTCGCGCTGAGCCAATACATGCCCGCGGTCGGCCAATCGACGCTGAGCATGCCGTCCGCGCCGGTGGTCAGTTCGCGTGCGCCTTCGTCGTTGCGATAGCGCTTGCCGCCGGGGATCACGGTGACCTTGATGCCGGCGGCGGGCTTGCCGTCGACCAGGAAACGGAACTTGGCGGTCTCGCCCGTGACCAGTTCGTCGGGATGCGTGACCGGTGCGAACTCCAGGCCCTTGTCGGTGGTCTTGAAGACGGTGATAGTCGGTGCGCCGGCGGTCACGAAAATCTCGTTGCGGCCGGTAACCTCGGTGACCTTCACGTCGGTCGCGTTGGCGGGAATGTCGGCGACGGTCAGCGGGGCAGGCGCGTTCGGCTGCGGTGGACCGCGACGGCCGAGGCGCTTCTCGACGCCGTCGACCTTGAAGCTGCCCATGACGGCGGACATCTGGGTGCCGATCTTCCATGTGCCGGGCTTGTCGAGCTTCACGTCGAACACCGAGCGATAGCGGCCGGTCGCCCCGTTCTGGAGCGTGCCTTCGCTGCCGTCGGGCTGCCAGACCTTCATGCCGTCGAGGCGGAGCGGCTGGTGATCGAAGAAGAACAGGTCGTTCGACACGGCGGCGTCGACCGTCACCCAGCCATCGGTCCCCGAGAACACGGTCGCGGACGGCAGCAGCCACATGCGGTGCGCGGACAGCGCGGCGGGGATCGACAACAATGCGGCGGCGGCCATGAGGCGTGCGGCGAAAGGCTTCATGATGTGATCCTTAGCGGGCGGAAATGGCGATGGCGCCGAGTTCGGTCTTGCCCGAGGTGCGGGCTCCGGCGGTAAGCGGTACGGAGACGAGTTCGCGGCCGCCGGTTTCGCGCGCAGCCTCTACGTTCAGGACGTAGTGGCCGGGCTTGACGTCGGCAGGGAGGGGGATGGTGTATTGGCCCGGCGCACGGGTCGCGCCGCTCACGCCGTTCGCAGGCATCGCCGTGCTGCGGCCGCCCTTTCGCCACCAAGCGCGCAGGTCCGCGAGCCATTTGGTGCCGGGGTCGTTGCCGCGTTTCTTCAGATCGTACCAGACCGCCAGCGTGCGCGGGGCGCCGCCGCCGACCGGCTCGAGCCAGATGGCGACATAGGGCTTGTGATATTCGGCGACGTTCAGCCGCGGGACGGTGATCGTGACGGTCCCCGCAGGCGCGGCGCTCGCGGGCGGTACCAGCGCGGGCGCGGTGATCGCTCCGCCGAGCAACAGGAACGCGGTTGGACGCATGGCAGGACCCCCTCAATGGATAAACAGGATGGCGAGCAGGACGGGAATGGCGAGCCCGGCGGCGACGATCGGCCAGGTTGCCGGTCGATGGCGCGCGTGAAGCTGCAACAGAAGCAGCCCGGTCAGCGTGAACAGGATGCACGCGCCCGCGAAGATGTCGACGAACCAGCTCCACGCTGCGCCGGCATTGCGTCCCTTGTGGAGATCGTTGAGGTACGAGATCCAGCCGCGATCGGTCGTCTCGGCGGTGATCCGACCGGTCGCGCGCGCGATGCTGACCCAGGCATCGCCGCCGGGACGGGGCAGCGCGACATAGGCGTCGGTGTCGGACCATTCGACCGGCTTGCCTGCGGGATCGAGACCGATCGCGGCGACTATTCCCTTCGCGACCGGCAGCGGGAGTGGCGCATCGGCGGCGTGCGGTGCGGTCAGCATGCGGAGCAGCGGCGCCGGCAGCATTTCCGTCTTTTCGACCACGACCGGCTTGGCGCCGATCATCGCGGCATGGTTGAGCGTGATGCCGGTAATCGCGAACAGCAGCATGCCGACCAGGGACAACGCCGCGCTGATCCAGTGCCAAGTGTGCAGTTGCTTGAGCCACCAGCCCCGCCATTTGCGCTTTCGCTTGGCGGCGACGGGCGGTGGGGCGGATCCCCGGGAGATGAGAGACTGGGGCGTGTTCACCGCCACCGCCTATCGCGTCGCCGAACGGGAATCAAGGCTATTGAGAATTGTTAGCAAAAACGTTGTGAGATGCTTTAGCCGGCGAACTCCGGCGATCGGGTAGGCGATCGATTGACGGTGGGGTTTGCCGAGGACGGGGCCAGTAGCAGGACCGACGGTGTCGCCGCGGGATCGAACGCCCGAAGGTAGAAGTGGCCGGTGCCGGCTAGGCCCAGCATGAGGCTGGGGGATTCGCCGGCGCCGGGCGTGCCCGACGGCCAGGGGCGGCCGGTTGCGCCATAGGTGTCGACCCCGTGTCGGGCGATTTCGTCGACGATCGTTCGCGCCTCGGCATCGCCGCTAGCCGTGGTCCAACTCAGGAACAGTTCCGCATCGCCGGCCGCACCGTGGCACAGCGAATAGTTGCAGCTGCTGCGCGCGAGCTGGCCGATCACCGATCGGGCGGTGATCCGCAAGGCGGACTCGATCGCCAGGCGCATCGTCGCGTCGCCGGTGAGGTCGAAGGCCCGAATGCGCGCGAGACCGATGCCGACCGCGCCGTGGCACCACGCGGCGGGTGCGGCGCCCAGCGGCTTGCCTGCATCGTGGCTGCGCAGGTCCGGCCATTGGTCGCTCGCGGCGTCGAACCAGCTGTCTTCATAGGCGAACGCGGCGCGTCCCGCGGCGGCGAACCGATCGTCCTCGGTCACTGCGGCAAGTTCGAGCAGCGCCCAGCCGACCCCGCCCGCGCCGTGCGACAGGCCGGTCAGATTGGGGCGGCGTTGCGCGCGAAAGTCCGCGACCAGATCGTCCGACAGACCGGATAGATCGACCAGTTCGGCCATCTCGCCCATCGCGTTCCAGGACAGGCCGCGGTCGCTGGTCTCCGCGCCGTCGAGCAGGCGGTCCCCTGCGACGATCGCAGCCTCGGTGAGCGAAGGCGCGTCATGGGCCGCGCCCAGGGCAAGCAATACGGGGATGGCGCCGGCATTTCCGGACATCACGTCGATCGCGACGCGCCCCTCCGGCGACAACGCCACCGCGCGGTGGACCATCGCCAGGCCTTGCGCGACGAGGTCCTCGCGATCGAGCGCGGAGCCGGCCTGCATCGCCGCATAGCCGATCCCGAGAAACCCGGTGTAGAACCCACGGTGGAGCGCGTCGGGGATATCGGCCGCGCGGTCGAGCGCATGCGCGATCGCGCCGGTGGCGGTGCGCGCCGCCAGCGGATCGCCCGTCGCCCGGTGCAGTCGCGCGAGGAACAGACCGATACCGGCGGTACCATCGTACAAGGTCGGACCCA
Source organism: Sphingomonas albertensis (assembly GCF_014358075.1). Lineage (GTDB taxonomy): Bacteria > Pseudomonadota > Alphaproteobacteria > Sphingomonadales > Sphingomonadaceae > Sphingomonas > Sphingomonas albertensis. The sequence goes on along the minus strand of NZ_JACONT010000014.1, from coordinate 50,956 downwards.
TCGTGCCGCAACCGAGCACCTGCGTGCCGGTGAAATCCTCATGGACCGGACCGAACCAGTTGCACCGCGCATCATGCCACACCGCATCGCGCGCGAGCTTGGTGCCGATATCGAAGGCGGTTGCGAGATAGAGGGGGTTCATGGTCACTGTATCGCCTGCTGCGAGAGCATTGGGGGAACGTCGTACTGGTCGTCGGACCCGGCGTTGAGCCACAGGGCGTCGGCGCGCAGGCCGGCCTCCGCGATCTTTGCCGTCAGCGTTGCGGCGAACATCGGCGCGGCGAAACCGTCATCGGCCCGCGACGCGGCGAGCGTCTGGGCGACCAGGCGGCTGCGGGCCATGCCGAAGCTCTCGCGGTTGCCGGGATCCTCGGCGAAGCCCAGCCCGGGTGCCAGGCGCCTGGCAAACAGCGGCACGGAGTCGTCGAGCAACGCGGCGAAGGCGGGGTAGGCCGCGAGGAGGACCGTCGATACCGCTGGGAACAGGTGCTGTGCGACATACAGCACCGCGTTGTCGCGACGGGTGTAATCGGCGCTGCGCACGACGATCTTGAAATCGAACGGTATCCGGTAGCGGTTGAGCAGCGCGGTCAATCCGGTCACCAGATCGACCGCGCCGCCGATCCGCACGTTCCAGTAGAAGCGGACCATCGGCGCGAGATCGTTGACGTCGCGAAACGCTTCGCCGAACGCGTAATAGAAGCCGGGTTGCGCGGTGGTCGATCCGCCCGCGATCTGCACCGCCAGCGCGCTTCCCTTCGGCATCGGCATGACACCGTCGATGGCGAGGAACTGGCCGGGCACGAACCGACGGGTGCGGCCGTGGCGCGTGGCCAGCACGCTGCCGCCGGTGTCGCTCCCGCTGAAGATCCATCCCTGTTCGGCGCGCGATCGGCTGGTATTGGCGCGTTCGAGGGCGATCGTCAGGTCGGCGGGGTCGACCGCGGCGACGGCATCGTCCCTGGGGAACACCCGGGCATAGGCATGTTCGTAGACCACCGGCATCAGGGCGGTCGCCAGCGTGTCTTCGGTCACCACGCCGCTGACGCGCCCGACCGACACGTCGTCGAGGAGGAGCGCGCCGTCGTCGCCGATCCGCAGCGCCGCGACGAAGGGGGCGAGTTCGCTCGTGGTGCCGGTCATGCTGCGATTGCCTGGTTGAGCACGCGGTCAACCACGGGGCCCCCCGGATCGACGATGCCCAGTAATTCCTCCGCCACCCTGTCCGGATCGGCGAGGATGTTCAGCGCGGTCTGGGCGAGCAGAATGGCGATCGGATCGGTCGTCTGGCTCCAGGCGCTACGCTCGAACGCGGTCACCATCATGCGTGCGGCCAACATGCCGATACAGCGTTTAAGGAATCCCGGTGCGTCGCCCCGATAGGCGTCGCTGGCGGTAATATACGCGGCCCAGAACGCCGCAATCGCCGGCTGGACCGACGCGAGCGGCACGGTCGCGCCCGCGAACAGCGCGGCCGGATCCGATCCGGCGGGCATTGAGCCGATCCAGAAGGCGAGATAGGATTGCAGCATGCTGCCGACGTCCCACGCCGCATCGCCGATGTCGGCCAGCTCCCAGTCGATGATGTAGAGTCGGCGGTCGGCCAGCGCTGCGCCCTTCGGTGCGAGCAGGCAATTCTCCCAGCGCATGTCGGTATGGATCAGCGTATCGCGTTTCCACCCGTCGCGCAGTTCGCCGAGCATCGCCCCCGCACCGGGTGCCGCGAGCAAGATGTCGAGGAGCGCCGATGCCGCCGGACTGCGCCGCATGCCGCTGACATCCGCCTCGCCGTGGAGCCGTAGAATCCAGGGCGATTGCTGAGGGAACAGCGCAGCTTGCGGTGCGCCTTCGACGAAGCGGATCGCGTGATAGGTGGACAGGGCGGTCCCCAGTCGTGCGGCGAGATCGACCGGGCAGGTCCCGAGCTTGCGGTGGACCGCGGTCAGCGTCTCGCTGTCCGGAATCAGATCGTTGATCAATATGCCCTGCTCGGCATCGTGGAGCCGGAACTGCGGCAGGAGATCGCGGAGCGGGCGCAGGCGTTCGTCGCCGAAGGCGCCGCGGTAGACCTCCGCTTCGCGCGCGATCGTCTCGCGCGTGCCGGGCTCGGTCTCGATCGCCTGCTTGATGAAGTACGCCGGGCCGTTCCGCTGCTTGAGCATCACGAACCGGTTGCGGCTGCGGCTCATCGTCAGGACCATGCCGCCATCGACGATTCCCGCGCGGTCGATCAGGCCCTTGCCTGTCAGGTAGCGGATGAGATTGCGCGTGACGATCGGGTCCATGCGGCCTGCCATATGCGAGGGAAAACTGCGAAGAACCGCCGACCCGTAAGGGGCGGCGGCGTTCGGGTATCGATCAGAAGGTACAGCCCGCCGACCACATGACATGCTTGCAGTCGAGTTCGACCTCGGCTGCCTGCGGTTGGCCGGCAAAGGTGCAGCCCGCCGTCCACATGACGTGCTTGCAATCCGTGGCCGCGACGTTTTCCTCGGGAACCGCCACCAACGTGCAGGCGAGGGTCGTCAGGACATGCCCGCAATCGGCGACCGATTCAGCGGCCTGGAACGTGCACCCTGCGGTCCACAGCACGTCTTTGCATCCCGGTGCCGCACCCAGCGCACCGGTCTGCTCGTCACCCAGCGTGCAGGCCAGCGTGGTCAGCACGTTGCCGCAATCCACCGCCGCGGCCGGCTGCGCAGCGCCCAGCGTGCAGAGGGTCGTGGTCAGGAGCTGGACGCATTCGACCGCGTTCGCCTGTTGTCCCGCGAACGTGCAGCCCGCCGTCCACATGACGTGCTTGCAATCCGCCAGCTGTGCGTCGCTGCCGGCGCCGGCAGGTACCGGTGCGCACCAGGTCGGTCGTGCAGTGACGAGTGTGACGCACATCGCGTCCCCTGCCGCGGGAGCCTGCGCATCGAGCGTACATGCCAGCGTGGTGAGCACGTTGCCGCACGCCGCGCCATAGCCGGCCGCCTGCTTCCCGACACCCTGTCCGCCCTGGAACGTGCAGCCCAAGCTCATTGCGAGTTGCACGCACCCAACTGCACCCGTGGGTGAAGGGGGCGCTTGCGGCGCACCGAGCGTACAGACGAGCGTCGTCAGCACGTTACCGCAATCCACCGCTGCTGCCTGCTGTCCGGCAAAGGTGCAGCCTGCGGTCCACATCACATCCTTGCAGCCCGGGGTGCCGGCTCCTGCGCCGACCGCCGTGTCCACGCCGATCGTGCACAAGATGGTAGCCGTTATGATCGGGCAACCGACCCCGGGGCTGCCGCCGCCATATCGTTGCTGAACGGAGCCACCGAGATAATTCTGAGCATAACCAGTCATAGCGCCTTCTCCTATGTTTCCGGAATATCCGGAGCGATGAGGCGATCGTGGGGGCTGTTTTGCCAAGGCACAGGTCGCCGCAACCAGCAGCACGTATTGGTGCACTGATCTTCTGAATAGAATCCAAGAGTAAAAGTCGGATCTTGACTCTAATGACAATTGGGTAGACTGAGATTTAGTTAATCAGTCGTCAATGAATCAAATACTGTTGTTCTATGATTCTTGACCTAGCAGCTTCATGATCCGATTGGGATTTCGCCGCAATTGGCAATTGAACCAAATTCGATTGTATTTGGCGCAAAGCATCCGAGATGGACAAGTTCTGTCGTAAGCACAGATAGCTATGCTTGATCGGCAAATAAAAGTTTCAGAATTGAGACTGGGTGGTGCCAAGCGCTCAAGACCCGGAATGGCCCTGATCGTGGGGCAGGGGTGGCAGTATTGCGCTGATATGGAGCTATACCGCCCGGTGTTCGGCCGGAGTCGCGGTGTGGGGGGCGACCTGCCAGTATCGCCGGTTCGGCATTTTCCGGCAGGTCGCGTTCGTTGGAGGTAGAAGCCGCGGAGCCGCGATCAGCTGATGTGGACGGCCTTGGTGACGAGATGCGCGGCGATGCCCTCGGGTCCGTCTTCCGAGCCGTGGCCGCTGTCCTTGACGCCGCCGAACGGGCTGTCGGGATAGCTGAGGCGGACGGTGTTGATGCCGATCATCCCGGCCTCGATCGCATCGCCGAGCAGGTTCTGGCGCCGGCCATTCTCGGTGAAGCAATAGGCGGCCAGCCCGAACGGCAGGCGGTTGGCTTCGGCGATCGCATCCTCGTCGCTGCCGAAGCGGCTGAGCAGGGCGACCGGGCCGAACGGTTCCTCGTTCATCGCGCGTGCCGACAGTGGCACGTCGGACAGGACCGTCGGCTGGAAGAAGAACCCGCCCTGGCCACCATAGTCGCCGCCCGCCAGCAGCTTGGCACCGTGGCTGGTCGCGTCGCCGACCAGCTCGGCGATCGCATCGGGGCGGCGGGCATTGGCCATCGGGCCCATCTGGCTCGCCGAATCCATCCCGTCGCCGACCTTCAGGCCGCGGGTCCGTTCGGCAAACCCCGCGGCGAAGCGGTCATAGATACCGTCCTGCACGTGGAAGCGGGTCGGCGCGACGCAGACCTGCCCGGCGTTGCGGAACTTGTGCGCGACCAGTGTATCGAGCGTCTTGTCGAGATCGCAATCGTCGAACACGAGCACCGGACCGTGACCGCCAAGCTCCATCGTCGTGCGCATCATCGTATCGGCGGCCAGCTTCATCAGCGCCTTGCCGACCGGTACCGACCCGGTGAAACTCAGTTTCCGCGTGATCGGCGAGGCGAGCAGGTGGCGCGAGACCATGTCGGGCACGCCGAACACGCACTGCGCGACGTCGCCGGGCAGGCCGGCATCCTGGAAGCACTTGAGCACTTCGACCGCGCTGCCGGCGGTTTCCTCGGACGGCTTGATGATGATCGAGCAGCCCGCCGCGAGCGCTGGCGCGATCTTGCGTACGACGTTCATGATCGGGAAGTTCCACGCGCAAAACGCGGCGACCGGTCCGACCGGCTGGTGAAGCACGAGGCTGCGCGTGCCCGAGGGACGGGGCAGGACGCGGCCATAGACGCGCAGGCCTTCGGCGGCGTGGAAATCGAGCAGTGCAGCGGCGAACGCGACCTCGCCCTTGGCCTCCGCCTGGATCTTGCCCTGTTCGAGCGTGGCGATGCGCGCGATATTATCCCCGCGCTCGCGCAGCAGTTGCGCGGTCCGCGTCAGGATCGCGGCACGCTTTTCCGGCGGGGTGGCGCGCCACGCGACGAACCCGCGCTGCGTCGCCTCGAGCGCGCGATCGAGATCGGCGGCGCTGGCGAGCGGCAACGCGGCCTGCCCCCCACCGGTCGCCGGATTGAGCACGTCGCGCGTGTCGCGACCGTCCCCGCTCAGCCATTCGCCGGCGATATAAAGCCCGAGTTTGGTATCGTAGGTCGCAGTCATCAGCGTCTCTCCGTTTGCGTCGATCGAACCGTCGGGCTCATGTCGTTGCGGTACGGCGCGAATGTAACCCTATTGCGGGAGAAACGGGAGAAGGTCGCGTGGCGGTCGACGGACCTGCGGCACGGGTCGCGGCTAATGTCGTCGGGGTGGTCGGCGGCTGACGATCGAGCCTGCGATGATGGAGAAGCTGGTGACCCCTACGAGAATCGAACTCGTGCTTACGCCGTGAGAGGGCGTCGTCCTAACCGCTAGACGAAGGGGCCGTTAGCAGATGCGGGCGTCTACGGAATGGGGTGGCAGGCGTCAAGACACCTGCCGACTTTTCCTGCGACGCCCGCCGTTTTGTCAGGCCGCGACCTTCTTGCGCTCGGCCATTTCCTCGTTGAGCATCTCGGCGAGGAGGAAGGCGAGTTCGAGGCTCTGGCTGGCGTTGAGGCGGGGGTCGCAATGGGTGTGATAGCGGTCGGCCAGCGACTGCTCGGTCACGTCGACCGCGCCGCCGGTGCACTCCGTCACGTTCTGGCCGGTCATCTCGGCGTGGATGCCGCCGGCGTGCGTGCCTTCTGCGCGGTGGACCGCGAAGAAGCCGCGGACTTCGGCGAGGATGCGGTCGAACGGACGTGTCTTGTAGCCGTTGGCGGCCTTGACGACGTTGCCGTGCATCGGGTCGCAGCTCCACACCACCGGATGGTCTTCGCGCGTGACGGCGCGGACGAGACGGGGCAGGTTCGCCTCGATCTTGTCATAGCCATAGCGCGTGATCAGCGTCATCCGACCGGGGATCCGGCCGGGGTTGAGCGTGTCGAGCATCCGCAGCAGCGCGTCTGGTTCGAGGCTTGGTCCACATTTGATGCCGATCGGGTTGCCGATGCCGCGGAGGTATTCGACATGCGAAGACCCCTCGAAGCGCGTGCGGTCGCCGATCCACAGGAAATGCGCGCTGGTGTCGTACCAGTCGCCGGTCAGCGAATCCTGCCGGGTCAGCGCCTGCTCGTACTGGAGCAGCAGCGCCTCGTGGCTGGTGTAGAAATGCGTCTGCGCGAGCTGCGGCACGGTCTCGGGGTCGATCCCGCAGGCGGCCATGAACTCGAGCGCCTCGCCGATCCGGTCCGCGGTCTCGGCATATTTCTTCGACCACGGGCTGCGGCCCATGAAGTCGTGCGTCCAGCGGTGAACCTGATGGAGGTTCGCATAGCCGCCCTGTGCGAACGCGCGCAGCAGGTTGAGCGTGGCAGCCGACTGCGAATAGGCGCGGATCATGCGCCGCGGATCGGGCGCGCGAGCTTCTGCGGTGAAGGCGATGTCGTTGACGTTGTCGCCGCGGTACGAGGGTAGCTCGACGCCGCCGATCGTCTCGGTATCGGTCGAGCGCGGCTTCGCGAACTGCCCGGCCATGCGGCCGAGCTTCACGACCGGGAGCTTCGACGCGAAGGTCAGGACGACGGCCATCTGAAGGATGACGCGAAACGTATCGCGGATGTTGTTGGCGCTGTGCTCGGCGAAGCTCTCGGCGCAATCGCCGCCCTGGAGCAGGAACGCCTTGCCGGCCGCGACCTCGGCGAGCGACGCGGTCAGGTTGCGCGCTTCGCCGGCGAAGACTAGCGGCGGGAAGGTCGCAAGCTGATCGGTCGCGGCGGTCAGCGCGGCGGCGTCGGGGTAGGTGGGAAGCTGTCGTGCTTCGTGACGCGTCCAGCTGTCGGGGGCCCAGTTCGCGGCCATATCATGTCGTCCGATTGGTGAATTGTGGGGCTGGCCATGCGGGAAAACGCCTTTTCGCGCAATGAAGTAAAGCTTTGGGGCGGGTGTGCCAGCTGGTTTCAATACCCTGCGTCGAGGTCCGCGACGTTCTTCATCGGCTTGCCCGCCAGGAACGCGGCGAGGTTTTCGAGGAACAGCGCGGCGCCGCGCGCGAACATCGTGGTCTGGCTGCGGCCCGACAGGTGCATCGTGACGATGGCGTTGGGCGTCGACCAGAGCGGGTGATCGGCGGGCAGGGGCTCGGGGTTGGTCGGGTCGAGCACAGCGCCCGCGATACCGCCGTCGGTGAGCGCGGCGATCAGCGCGTCGTCCTCGATCATGTCGCCGCGGGCGATGTTGATCAGCCACGCGGACGGCTTCATCGCGGCGAGTTCGTCGTGGCCGATCATCGCGTGCGTAGCACCGGTCGAGGGCGCGGCGAGGACGACCCAGTCGAAGTCGCCGAGTTGCTCGCGCCACGCATCGGGCGTGATCGTGCCGTCGCGGCCGGTGCGGGTGACGCCGGTGACGTCGACGCCGAACGCGCTCAGGCGGTCGCCGATCATCCGGCCGATCGTGCCGTAACCGATGATCAGCGCCCTGGTGCCGGCGAGTTCGATCTTGCCGGGCGCGTCCTTCAGCCATTCGTGGCGGTCCTGCGCGCGGAGGACCGTGTCGAAGCGCTTGGCGGCGACGAGTGTGGCCATCACGGCGTATTCGGCGACCGCTACCGCGTTGATGCCGGCACCGTTGGTCAGCGTGACCTCATTGTCGCGCAGGGTATCGAGCGGGAATGCGTCGAGGCCGGCATAGATCGTCGAGACCCATTTGAGATCCGGCCCGGCGTGGCGGATCGCGTCGGCGACGAGCTCGGTCGGCTGCATGTCGACCCACGCGATGTCCGCGTCCGCGATCATCGCGTTGGCCTCTTCGGGCTTGGCGAACCAGGCGGCGTCGAGGTCCGCGGGGAGGCGCGGTTCGAGGAGGGGGCGGGCGGCGGCTGGGAGGACGGCTTTCATTGGGGGAACATCGGTTGGTGGCCGGGAGAGTCAAGTTTCGGGTGGGGCGGGTGCCTTTTGCAATCCTCCCCCGCCAGGGGGACGTGGCAGGCGAAGCCTGACGGAGGGGGAGGACGCGATAACCCCTGCTCCGTGTCCGCCCCCTCCGTCGCCTTCGGCGCCACCTCCCCCTGGCGGGGGAGGATCGAGACGCTGCGTTTTATCGCCGAAGCTGGTCGAGCGGGCTTCTCAGAGCGTGATCTTCCAGTCCCAACCTAGCGAGTCGCCGTCCATGACCTCGACGCCGGCGGCGGCCAGTTCGTCGCGGATCGCGTCCGACGTGCCGAAGTCCTTGGCGGCGCGGGCGTCGCGGCGGTCTGACAGGCGGGCGGCGATGGTGGCTTCATCGATCGTCGCGGTTACCGGGCGGATGCGCAGGTCTTCGCGGCGGATCGTTCCAAGATCGAGGCCGAGCACCGCGTCGAAATCGACCAGCGCGTCGAGGCGATCCGCCGGCGCGACGCGCTTGTCTGCGAGCAGTTCGTCGAGGATCGGCAGCGCGCGCGGGGTTGCTAGATCGTCCGATACCGCGGCGTCGAGCCGTTCGCGGTAGGCAAGCGCGCTACCCGACGGACCGCCGAGGCCGCGGGCGGCCAGCGTCTCGACGGTCATCGCGAGCCGCTTCAGCCGCGTCTGAGCCGCAGCGAGGTTCTCCCACGAGAATTCCAGCTCGCTGCGATAATGCGCCTGAAGGCACATCAGTCGGTAGGCGAGCGGGTGGAAGCCGCGGTCGACCAGCGTCTGCAACGTGGTGAACGCGCCACCCGACTTCGACATCTTGCCCGAGCGCTCGACCAGGAAGTTGTTGTGCATCCACAGCGTGGCGCCGGTATCGCCGCACTCGCAATGCGCCTGGTTCTGCGCGATCTCGTTGGGATGGTGGATCTCGCGGTGATCGATCCCGCCGGTGTGGATGTCGAACGTGTCGCCAAGATACTGCTTGCTCATCACCGAGCATTCGAGATGCCAGCCCGGCGCGCCGCGACCCCAGGGCGAATCCCATTCCATCTGGCGGTTCTCGCCCGGGGCCGAGGTGCGCCAGATCGCGAAGTCCTGCGGATGGCGCTTGCCCTCGACCGGATCGATCCGGCTTTCGCCCGCATCGTCCTGCGATCGGGCGAGGCGACCATAATCGGGCACCGTCGAGGTATCGAAATACAGCCCGTCCGGCAGCTGGTAGCAATGCTTGTCCGCGATCGCCTTGCCGAACGCGATCATGCCATCGATGTGATCGGTGGCGAGCGGGAATTTGCTCGGCGGGCGGATGTTGAGGTCGTCGAGGTTGCGTTTGAACGCCTCGGTATAATGACGTGCGATCGCCCAGATATCCTGGCCGCTGGCCTTCGCTGCCGCTTCCATCTTGTCGTCGCCGACATCCGCGTCGGAGGTCAGATGGCCGACGTCCGTGATGTTGATGATATGGGTGAGCGGATAGCCCTTCCACGTCAACACCCGGCTGAGCGTGTCGGTGAAGACGTAGGCGCGCAGATTGCCGATATGCGCGTAGTTGTAGACCGTCGGGCCGCAGGAATAGATGCCGACGTTCGTGGGATCGATCGGGGTGAACGTCTCGAGCTGTCGCGAGAGGCTGTTGTATAGCGTCGTGGGGGAGCGGGTCATGCGCGCCTCTTAGCGACCGCGCGGGCGGCGGCAAATAGCGCGCCTACCCGCCACCCGTCAGCGCGTGATGCCGATCACGGCGCTTGCGGTGTAGCCGTCGGCGACGGAGCCCGCGAAGGTCGGGGTCTGCTGCGCGATCTGCGCGGCGGTGTTGTCACCGAAGACATTGTCGCTCGATGTCGAAATCTTGGCGAACCGGGTCGCGCTCGCCGGGTAGAGCGTCGTGTCGGCATAAACCGCGTTGCACAGCGCGGCGGGCATGGCGAGCTGAGACGTCAGCACCGCATAGCGACCGCCGGTCGCCGCCGTCAGGGTCGAGAACACTTCGAAATGCATGTGCGGATAACGACCTTCGTAGCAACCGGGGACGATCGTCGTGAAGGTCACCTGGCCCGCTGCATTCGTTACCTGCACGCCGCGCAGATAGCTTTCAGTCGGGGCGGTGTAGAGTGAGTAATTGCCGTTGCGGTCACACTGCCAGAGATAGACCGCGTAGTTGGCGAGCGGCGCGCACACTGCGTTGACGTCGACCACGGTCAGCGTGATCGTCAATTGCGTACCCGTCGCGACGGTGGTGGTGCCGATGAAGCTCGCGCGGATGTCGCTGCGGACGATTCCCGATACGGTTAGCGCGTTGGCGGTCGATCCGCTCGAACTGTTGGTGCCGTCGGCGGGGTAGGGGCCGGCGGTCTCGGCCGAATCGACGATGCAGGTGGTGGCCGTCGCAGTCGCAGTCGGGGTCGCGGTCACCGTGGATGTCGGGGTAGGCGTGGTATCGGTGACCACTGTCACGGCATCAGACGAATCGGAACCGCCGCAACCGGAGACCAGCGCGAACGTGCCAGCGCCAGCAAACCATTTCAGTGCACGGCGGCGCGCCAACAACGTCCGCATCTTCGCCATGTCCTCGACTAGGCTGTGCCCATGGTCGGGCCCGTGATCGTCTTGATGGGCTTGGTCGAGCTGCTGCACTAAAGTCTCCCTGGTGAGGAAGGCTGTCTGGGGACGGCTTATGGCCCCGGTGTTTCGGGATGTTGCGGCGTGTGTCCGCGATCAGTCCGCGCGCTGGTTCGATCGAACGGCATAGGGTTTGGCTTGAAACGCCGGCGGACCCCTGATAGGGGCCCCAGTTCATGCGGCGCGGACCTATTCGCGACGGCAAAAATCTATTCGACCGGAGCTAAACGGGTTTATGCAGATCATCGTACGCGACAACAACGTCGACCAGGCCCTTCGCGCGCTCAAGAAGAAGCTGCAGCGCGAAGGCGTGTATCGTGAGATGAAGCTGCGCCGGCACTATGAGAAGCCGTCGGAGAAGCGCGCACGCGAGCGTGCAGCAGCGATTCGTCGTTCGCGCAAGCTCGACCGCAAGCGCGCCGAGCGCGACGGCGCACGGTAAGATCTGATCGACCAGACCCGGTGACCGGGTCGGGTCGGTATTTACGGGGGCGGCCGAGAACGGCGCCCCCGCTTGCTTTCCAACGGCACGCGCGGCGCTCCGGCGTGACCAGATGATCCCAGATGATCTGAGGGCCTTGATCCGATGTCGACCGTCACCGCAGTGCCGCTGCAGCCCACCAAGCGCAGCTATCTCGTCTATCTCTGGGTCGGTATCGCGCTCGCGCTGATCGCCGCGGTCGCGCTCGCGCGCCAGGGCGACGATCCGCTGGCACGCAATGCCCGCGCCAAGGGCGTGGTCGTGACCGCGTCGGGGTTGCAGTACAAGGTGATCGCACCCGGCAAGCCCGGTGCGGCCAAGCCGACCGATGCGGACGTCGCGCTGGTGAACTACGAGGGCAAGCTGCTCAACGGCACGACCTTCGACAAGTCGCAGCAGCCGACGCCGATGCCGGTGACCGGCGTCGTTCCGGGCTTTTCCGAGGCGCTGAAGCTGATGCCGAAGGGCTCGAAGTATCGCTTCTGGATGAAGCCGGCGCTGGGGTATGGCGACAAGGCGGCCGGGCCGATCCCGGCGAACTCGACGCTGGTGTTCGACGTCGAACTGCTCGACTTCCTGCCGCAGAGCGTGGTGCAGCAGATGCAGGCCCAGGCGCAGATGGGTCGTGGCGCGCCGGGCGGTATGCCGGGTGGCGCACCGGGCCAACCGCAGCCCTGAGTGATGGCCGGCGGATTGCCGGTGTCACGATCCTGAGCACCGTCTCCATGGATTTGCAAGCGCGCTCCTGGTCGTCCGGGGGCGCGTTTTTCGTTTGGGCGGGTATTACCGCTAGGCGGGGGAGCGTCGCTAACCTTACCTGAGTGACAGGCGCAGTGCGGTAACATGGTATTAGACACTCGGCCGCGTCTGCGACGCCCTGCCCATTTGTCTCCAACTAGCCTCTGCGGGAAAACGGCGAGATGTCGGCGGTAGAGGCCGGGCGCGTTTACGCGTGCTCGTTCGTGAATATCGATGCGGCCTGAAGCGCCTAGCGGAGGATGTCCTGCGAAGTCAGGTCGTATGCTTTGGTGGTCGCCACCCTCAGTCCTTGCGGCGCTGCAACAGGGCGCGGCGCGGCCGGGTCAGTGGGCATCCGGGTGGGCGATCCCGGATTATCGGCGCGGTCCGCATCTGCGGCAGGCAAAAAAATAGCGGCCCGAAGACCGCTATTTCTCGAAACAAAGTCGTAAGACTTAGTTGCTGTCCGAATCGTCGTCGTTGTCTGCAACGATAACGATACCGGCGACAACTGCAGCTGCTGCGAGAACCGCAACGATGATGCCGCCGCCAGCCAGCTCGTTCTTGTCAGCCGAAACCGAACCCGAACGAACGGTAGCCGACGAAGTTGCCGGTGCTGCCATGGCCGGAGCAACTGCCATCGTGGCTGCTGCTGCGGTCAGGAGATATTTCCCAAGACGCATGATGAACTCCCTTTGTGCTCGTCAGCCCGGCATTGGCACGAAACCGCCACCGAGGCAACCGAGGTCTAGATAACCGTGCGAAGTCTTCCGCACTGTTGCGGCAGTGCAACACACTGACGCCCCCTCCTTATACCGATCCAAAACCGTGGGAGAAGCGGCAGTTTGCTTGTCGTAGGTTATTTCGCGCCAACCTGATCCGCCCGTCCGGCGGGATCCGCCGCGGTCTGCAACGACCATGTCTCGGTACCCTCGAGTCCGAGCGCGGTCAACCGGCCCGAGGCGTAGGCGCCGGTATCGATGCCGATCCGGTGGCCGCGCCGCTCGACCTCGTCGGTCATCGTGTGGCCGTGGACGATGGTCTTTTCCAGCGTCGAGCGATGATCGAGGAACGGATCGCGGATCCAGCGCAGGTCCGACGTCCGCTGCAGGTTGAGCGGCGTATCGGGACGGACGCCGGCGTGGACGAATGCGTAGTCGCCGATCACGATCATGTCTTCGAAGCGGCGCAAAAACTCCCGGTGCTCGTCCGGCACCAGTGCGTCGATGCGGTGGACGAGTTCCTCATAGTCCAGCCGTTCGTATTCGGTCGCGTCCATACCGTAGCTCAGGATGGTCTCGCGGCCGCCGATTCGGCAGAACAGGCGCAGCGCCTTGGGCTCGCCGTCGAGCGCGCCGAGGAAGATTTCCTCGTGGTTGCCGAGCAGGAAGCGCACGTCGGCGCGCGCGGCGGCAAGATGGTGCAGGCGGTCGATCACCGCGGCAGAGGCTGGGCCGCGATCGACGATATCGCCGAGAAACACGATGGTCGTCTCTGCGGGGCCGCGCTCGCGCTCGTCCGCCTCGATCAGGCCGATCAATTCGTCGAGCAGGTCCGCACAGCCGTGAATATCGCCCACCGCATAGACGCGGCGACCGTCGGGGATCCTGGGCTGGTTCGTCTTGGCGCTGCTACGGGACTTGAAAAGCTTTGAAATCATGTCGCTATCGATGGGGAGGGGAAGATGTACCAGAGCTGATCGGACGCGCGGTCGCATAGGATGTTCCACGGTCGGTCGCAATGTATGCCAAGCGTCTGCCGTCGGTGCCTATGCGGCATGACGCGGCCGTGCGCGATGGCTAAGGGAGGTTCATGTCGATGATCCCCCGCCTGCTGCCGCTCCTGCTGCTCACTGCCGCTTCGCCCGCCAAGGAGGTCGCGCCCAGCCCCGCGTTCTTCGAGACGTTGCGTGCAGCCGACCTCCGCCTCGCGACGATCGCCTACCGGCTGACGACCGCCAACGCTGCGCTGTGCGATCGACAGCAACCGCAGATCGGGATGCCGATCCATGCGCTGACGCAATATGGACCGGCAGCGCGCCCGTCCGCGGCGACGGCGTTCGGCTTCGAATCGACGGTCGGCGTCGAGGCGGTTGTGCCGGGAGCGCCCGCGGACCGGGCTGGTTTGCGCGCGAACGACTCGATCGTCGCGATCAACGACACCGAGCAACCCGGGCTGCCGGGCGCGGATGCCACAGAGGGCGCGAGGGCACGCGATGCGGCGGAAGCGGTGATCGCGGCGGCGCCGATCGCCCAACCGTTGCGGTTGACCATCCTGCGCGGAGGGAAGCGTTTGCCGATCGCGGTGCAGCCGGTCGCCGGGTGTCGCTCGCGGTTCGAGATCCTGCTGGGCAGCGGGCTCGGCGCAACGGCGGATGGCGCGATCGTGCAGATCGGCGAGCGCTTCTTCGAGGATTATACCGACGAGGAGATCGCGGTCGTCGTCTCGCACGAGCTGGCGCACAACATCCTGCGTCACCGCGACAGGCTCGACGCGGCGAAGATCAACCGCGGCATGCTGGCCGAGCTGGGTCGCAACGGCCGGTTGATCCGCGAGACGGAGGACCAGGCGGACCTGCTGGGGATCTACCTGCTCGCCAATGCCGGATACGATCCGATGTCCGCGCCCAAATTCTGGCGGCAGAAGGGCGGCACGATCGACGGCGGGCTGTTCCGCAGTCGTACGCATGCCTCGTCCAAGGCACGCGCCGAGGTGCTCGAGGCCGCCGCGCGCGAGATCGCGGCGACCCCGACGCGGCCGATCATCCCGCCAGTCGTTGCGACTCGAGACGTGCCGTTGCGTTGACCGGCAGTCCCGACGCGCGTGGCTGATCCGGCCAGATGCCGCGCGTATCGAGCACCGCCTTGTCGGCGCGCTCCTCGAGCGGGATCGATTTGAAGACGTCGTGGTCGACCAGCACGATCATGATCGAACAGGTCTCGATCGCGGTATCGACGTCGATCAGCGTGGCGCCGGTCTCGGCCAGTACGGTGGGCAACGTCTGTGCATAGGGCTCGACGATCCGTACGCGGTCGCCGAACTGCCGCGCGACCGCTTCGGCGACCTTGAGCGCCGGGCTCTCGCGGAAGTCGTCGATGTTCGCCTTGAACGCGAGGCCGAGGCACGCGACGGTTGCGCCGGGCGAGGCTTCGACGAGGGCGGCGACCTGTGCGATGACGTGGTCGGTCTTGCCGTCGTTGACCTCGCGCGCGGTGCGGATCAGCGGTGTCTGGTCGGGGGCCGCATGGACCAGGAACCACGGGTCGACCGCGATGCAGTGGCCCCCGACGCCCGGGCCGGGCTGGAGGATGTTGACGCGCGGATGGCGATTGGCGAGGCGGATCACCTCCCATACGTCGACGCCCATCGTGTCGGCGATCAGCGACAATTCGTTGGCGAACGCGATGTTGACGTCGCGAAACGCGTTCTCGGTGAGCTTGGTCATTTCCGCGGCGCGCGCGGTGGTGGTGACACAGGCGCCCCGCACGAACCGGCGGTAGAAGGTCAGCGCCTTGCGCGCGCACCGCGGCGTGATTCCGCCGATGACGCGGTCGTTATCGATCAGCTCGACCAGGATGCGACCGGGCAGCACGCGCTCCGGGCAATAGGCGATTGCGATATCGGCCTGATCGCCGGTCTTGCCGGGTACGCGCAGATCGGGGCGCAAGCTCGCCAGTAGATCGCGGACCTTCTCGGTCGTGCCGACCGGGGAGGTCGATTCGAGGATGATCGTATCGCCTGCCTTCAGCACCGAGGCGATGGTCGTCGCGGCATCGAGGACATAGCCGATGTTCGGCGCATGATCGGCGTCGAACGGCGTCGGTACGGCGATGACGAAGACGTCCGCCGGCTCGATCGCGGTCGACGCGCGCAACGTGCCGCGTGCGACGACGCCCGAGACGAGACCGTCGAGATCGACCTCCTCGATATGCACGCGGCCGGAATTGACCGTCTCGACGACCGACTCGGTCACGTCGACGCCGAGCACCTGTGCGCCGGTCCGCGCGATGATCGCCGCAGTGGGAAGACCGATATAGCCGAGCCCGAGCACGACGACGGTGAGGTTGGTATCAGACAGCATGCCCGGCGCCTTTTGCGAGTGTTTTTGCGATTGTCTCGGCGATCCTGGCCGCGGCATGGCCGTCCCCGAACGGGTTATGGGCGCGCGCCATCGCGGCATATACCGCGGGGTCGTCGAGCAGCGTGAAGATTTCGGAGACGATCCGGTCCTCGTCAGTGCCGATCAGCTTGGCGGTACCGGCGGCGACGCCTTCCGGCCGCTCGGTCGTCTCGCGCATCACGAGCACGGGCTTGCCGAGTGCGGGCGCCTCCTCCTGCACGCCGCCCGAATCGGTCAGTACGATCTCCGCCATCCCGAGCGCGCGGACGAAATGCGGGTAATCGAGCGGCTCGATCCGCGCGACGTTGGCGCGGTCGCCCAGGATCGCGTCCATCACCGAGACGACGTTGGGATTGGGGTGGACGGGGAACAGCACCGCCACGTCGTCGCGCTCGGCAATTCGACCGATCGCGCGGGCGATCGCCGCCATGCCGTCACCGAAATTCTCGCGGCGGTGCGTGGTGACCAGGACGATGCGCTTGCCGGCGAAGCGCGCTGCGATGCCGTCGAGGCCCGCGGCCAGTGCAGGATCCGCGGCGACACGGTCGGCGGTCCAGTGCAGCGCGTCGATCACGGTGTTGCCGGTGACGTGGATTGTGTCGGCGGGGATCGTCTCGCGCCGCAACGCCTCGGCCGCGGTCTCGGTCGGGGCGAAGTGCAGCGCGGCGATCGGCGCGACGATGCGGCGGTTCACCTCCTCCGGCCAGGGCTGGTAGATGTCGCCCGAGCGCAGCCCTGCCTCGACATGCGCGACCGGCACCTTGCGGTAATAGGCAGCGAGCGCGCCCGTCATCGCGGTCGCGGTATCGCCCTGCACCATGACGAGATCGGGCATCTCGGCGTCCATCACCTCGCCAAGCCCGGTGAGCAGTCGCGCGGTCAGGCGATTGAGCGTCTGTCCCGGCTCCATGAGGTCGAGATCGATGTCAGGCGACAGATCGGCGATGGCGAGGAACTGGTCGAGCAACCCGCGATGTTGCGCGGTAACGCAGGTTCGCACCGCGAGGCCGGGTGTTGCCGCCAGCGCACGGATCACCGGAAAGAGTTTGATCGCTTCGGGGCGCGTCCCGAAAATGACGAGGATCTTGGACATGGAACCTCTCTAGCCGACGATATTTAATGACGCGCTAACCGGTTACAGCGTTTCTTTGATCGGGTGATCGGAATTGCGCGGGTCCGTAACGACCGGTAAATGGTGCAGCGCAACTAAACGACCTCGAAGACATAATTGGAGCTCCGAATGACGATCAAGCCGCTTCGCAAGGCCGTATTTCCCGTTGCCGGGCTCGGCACGCGCTTTCTCCCCGCGACCAAGTCGATGCCCAAGGAAATGCTGACCGTCGTCGACAAGCCGCTGATCCAATATGCGGTCGAGGAAGCGCTGGAAGCGGGGATCGAGCAGATCATCTTCGTCACCGGTCGCGGCAAGGGTGCGCTCGAGGATCATTTCGATATCTCGTACGAGCTCGAGGATACGATGCGCGCGCGCGGCAAGTCGCTCGATGCGATCAGCCAGATCCGGATGAAGCCGGGTTCGCCGGTCTATGTGCGCCAGCAGGAGCCGCTGGGCCTCGGCCATGCGGTGTGGTGTGCGCGCGAGATCGTCGGCGACGAGCCGTTCGCCGTTCTGCTCCCCGACGAGCTGATGGTCGGCAAGCCCGGCTTCATGAAACAGATGGTCGAGGCGTATAACCAGGTCGGCGGCAACGTGATCGGCGCGCTCGAAGTCGCCGATTCCGAGACCGACAAATACGGCATCATTTCGCCCGGCGTGATCGATGGTCGTCTGACCGAGGTGAAGGCTCTGGTCGAGAAGCCCAAGCAGGGCACTGCGCCATCGAACCTGATGATCCCCGGCCGCTATATCCTCCAGCCCGACGTGATGCGCATCCTAGAGAACCAGGAGAAGGGCGCAGGCGGAGAGATCCAGCTGACCGACGCGATGGCACAGCTGATCGGCAACCAGCCGTTCCATGGCTTCACCTTCGACGGCCAGCGCTACGATTGCGGCGACAAGGCGGGGTACATCCAGGCGAACCTGGCGATCGCGCTGTCGCGGGCCGACATCGGTCCTGCGGTACGGGAGTTCGCCAAGGGTCTGTTGGGGGCCTGAGCCGGGCGTACCCCATCTGTCACCCCGGACTGGTTCCGGGGTGATCGGTTCCGCAAACTCGATTCTACAGAGTTTGCGGAACAGTGGATGCCGGAACAAGCCCGGCATGACGACGTCCGTGGTCCAGTGTACGTCTAGCCGCGCGCTGTACCGCAGGCGCGGCAACCCGGATCCTTCGGCAGGCGGATCGACCGGAAGCGCAGGGCCAGGAGGTCGATCAGCAGCAACTTGCCCGCGGGGTCGTCGCCGAACGGGGCGATCGCGCGCAGAACTTCCAGCGCGGCGAGGCTGCCGATCACGCCGGTGACGGGGCCGAGAACGCCGTCTTCCGCGCAGCTCGTCTCGGCCCGCTCGGGGTCTTCGCCGACGAAGCAGCGGTAGCACGGCTTGTCCGCTTCCCAGCCGCGATAGGTGGCGAGCTGCCCTTCGAACTGCCCGACCGCGGCGGAGACGAGCGGGATCTTGGCGACATGCGCGGCATCGGCGACGCAGAAGCGGGTCGCGAAGTTGTCGCAGCCGTCGAGCACGACGTCCGCGCCCGCGATCAAGCTTGCGACGTTCGTCGTGTCGATTCGCATGCGGTGCGTTTCGACCGCGACATGCGGGTTGATCCGCTGGACCGCCGCCGCCGCCGCCTCGACCTTGGCGATGCCGGTGTCCGCGGTGGTGAAGATCGTCTGGCGTTGCAGGTTCGATGGCTCGACCCGGTCGTCGTCGATCAGGATCAGGCGACCGACACCGGCGGCCCCCAGATACTGGATCGCGGGTGAGCCGATCCCGCCGGCACCGACGATCGCGACCGTCGCCGCCTTCAGCCGGGCCTGACCGGAGCCGCCGAATTCCTTGAGGACGATATGCCGCGCATACCGGGTGAGTTCGTCGTCGGAGAGGATCATGCGCCCCAGGCGAACGTCAGGCTGGTGCGATACCAGGTGTCCGTATCGGTATCGACCACGTCGATCGAATCGCGCGCGCCGAGGATGACGCCGGCCGCATATTGCTCGACCGTCGGGCAATCGATCGCGCGCGGGGTGATGCGGCGGACGCGGCCGTCGCGCGTCATCAGCACCGCGAGGTCGAGACTGAGCGACCAGCCCTGCACCGTCCGGACCGCCTTCGCGCAACGCCCGGCCATGACTTCGCCGTGGACATAGGCGGAGGTGTTGGCGAGCGTGGTCGCCTGTCGACGGATGCGCAGGGGGGGCAGCGTGCTCCAGTCCTGCGGGGGCAATGGGCCGGATACTGGGGCAGATGCGGGGGCCGTCGCGGGCGGCGTCGCCGGGATCGTGGGGACGACCTGCACCTGAGCGATCGGAGGCGCCGCGGCTTGGAGCAGGAGGAGGAAGGCGGCGATCATCGGCCGGTCGATCCGAAGCCGCCTGCACCGCGCGTGGTGTCGTCGAGCGTCGCGACTTCGTCGAGCGTGGCGCGCAGGACGACCGCGGGAACGAGCTGCGCGATGCGGTCGCCGCGCGCGATCTCGAATGGCTCCTGGCCGAGATTGGCGAGGATCACCTTCACTTCGCCGCGATAGTCGCTGTCGATCGTACCGGGCGTGTTGAGGCAGGTGACGCCGTGCTTCAGCGCGAGACCGGAGCGGGGGCGGACCTGCACCTCATGCCCTGCGGGAATGGCGATCGCGAAGCCGGTCGCGACGGCCGCACGTGCGCCGGGCGCCAGCGTCAGCGCCTCGGCGGCGACGACGTCCATGCCGGCCGCGCCGTCGGTCGCATAGACAGGCAAGGGCAGGCCTTCGCCGTGCGGCAGGCGTTTGAGTTCGATGCGGATCATGATGCGGCTTCTAGCGCATCGGCGATGCGGTCCGCCAGTCGGGCGGCGACCGCCTCCTTGGGCAGGCGCTCCCAGGCCTCGACGCCGGTAGCCGTGACGAGATGCACGCTGTTGTCCGCGCCGCCCATCACGTCGCCCGATACGTCGTTGGCGACGATCCAGTCGGCGGTCTTGCGAATGCGCTTGGCGACGGCGTGTTCGAGTACGCGCTCGGTCTCGGCGGCGAACCCGATCAACAGGCGAGGACGTTGAGGGCTGCGCGCCAAAGTCGCGAGAATATCGGGATTTTCCGCGAGCGTCAGCGTGGGTGTGGCGTCGCCCTTCTTGATCTTCTGCGGAACGGACTCGACGTGCCAGTCGGCCACGGCGGCCACCATGACGGCGGCGTCGGCAGGCAGCGCGTGGTCGACGGCGTCGGCCATCTCGCGTGCGGTCTCGACGTCGATCCGGTCCACCGCCGGCGGGGTCGGCAGCGTCACGGGGCCGGCGACGAGCGTGACGCGTGCGCCGAGTTGTGCCAGCGCCGCGGCGATCGCGAAGCCCTGTTTGCCCGAGGAGCGGTTAGCGATGTAGCGGACCGGGTCGATCGGCTCGTGAGTCGGGCCGGCGGTGACGAGCACGTGGCGTCCCGCGAGCCGCTTGCACGGGGCGGGAGCGAGCATGTCCTCGATCGCGGCGAGGATGGCGGGGGGCTCGGGCAGGCGGCCGGGGCCGTATTCGCCGCACGCCATCGCGCCTTCGTCGGGTTGCATCACCGTCACGCCGTCGGCGCGGAGTTGCGCGACGTTGCGGACGGTCGCGGCGTGGGTCCACATGCGGACGTTCATCGCCGGCGCGACCAGGACCGGCTTGTCGGTCGCGAGCAGCAGCGTCGTCGCGAGGTCGTTCGCGAGCCCGCCGGCCATGCGCGCCATCAGGTCGGCGGTGGTGGGCGCGACGACGATCAGATCGGCCTGCCGGCTGAGCTGGATATGGCCCATCTCGGCCTCGTCCTTGAGATCCCAGAGCGTCGTGTAGACCTTGTCCTCGCTGAGCGCGGCGAGCGTCATCGGCGTGACGAAATGATGCGCCGCCTCGGTCATTACGCAGCGCACCGCATGGCCGCGGCCTTTCAGCAGGCGGATCAGTTCGGCGGCCTTGTAGGCGGCGATCCCGCCACCGACGATCAGGAGAATGCGCGTCATGAGAGCGTCTTTAGCGGATAATCCGCGTCACGGTAATGCGTCGGCTATCGAGCGCCGCATGGACCAGATCGCGCAGGCCATCGGGGACGAACACGAGCCCGGTCAGCAGCAACGGCGTGACCAGTAGCGCCCAGTGCGGCGTCTCCTCGGTGCCGAACACGGTGATCAGCAACGCGGTGAGGACGATCGTTGCGAGCGCGCGCAGGGCGAGGGGATCGCGCCATGTCGCCCAGCCGAACAGCGCGAGGCCGACGATCGGTGCTGCCAGACCCAACGGCAGCCAGGCGAGCGCGGTGGCCGAGACTGTAGCGGATACGAACGCGCCGAAACCGAGCAACCCGGCCCAGTCGAAGACCATGTCGTCGAGTGGCTTGACGATCTGCGCCACGGCATAAGCGTGGATCGCCAGTACGAGGGCGACGACGATCAGCGCGGCGGCCCAACCTAGCGCCTCGCGCCGCTGACGTTCGGCCAGCGCGAACGACAGCATGACGATCAGATAGAGCGCGGCAGTCTCGCGGAGCACTGCCGCTGCAACACCGAATGCGATCGCCTCGACATAATGGCCGCGCCGCCTGATCGCGAGCGACAACGTTATCGCGAGCCCGGCCCAGAGATCGGGCAATGGCGCGAGCGAGGGCTGGAGCAGTGGCGCGAGGCTCGCGAACAGCAGCAAAGCGACCACCGTCTGCGCGGCGCGCGTCTTCAGTACCGGCTGCATACGGCCATAGCAGGCGACCGCGACCGCCGCGGTGAGCAGGTAGAGCATCGCCATCACCACCATGCTCGGCAGCGCAGCCTCGATCACCGCGAGCGTGGGCAGGCGGAACGCGGTG
Organism: Sphingomonas albertensis; assembly: GCF_014358075.1. Lineage (GTDB taxonomy): Bacteria > Pseudomonadota > Alphaproteobacteria > Sphingomonadales > Sphingomonadaceae > Sphingomonas > Sphingomonas albertensis. The sequence continues at coordinate 28,978 of NZ_JACONT010000014.1, read as the reverse complement.
AATGGCGCGAGCGGATAACCGCCGGCGCGCAGCGCATCCGCGGCCACCGCATAGTAATTGCCGCCGTGGCGAACCCCGTCCACGATCATCGCGTATAGCGCGGTATCGGTATGAGCGGGTGCCGTGGACAGCGCGGCGAATGTCGTGGTCAGGATCAAGGCCAGCAGCGCGACCACCGCCCGCGCGGCCGGTTGCGAGATGTTTGCGAACCTTGACGGCGCCGCGAGCCAGACCGGGGTCAGCGGGCGGCGCATCGTCACGTCACGCTGAACCACGTTCCTGCGATGCCGACGAGCGCGGCGATCACCGCCACCGCCGCATAACGCCAGCCGCCACCGATCCGGATCACTTCGATCTCGCGCAACGGCATCGTCGGCGGTGCGCCACCGGGGGCGGGGTAATGCGCCTCGATCCGGCGGACGAGTTCGGGAAGCCGGGTGAGCGTCTGGAAATCGGCGATCAGGCGGTCGGCGATCATCGCCTCCGGACCCAGCTCGCCGCGGATCCAGTCGCGGACGAACGGTTCGGCGGCTTCCCACAGGTTGATGTCGGGGTTGAGGCTGGTCGCGACGCCCTCGACCATCACCATCGTCTTCTGGAGCAGCAGCAGATGCGGCTGCGTCGCCATGTCGAAATCGCGCGTGATCGAGAACAGACTGTCGAGCATCATGCCGATCGACATGTCCTTGACCGGCAACCCGCGCATCGGCTCGCCGACCGCGCGCAATGCGGTGGCGAACTCGGCGACGTCGTGGTGCGCGGGGACATAGCCTGCCTCGAAATGGATCTCAGCGACGCGCTTATAATTGCCGGTGATCAAGCCGTAGAGGATCTCGGCAAGCCAGACGCGGGCGCGGCGGTCGATCCGGCCCATGATCCCGAAATCGATCGCGGCGATCCGGTTGCCGGGGAGCGCGAACAGGTTTCCCTGGTGCATGTCGGCGTGGAAGAAGCCGTCGGCGATCGCCTGGCGCAGGAACGCGCGGACGAGCGTGTTGGCGAGACCGGGCAGGTCGTAGCCGGCGGCGACGAGCGCCGGGCGGTCGGACAGCTTGATGCCGTCGATCCACTCGATCGTCATGACCTTGTTGGTCGAGCGCGCCCAGTCGATCGCGGGGATGACGAAATCGGGCTCGGCAGTCATGCCCTCCGCGAGTTCGGAGGCCGAGGCGGCTTCGCGGCGGAAGTTCAGTTCGCGCAGGGTCCAGCGCTTGAACGTCTCGATCGTCAGGCGCGGGCGCAGGCGCATCGCCTCGGGACTGAGCGCCTCGAGTTGCGCGGCGGCCCAGCTGTACGTGTCGATCGCACGCGCGAAATCGTCCTCGACGCCGGGGCGGAGGACTTTCACCGCGACCTGGCGGCCGTCGGTGGTGACGGCGCGGTGGACCTGCGCGATCGATGCGGCGCCGACCGGAACCGGTTCGATGCGCGAGAACAACGTCTCAAGCGGCTTGCCGAAGCTCGCCAGCATCGCCGCTTCGATCGTCTCGTAGGGGACGGGGGAGAGTTGGTCCTGGAGGCGCAACAGATCGTGCGCTGCGTCCTCGCCGACGAGATCGGGGCGGGTGGCGAGCGTCTGGCCGAGCTTGATCGCCGCGGGTCCGATCGCCTGGAACGCGTCGGCATAGCGCGGCACTGTGGGCACGCGCGCGCCGAACCTGGCGATCCGGGTGAGGCGGCGGACGGCGGCTGGCGTGTTCGGGTCACGCTCGATCCCGCGCAGCGCGCCGTGGCGAGCGAGGATGCGGCCCCATTTGAGGAGTCGCCAGATGTGGGTGGTGGAGGCGGTCACTGGGTTGGAGCGCCTTGAGAAGGGTTATGTTCACGCAAGAGCGCGAAGGCGCGAAGAGAGATTTGTTCACGCGGAGACGCGGAGACGCGGAGAGAGATTTGTTCACGCGGAGACGCGGAGACGCGGAGAGAGATTTGTTCACGCGGAGACGCGGAGACGCGGAGAGAAAGAAGAAGTGGTTCGCACAGAGGCACAGAGGCGCAGAGGTGTGGCGCCTCGCCGCGGATGCGGCTTTTCATCATGGGCGAAGCGGTTGTAAAGCGCTGGCGCGCAAGAGGCTTCTTGGCGCTTTCGCCCTTACTTACTCTCCGCGTCTCCGCGTCTCCGCGTGAACCACTCTTCGCGTCTTCGCGCCTTAGCGTGATCACTAGATCTTCCACCCGCTGTGGATCGCGACGAGTCCGCCCAGCAGCGGTTCGACCTTGGTCTGCACGAAGCCCGCGTCCGCGATCATGCCTTTGAACTTGGGCATGTCGGGGAAGCGGCGGATCGATTCGATCAGATAGCGGTAGCTGTCGGCGTCTTGCGCCAGAAGCTGGCCGAGCTTCGGGACCATCTTGTGCGAGTACGCATCGTACACCTCGGCGAACCCGGGCCACACGGTGGTCGAAAATTCGAGGCAGTAGAAGCGTCCGCCACGGCGCAGGACGCGGTGGGCTTCGCGCAACGCCTTGGGGATATCCGTCACGTTACGGATGCCGAACGCGATCGTGTAGGCGTCGAAGAACTTGTCGGGGAAGGTCAGCGTTTCGGCATTGGCTTCGGTCCAGACGAGGCCGTCGATGCCGCGCTTCTGCGCGCGCTGCATGCCGACTTCGAGCATCTGCGGGTTGATGTCGGCGACCGTGATCGACGCGCCCGACGGCTCCATGCGGAACGCGATGTCGCCCGTGCCGCCGGCCATGTCTAGGATCTGCTCGCCCTCGCGCGGTTTCACGCGGCGGACGAAGCGGTCCTTCCACAGGCGGTGCATGCCGCCCGACATCGCATCGTTCATCAGGTCGTATTTGCCTGCGACGTTCGAGAAGACGCCGCCGACGCGGGCGGTCTTCTCGGTGGCGGGAATGTCTTCGTAGCCGAAGGAGACGGTATCGGGCGTCGAAGCGGGCGCGGGCGCGATCAAGTCGTTCATATCCTGCGCTCTAGCCGCGCCTTGTGGCGCGAGCAAACGCAACCTAGCTGCAAACCGTGCCAGAATTACCAGAAGTCGAAACCACCGTGCGCGGGCTGGAGCCCGTGCTCAAGGGCCAGCGCCTGACCTTGGTCGAGCCGCGTCGCGCCGACCTGCGCAAAGCGATCCCGGTCGACCTGCGCCAGCGGATGACCGGAGCGACCGTGACGACGCTCGGGCGGCGTGCCAAATACGGGCTGATCGATACCGATCGCGGCGATACTTTGTTGTTCCATCTTGGCATGTCGGGACGCTGGCGAGTCGATCCGAGCGAACTCCTGCCGCACGATCACCTGCTGATCGGGACGGGGGCGGGCCGGACGGTTGCGCTCAACGACCCACGGCGATTCGGCTTTCTCGATCTTTGGGCGACCGAGGACATCGCCAATTATCCGCCGTTCCTCAGCATGGGGCCGGAGCCGCTCGGGCCAGACCTGACGGCCGCATATCTGCTGGAGGCACTTGAAGGGCGGGGGGCGTCGATCAAGGCGATGCTGCTCGATCAGCGGATCGTCGCGGGGCTCGGCAACATCTATGTGTGCGAGGCGCTGCATATGGCGAAGATCGCGCCGAGCCGGGCGGCGGGGCGTATCTCGCTGTTTCGACTCGAGCGGCTGGTCGAGGCGATTCGGACGGTGCTGACGGCGGCGATTCTCGCTGGTGGCTCTTCGCTTCGCGACTATGTGCGGCCGGACGGCGAACTCGGCTATTTCTCCAAGCAATGGCGTGTCTATGGGCGCGAGGGCGAGGCGTGCGAATGCGGCACGACCGTCAGGCGGCGTACCGAGGGCGGGCGCTCGACCTTCTGGTGTCCGAAGTGCCAGCGCGGCTGAGCGTTTCGGTTGACGCGCAGGAGCAAAGTGAGTAGGGCCGCGGCTTCGAGAGGGCGTAGGAGCAATCCGGCGCCCCTTTTTATTCATTCGAACATCCAGAGGGCTTCATGGCGAACACGCCGCAGGCGAAAAAGCGTATCCGTCGCAACGACCGTCGCGCGGAAGTGAACGGCAACCGAGTCGGCCGTATCCGTACCTTCATCAAGAAGGTCGAGGCCGCACTGGCGTCGGGCGACAAGGGTGCAGCGACCACCGCACTCGCAGCGGCACAGCCTGAGCTGCAGCGTGGCGTCGCCAAGGGCGTGCTGCACAAGAACACCGCGAGCCGCAAGTTCGCGCGTCTGACCAAGGCCGTGACCGGGCTCGCCTGAGCGAACGATCACTGTCGCGTAGATCACCCGCCGGGGTTTCTCCGGCGGGTTTTTTGCGTGTGCGAAGGGAGCCTCCGGAGAGTCCGCATAACCCTAGGATTCGCCACGATTCGTGTGCGAGAGAATCACGTCATGCAATCGCCGAAATTGCAAAAAATGCGTAAACACAGCCACTTATAAAAATATCGACGCATTTCCGCGGCTTGATCAAGTCAACCCGCTTTATTTCGAAAATGTGACGCGTCGGGGCCTTGCTCGGATCGCTGATCGCTTCATAACGGGGCTCACAGCGACGGTGGTTTCCACCGCTGCATCAACAAACAGGGCGAAGATGCCGGATGACCCTTGGGGTCGTCTGGGGGCTATTTTCTGTCGGGACTATGTCACCTGCACGCGTGTCGTGCGGGGTCGGAGAAGTGTGCGCGTGACGAAGTGGCAAGGACCGATGACACACGCGACCGAGGCCGAGAAGGCCTGGGCCCGCGTGCGTGCGTCCTTGCGCGAGTCGGCGGGCGCGCGGCTGTTCGAGCAGTGGCTGAAGCCGATCGAGCTGATCCCGGGCGAGGACCGCGACACGATCCGCCTCGCGCTGCCATCGGCGTTCATGACGAACTGGGTCCGCAATCATTACGCCGACCGACTCGTGCTCGAATTCAAGCAGATCCTGCCCAACGTCCGCACCGTCCAGATCGAGACCCGGGTGCCGGGTCGCGCGCCCGTCATGCTGGCGATCGAGCCTGTGGCGGATTCGGCGGTCGTAGAGCCTGCCGCGCCGAAGCCGGTCGTCGAAGCCAAGCCGGTCGCAGAACCCAAGCCGGCTGCGCAGCCTGCACAGGTTGTGATGAAGTTCGGCGTCGATCCGTCGCTGAAGCCTGCGCCGGCGCCGGTCGTGGCCGCGGCGCCGGTCGGGGTGCCCGCCGAACGCCCGCCGCTCGATCCGCGCTATACCTTTGCGCGATTCGTCGTCGATCCGTCGAACAAGGTCGCGTTCAACGCCGCCAAGGTGCTCGCCGAGCCGGGTCCGGTCCGGTTCAGCCCGTTGTTCCTCCACAGCGGTACGGGGCAGGGCAAGACCCACCTCATGCACGCGATCGGCCACGCGTTCCTCGAGCATAACCCGCACGCGATCGTGCTGTGCATGTCCGCCGAGCGCTTCATGTACGATTTCGTCGCGGCGATGCGCGCGCGCGATACGCATGCCTTCAAGCAGCGGCTGCGCGGTGCCGACCTGCTGCTGATCGACGACCTCCAGTTCATCGCCGGCAAGGACGCGACGCAGGAGGAGTTCTTCCACACCGTCAACGAGATCATGGCGGCGGGCAAGCGGCTCGTGATCTCCGCCGATCGCTGCCCGCAGGCGCTGGAAGGCGTCGAAGCGCGGATCGTCAGCCGGATGGCGGTCGGCCTGGTTGCGGACATCAAGGCGCCCGACCTGACGCTGCGCCGGACGATTCTCGATCGGAAGCTGGTCGACCTGCCCGACATGCGCGTGCCGACCGACGTGCTCGACCTGCTCGCCGCCCGCATCCATGCGAACATCCGCGAGCTGGAGGGCGCACTGAACCGGGTGGTGGCATATGCGCAGCTGACCGGGGATACGATCGATCTCGACTTCGCGGTCGCGACGTTGGGCGAGGTTCTTCGCGGTGCGCAGAAGCGCGTGACGATCGACGAGATCCAGAAGCTGGTGTCGGCGCATTTCGAACTGAAGCCGCTCGACCTGATTTCGGCGCGGCGGGCGCGAGCCGTGGCACGGCCTCGGCAGATCGCGATGTATCTGGCGAAGCGGCTGACGACCCGGTCACTGCCGGAGATCGGGCGGAAGTTCGGTGGTCGCGATCACTCGACGGTGATCCATGCGGTGCGCAAGATCGAGGAACTGCGCGATTCGGACCGCGATATCGATGCGGCGGTGCGGGTGCTGATGCGCGAGCTTGAGGGCTAAGGCAGCCTGCGCTTCCTTGTTCTCCCGCGAAGGCGGGAGTCCAGACTGAGCCCCCGCCTTCGCGGGGGAACACGCTAATGGACCTACTAAATTGTGGACCTACTGAATTCTGCTCCCCTCCCTGGAAGGGAGGGGTCGGGGGTGGGTCGGCCAGCTTTTGCCGCACCGGTTCCATGATGCGGATGGCAACCCACCCCCAACCCCTCCCTTCCAGGGAGGGGGGCAGGTCGGCTCGCGTTTAGACCTGCAACCCCATCGCATCCTGCGTCGCCTTCAACACCGGTGCCGCCAGCGCACGCGCCTTCTCCGCCCCCGCCTGCAGCACCGCCGTCACCGCGCTGCGATCGTCCAGCAGCCGCACCATCTCGTCACGGATCGGCCCGAGCTTGGCCACCGCTAGATCCGCCAGCGCGGGCTTGAACGCGCCGAAGCCCTTGCCGCCGAACTCACCGAGCACGGTCGCCACATTGCTGTCCGCCAGCGCCGCGTAGATCGTCAGCAGGTTGCGCGCCTCGGCCCGGTCGCCGAGTTCGTCGACCGTCGCCGGCAGCACGTCGGGATCGGTCTTCGCCTTGCGGAACTTGTCGGCGATGGTGTCGTCGCTGTCGATCAGCTTGACCACCGACTGCTCGGACGGATTCGACTTCGACATCTTCGCCGACGCATCGCGCAAAGACATGATCCGCGGCGCGGCCTTGCTGATCAGCGGCGCGGGCAGCGTGAACAGGTCGACGCCGTAGTCGCCGTTGAACTTGGTCGCGATGTCGCGTGCGAGTTCGAGGTGCTGCTTCTGGTCCTCGCCGACCGGCACGTGCGTCGCGTTGTAGAGCAGCACGTCGGCGGCCATCAGCACGGGGTAGTCGTACAGCCCGACGCTCGCGCCCTCGCGGTTCTTTCCCGCCTTGTCCTTGAACTGCGTCATCCGGTTCAGCCAGCCGACGCGGGCGACCGTGTTGAGCAGCCACGCCATCTCGCTGTGCGCCGGCACGCGCGCCTGGTTGAACAGGATCGACTTTGCCGGATCGATTCCGGCGGCGATCATCGTCGCGGCGACCTCGATCGTGTGCGCCGACAGTTCCGCCGGCGCGATCCACTCGGTCGGGGCGTGGAGATCGGCGATGAAGAACATAGACTCGCCGCCCTGCGCCGCGACGTCGTCCTGGAGTGCCACCCACTGCTTCACGGCGCCCAGGTAATTGCCGAGGTGGAGATTACCGGTGGGCTTGATGCCGGAAACAACGCGCATTGAGAGACCTATCGTGAACGACGCAGAAGCGTGGAGATGTCGCCCAGCCGGAACGCGCCGGTGAGCAATGTGGCGATCGCATAGACCACGCCGCCGGTGGTAACCAGCACCAGCATGGCGCCCCAGCGCTGGATGCTGGTGCCGGTTACGAACGGCTGGAACAGGTCGTTGAGGAAAAACATCACGACGCCCATGATCAGCGCGGCGACCAGCAGCCGCCACGTCCGCCGGCGCAGCCGCGCGTCCGGGGTGAAGTGCCCGCGCCGGACGAGCGTGCGGTAGAGCATGGCGACGTTGACCGTGCTCGCGATCGCGGTGGCGAGCGGTGGACCCATGTGACCGAGCGGCTTGATGAAGGCGAGGTTGAGCACGAGGTTCACGACCATCGACGTCGTCGCGTAGCGCACCGGCGTTTTCGTGTCGGAGCGGGCGTAATAGCCGGGCGTGAGCACCTTCACGAGGATGTACGACGGCAGCCCGATCGAGAAGGCGGCGAGCGCCTGTGCGGTCAGCACGCTGTCGTCGAGCGCGAACTTGCCGTGCTGGAACAGCGCGCCGACGATCGGCACGCCGCAGACGATCAGCGCGACCGTCGCGGGCAGCGTCAGGAACAGCGCGAGCTCCATGCCGCGGTTCTGCGTCGTCATCGCCTCCGCATCCTCGCCGCGGCCGAGCTGGCGCGAGATCGTGGGGAGCAGGACGGTGCCGAGGCCGATGCCGATCAATCCGAGCGGGAGCTGGTTCAACCGGTCGGCGAAATAAATGTACGAGACCGAGCCGGCCGGCAGCAACGCGGCGGCGAGCGCGGTCGAGACGACGAGGTTGATCTGCACCGCGCCGGCCCCGGCGGCGGCGGGCCAGATCAGCGACATCAGCTTCTTCACGTCGGGATTGAGTTGCGGGCGCTTGAGGCGGAGTTTCACGCCGGATGCGCGACAGGCCCAGATCAGCCACAGAAGCTGCAACGCCCCCGACACCGTCACCGCGATCGCCTGGTTGCGGGCGGTCAGCAGCGGCTGCCGCTCGTGGAACAGCAATAGGGCGGCGATCAGTGTCGCGTTCAGCAGGATCGGCGCGGCGGCGTTGATCCAGAATTTATGCAGCGAATTGAGGATGCCGCCGAGCAGCGATACAAGGCTGATCAGCAACAGATAGGGGAGAGTGATCCGCGAGAGATGGACGACATAGTCGAACCGTTCCGCGCTGGCGCCGTTGAACCCGAAGGTCAGCAGCCACGTCATCGGCCATGCTGCGAGCTCGAACAGCACCGTCATCGCGATCAAGGTCGGCAGCAAGACCGACAGCGCGTCCTCGGCGAATGCGATCCCGTCGGGCAATCCGCGCCCGGTCTTGTCGCCGACCTTCCGATTGAACATCGGGATAAAGGCGGCGGAGAACGCGCCCTCCGCGAAGAGGGCACGGAACATGTTGGGGAGGCGGAACGCGATCAGGAACGCGTCCGACGCGAACCCCGCGCCGACGAACCGCGCGAACAGCGAGTCGCGCACCAGCCCCAGGACACGGCTGGCGAGCGTCAGCCCGCCGACCGATCCAAGCGCCTTGGTCAGGTTCATCTGCGCGAGCTCCGCCTCCGGTCGATCAGGCCTGGCCGAAATCGCCGACGTTCGGCTGGATGCCCTGCTGCTCCGACTGGGTCAGGTACAGCTGGCCGAAATCGATCGGCTCGAGCAGCAGCGGTGGGAAGCCCCCGTCACGCACCGCATCCGACAGCACGCGGCGGGCGAACGGGAACAGCAGGCGCGGTGCTTCACCCAGCAGGAACGGCTGGACATGCTCGGCCGGAATGTTGCGGAGCCCGAAGAGCCCTGCGTACGAAAGGTCGACGATGAACGCGACCTGCCCGTCGGTCTCGGCGCGGACGTCGATCTTCAGCACGACCTCGTGCACCTCGTCGCCGACCTGCGCCGCGCCGATGTTGAACTGCACGTCGATCGCCGGCGGGGTCTGGTTCTGGTAGACGGCAGGCGCGTTCGGGTTCTCGAACGATAGATCCTTGACGTATTGCGAGATCAGGCCGGCGGCGGGAATCGTGTCCTCGCCGTTCACAAGCTGGTCGCCCATCTGGTCGGGCGCGGTCACGCCATTGTCCTGATCATCCATTCGTCGTGTCCTTGCGAAGAAGCGTGAAATAGGGACCGAAGCGGCACGCTTGCGCGTTCATGTCGGTCAGGGGGCTGCGAGTAGCAGTGCCGACCGGGCGTTTCAACGGGCCCGGGTTTGAATAAGCGCAGCTTTGGCCTATGTTAGCCCGAAGATCGGAGGCACGGTTGTTTTACGTAGTTCTTCTCGCGATGGTTGCAGGCTTCTTGGCGATGCGACTGTACAGCGTGCTCGGCAAGCGGACGGGGCATGAACAGCCCTTGCCGCGCGCGGCCGAGGACCGTCCTGCGCTCGCTGCCGTTCCGCGAACGGTGGATGCGACGCCCGAGCCCCGCGAGGTCGCCAGCCGCAACATCGAGCCGCGCGCCGAGGCGGGCCTGCGGTCGATCGTCGCCACCGAATCCGGGTTCGACGTCAACCAGTTCCTCGAAGGCGCACAGGCGGCGTACCGCATGGTGCTTGAGGCGTTCTGGAAGGGCGACGAGGAGCAACTGGGCTATCTCGCCGAAGACGATGTCCGGGCGGCGTTCGCCGAGGCGATCGCAGCGCGGGTCGCGGCTGGCGAAGTGCTCGACAACCGTCTCGTGTCGATCGAGCGCGCGGTGATCTCCGATGCGAGCGTGTCGGGTCGCGATGCGCGGATCACGGTGCGGTTCGACGCGGACATCGCGGCGGTCACGCGCGACGGCGAGGGTAATGTGCTGGCCGGGTCGCTGACCGACGCGGTCGAGACGCACGACGTCTGGACGTTCGCACGGACGCTGAAGAGCAGCGATCCGAACTGGAAGCTCGCCGACACCGACGAGGCGTGACCGTGCGGTTCAGGGGGGCGGGGCTCGGCGGACTTGGTCTTTCGCTGCTGTTGAGCGCGTGCGTCGGTGGCGTCGAGCCGCCGCGTTCGGGCCCTGCGCCGGTCGATCGAGGCGGTACCGCCGACCGCGAACCTTCGCGCGAGCCTGTGCGTGTGCATCCTTCGCGCGATACGGGTGCTTCGCCCAACATCCGTGGCATCCAGATGCCGGCGCGGATCGTCGGCGCTGTGCCGATGTTGCCGATCCCCGTCGTATCGCCGACTGCACCGACCAACGCGGTTGCTGCGGGCGTCATCGCCGGTCCGCCGGTCGCTAGCTTGCCGATCGATGAGGCGCAGGCGCAGTCGGCGCTGTCGGCTTTCGTCACGAGCTGTCCTTCGCTGATGCGTCGTACCGATACGTCGGGTCTGACGCGCGGCGCCGATTGGCAGCCAGCCTGCGCCGCGGCGGCGTCGGTTCCGCGCGGCGGTGCGCGGACCTTTTTCACGGAGTGGTTCGAGGCGGTGCAGGTCGGTGACGGCAAGGCATTCGCGACGGGCTATTACGAGCCGGAAATCGCCGGCTCGCTCGAGCGTCGCGATGGCTATGCGCCGATCTATGGGCGGCCGAACGACCTGATCGACGTCGATCTCGGCGCGTTCTCGACCAGCTTGAAGGGTAAGAAGATTCGCGGTCGCGTCGATAGCAGCAATCTCGTGCCCTATTACGACCGCACCGCGATCGAGCAGGGCGCCATTTCGGGGCGGGCTCCGATCCTTGCCTGGGCGCGCGATCCGGTCGAATTGTTCTTCCTGCAGATCCAGGGTTCTGGGCGGCTTCGGTTGCCCGACGGCGAGATTCTGCGGATTGGGTATGCGACGCAGAATGGCCGCGATTACACCGGCATCGGTGCGCTGATGAAGTCGCGCGGGCTGCTGCAACCGGGCCAGACCTCGATGCAGGGGATCGTGGCGTGGCTCCACGCGCATCCGGCCGAAGGGCAGGCGATCATGCGCGAGAACAAGAGTTTCGTGTTCTTCCGCGAGTTGGAGGGGGCACCCTTGGGGGCACTCGGCCTGCCGGTCACCGGTCAGGTGAGTGCGGCGGCGGACGTCAAGTTCGTGCCACTGGGTGCGCCCGTATTCCTGTCGCTCGACCGGCAGGATGCGAGCGGCTTGTGGGTCGCGCAGGATACCGGCGGGGCGATCAAGGGGAGCAATCGCTTCGACACGTTCTGGGGCGCAGGCCCGGCGGCGGAGTCTACCGCGGGTGGCATGGCGGGACGCGGCACCGCGTTTCTGTTGCTGCCGATCGGTACCGTCCAGCGTCTCAACGGGCAAGCGAATGGGGCGCAATATGGCGGGCCGACCCCTCAACCCTGACCCCCTCACCCCCGAGGAGGCGCAGCTCTGGGCGCGGGTAATGCAGACCGTCCGGCCGATGCGTGCGGTTGCCGTCCGCATTCCCGAGCGCGCACCGCCGCTGCCGCCTCCGCCGAAGCCCGTGATCGGGCCCAACGGCAAGGTCGTGCCGCCGCCACCGGCACCGCTGGGCCGGGTGAAGCCGATCGTTCGTACCGTCGTCACGCCGTTCGCCAGCCGCCCGGGTGCGAAACCGGCCGCGGCGCCGCGGCCGGTCGCCAAGTCGATCACCGCGAATACGCTGGATGGTGGCTGGGACAAGAGGCTGACGCGGGGCGTGGTCAGTCCCGATAGCTCGATCGATCTGCACGGGCATACGCTGGCGTCGGCGCATGCGATGCTCGATGTCGGTCTGGGGCGCGCGATCGCGCGTGGCGACCGCGTGCTGCTGCTGGTGACGGGCAAGCCGCCGCGACCCGAGAGCGAGCGTCCGCATGCGCGCGGCGCGATCCGGTCGGCGGTGGCGGACTGGCTGGCGGGATCGCGTCATGCGGACTCGATCGCGGCCGTGCGCGGCGCGCATCCGCGGCATGGCGGGCAGGGGGCGCTGTATATCGTCCTGCGCCGGGGGCGGGATTAGGCGACATTAGGGCTAATCCTCCCCCGCTAGGGGGAGGTGGCTGGCTCTCGCCAGACGGAGGGGGAGGTGAGGGAGAACCGCTGTTGCGTGTTCCTCCCCCTCCGTCGCCTTCGGCGCCACCTCCCCCTGGCGGGGGAGGATTTGGATACTGCGTCGCTTATTTATCGCAGCGCCCGGTCGATGACGCCTGCATAGATATCCGTCAGCGCCAGCAGGTCCTCGACTGCGACCGCTTCGTCGACCTTGTGCATTGTCGCGTTGATCAGGCCGAACTCGACCACGGGGCACAGCTTCGAGAGGAAGCGCGCGTCGGAGGTGCCGCCGGTGGTCGACAACTCGGGCGTGATGCCCGTCGCTGCGATGATCGCGTCCGACAGCAAAGCGGATAACGCACCCGGCTCCGTCAGGAACGCTTCGCCCGAGACCTTGCCGGTCACGACCGCACCCGGCGCATGGCGTTCGGCAATCGTTCGGATGCGTGCGATCAGGTCCGCCCCGCGATGCCGATCGTTGAAGCGGATGCTGAGCCGCGCCGACGCCTTGGCCGGGATGACGTTGTGCGCCGGGTTGCCGACCGCGATGTCGGTGACCTCGATGTTCGACGGCTGGAACCAGTCGGTCCCTTTGTCGAGCATGACGGTTTCAATCTCGGCCAGGATCGCGATCAGTCGCGGGATCGGATTGTCGGCGAGGTGTGGGTAGGCGACGTGGCCCTGGCGCCCGGGCACGTCGATCCAGATGTTCACCGAGCCGCGCCGCCCGATCTTCACCATGTCGCCGAGCCGGGCGGTCGAGGTGGGTTCGCCGACCAGGCAAAGGTCGGGCACGATGCCCCGCGCGGCCATCCGCTCCATCAACGCGACGGTGCCGTAGGTCGCCGGCCCCTCCTCGTCGCCGGTGATGATCAGCGACAGCGTCCCTGCATCGCTGCCGCTGGCGGCAGCGATGAACGCGGCAACCGCGCCCTTCATGTCGACCGCGCCGCGTCCATACAGCAGCCCGCCGCGGACCTCGCCGGACCAGGGCGAACCGGTCCAGCCCTCGCCCGGTGGCACGACGTCGACATGGCCGGCGAACGCCAGATGCCGCGTGCCCGTCCCGCGCGTGGCGAGCAGATTCTCGACCGGTCCGTCCGGTGCGTCGCCCACCACGAACCGATCGACCGCAAAGCCAAGCGGCACGAGCGCCGCCTCCAGCACGTCGAATACCGCCCCGCGCGCCGGCGTGACGTTGTCAACGCGGAGCAACGCCTGCGCGAGAGTGACGGGATCGATCATGCTGCCATCGCCGTTGTTCCTTTATGCCCAGGATCGATATCGCCCGCATCGCGCCCGTGAAAATCGGCAGCGATTATCCGCCACCCTTCGACGAGCCCGCCGCCGGCCGCGTCATCCGCGACATCGCACGCGCCGGCGGCGCGACCGACTGGGCGGCGAACCATGTCGTGCTGTCCCCCGGCACCTGGTCGTCGCAGCGTCACTGGCACGCGGGCGAGGACGAGATCGTCGTCATCCTCGCGGGCGACGCGATTCTGATCGACGACGATGGTCGGCATCTGATGCGAACCGGCGACATCGCGGTCTTCCCCAAGGGCGACGGGAACGGGCATCACCTGATCAACGAGAGCGACGCCGATTGCGTACTGCTCGCGCTTGGCGTGCCGGAGGCGTCGTTGGTGACCTACCCCGATATCGACCTGCTCTATTCGCCGGAAACAGGAGAGGTACATCGCGACGGGACGCCCTATTGAGCTGCCACGGGCTGCTCATATTGCTCGAGCACCCATTCCTCTTCCTGCGCCGCCGCGATCCAGTCCTGCATGAAGGGATGCTCGAACATCGCCTGCATATAGCCGGCGGCAAAGCGCGCGATCGGCAGCTGGTAGGTGACGATCCGGGTAACGACCGGCGCGAACATGATGTCCGCCGCGCCGAACTGGCCGAACAGGAAATCGCCGCCGCCGCCGAAGCGCGCACGCGCCTGCGCCCAGATCTCCATGATCCGCTGCAGCTCGGCCACCACGTCGTCGTCGGGCGTGCGCGCCGGAAACACCTGGCGGACGTTCATGCTGTGCTTGCGACGCAGCGCGGCAAAGCTCGAATGCATCTCCGCCGCCATCGACCGCGCCATCGCCCGTGCGGCATTGTCCTCTGGCCAGAAGCGCTCGCGCCCGACCTTGTCGGCGAGATAGTCGACGATCGCGAGGCTGTCCCACACCACTGCGTCGCCGTCCCACAGGATCGGCACCTTGCCCGACGACGGCGCGAATTCGTTCCCTGAGCGGCGCTTTTCCCAATCGGCGTCGTACATCGGCACGACCACCTCCTCGAACGGCAGCCCGGACTGCTTGCACGCGAGCCAGCCGCGCAGCGACCAGGAGGAATAGGCCTTGTTGCCGATGATCAGTTTCATGCGCGCGGTGCTAGGCGAGGGGACGGAAAGAGGCAACTCGCTCGCAGTCCCCTCTCGCGTCGCGCCGTCAGAACAGGCCCGGCACTTCGCGCTGTGCGGTGCCCGGGCGATCCGACATCAGCAGGTCGCGCCGCGTGTCGGCGGTACGGAGCGATCGTGCGTTCGCCGCGCCCGTGATCGGCGTACAACTCCGCCCGGCGAGAAAGTTCAGGGCTTGGCGCGTCGACGATTCGAGCGGGTCGCCGAGCTGGTAGCCGATATCGTCCGACGCCTGGCAGGACGCCTCGACCTTGGTGGCCAGCCCGTCATAGTAATCCCCGCTGCGCGCGGCGTTCTGGGTCGCAAGCGCCACCACGCGCAGGCGATCGTCGCACGCTTCCCTGTCGAGCGCGATCTGGCCGACCGGCTTGCCATAGGTGTTGGTGCCGATCAGTCCGGCGTTGGTGTGCAGATACGGCGTGAACGCGTTGATGACGAGTTCGCTCGCCGACGCCGTGCCGCCCGTGCCGATGAATGCGATCCGCGTGGGCGCGATCGATTCGGGCTGCGGTGCGAAGAATCGCGTCGTGTTGTTCGAGGCCTTCTCCGTGCGGAAGGTGACGTAGTCGAAGACTTCGGAGGTCGACCGGGCAGCACCGAGCAGGTCGCCCAGATACTCCGCCGTCTCGATCAGGCCACCACCGTTGTAGCGCAGATCAATGATGACTTTCGTGACGCCCTTGGCGCGGAAATCGGCGAAGGCGGTCTTCAGCGCGGGCTCCGCGGTTTTGATGAACGTCCGCAGGTTGATGTAGCCGACGCTCTGCCCGCCATCCTGGATGATCTTCGCGCCATAGCGGCTCGAGACCGGCAGCAACGAGAAGTCGGTCTTGGTAACGGTGACGGTACGCGTACCCGCCGCGTCGTTGATCTGCATGACCCGTGCGGTTCCGGCGGTATCGGGGCCGAGCGCGGTGGTCAGTCCGGCGGTGCCTTCCGCCGCGACGATCGCACTGACGGTCCGAAGAGTGGCGGACGTCGTACCGATCGCCAGGATCTCCGTACCGCGATCGATCCCTGCCGCGAGCCCCGGCGCGCCTTCGAACGACTCCGCCGAGAACAGCCGCTGGCCGGACTGATCCAGCGCGAACCGGATCCCGAAGCCTGCGCTGGACCCGGCATTATAATAGGCGTTCTCTTCCTTGATCGACGTCAGATAGGTGAAGAACCGGTCTTTCCGCTGCGCCCGCGCGGTGGCGGTGAGCGCGTCGATATAGTCGTCTACCGTCGTGTAGGACGCGGTGCTCAGCGTCGCGGGCAGCGTGTCCGGGAACAGATACCATTCGCGGATTTGCGCAGCCGCCCAGTCCTGGCGTTCGCGCAGCGAGCATCCCGTGGAGGCCGTCGGAGCCGGCGCGGGCGTACTGCCGCCGGTCGAAATCGTGCCCTCGTCGCTGCCCCCGCAGCCCGACAGCATCACTGCCATCGCCAACATTCCCCCGAACGCCCTACGCATATCGTACTCCCCTTTTACGGGAAGCTACGGAGTTTGACGAACCGTGTCAGCCGGAAACCGAAGATCGGTCCGCAACCGTTCGTTTAGCTGACCGCTTCGACGACTGCTGCGCGGAGTTCGGGGATGCCCATGCCGTATTCGCTCGACGTGACGAGGATGTCGGGGTGCGCGGCGGGACGCTTGCGCGCCTCGATCGCAGTGCGTTCGGTCACCTCAACGAGTTCGGACGCCTTGATCTTGTCCGCCTTGGTCAGGACCATGCGGTAGCTGACCGCGGCCTTGTCGAGCATCTCGAGGATCTCACGGTCGACGTCCTTGATGCCATGGCGCGAGTCGATCAGCACGAGTGCACGCTTCAACACGTCACGGCCGCGCAGGAAGTCGTTGATCAGGAAGCGCCATTTCTTGACCACGTCCTTGGGCGCCTTGGCGAACCCGTAGCCGGGCATGTCGACGAGGCGGAACGCGAGCGGCGCGCCGACCTCGAAGAAGTTCAGCTCCTGCGTACGGCCCGGCGTGTTCGACGTGCGCGCCATCGAGTTGCGCCCGGTCAGCGCGTTCAACAGCGACGACTTGCCGACGTTCGAGCGACCCGCGAACGCCACCTCCGGCACCGACGCATCGGGCAGGAACTCGAGCGTCGGCGCGGACTTCAGAAAGCCGACATGCCCTGCGAACAGCTTTCGCGCATGCTCCAGCATCTCCGGGGTGAACGGCGCGTCGTTCGCCTCCAGATCGGGACCGAGATTGGGAACGTCGTTCACTTGGTCACCGGCACTTTCAGGCCCGGATGGCGGGCGTAGAGCAGCTTCTGCTGAATGATCGTCAGGACGTTCGACGTGATCCAGTATACCTGGAGGCCGACCGCGAACGGTGCCATCACGAACATCAGGACCCATGGCAGCAGCTTGAAGACCTGCTTCTGCGTGTCGTCCATCGGCGTCGGGTTCAGCTTGAACTGGAAGTACATGCTGATGCCCAGGATGATCGGCACGACACCGATCGCGACCATGTGCGGCGGCGTGAACGGCAGCAGGCCGAACAGGTTGAGCGGCGTCAGCGGATCGGGCGCGGACAGATCCTTGATCCACGCGACGAACGGCTGGTGACGCATCTCGATCGTCAGCATCAGGACCTTGTACAGCGCGTACATGATCGGGATCTGGAGCAGCGTCGGCGCGCAACCCGCGAGCGGATTGACCTTCTCCGCCTTGTACAGCGCCATCACTTCCTGCTGCATGCGGACCTTGTCGTCCTTATACTTCTCCTGCAGCAGCTTCATCTTCGGCTGGACGGCGCGCATCGCGGCCATCGACTTGAACTGGCGCTGCGCGATCGGGAACAGCAGGCCGCGGATCGTCACCGTCAGCAGGATGATCGCGACGCCGAAGTTGCCGACCATGCGGAACAGCCAGTCGAGATAGTAGAAGATCGGCTTTTCGACGATCCGGAACCAGCCCCAGTCGATGGCGTAATCCAGCTTGGCGACACCGCCGGCCTGGTCGGTGTAGCGATCGAGCAGGCGGACTTCCTTGGCGCCGGCGAAAAAGCGCGACGTCTGCGTGATCGACTGGCCGGGTGCGACCTGCTTGGGCTGGAGCGCGTAATCGGCCTGGTACGCCTTGTTGGCGCCCGCGCGGAACTGGCCGTCGAACGCCTGGCCCTGATCGGGGACGAGCGCTGTCAGCCAGTATTTGTCGGTGAAGCCGAGCCAGCCGCCGGTCGTCGTGAACTTCTGCGTGGCCTCGTCGATGTCCTTGTAGTCGGGGCGGTAATGCGCGCCGCCATTGTCGACCGACATCGGCCCGACATGGATCGTCATCGACGACGGATCCTTCGAGATGCCGACCCGGTTGACGAGGCCGTAGGTGGCGACGGGGACGGGTGCGGTGCCGGCGTTCAGGACGGTCTGGCGGACCGTGAACATATAGTCCTGGTCGACCGCGATCTGAATGCGGAAGCGCTGACCGGTGGCGTTGGTCGCGTCGAGCGTGACCGGCGTGGTCGGCGTCAGTGTCGTCGCGCCCGAAGGGGTCCAGACGGCGTCTGCTGCGGGCGGTGCGAGACCCTGCGCGCGCCAGCCGAAGCTTGCGAAATAGGCATCGGGCGCACCGGCGGGCGAGAGCAGGCGGATCGGCGGCGAGTTCTTCGCGACCGTCTCGTCATAGCCCTTGAGCACGAGATCGTCGATCCGCGCGCCCTTGAGGTTGATCGAGCCCGACACGCGCGGCGTCTCGATGCGGATGCGCGGGGTGCTGGCGATCACGGCGTTGCGGTCGCCAACCGCGGCGGCGCCGTCCGCGGCTGGATCGGCGGCGGGGTTCGCCACGGGCTTGGACTTGCCGCCCTCGATCTTCGTGACCGGCGGATTCGCGGTCGGGAAGAACTTGCCCTGGATCAGCGGCCATCCGAACAGGATCAGCGCCGCGATCACCGCGAACAGCACGAAATTCTGCTTGTCGTCTTTCACAGGGCGGCGTCTTTCAATTTCTTGTCGATGTCTGGGTCGTGGTCGGGGACCGGGTCAGGTCCGTACCCGCCCCACGGATGGCAACGCGCGATACGCTTCGCCGCCAACCAGCCCCCCTTGAGCGCGCCATAGCGCCCAACGGCCTCTATTGCATAGGCTGAACACGAAGGATCATAGCGGCAGCTCGACGGCAGGACGAGCGAGGGACCGAGTTGCCACGCGCGGGCTAGGAGGATGAGGAGGCGGGCTAGCATGTCAAAACCGACGTTCGCCCGCGGCACAAAATTGTTTCCCCGCGAAGGCGGGGACCCAGACTGGGCTCCCGCCTTCGCGGGAGAACAAGGAACGGGGTAGGCGCGTCGAGTAACGCTCGTTCCTTCGCCATCTCAACCCCAGCACCCCGGCGAAGGCCGGGGCCCAATTGGGGGACATCGATAACGAGGCGCAGCCATTCATTACGGCCGCTTTCCCAATTGGGCCCCGGCCTTCGCCGGGGTGGTGGCCTGTGCTGCTGTGGTGGTGTCTGCTGAGGTGGTCGCAGCAGCCTGCGGCGTAACCTTTCGGAACGCCTTGCCCAGCTCGGTCCGCAACAGCGCGAAGTCCCGCTCGACGCCGCCGTTCCGCCCGATCAACACATGATCGGCCCCAGCAACGCCGCGTTCCGCCAACAGCTCACGCGCCAACGCCCGCAACCGCCGTTTCATGCGGTTCCGGACGACGGCGTTGCCGATCTTCTTGGTGACGGTGAAGCCGATTCGCATCGTCGCGTCACCGTCGTCGCGGGGGCGCATGAGCAGGACGAATCCCGGCATCGGTGCGCGCTTCCCCGCATTCGCCGCGAGAAAATCGCGGCGTTTATCGAGAATAGTTAGGCCGACAGCTTCTTGCGACCGCGGGCGCGGCGTGCGTGGATCACTGCCCGGCCGCCGACCGTCGCCATCCGTGCGCGGAAGCCGTGACGGCGTGCGCGTACCAGGTTGCTCGGCTGAAAGGTCCGCTTCATTGGTCATTCCCTAGGTCATCAAATAGAAAACGGCCGCCACGAGGACGGCCTTGATGGCTGGGCGCTTACGGAAAGGGACGCGACAAGTCAATTCACACCCAGCGTGACGGGCATGCTTTTCGCGGCTTTGGCACGCTCATGTCGCCGCATCGCGCTCTGCCGCCGCATCATCCGATCGACGAAATGCCCGGTCCGCGGCCAGCGCCGCTTCAACCGCGCCCATTTCAACCGCGCCCAGCGTGAATTGCGCAGCACGAGCACCATCCCGCCAGCGAACAGGAAAATCCCCGCCGGTCCCGGAAGCGGCGCGAGAATCGGCGCACTCAGGATCAGCAGTATCCCGAGCAGCAACTGGCCGAAGCGGAGAACGGGGGAGCGGACTGCTTTCACGGAAGGCATGTGGGTCCGGTGTATTAGGATGGCAAGACGGTGGGGCGATCGGTGCGACCCGTCCTTGCAGACATGGCAAATCGGGTATGAATAAGGCGTGACGTCGTGTCGCGGGGGAGCGGGCATGGCGGCGATCGTAGCGACGGTGGCGTATCTGGGACTCGAAGCGCGCGCGGTCGAGGTGCAAGTCCAACTGATTCCAGGACTTCCAGCGTTCAACGTCGTCGGCCTGGCGGACAAGGCGGTCGGCGAAAGTCGCGAACGCGTGCGCGGCGCGATCGCCGGGATGGGGCTGTCGCTGCCGCCGAAACGCATCGCGGTGAACCTGTCGCCGGCCGATCTCCCAAAAGAAGGGTCGCATTTCGATCTACCTATCGCGCTGGCGTTGCTGGCGGCGATGGGGGTGGTCGATGCCGAAGCGCTGGCGGATTACGTGATCGTCGGCGAACTCGGGCTCGACGCGCGGATCACCGCGTCGCCGGGCGTGCTGCTCGCGGCGCTCCACGCATCGGAAGTAGGGAAGGGGCTCGTCTGCCCCGCCGCGCAAGGCTCGGAGGCGGCCTGGGCGGGCGAGATCGAGGTGATCGCCGCGCCCGACCTGCTGGCGTTGCTCAACCACTTCAAGGGTCAAGGCCTGCTTAGCCCGCCCAAGCCGGGAATCGCCGAAGCCGCCGATCACGGTCCGGACTTGCGGCAGGTGAAGGGGCAGGAGACCGCCAAGCGTGCGCTGGAGATCGCCGCGGCAGGTTCTCACAATTTACTGATGGTAGGTCCGCCGGGGTCTGGGAAGTCCCTCATGGCGTCGTGCCTTCCCGGCATCCTGCCGCCGCTCGACCCCGCCGAGGCGCTCGAAGTGTCGATGGTCCAGTCGGTCGCCGGCACGCTGACCGGCGGTCGCCTCACCCGGACGCGGCCGTTCCGCGCCCCGCATCATTCCGCATCGATGGCGGCGCTCACCGGCGGGGGACTGAAGGTGAAGCCGGGCGAGGTCAGCCTTGCGCATCTCGGCGTGTTGTTTCTCGACGAACTGCCGGAGTTCCAGCGCGCCGTCCTCGATTCGCTGCGCCAACCGTTGGAAACCGGTACGGTCAGCGTCGCCCGCGCCAACGCACACGTCACGTTCCCCGCTCGCGTCCAGTTGATCGCGGCCATGAACCCATGTCGGTGCGGCCATCTCGGCGATGCGAGTCTTGCCTGCGCGAGAGCCCCGAAGTGCGCCGCAGATTATCAGGCGAAGGTGTCCGGGCCATTGCTCGACCGGATCGACCTGCACATCGACGTCCAGGCGGTCAGTGCTGCCGACCTGATCCTGCCGCCACCGACCGAAGGCTCGGCCGAAGTCGCCGCCCGCGTTGCCGCGGCCCGGGCGATCCAGACCGACCGTTACCGCGACCACCCGGTCCGCACGAATGCGGAGGCGGATGGCGCATTGCTCGATGCCGTCGCTACGCCCGACGAACCCGGCCGAAAACTGCTCGCCCAAGCCGCCGAAGCGATGCGGCTGACCGCCCGCGGCTATACCCGGATCCTCCGCGTCGGCCGTACCATCGCCGACCTCGCGAACAGCGAGACCGTCGGCCGCATCCACATCGCCGAAGCGCTCAGCTACCGTCGCCAACCGCCGAGGAACTGAACGGATGCGTTTTCCGGTCAAGACAGCTTGCGGCGGAGGAAAGCTTCGTCTAGCCAACCCGCCGCTGCCCCTGTGGCGAAATTGGTAGACGCGACCGACTCAAAATCGGTTGCCGCAAGGCATGCTGGTTCGATTCCGGCCAGGGGCACCATTTCCAAATAGTCCGTCTGTAAGGCCGCGCGTACGTTTGTGCGCTGCGTCCGATTGCAGTCTTTCCGCCACTCCGCCACGATCGTCGCAAACAGACATGCGAGAGGTCCCGATGGCGCATTACGGCGATTTTCAGAACGCGATCTATGGCGCTGGCCTGCGCGGCGTGGTGCCGACGCTGCCGGTCGATTTCGCGACGCTTGAACAGCGCGCGAGGGCGGCGCTGCCGCCGGCGGTGCTGTCGTATCTCCAGGGCGGGTGCGGGGACGAGTTCACGCAAGACGAGAATGCGCGCGCGTTTCGGCATTGGGGGCTCACGCCGCGGATGATGGTCGATTGCAGCCGGCGCAACCTGTCGATCGATCTGTTCGGGATGACGCTGCCGACGCCGCTGTTCATGGCCCCGGTCGGGATCAACGGGATCTGTACACAGGACCAGCATGGCGACCTCGCGGCGGCGCGTGCGTCGGCGATCACCGGCGTGCCGCTGATGGCGTCGACGCTGTCGAACGATCCATTGGAAACGGTCGCGGAGACGCTTGGCGATACGCCCGGCTTCTTCCAGCTCTATACGCCCAAGGACGTCGGCGTCGCGGAGAGCCTGGTCCACCGCGCGGAGGCGGCCGGGTATAAGGCCATCGTCGTGACGCTCGACACCTGGGTAACGGGGTGGCGACCGCGCGACCTGAACGCGGCGAATTTCCCGCAGCTGCGCGGCCATGTGCTGATGAACTATTTCTCGGACCCGGCCTTCCGCAAATTGCTCGCCAAACCGCCCGAGGAGGATCCGGCGGCGGCGATCGGCGCCTGGGCGGCGACGTTCGGCCGCGTGCTGACCTGGGCGGACATGCCGTGGCTGCGGTCGCTGACGAAGCTGCC
Organism: Sphingomonas albertensis; assembly: GCF_014358075.1. Lineage (GTDB taxonomy): Bacteria > Pseudomonadota > Alphaproteobacteria > Sphingomonadales > Sphingomonadaceae > Sphingomonas > Sphingomonas albertensis. The sequence continues at coordinate 6,275 of NZ_JACONT010000014.1, read as the reverse complement.
GATCGTGCTCAAGGGCATCTGCTATCCCGACGACGCCCGCCGCGCGATCGACGAGGGCGCGGATGGCATCTACTGCTCGAACCATGGCGGACGGCAGGCAAACGGCGGGATCGCCGCGATCGACATGCTGCCGGGTGTCGTCGCCGCCTCCGGATCGACGCCCGTGCTGTTCGATTCAGGCGTCCGGTCGGGGACCGACGTGGTCAAGGCGCTTGCGCTCGGCGCGACCGCCATCGGGGTCGGCCGACCCTATACCTACGGGCTGGCGCTCGACGGCGCAGCGGGCGCGGCGCATGTCCTCAAATGTCTGCTGGCCGAGGCGGACCTGCTGATGGCGGTCAACGGCTATCCGACGATTGCCGACGTCCGCGCGGCTGGGGCGGTCCGCCAGCACCCCTGACTATGCTCAGTCGATCCGGTACTGGATCGGCTTGAAGCTGCCGCCGTTGGATTGCAGCGCCGAGCATGCGGTCATCCCGATCACCAGGTCCATCGCCGCGCGAAAGACGATCGTGTCGCCGGCCTCGCTCAGCGGCGGCTCGACGGTGAACTCCCCGGTTTCGCCGTTGATCGGCACGTTCATGAAACAGTTGAATGCCACCGGGATCTGGTCGGGCTCGATATCCCATGGCGCAAGCGCTTCGGCGAGATTGCCGAAGCAGCCGCGGTGCGGATCGGTATCGCCATAAATGATCGCGAAGGTTTCCTTCGAGCACGGCGTCAGCAGGAAATCGTGCCGACCGACATCGTCCGAGACGATCTCCAGCATCACGTTGCTGCGGTTCGAATACAGCAGGTCGCCGGTCGTCAGATACAGCCGGCTCGCATAATCGAGCGTCCGCCCCGAAGAGATCGCCTCGCGGATGTCGGCGCGGTTATACGCCAGCAGGTCCGATACCTGGCGACCCTCGGGATCGATCACGGTCAGCGTCTGGCCCTTGTCGAGCGTGAAACCGGCGCCCGAGCGCGGCGGGATCGTCTTGATATCAGCCATGCGCGTCATCTCGCTTGAAGGGGCATTTCCAGGATTCGTCGACCACACGGCCGCTATATTGCCGCGCTTCGCTGCTTTCGCCGTGACGCGCCAGCATCGGGTTCATCGATCCGGCGAGCTCGAGATCGCGCGCGAGGATCGATGAGCGCAACTTGTCGTAGCGCTGCTGGGTACGCAGCACCTCGAACTGGTCGTGCAGGTTGAAGACCATCGCCGGCGATTCGAATTTTCGCGCCGGGCGGCTTGCGTTCGGATGCAGGCCGACGACGAAGAACGCTTCGCCGGCAAAGCTCAATGAGAAATGGGGATCGTCGGGATCGCTGCTGACCGACGGGTCGGGCCGATAGCCGAGCCACGTGTCCTTGTCGCTGAGCGACTGCGCGCGCGCCCAGAGATGCGCCTCGAACTGCTCTTCGGACAACAAGGCAGGGGCCTCGAACAGGATGATGAGCGTCCGAAATATGGCGCGGTCTTCGCGGTATTTGCGAACGGTTTCGCCCAAAGCGGGGGAAATTCTCATGTCATCCCAAGCAGATCGCACGTCGCGCGCGACGAGAATGTCCATCTGTCCTTTCGCGAGCGCAGACTTTGCTCCGACACACGGAAACTGCGGTGCCTGCACCGTTTCGATAAACTTGCGCGCGAGGGGATGGTCGTTTTGGAAGATTGGCTGATACATGGTCGGGGAGGAACCCGCGAGCGAGGCCAATGTTTCGCCCGCGACACGATCTTTGATATGTATCAGTACGAATCCCGATCTGTTCTTTTATGCCGCGGGGCGGTACGGGAACACGCGGAAAAGGGGCCTGGATGATCTCGGAAAAGTTTCTCATGGGGCGCGGCCGCCATGAGTTGAGCGATGAAGAAAAGCAGGTGCTGGAGGACAGCATCGAATCCGTGCGGCACGTGCCTGCGCGCAAGCAGATCGTGCGCGCGGGCGCCCTGATCGAAACGAGCACGCTGCTGCTCGAAGGGTTCGTCTGTCGCTACATGGACGACCGCGAGGGCCAGCGGCAGTTGGTCGCGGTGCACGTGCCCGGCGATTTCGTCGATCTTCACGCCTTTCCGATGAAGCGGCTCGATCACGACATCGCCACCCTGGGGCCGGTTAAGATCGCCTGTTTCGAACACCGCACGCTGCAGACGATCACCGAACGCTATCCGCATCTGACGCAGAAGCTGTGGTTCAGTACGCTGCTCGACGCGGCTATGCACCGCGAGTGGATTTTCCGGCTCGGCCGCCTCGGTGCCGAAGGACGGGTTGCACACCTGTTCTGCGAGATGAACGCGCGGCTGGAGATGGTCGGGATGGCCGCCGACGGGCGATACATGCTGCCGATGACGCAGCCCGATCTGGCCGAGGCGAGCGGGCTGACCGGCGTGCATGTAAACCGCGTGCTGAGAGCATTGCGCGAGAAGAATCTGCTGACTTTCAAGGCAGGTGAGGTGAACATCTTGGATCGTAAGGCGCTCGCAGCCGTTGCGGAGTTCGAACCACAATATCTCTATGGTTCCCGAGGCGACTGACTGCGGCCGGCAGCAGCGGATCGCTGCCGGAACCGATCAAGCTGGAGCGCGATAATGTTGAAGCCGGAAACGATACCGGGCGTAGCGGCGGCGGAGAACGGTCTGGTCACGCTCGATGGGCCCGTCGGGCTGGCGATCGCGATGACCCCGGAGGCGGCGGCGGAGACCGGGCGCCGGCTGATCGCCGCGGCGGAGATCGCAGCGACCCAGGTGGCGAACGAACTGCCGCTGGACTGAGCGGAACGGTCGCCCGCCGCGGCGGGTCAGGGGCTAATTGCCCCGTGCCGCTTCCTCTGTGTGACTTTATCTCTATGCTACCCGGTACATCGACCGGGAGATCCATGTGCAGTTTCTATACCTCGCCGCCAGTGCCGTTGCGCTGATGGCGTCTACATCCGTCGTCGCGCAGACTGGTGCAGCCACCACGACACCCGCCGCGAATCCCTTGCTTGCCGACTGGACCGGCCCGACCGGCGGGGTGCCGCCCTGGGACAAGGTTCGTCCCGAGCTGTTCCCGCAGGCGTTCGAGACGACGTTGGCCGAGCGCGCCGCGGACTACCGCAAGATCGCCGACAATCCGGCCAAGCCGACGTTCGCCAACACGATCGTGCCGATGCAGTTGGCCGGCAAGCGCTATGGGCAGGTGATGACGCTGTTCGGCGTGATGACCGGCAACATGAACACGCCCGCGTACCAGAAGCTCGACCGCGAATGGTCGCCGAAATTCTCCGCGGCGTCAGATGCGATCACGTTCGACAAGCCGCTGTTCGCGCGCATCCAGGCGATCTACGACACGCGCAATTCGAGCGGGCTGAACGCGCAGCAGATCCGCCTCGTGACGCGGATCTACGACAGCTATGTCCGTCAGGGCGCCAAGCTGAACGATGCGCAGAAGGCGCAGCTTTCGCAGTATAACCAGCAGCTTGCGACCGCCTTCTCGACGTTCGGCGAGAAGCTGCTGGCCGACGAGAGCAAGGCCATCTCGGTCACCGACGAGGCGCAACTCGCTGGCCTGCCCGACAGCGTGAAAGCGGTCGCCAAAGCTGCGGCGGCCGAGCGGAAGCTGCCGGGCTTTGCGATCGTCAACACGCGCTCCGCGGTCGATCCGGTTCTGACCTATGCCACCGACCGTGCGCTGCGCGAGAAGGTGTGGCGTGCGTTCGTCAATCGTGGCGACAATGGCGATGCGAACGACACGAACGCGACGATCGCGCAGATCGTCAAGCTGCGCGCCGACCGCGCGCACCTGCTCGGGTTCAAGACGCATGCCGACTGGCGCATGCAGGACACGATGGCGAAGACGCCCGCTGCGGCGATGGACCTGATGATGCGCGTCTGGCCCGCTGCCAAGGGGCGCGTCGCCGAGGAGGTCGCGGACATGCAGAAGGTCGCCGGCACGTCGCTGACGATCGAGCCGTGGGATTACCGCTTCTATCAGGAGAAAGTCCGCAAGGCGCGGTACGACCTCGATCAGGCGCAGTTGAAGCCGTATTTCGAGCTCGGCAACATCATCCAAGGCTCGCTGTACGCCGCTAACCGGCTGTACGGGCTGAACTTCAAGGAGATCACCGGCACCGTTCCCGTGTTCGAGCCGAACATGCGCGTGTGGAGCGTGACGGACAAGGCCGGCAAGGATGTCGGGCTGTTCTATCGCGACGATTTCGCGCGGACCGGCAAGCGGTCCGGCGCGTGGGCGAACACGTATCGCGGGCAGCGTGGGCTCGCGCCGGCGCAGCTTGTGCTGTCGTCGAACAACAACAATTTCGCCAAGGGTGCGCCCGGCGAGCCGATCCTGATTAGCCTCGACGATGCGCAGACGCTGTTCCACGAGTTCGGCCATGCGATCCATGCGATGCTCCAGAACGTCTATTATCCGGGGCTTGCCGGCACGCCGCGCGACTTCGTGGAATATCCGAGCCAGGTGAACGAGCATTGGCTGCTGACCCGCGACGTGCTCGACAAATATGCGCGGCATTACCAGACCAAGGCGGCGATGCCGCAGGACCTGCTCGACAAGATCGAGAAGTCGCGCACCTTCAACCAGGGCTTTGCGACCACCGAGTATCTGTCCTCGGCGATCGTCGACATGAAGATCCACACCGTGCCCGACGGCGTGATCGATCCCGACAAGTTCGAGGCCGCGACGCTCGCCGAGATCGGTATGCCGAAGCAACTTGTGATGCGTCACCGGGTGCCGCAGTTCCAGCACCTGTTCGCGTCGGACAGCTATTCGGCGGGCTATTACAGCTACCTCTGGTCCGAGACGATGGATGCCGACACGTTCGCGGCGTTCGAGGAGGCGGGCAGCCCTTGGGACAAGGCGACCGCGGACAAGTTCGCCAAGGTTCTGTTGTCGACAGGTAACGAGACCGATCGCGCCGAGGCGTATCGCGCGTTCCGGGGGCGTGATCCTGACGTGAACGCGCTGCTCAAGAAGCGCGGGTTTGCGACCCAGGGGGATAAATAATGATCAGCACACTTCCGCCTGAGAAAAACCACCGGCTGAAATCGATCCTCGGCGGGTCGGCAGGCAATCTGGTCGAGTGGTTCGACTGGTACGTCTATTCCGCGTTCGGGCTGTATTTCGCGCCGGTGTTCTTCCCCAAGGGCAATTCGACCGCGCAGTTGATGAGCGTCGCGGCGGTGTTCGCGGTCGGCTTCCTGATGCGGCCGATCGGCGCGTGGGTGATGGGCATCTACGCCGATCGCCACGGGCGCAAATCGGGCCTGACGCTCTCGGTGACGCTAATGTGTGCGGGCTCGTTCCTGATCGCGATCACGCCCGGCTTTGCGACGATCGGCTGGGCCGCGCCGGCGCTGTTGATCCTCGCACGGCTGATGCAGGGTCTCAGCGTCGGCGGCGAATATGGCGCGAGCGCGGTGTATCTGTCGGAAATGGCGGGCAAGTCGCGGCGCGGCTTCTTCTCCAGCTTCCAGTACGTCACGCTGATCGCCGGGCAGTTGCTGGCGCTCGGCGTGCTGCTGCTGTTGCAGGCGACGCTCAGCGAAGGGCAGCTCGACGCCTGGGGCTGGCGCATTCCGTTCGCGATCGGCGGCGTGCTGGCGCTGGTCGTGTTCCGCATCCGTCGCGGGCTGCTCGAGACCGAGAGCTATCAGAACGCCAAGTCGGACGGTGCGCCGAAATCGAGCGGGTGGCTGCTGTTCAGCAAATACCCGCGCGAGGCGTTCACCGTGCTGCTGCTGACCGCGGGCGGTACGCTCGCCTTCTATGCGTACACCACGTACATGCAGAAGTTCCTGGTCAACACGAGCGGGTTCAGCCGTGAATCCGCGACGCTGATCATGACTGCCGCGCTGGCGCTGTATGCGGCGTTCCAGCCGTTGGCGGGGGCGTTGTCGGATCGGATCGGGCGGAAACCGCTGATGGTCGGGTTCGGGATCGCCGGCGTGCTGTGCACGGTGCCGATCTTCACCGTGCTGGAAACCGCGACCAACCCCTATCTGGCGTTCGGCCTTGTCGTGGGTTCGCTGTTCATCGTGACGGGCTACACCGCGATCAACGCGGTGGTGAAGGCGGAGCTGTTCCCGGCGCATGTCCGCGCGCTGGGCGTGGCTCTGCCGTACGCGCTGGCGAACACGATGTTCGGCGGGACGGCGGAATATGTCGCGCTGTGGCTGAAGAACGAGGGCATGGAGCGTGGGTTCTATTGGTATGTGACGGCGATGATCGGCGTGTCGCTGATCGTGTACCTGCGCATGAAGGACACGCGGACGCACAGCCAGATTTTGGAGG
>NZ_JACONT010000013.1 GCF_014358075.1 Sphingomonas albertensis | reverse complement strand
CTTCCGCATGATCGACCGCCAGTGACCAAAGCGGACCAACCCACCCCCAGCCCCTCCCTTCCAGGGAGGGGAGCGAGATACTGCGGCGCTACGCCGGCGATTACTGTGCGGGAGCCTGCACGTTCGCGCTCGGTGCCACGCCCATCTCCGCGAGCGGCTCGCCCGAGCCAGCCATCGCGACGCTGTCAGAATCGACCACGAGCGCTCGTCCCGCGGACGGCGACAGCCAGAGCGCGCCACACGTCATCAAAGGACAACGCTCTCCCCTCCCTGGAAGGGCGGGGTCGGGGGTGGGTCGGCTTCCGCATGATCGACCGCCAGTGACCAAAGCGGACCAACCCACCCCCAGCCCCTCCCTTTCAGGGAGGGGACCGAGATACTGCGGCATCATGCTGGCAACTTACTGTGCGACAGCCTGCACGTTTGCGCTCGGTGCCACGCCCATCTCCGCGAGCGGCTCGCCCGCACCGGCCACCACGACGCTGTCAGAATCGACCATGAGCGCTCGTCCCTCGGAGGGCGACAGCCAGAGCGCGCCACACATCAAGGGACGACGCTCTCCCCTCCCTGGAAGGGAGGGGTCGGGGGTGGGTCGGCCTGATCGAGCCGCAACGCCGGGCCATGCGGAAACCAACCCACCCCCAGCCCCTCCCTTCCAGGGAGGGGAGCGAGGTACTGCGGCTACTGTGCGGGAGCCTGCACGTTTGCGCTCGGTGCCACACCCATCTCCGCGAGCGGTTCGCCCGAGCCGGCCACCGCGACGCTGTTCGAAACGACCATGTTCGCTACTACGTCCGCCTGCGCGGTACCCGCGGTGGCGACCGGTCGTTCGCGATTCGTAGAACCGATGATCGCGCTCGCCAGTCCGATCAGCAGCACGACCGCCGCCAGGCCGATCATCCCGACCTTGATGCGCTGCATGGTCTGCGAGGGTTCGTGTGGTACCTTCATCTTACCGCGTTCCGATACCCGACCATCGCCCGCCTGTCGATGCCGGGGCGGTTTTCCGCCGGGCTGGACGCTCAAGCGAGGCCCTTCGCCTCGCGCCACGTCGGGTCATACAGTGTCGAAAGATAGCGGAATCCGGTGTCGCACAGGATGGTCGCGATCCGCCTCCCCGGCCCCAGATGCCGTGCCAGCGCCACCGCGCCGGCGACGTTGATGCCCGACGAGAGACCGAGGCACAGCCCTTCCTCGTCGAGCAGGCGGCGGACCCAGGCATAGCCCTCCTGGTCGGAAATCCGGAACTGCGTGTCGATCGGCGCGCCCTCGAGATTGGCGGTGATACGCCCCTGCCCAATCCCCTCGGCGACCGACGATCCCTCGGACTTCAGTTCGCCGTGCGCATAATAGTTATACAGCGCCGCGCCGTGCGGATCGGTGAGCGCGATGCAGACGCTTTCGTCCTTCGCCTTCAACCCAAGGCCGACTCCGGCGATCGTCCCGCCGGTCCCGGCCGCGCAGGTGAACCCATCGACGCGGCCCTCCATCTGCGCCCAGATCTCTTCGGCCGTACCGACGATGTGCGCGCGGCGATTGGCGGTGTTGTCGAACTGGTTCGCCCAGATCGCGCCCGGCGTCTCCTCGGCGATCCGCCGCGAGGTATGGACGAAATGGCAGGGCGAGGAGAAGGCGGCGGCGGGGACCAGTACCAGTTCGGCACCAAGCGCGCGCAACGTGTCCATCTTCTCGCGGCTCTGCGTCTCGGGCATGACGATGATCGTCTTGTAGCCCTTCGCGTTGGCGACCAGCGCGAGGCCGATCCCGGTATTGCCCGCGGTCCCCTCGACGATCGTGCCGCCGGGCTGGAGCAACCCGCGCTGCTCGGCGTCCTCGACGATGAACAGCGCGGCGCGATCCTTCACCGACGCACCGGGGTTGGCGTATTCGCACTTGCCGAAGATATCGCAGCCGGTGGCGTCGCTGGGTCCCTTCAGCCGGACCAGGGGAGTATTGCCGATGAGGGCGAGCGTGTCGGGTGTCGTTTGCATCGTCGATATGTGGCGCCGCGACCCGCCCGGAGCAAGCGAGGGAAAGTTTGCGCCGTTAAACGCGTCGCCGCGCCAGCCTGGATACCCCCGCCCCGCCCCCAGGACCCGATCGGTTTCGTTCGATCTTCACCACGTCCATTTGCCGTAATGACATCGCCGACGCGCCAATCTACCAGTCGCGCTGTAATAAAACAGCGTGGAACGGAGTCTAACCTATGTTAACTCGCGCGACTTGGTCTCGCCGCTTTCGGCTATGCGAAGCGGTCTTTGCCTGCAGGGGGTAGTCGCCGTGGAAACTTATCTGGATACCTTGGCCCTGTTGCGGGAAGCTTTAGCCATGATGGAGGCGGTCGGCGATACGCTGATCGCGGCGCATATCGCGACTCCGCTGGCCCTGCTTGAAGACCGGGTGGCGGCACAGAACGGCATCGCCGAACCGGATGGCCCGGCCTGATTCCCCGGGCGGATTCCATCGGCCTGATTCTATCGCGTGAATTGGTGTCCGCGGTCGTGATACCCCTCCGGTTCGTCACCGGTACGCACCCGTTCGTCGCGCGTTCGTCGCTGGCCTTGGTGGGAAAGGGCCATAAACCTTGACGCTCCATGCTGCATGCGCGAAGCGAGATTCCGTTATGAAGATCCTCCCCATCTCCGCCGTTGCCGCGCTGCTTGCGCTGGCCGCCTGCAACTCCCAGCCCGCCGCGCCCGAGGTGGTGGATACCAATCCCGATCCGATGGCGAACACGCTGGCCAACGCCGCGCCTGTCGAGCTGCCGCCCGCGATCAAGTCCGAGGTCACGCTGCGCTGCAAGGACAACAGCCTGCTCTACGTGACGTTCTTCCAGGGCGACAAGCAGGCTCGGGTCCGTACCAAGAAGGACGGAACCGCAACCACGCTGAAGTCGGACGTCGCTGGTGCGCCGATGACTGCCGAGGGCGGCTGGTCGATGACCGGTGACGACGCCAAGGTGACGTTGACCGCACCGGGCAAGTCGGCCCAGATCTGCCACGCGTGATCTAGGCGCCTGCTTTGGGCGCCGGCTTTGGGCGCTATATCGATAGCCCTGGCGGCCGGCGGATCATTCGCCGGCCGTTTTTCTTTGTGTCGCACGCTCTTGCCCTCGCCGCCGCGGACCGGCACCGTAGCGGCATGGCAACAGTCGCGATCTACAGCCTCAAGGGCGGCGTCGGGAAGACGACGCTTTCGGTGAACCTGGCGTGGTGCGCCGCAACCCTGTCCGCCCGCCGCACCCTGCTCTGGGACCTCGACCCGCAGGCCGCCTCGACCTGGGTGCTCGGTGGCGCGAATAGGGTCGACCAGGCGCAGGCGATGTTCTCGAAGGACATCGCCGTCACCAAGCAGGCGCGGCCGACCGCGTACCGCCACCTCGACCTGATCGCCGCCGACGCGTCGTTGCGCGGGCTCGACCAGCTGTTCCACGATCTCGACAAGAAGAAGCGGCTCGCCAAGCTGCTCGCCGACCTGAAGGCCTATGACCGCGTGATCCTCGACTGCCCGCCGGGGCTGACCGAGACCGCGGACCAGGTGATGCGCGCCGCCGACCTGATCGTCATACCCGTCATACCCTCCCCGCTCTCGACCCGCGCGTACGACGCGGTCGTCCAGCATCTCGGCGGTCGCACGCCGCTGCTCCCCGTCCACGTCATGGTCGACAAGCGCCGCGCGCTGCATGCCGACGCACTCGCACGCCATCCCGACTGGCCGGTCATCCCGATGGCGAGCGGAATCGAATCGATGGCGGTCAAGCGTGCCCCGGTCGGCGTGTTCGCACCGAAGTCGGTCGCCGCGCAGGCCTTTGCGGATCTTTGGCGCCGGATCGAACACAGACTCGCTGCATGAGCGACGTTTTAGACCCGCAGCTCGTCCTCGGCGCCTATTCGGTCGGCGTATTCCCGATGGCGGACAGCCGCGACGCCGCCAGCGTCTACTGGGTCGAGCCACGCCGCCGCGCCGTCCTCCCGCTCGACGGTTTCCAGCTCTCGCGCTCGCTACGGAAGACGATCGCCGCCGACCGCTTCCAGGTCACCGTCGACACTGCGTTCGAGCGCGTCGTGCAGCTGTGCGCCGAGAGCGTCGAGGGCCGCCCGGAGACGTGGATCAACGACGGTATCGAGCGCGTCTTCCAGACCCTCCACGCGATGGGGTTCGCGCACTCGGTCGAATGCTGGGACGGCGGCAAGCTGGTCGGCGGGCTCTACGGCCTGTCGCTCGGCCGCGCGTTCTTCGGCGAGAGCATGGTCAGCCGCGCCACCGACGCGTCGAAGGTCGCGCTCGCGCACCTCGTCGCACGGCTGCGCGCCGGCGGGTTCACGCTGCTCGATTGCCAGTTCCAGACCTCCCACCTCGCCTCGCTCGGCGCGATCGAGATCGACCGGGCGGATTACGTCGCGTTGCTGGGCGCCGCGCTCGACGGTGCGCTCAAGCCGTCGTCCGCCGCCGGGGCAGCCTCGGCAGCCGGCGATTTCCGCGCGCTCGATCGCTTGGCGGGCAAGGCTTCGGCGGGCGGTGCGGTATCGGGGCCGGTCGCCGGGAAAGTCATCGCGCAGCTCTTGGTCCAGACGTCGTAGACCGGATGCTGCACCGCGTTCAGCGCGGGGCGTTCATTGTAGAGCCAGCCCGAGAACGTCCGCCGCCAACGCGTGTCGACGCCGCGCACCAGCACCTGGACGAACGCACCGGTCAGCTGCTCCTGCTCCCATGGCGCGGTCTGTTCGCACGCGCGCAGCCGCAGCACGACATCGCCCATCCGCGTCGCCTGGCCGGGTTTCAGCGTCACCTCGCGGGTCTCGCCGTTACGCTTGTTGAGCAGGCCCAGCACCGCGACGCGCTGCGCCATCGGCGTGCCGCCATTGGCGATCGCCGCGGCACCGGTCTCGATCGTCTCGATCGACGAATTGCCCGGATCGTCCGCGCCCGGCAGGTCCTGCTGGACCGCGGCAACCGGAGTCGCAGGCGTGGTGAGCGCGCGGTATCCGAACCAGCCGCCCACCGCCAACGCCACGACCAACACGGCCGCGGCGAGCCAGCGCATGATCACCCTTCGGGCGTCCAGGCTTCGTAGTCACCCGTCGCGGTGGCGCGCTTGCCACCCTTTTCGAGCGCACCGGCGGGACGATAGGCGAGCGCGGTACCGGTCATGTTCGGCACCGCCGGCTTCTGCCAGGTGCGGACCGGCGGCAGCGCGCGATCGGGCACGTCGTCGACCTGGTGATGCAGCCAGCTGAACCACGCGGGCGGCACCCGGCTGGCGTCGGTCGCGCCCTGGTAGATCACCCAGCGGCGCGGGTTGCCCGCGGTGTCCTTGCCACCCTGGTAATAGACGTTGCCGAGCGCGTCTTCCCCCATCTTCGCCATGCTGCGCAGGCCGAATTTGGTGCCGAGGGTGGCGCCGTTCCACCACGTGAATGTCGATGCGAGAAAGCCCATGCGCCGCGCTTAACCCGAGTGGGGGCGGGCTTCAACCATGATGATGGGAAGGCGCGCGTGTAACGTCTTGGAAGATCCTCCCCCGCAAGGGGGAGGTGGCGCCGCAGGCGACGGAGGGGGCGGACACGGAACCGAGGTATCGCCTACCTCCCCCTCCGTCAGGCTGAAGCCTGCCACCTCCCCCTTGCGGGGGAGGATCGTGAAGGTGCGCCGTAGAGACTGGGGCCCCGCCCTGCCTGCAAGCGCCCGCCCTCGTTCTCCCGCGAAGGCGGGAGCCCAGTCTGGGTCCCCGTCTTCGCGGGAAAACACTTGGCTGGAGACGTCGGCTAGCCACATGTCCCACCCCGGCGAAGGCCGGGGCCCAATTGGGGAACGTCGCTAACGAAGGGCTGTCCGCTGTTACAGCGACCTTTCCAATTAGGCCCCGGCTTTCGCCGGGGTGGTGTAATCGATCGAACGGTTCGTGCGGCTATTTCGCGCCCTTGTCCCACGTCACGAGATCACCCTCGGCGATCCCCAGTTCCGCAGCCCTGCCGCCCATCAGTTCCAGCACCGCACCGACCGGCTCGCCTGAAGGAATCGGCGTTTCCGAGAACGGCACCGTATTCTCCGCGATCCGCGCGATCGTGCCGTCCGCGCGAATATACAGGATATCCAGCGAGCTCGGCGTGTTCTTCATCCAGAAGCTCGCCGCGACCGGTGCGCCACCCGTCGGCGGGTACGGCCAGAACAGCATGCCGCCGTCAGGCTTCAGGTCGGTGCGAAACATCAGCCCGCGCGCCTGCTCGTCCTGCGTCTTTGCGCGCTCGACGATGAACGCATGCGTTCCGTTCGTGCTCTTGATCGTCAGCGCGAGCGTGCCATCCTTGGCCACCTCGGTATCAGTGTCGCTGTTCATGTACGCGACACCCCCGGCGCCGACGCCCAGCGCCAGCACCCCCGCCAACACGGCCTTGGCAACAAAACTCATCCCAGATCCTCTTCGACCGCAACGGCCAGCGGCCCCTTGCGCCCGGCGACGACGCGCACGCGCAGCGGTTGATCGGGTTCGACCGATTCGATCCCTGCGCGGCGCAGCGTTTCCATGTGGACGAAGATGTCGCTGCCATCGGCGCCCCGTACCAGGAAACCATAGCCCTTCAAACGGTTGAACCATTTGACCGCCGCCGCTTCATACGGCCCGGCGGCGTCGATCATCGCGACCGGATCGATCCGATCGGGCGAGGTGGGAGGACGAACCGTTTCCTCGACCGCGTTGGTCATATCGATCGAGACGATCTCACGCGCCTGGAATCCGCGACCGCGCTGCACCGCCAAGGTCTCGACCCGCGCGCCCTCGGGCAGGCTCCGACGACCATGCGGTTGCAGGACGGAGAAATGCACGAGGATATCGCCCACGGCCGCGTCGTCCGCGACCGCAAACCCGAACCCGCGGGTGACGTCGAACCATTTGATCACGCCGCCGATCGCGCGAACGTCGACCGCACGCCCCTCGACCGCGCGCCCATCGACCGCGCGCCCATCGACCCCACCCTCGTCGATGGTAGCCACGGCACCAGCCGAAACCGATTCCTCCGCCGCCTCCAGGACAGGTTGCGAAACCGATCCCGGGACTCCGATCATCGCCGATACGGCCTGCGCCGTCATGTTCGCATCCTGCTGCGTGTCGTTACGCATTGTTACACCCCTGAGCCCCTTGCTAGCACGCTTCGTCGCAACCGCAACGAACCCGATGCGATCCTCAGTCGAAATCCATCGATTCGGGCGCGTCGGACGGCGGCGCAGCAACAATTTTGCGCGCGAGATCGAACCGGTGACCCGCCCGCATCATCGCCGCGAGCTGTTTTTCGTGAAGCTTCCGGTCGCCGTCGCCATTCCCGTAAGGCCCGATTCGCTTGCGCCGCGCAAAGGCGAGCGCCGATTCGACGGCGCGATCGGCGATCGCCGGCGCCACCGACTCCGCATCCCCCTCGTCGATACCCGCCTCGCGAAACGCCCCCGCGACGCGACGCGCACCAAGCCCGCGTCGCTGCATCGCAGCAGCCCGCTGTTCGGCAAAGGCCCGGTCGTCGACATAGCCGAGATCGGCCATCCGCTGCGCCAGTTCAGCGGGCTCGGCCAGTGCCGCGGCGGCGCCCCCGTCCCAACCGCGCTCGCGGATCTTGCGCATCAGATAATCGGTCAGCCGCCCCCGCGTCGTCGCGAACCGCTCGACATAGCGCAGCGCCATCCGCTCGAGCGCTGCGGCGTCTAGCGGTTTGGGCGGAGCACGTTCGGTAGTACGCCCACGTCCACCGGTACCCGCGCGTGCGCTTCCAAACCCTGGTCCAAACCCTGGCGCGCCCGACTTTCCACGGCTTTTGGGGCGCCCTGTCGCGCGATCGGGGTCGTCATCGTTGGACACGCCATCATTGTGCCACACTGACACCCGAAGTTGAACGGCTAGACTAGAAATAGGTGTGCTGCGTTCAGCCGCCATGCCGGGCAAGACGCCAAAGACAGGAACTGCGATGACGACAGAGACGCTTCAGAAGGACGGCCAGACCGCGGCGACGATCGTCGCGACGCCGACCGAGGACGCCCTGCCGCGCCGTTTCGCCGATTTCGGCACGCTGGGTGAAGCGCTCGACTACGCCGCGAGCGGCAACCGCGGCCTGAACTTCCACGACGCGCGCGGCACGCTGTCGCAGCCCTACCCCTATTCGCAGCTCCGCACGGACGCCCGCGCGATGGCCGACCGCCTGATCGCCGCCGGCGTTGCCCCCGCCGACCGCATCGCGCTGGTCGCGGAGACCGGCCCCGAATTCGCCGCGCTGTTCTTCGGCGTCGTCTATGCCGGCGCATGGCCCGTGCCGCTGCCCCTGCCGACCTCGTTCGGCGGCCGCGATTCGTACATCGAACAACTCCGCGTCCAGCTGGCCAGCTGCGACCCGAAGATGTTGATCTTCCCGCCCGAACTCGCGCAGATGGCGGGAGAAGCGGCGCGGCTGTCGGGCACCATCGGCATCGACTGGTCCGAGTTCGCCGCGCAGGACGCGCCCGTCGCAACGCTGCCCGAGGCGAAGCCGGACGACATCGCCTATCTGCAGTATTCGAGCGGCTCGACGCGCTTCCCGCACGGCGTCGTCATCACGCACGCGGCGCTGCTGAACAATCTCGCGGCACACAGCCATGGCATGGAAGTCTGCGATACCGATCGCTGCGTTTCGTGGCTGCCCTGGTATCACGACATGGGGCTGGTCGGCTGCTTCCTGTCGCCGATCGCCAACCAGGTCTCGACCGATTATCTCAAGACCGAGGATTTCGCGCGCCGTCCGCTCGCCTGGCTCGACCTGATCAGCCGGAACACCGGCACGACGCTTAGCTATTCGCCGACCTTCGGCTACGATATCTGCGCGCGCCGCATGTCGTCGCAGACCAAGGCGAGCGACCGCTTCGACCTGTCGCGCTGGCGGGTTGCGGGCAACGGTGCCGACATGATCCGTCCCGACGTGATGCAGTCGTTCGTCGACGCATTCGCCGATGCGGGCTTCAAGGCGAGCGCATTCCTGCCGAGCTACGGCCTCGCCGAAGCGACGCTCGCGGTCTCGCTGATGCCGCCGGGCGAAGGCATCCGGGTCGAACTGGTCGAGGAAACGCAGCTTTCGGGCGGCTCGCGTGGTGGGGACCGTCCTCAGCGCTACCGTGCGATCGTCAACTGCGGCAAGCCGGTCCGCGACATGCAGATCGAGATCCGCGAAGAGGACGGTACCCCCCTCCCCGAGCGCGCGATCGGCAAGGTCTGGTGCAAGGGCAAGTCGGTGATGGTCGGCTATTTCCGCGACGACGCGGCGACCGAGGCGTGCATGTCGGGCGGTTGGCTCGATACCGGCGACATGGGCTATATGTCGGATGGCTACATCTACATCGTCGGCCGCGCCAAGGACATGATCATCGTCAACGGCAAGAACCACTGGCCGCAGGATATCGAGTGGGCGGTCGAGCAGCTTCCCGGCTTCAAGGCCGGCGACATCGCCGCGTTCGCGATCACGACGCCCGGCGGCGAGGAAACCCCTGCGGTGCTGGTCCAGTGCCGCAGCTCGGACGAAGCCGAGCGCCTGCGCCTGCGCGACGAGATTCGCGAGCGCGTGCGATCGGTGACGGGCATGAACTGCCTGATCGAACTGATCCCGCCGCGCACCCTGCCGCGCACCTCGTCGGGCAAACTCAGCCGGGCGAAGGCGCGCAACCTATATCTCAGCGGCGACATCAAGCCGTATGACATCGCGGCGTAACATCGCCGTCCTGTAAATAAACTTCAGCCGAGAAAGACCGACCGAGCCGTAACTTAGCCTCAATCTGCCGAGCGATTGCATCCATTTCGGTGCTATGCGAACGTTCTGCTAACCAACGTGTCTTAAAACTGACGTCGTGAGTACCAGATCGCCTTTTCTATCGAGCCGGACGACGGTCGATATTCCTACGTTGCTGGGCTTGCGCGATGGCGCGGACCCGGCCGAATGGAGCCGAATTCGCGCCGCACAGTTGTTCGCAGGCCGAAGGATGGCATTGTTCCTGCTCACGGCCAATCTCCTCGCGGCGCTGACGACCGCGGCGTTGCTCGACGGCCTCTCGCCATTCTGGGAGATCGCGACGTGGTTCGCGGCGATCGTCGCCATTGCCCTCACCGTCGCATTTCGTCGTCTGGCGACCCACCACCGCGGCGACAGCTATGCGAGCGTCCGCGACGTGCGCAACACCGGATGGGACGGACTGGCGCTCGCCTTGGCCTGGTCCGCGGTACCGGTGCTGTTCTGCACGCATGCGCCGTCGGGGACGACCGCCGGGCTGGGGATAACGCTCGCGGTGCTGATGACGGCGGCGGCGTTCGCGATGGCGCCGCTGGTGCTCGCGACGCTGGTGTTCCTCGGGTATCTCGGCGCCGCGATGGTCATCCAGCTTGCGATGGCGGGGACGGTCGCGGCGGCGGTGGGGATATTCGCCTTCACCGCGATGCTGATGATCATCTGCGTCAGCCGTGCGCGGACGCTGGTGCTGATCCGCGCCGGCGAGATCGCGCTCGGCGAACGCAACGAGACCGTCAGCCTGCTGCTCCGCGAATTCGAGGAGACGGATGCCGACTGGCTGTGGGAAACCGATACCGCGCGTCGGATCGTCCGGGCCTCGGCGCGGTTCGCCTATGCCTGCCGGCTCGATCCGGCGGGGATCGAGGGCATGCCGTTCCTCCAGGTCCTGGCGGGACCGACCTGGGAGACGGGCAATTTCGCCGCGGGGCTGCGCACGCTCGCCGAAAAGCTGAAGGCGCGCGAGAGCTTCCGGGATCTGCGCTTGCCGGTGCAGATCGACGGGGAGGACCGCTGGTGGGAACTCGCGGCCTCGCCCCGGTTCGGCGATCTCGGCGAATTTGTCGGTTTTCTTGGTGTGGCCTCCGACGTAACCGAACAACGCGCCTCGGCCGACCGGATAAATCGCATGGCGCGGTTCGATACGCTCACCGGACTACCCAACCGTCTGATGGTCAACGAAACGCTGGTGAAGACGATCGCCGAGGCCGATCGGTCCGGCGGACGTTACGCGTTCATGATGCTCGATCTCGACCGTTTCAAGGCGGTCAACGATACGCTTGGCCACCCGATCGGTGACCGCCTGCTCGGCCGGGTCTCCGAGCGCCTCGATCAGTTGATGGGCGAGGCGTATCTATGCGGCCGGTTGGGCGGCGACGAATTTGCCGTTGTCGTTCGGGACGCCAGCGACACCGTCGCGATCGAACGACTTGCGCAGCGTATCATCGAGTCGCTGTCGCTGCCGTACGAGATCGACGCCCACACGCTGTTTATCGGCGCGAGCATCGGCCTGGCGATCGGCCCTCGGGACGGGCGTACCGCGGAAATGCTGGTGCGCTCTGCGGACCTTGCGCTGTACCGCGCCAAGGATGCGGGCCGTGGCGTGTTTCGGACCTACGAGCCCGAATTGCACGTACAGGCAGAAGAACGCCGCGTGCTAGAACTGGCGCTGCGAACCGCGGTCGAAAACGGCGAAATGCACCTCGAATATCAGCCTGTCGTCGATGCAGAAGCGGGACAACTCAGGGGTTTCGAAGCGCTACTGCGGTGGAAAAGTCCGGAATTCGGTACGATTCCGCCCAGCAAGTTCATCCCGCTCGCCGAGGACGCACGACTGATCGCGCCGATCGGTGACTGGGTATTGCGCACCGCCTGCGCCGAGGCCGCGAAATGGCCGTCGGATATCCGCATCGCCGTCAATGTATCGGCAAACCAACTCCAGAATCCCGGGTTCCTCACCACGATCGCATCGGCACTGTCGAACGCCGGACTTTCTCCCGAACGCCTCGAGCTGGAAGTGACCGAAAGCGTGTTCCTTCACGAAGGGCTCGGCGTGACCCGAGTATTGGACCGGCTACTCGGTCTCGGCGTGCATCTGAGCCTCGACGATTTCGGCACCGGCTATTCCTCGCTCGGCTATCTCAGCCGTACGCGGTTCTCGTCGATCAAGATCGATCGCAGTTTCATCCACGACGCGGCCAAGGGCGTTCGTGAAGCCGTCGCGATCGTCCGCGCAGTGATTGCGCTTGCCGAAAGTCTCGACATGGCGACGACGGCGGAAGGCGTGGAAACGGCCGCGGAGCATAAGATGGTCCAGGAGTTCGGCTGCACCATGGCTCAAGGCTATTATTTCGGGCGCCCGATGTCGGTCACGGACGCACGGGCCCTCGTCAATCGCCGTTGGAAAGCATCGGCCGCCGCCTGACCTCGCCTTTCTATGGATCAAGCGGACGGTTCCCCATGGAGCGGTTTTACCGCCGCCGCTCCCGTCCCCCGAAACTCACCAGGCTTTCTGCGCCATTCGCCGACAGCGCCGAGACGCCGACGAAATTGTCGTCCACCGGCACCTGCACGAGCAGCGTTTGCGTCCCCGTCACGTCGCGCGTCTCCGCCCAGTCCTGCGCGTCGTTGCGGCGCCAGCGGACCCGGTATCCCGCCGCGCCGGGTACAGCGGTCCACTTGACCGTCGTGTCGCGCGACAAGGCACCGGCAATCGTCACCTCGTCCGGCGCAGCGGGTGCACCGGCAATACGTGCGAGGGTGGCGACGTTGATCGCAGTGACTTTCGCAAGATACGGGAAATCCATGCCCTCGATGGTGTCGCCGTAGACGACGCCGTTCTCGGTACGGAGGTCCTGGTGCTGGCGGTCCCAATTCTCGGCGGCGACCGAGAAGCGCACGGCGGGATAGCCCAGTTTGAGGAAGGGCTCATGATCGCCACCACGGCCGAACCGGTCCGGTCGACGATCGAGCATCACGTCGAGCCCGCCGGGAACGGTGCCGGCGATCCCGTCGATCGCCTTGGCCAGCGCGCGGCTGGGGCCATCGTCCTCGCCGCCCTCGGCCCGGCGGCCCTGCTGCGCGACCAGATCCTCGGAGGCGCGGATGCCTTCCGAGAACACGCGGACCCGGTCGGCGACGCGTACGCCGCCCTGCCCGACCGTGTTGCCGACGATGTCGTTGTTGAGCATCGCCGACACCTTCCAGCCGCGCGCCTTGGCGGTATCGGCGAGCAGTTCGGCGCCCCACAGGCCCTGTTCCTCGCCCGAGAACACCGCGTAGACGATCGTCGCATCGAACTGGCGTTGGGACAGCAATCGCGCCGCCTCCAGCACCAGCGCAACGCCCGACGCGTTGTCGTTCGCGCCCGGCGCGTCGGACGTGACGTTCATCACGTCGGTCACCCGGCTGTCGATATGCGCGCCGACGATCACCACGCGGTTCGGGTCGCGGCCCTTTTGGATGCCGAGTACGTCCTCGACAACGACCCCGGTCGGTGCACGCGGCCCGGTGAAGGTCCGCGCGATCCGCTCGACCGTGATGCAGCCGCCGCAGGTCGCGCCGATCTCGGTAAAACGCTGCGCCGCCCAGGTCCGCGCGGCGCCGATGCCGCGCTTGGGATCGGTGGTAGTCGACGCCGTGTGGCGCGTGCCGAAGCCGACCATCGCGGTGACGTCGGCCTTGAGCCGGGTCGCGGATGGCGCGGGCAGACGGGCGGGCGGAGAAGAAATCGGGGCGACGGCTGCGAGAAGCAGCGGGACTGCGAATAAGGGCATGGCCAATCGTGCCCGTATCGGCGGCGCGGCTCAAGCCGGGAAATGCAGCAATCGCACTGCGTCCGCTGCGCTTCCCGAACCGTAACTCGGCACACAGCTCAATATAAGTTCGCTTAATGGTTATAATCTATGTTTCAGACAGATAAAGCAAAACACTAAAAGCGCCGTCGAGGTTACAGGGAGCCGAGATGATATTGGGGCATTCGATTTCGACCGCTGCAGGGGTTATCCAGACGATCGACGAATCCGTCGCCACGACATTGCAGCGCACACAAAAGCAGCTGGTCGGCCGGTCGTATATGTCCATCACCCACCCGGGAGACATTGCGCGCAACCTTGCACAGGTCGCCGCACTGCAACCCAATGGGAGTTCGGCGCGAATACGAAAACGGTATATCGGCGGCGACGGTGCGGTCATCACGCTCGAAGTCCAGGTTTCGCGAATCGGCAGTTGCAGCGACGGATATCTCTTCGGTACGCTGTCGACCGTGCCGCGCGCCCTGCCCGCGGTTACCAGCCTCGCCGCTGCCGATACTGTGCCCTATCGGCTGTGGCGTCGGGCTAAGGATCTGCTCGACGTCATGCGGTCCCGCGATACGATATTGGGGGCCGACCTGTTTGCGGATCACGCCTGGGCCAGCTTGCTGATCGTCTATGTCGCAGAGGCCGAGAGCCGGATCGCGACGGTGGAATCACTCGTCGCGCAGCTCAGCCTGTCACGCGCCACGCTGATGCGCTGGCTGCACGTGCTCCAGGCGAAGTCTCTCATCGAACAGATCGACAGGGACCTCGACGCGGTCCAGCTGACCCGGACCGGGATCGAGCGTATCGAGAGGCTGCTCTCGACCAAGGCGCCGGTCGCGGTCGGCTGAGGCGGCGGGCTGACGAGCCCACTCAAGGCAGCCGGCCGACGCAGGCGGTGACGGGGCTCAGCTCAACCGGTCGATCGCCTCGCGGGTCAGCGACCCCGGGATGATCATCACCGGCACGGGCAGCGCGCCCGCGTCCGCACCGGTGAAGTGCGCGATCAATTCGCCCGGCGCGCCGGTCGCCGCGGCACCCAACACCAGCGCCGCGATCTCGGGATTCGCCTCGATCATTTCGCGGATGATCTTCGGCCCCTCGCCTTCGCGCACCGTGATCGACGGCCGCAGGCCGGATTCCTCCAGCAATGTTCCGGCCGCGCCTGCAACCAGGCCCTCGGCGTGGAGATGCGCCTCTTCCTCGATGGTCGCCTGGACGCCGCCGAACGCGATGAACTCCTGCGGCGGGATCACCGTCAGGATCTCGACGCCGCCGCCGGTCTTCACGGCACGCCGCGCGGCGAAGCGCAAGGCGATGCCGGCTTCGGGACTGTCGTCGATAACCACCAGATAAATACGCATTTTGGCCCCCGTTATGCGACGTAGGTGGCCCGAAGCCGTGCACGACGCAAGACCGCGGAGTTGCGCCGACGGGGTTGACCCGAGCGGACGAGGGCGCGAGTAGGCATGCCGTTACGTCACGCCCTGGGGAAATCCATGTCGATCGAGATCAAGATGCCTGCCCTGTCCCCGACCATGGAGGAGGGTACCCTCGCCAAATGGTTGATCAAGGAAGGCGACGTCGTGAAATCCGGCGATCTGATGGCCGAGATCGAGACCGACAAGGCAACGATGGAATTCGAAGCCGTCGACGAAGGCACCGTGGTCAAGATCCTCGTCGCCGAGGGTACCGACAACGTGAAGGTAGGCACGGTCATCGCGATCATCGCCGAAGAGGGCGAGGATGCGTCCTCCGTTTCTTCGACACCTGCGAAGAGCGAGACGCCGGAGCCCGCCGCCAAGGAATCGGAAGCCAAGCCCGACCCGAAAGATCCCAACGACACCGGTAACGAGGCCAAGCCGGTCGAGCGCACCGAAGCTTCGGCCGAGGATCATGGCCGTCCGGACGACGCCGGTGCGGCAAAGCCCGCCGCCAGCGGTGACCGCGTGAAGGCCAGCCCGCTCGCGCGTCGCCTTGCTGCCGACAAGGGTATCGATCTCGGCGCCGTGTCGGGTTCGGGGCCGAAGGGCCGCATCGTCAAGGCCGACGTCGAGAGCGCGAAGCCGGGTGCGGCGTCTGCCGCTGCAAAGACCGAAGCTGCTGCGCCGACCGCCTCCGCTGCTCCGGCACCTGCCGCCAAGCCGGCGGCCGTGCCGGATATCCCGCACGAGGCGACCAAGCTCAGCAACGTGCGCAAGACGATCGCGCGTCGCCTGACCGAGTCGAAGCAGACCGTTCCGCACATCTACCTGACGGTGAACATCCGCCTCGACGCGCTGCTCAAGCTGCGTGGCGAGCTGAACAAGAGCCTCGAATCGCGCGGCGTGAAGCTGTCGGTCAACGACCTGCTGATCAAGGCGCAGGCCGTCGCGCTTATGCAGGTGCCGACCTGCAACGTGATGTTCACGCCCGACCAGTTGATCACCTTCCAGCGTGCCGACATCTCCGTCGCGGTGAGCACGCCGTCGGGTCTGATCACGCCGATCATCGTCGGCGCGGATACCGCCTCGCTGTCGTCGATCTCGACGCAGATGAAGGATCTCGCCGCCCGCGCCCGCGACGGCAAGCTGAAGCCCGAGGAATATCAGGGCGGCACCGCCTCGATCAGCAACATGGGCATGTTCGGCATCACGCAGTTCGATGCAGTCATCAACCCACCCCAGGCGATGATCCTCGCGGTCGGCGCGGGCGAGAAGCGTCCGTACGTCGTCGGCGACGAACTGACCGTGGCGACCGTGATGTCGGCGACCGGCAGCTTCGATCACCGCGCGATCGACGGGGCCGACGGCGCGCAGTTCATGAAGGCGTTCAAGCATCTCGTCGAGAACCCGCTGGGCATGCTGGCGTAAGATCGTGACGACCGCCTCCCCTACCCCGTTCGCCCAGAGCGAAGTCGAGGGGCATGAGACCCATGTACCTCGACTGCGCTCGGCACGAACGGTTTAGGGGGGTGTTCGACATGAATAAGACGACCATCGAGATCCTGCACATCCTTGCAGGCCTCGTCGTCGCCGTCGCGATAACCTGGGCGGCGGCATGGTCCTATCCGCTCGGACAGGACGTGATCTGGGCGTGCGGTGCGGCGGCGATGGTCGCGACCGTATTGATGGGCGTGGGGCCATTGCGCCGAGCCCGCCGTCTCGACCAAACGACCCGCAGGAGTGAAGCGTGACCGACCTGCCCCCCAACAAGGCCCCGACGATCCGCGTCACCGCAATGCCCGCCGACGCCAACCCTTACGGCGACATCTTCGGCGGCTGGCTGATGGGCCAAATGGATCTCGCGGCCGGCTCGGTAGCGTCGCGCCGTAGCGGCGGCCGTGCTGTCACGATCGCGGCTGATGCGATGAAGTTCCACATGCCGGTCGTCGTCGGTGACGAGGTTTCGGTCTACGCAGACCTGATCGCGGTCGGTCGCACTTCGATGACGATCGAAGTCGAGGCATGGCGTCGCGCGCGGCACAGCAACGACAGCTGCAAGGTGACCCAGGCGCGCTTCATCTTCGTGGCGGTCGGCGACGACCGCAAACCGCGGCCCGTGCCGCCCGAAACCAACTGATTTTCTGAAGGACTTTCACGTGGCTGATACTTTCGACCTCGTCATCCTCGGTTCCGGCCCCGGCGGTTACGTCGCCGCGATCCGTGCGTCGCAACTCGGCCTGAAGGTCGCGATCGTCGAGCGCGAGCGGCTGGGCGGCATCTGCCTCAACTGGGGCTGCATTCCGACCAAGGCCCTGCTCCGTACGTCCGAAATCTATCACTACATGCAGAACGCCGAGAGCTATGGCCTTAAGGCGGACAATGTCGGCTTCGACCTCGCCAAGGTCGTCGACCGGTCGCGCAAGGTCGCGGGCCAGCTGAATGCGGGCGTGAAGGGCCTGATGAAGAAGAACAAGGTGACCGTCGTCGAAGGCGTCGGCACGGTCACCGGCGCCGGGAAGAATGGGGGCAAGCTTTCGGTCAAGCAGGGCGACAAGACCGTCGAGCTCGAAGCCAAGAACATCATCGTCGCGACCGGCGCCCGCGCGCGCGACCTGCCGTTCGCCAAGGCCGACGGCGAGCGGATCTGGACCTATCGCCACGCGATGGTGCCGACCGAGATGCCGACCAAGCTGCTGGTCATCGGCTCAGGCGCGATCGGCGTCGAGTTCGCCAGCTTCTACAACGACATGGGCGCAGACGTGACGATCGTCGAGATGCTCCCGCGCATCCTTCCCGTCGAGGACGAGGAAGTCTCCGCGTTCATGGACAAGGCGCTCAGCAAGCAGGGCATCAAGCTGCTGACCCAGACCGGTCTCGAAGGGCTGACCCCGTCGGCGAACGGCGTGACGGCCAAGATCAAGATGAAGGACGGCAAGGTTTCGGAAGAGACCTTCAGCCACGCGATCATCGCGATCGGCATCGTCCCCAACACCGAGAATATCGGGCTGGAGGCGCTCGGCGTCGAGACCGACCGCGGGCATATCAAGACCGACGGCTATGGCCGCACCAACGTCGACGGCATCTGGGCGATCGGCGACGTCACCGGCGCGCCGTGGTTGGCGCACAAGGCCAGCCACGAGGGTATCATCGCGGTCGAGAAGATCGCCGGCGGTTCGCCGCACCAGATGGACAAGGCCAACATCCCGGGCTGCACCTATTCGCGCCCACAGGTCGCGAGCGTCGGCATGACCGAGGCGAAGGCGAAGGAAGCCGGATACGAGCTGAAGGTCGGCAAGTTCCCCTTCATCGGCAACGGCAAGGCGATCGCGCTCGGCGAGGCGGAAGGCTTCGTCAAGACCGTGTTCGACGCGAAGACCGGCGAGTTGCTTGGCGCACACATGGTCGGCGCGGAAGTCACCGAGCTGATCCAGGGCTATGTCGTCGCGCGCCAGCTCGAGACGACCGAGGCCGAGCTGATGGAAACGGTGTTCGCGCATCCGACGCTCAGCGAGATGATGCACGAGAGCGTCCTCGCCGCCTATGGCCGCGCGATCCACTACTGAGGCGACCTCTCGATCCTCCCCTGCAAGGGGGGGTGTCACCAAAGGTGACGGAGGGGGAGGACACGGAACCGAGGTTGTCCGTTCCGCCCCCTCCGTCTGGCAAGCGCCAGCCACCTCCCCCTGCCGGGGGAGGTTCAGAACCCGAG